>JAWKIE010000006.1:0-152932 GCA_041394485.1 Microthrixaceae bacterium
CTTCTGGCCGGCGGTCTTCGGGCGAACGTTGCCGCCGACGTTGCGCTGCAGCACCGTGGACGTCAGCACCTCGGAGGGCGCCTCGTCGGCGCGCACCATGTCGATCGTGCGCCGCACGACGCCGATGTCGAGTCGCTGGCCGGCCTCGGCCACCACCAGCAGCTCCTCGAACAGCTTGACCAGGGTCGCCGCCTCGGGGCCGACGGCCGACACCTCGTTGCCCCGGACGTGCACCGCCGTGCCGACGAACGCGGCCTCGATCACGTCGAGGTACTCGTCCGCCGGCCCCAGCACCGTCGCCATCAGGTGGTTGGAACCCAACCGGGCGACCGCCTCGGTGGGGGGCTTCACCGGTTCACCACGGGTCGGATCGGGCGCGTCGGAGCCGGCTGCGGTGGCCACCGCGGCGGCGGAAGCAGGTCGGGCGGTCGTGGATGGCTCGGTCATCGAAGGGGCCCGCCGGCAACGAGTGGTGGTTGCACGCGGGGGCCACAGCATACGTGGGCCATCGCAGGTCCCAACACCGAGTTCCCCCGGCCGAACCCCGCCGGTTGACAGCGAAGGAGGACGGTCGGAACGATGGGGCGGTGAGCGTCGAGGACGACCCGGTGGAGCGGGCGCTGGCCGAACGGCGCGCCCGACGGGCCGACCATCGGCTCCGGGCGGGCCAGGCCGACCTGGTCGACCGCTGCCGCGACGCCGCCGAACGCCGCCTGCGGGTGCGGGCGCACGTGCTCGGCGGGGCGACGGTGGCCGGCACGGCGCTCGGCGTGCACCCCTGGGCGCTCGTCATCGGGGCCGCGGCCGGCGAGCGGTCGGGCGGGGTCACCCGGGTGACCTTCGACGGCCTGGTGCGACTGAGCGTCGGCGACCTCGGACCTCCGGCGCACCGGGACGCGCCCGCCCGCACCGACACCGCTCCGGCATCGCTGGCCTCCTGGTTGGAGACGATCGCCGACCGCCGGGGTGCCGCACGGCTGTGGACACGCGACGGAGCCCGCCTCAGCGGCCGGATCCTCTCCGCCGGCCCCGGGCTGGTCGGGGTGGACCCCGCCGACCCCGAGGTTCGCCGGCCCGCCGGTGGCGGATGGACCGAGTGGCTGAGCCCGGACGACGTCGTCGCCTGCGCCGAGGTGACCTGAGCCGGCGCTCCCAACCGGCCGCCGCCCGGCCGGCCGGGGCGACCCGGTGCCGGTATCGTGCCCCCATCGACGAGCCCGATCCCCCTCCCCCGCCCACCGAGGTCGGGCACCCGACCGAGCCCCACCGGCCGATCCACCCGATCCATCCGCCGGTGGCCCCGTTCGGCCGTGCGGCGCTGATCGCCGTCTTCGTGGCGATCGGGCTGCTGATCGCCGCCAACAACATCGGCTTCGCCAACCTGGCCCGTTGGGTGGACGACCAGCCCGTCCTGCTGCTCGCCTTCAACTCGACCAACAAGGTGCTGATCACCGTGGCCGGGCGGGTTCCCGAGTGGATCTTCTTCGCCGTGCCCCTGCTGCGGCTGCTGGCGCCCGACCCGCTGTTCTACGCCCTGGGGGTGCGCTATCGCGACGTCGCCGTGCGCTGGGGCTCCGATCTGTATCCCGGCGCCAAGGACTGGCTGAACGAGCTGACCAGCGGGGCCAACCCGGCCGCCCACCGCACGCTGGCCATCCTGGCGTTCGTGGCGCCGAACAACCCGGTGTGCCTGGCCGCCGGAGTGATCCGCATGCCGCCCCGCCTGTTCTGGAGCCTCAACATCGCCGGCACGCTGACCCGCCTGGCGCTGATCCGGCTGCTGGCGGTGGCCTTCGACGACCAGCTCGACGCCCTGGTCGACGCCATCGTCAGCTCGCAGAGCTGGTTCACCCGCATCGCGGTGGTGGTTCTGGTCGTCTACACCGTCGTCCAGGTGCGACGGCTCGCCGGGAGCGCCGAGGACCTCACCCAGGGCTCGGGGCCCCCAAGCTAACGACCCAGACTCGGGATCCGGCCTAGAGATCCAGCAGCGTGTCGAGGCCGATCGTGAGCCCCGGCCGGTCGCCGATCGCCTTGGCGGCCATGACCACGCCGGGCATGAAGCTGGTGCGGTCGTAGCTGTCGTGACGGATCGTGAGGGTCTGCCCGGTGGTGCCCAGCAGTACCTCCTGGTGGGCCACCATGCCGCGCATCCGCACGGAATGAATGCGCACCCCCGGCTGGGCCTCCCCGCCCCGGGCGCCCTCGACCACCGTGGTGCGGGTGGGGTCCTCGGCCCACTCCGAGGACGCCCCGGCGATCCGCTCGGCGGTCAGCATCGCCGTGCCCGACGGGGCGTCCACCTTGTTGTCGTGGTGGTACTCGATCACCTCGGCGGTCTCGAAGTACGCCGCAGCGTCCGCCGCCAGTCGCATCATCAGGATCGCCCCGATGGCGAAGTTGGGGGCGATCACGCAGTTCGACCTGGTGAACTCGGCCCGGAAGCGATCGAGGTCCCGCTCGTCGAATCCGGTCGTGCCGACCACCGCGTGGATGCCCGCGTCGGCCAGCCAGGCCAGGTTGGTCCGGGCGGCGTCGAGGTGGGTGAAGTCGACCGCCACCTCGGCGCCCGCCTCGGCCAGCGCGTCGGCGTCGTGGGCCACCTGCAGGTCGCCGACGTCCGGTCCGGCAAGCGACGAGAGGTCCAGGCCGGCGTGGTGTGGGTCGACCGCGGCGACCAGCGTCAACTCCGGGTCGGCCGCAACCGCCTGGCACACGGTCGCACCCATGCGCCCACCGGCCCCGAACACTCCGACACGTATCGACATGGTCGCCACGCTACCCGTCGCCTCGTGGCGCCAACAGGGCCGGTAACATCGGCGTGGATGATCATCACCCGGACGCCGCTTCGAATCTCGATCGGCGGTGGCGGAACCGACCTGCCCAGCTACTACCGCCGGCGGGGCGGACGGCTGGTGTCGGCGGCGATCAACCGCTACGTCTACATCTCGATCAACCACACCTTCACCGACGACTATCTGCTCAAGTACTCGACGATCGAGCGGGTCGGCGCCGTCGACGAGATCGACCACGACATCCTGCGAACCGCGCTGGGCCTGCATCGGGTGCCGCCCGGCGTCGAGATCGTCTCGATGGCCGACATCCCGGCGGGCACCGGGCTGGGCTCGTCCGGGTCGTTCACGGTGGGGTTGCTTCGGGCGCTGTATGCGCACCGACACGAGAGCGTGATGACCGATGCGCTCGCCGAACAGGCCTGCGCCATCGAGATCGACCACCTGAAGGAGCCCGTCGGCAAGCAGGACCAGTACATCGCGGCCTACGGCGGTTTGACCGCCTTCGAGTTTCACGCCGACGACCGGGTGGAGGCCGAGCGACTTGCGGTCGGCGACGACACGATGTGCGACCTCGAGGAACACCTGCTGTTGTTCTTCACCGGCTATTCGCGAGCCGCCTCCGCCATGCTGGCCGACCAGGATCGCCGGAGCGCCGACGCCGACGAGGAGATGCTGGCCAACCTCGACCGGACCAAGGCGCTGGGCGACGAGATCGCCGGTGCGCTGGTGGCCGGTGAGACGGCCACCTTCGGCGAGCTGATGCACGAGCACTGGGTGGCCAAACGGGCACGCACCTCGGGCATGTCGAACCCCGACATCGATCGCTACTACGACGTGGCCCGGGCCGCCGGCGCGCTCGGCGGCAAGGTGGTCGGCGCCGGCGCCGGGGGCTTCCTCATGGTGTACGCACCCGAACCCAACCGGGTGCGACGGGCGATGCGGGCCGAGGGCCTCGGCGAGCTCCGCTTCCGTTTCGATCACCTGGGCTCCACCGTCCTGACCGCGGGCTGACCGTGCCGACCCCGCGGCTCCAGTGCGTCGTCCTGTCCGGGGGCTGGGCACCCGCCTGGGCGAATTCGGCCGCCATCGGCCCAAGCATCTGGTGCCGGTGCTGGGTCGACCGTTCGCCCACCGCCAGCTGGAGTGGCTGGCCGAACAGGGGGTGACCGACGTCGTCGAGTGCATCGGCCACCTGGGCGACGAGATCCGCTCGGCGGTGGGCGACGGCTCGGCGTTCGGCCTCTCGGTCGCCTACAGCGCCGACGGGGCGACGCTCCGCCCCGGCACCGGCGGGGCGCTGGTGCTCGCACACCGCCGAGGGCTGCTGCAGCAGCGGTTTCTGGTGCTCTACGGCGACAGCTGGCTGCGCATGTCGTTGCGCGACCTGGTTGAGGCGGCCGACCGCACCGACACCCCGGCGACGATGGCGGTGCTCGACAACCGCAACGGCCGCGAACCGTCCAACGCGGAGGTGCACAACGGGCTGGTGCGCTACTCCAAGGACGGCCGCGGCGCCGGGAGGACTCACATCGACTACGGGGTCAGCGTCCTCGACCGGGAGCTACTCGACCGCCTGGACGACGGCGGGGAACACCCGCAGTGCGACCTCGCCGACGCCGTCGCCGCCTGGTCGGCCGACGGCCTGGTGTCGGCCTTCGAGGTGCGGCGACCCTACGACGAGGTGGGCACCCCGGAGGGCGTCGCCCGGCTGGAGGCGGCGCTACTGGCGGAGGACGGCTGAGACTGTCAGCATCGGCACCACGATGGGCACCGACGCAGCGAAGGCGCAACCGCACCGGGTGGACGAACACCCCGAGGACCCGGCCCTGGAGCTGTGGATCCCGTCGACCGACGAGCCCGATCCCGAGGTGTCGATCGTCATCCCGGCCCTCAACGAGGCGATCACGATGGAGACCTTCGTCGCCTGGTGCCACCAGGGCCTGGCCGACGCCGGCGTACGGGGGGAGATCCTCATCGTCGACAGCTCCGACGACGAGACGCCCCGCCTGGCGGTCGCCTCGGGGGCGAGGGTGCTGCGAACCCCCCGGCGGGGCCTGGGGCGCGCCTACCTCGACGCCATCCCGGTGATCCGGGCCCCGTGGGTGATCATGGGCGACGCCGACTGCACCTACGACTTCCGTCGCCTCGCGCCGTTCATCGAGGCCTTTCGGGACGACACCGAGTTCGTCATGGGCAGCCGGTGGAAGGGCACGATCGAGGACGGCTCGATGCCGGCGCTCCACCGCTACTTCGGGACGCCCTTCACCACCTGGATTCTCAACCTGCTCTACGACTCGGACTTCTCCGACATCCACTGCGGCATGCGTGGCCTCACCCTTGACGCGCTGGTCCGCATGCGGTTGGTGTCCCAGAGCTGGGAGTACGCCTCGGAGATGGTGATCAAGTCGGTGCACCTGGGCCTCCGCACCCAGGAGGTGCCGGTGCGCTTCCTCAAGGACACCGACGGCCGGGTCAGCCACCATCGGCGCGAGGGATGGTTCAGCCCGTTCTCGGCGGCCTGGATCAACCTGAAGGCGATGTTCATCCACGGCGCCGACTTCTTTCTGGTGCGGCCGGGCCTGGCGGCGTTGGTGGTCGGCCTGCTGCTGACCGTCCCGCTGGCGGCCGGGCCGATCACCGTGGCCGGGGTGACCTTCACGACCACGACGATGATCTTCGGTCTGGTCGTCAGTACCCTCGGCGTCTTCAGCTACCAGCTGGGGTTGTTGGCCCGGGTGATCTACGACCGGCGGGGCATGGCCACCGAGCGCCTCCTCCGCCGCTACCGCTACACCCGAACCGTCGGTTCGGCCATGGTCGGCGGCGCCCTCGGCGCGCTGGCCACCCTGCCGCTGCTCGTCCGGTACGTCACGAGCGACTTCACCCTCACCGAAGCCGACCTCCCGGTGGCGCACCTGGCCATCGCCGGGCTGACGCTCGGCATCATCGGGTTTGCCACGTTCGCCTTCACCCTGTTGCTGCACGCCGTTGCGGCCGTCCGGCGGGACTGAGGTCGTGGCCGACCGACGCACGGGGTCCTTCGGGCAACACGAGGCGATGAGCCCGGTCGACCGGCTGGGCACCTGGTGGGGACGGGCCGCACTCAGGCGCCGGGTGGGCACGCTCGCCGGCCGGCGGGTGGCCGACCTGGGGTGCGGCTACGAGGCCACGTTGGGGCGCTCGATCGCCGCCGAGGTGGCCCACCTCACGCTGGTCGACCTGTCGCTGAGCGACGAGCTGGACTCGCTGCCCAACACCGAGGCGGTTCGGGGGCGGCTGCCCGACGCGCTCGAAGGACTGCCCGAAGGCGGCTTCGACGTCGTCGTGCTGAGCTCGGTGCTCGAACATCTCGACGACGACCGGGCCACGCTCGAACGGTGCCACGCCCTGCTGGCCCCGGGCGGCGTCCTGTTCGTCAACGTCCCGAGCTGGACGGGAAAGATCGCGCTGGAGTTCTCGGCGTTCCGCCTGGGCCTGTCACCGCCGGAGGAGATGAACGATCACCGGCGCTACTACGACCCGCGCGACCTCTGGCCGAAGCTGGTGGCCGCCGGGTTCGTTCCCGAGCACATCGCCTGCCGCCGCCACAAGCTGGGGCTCAACACGTGGGCAACGGCCCGTCGGCCAGCTTCACCAGCGTGAGGTGACCGTTGAGGCTGGTGATGCCGCGCAGGACCGACCCGGCGCCGGCCATCAGCTCGGCCCCCAGCGCCGCGACCCCCTCGCACTCGTAGAAGCCGTAGTCGTCAAAGATCACCAGGCCGCCGACGCCCAGCCGGGGCCACGCCCATTCCAGGGTGGCCCTGGCCGACGTGTAGACGTCGACGTCGATGTGCACGAGGCGCAGCGACCGGTCCGCCAACGCGTCGCCGGTGTCGTCGGGAAACATGCCCTCGGCGATCTCGACGCGCACCCCGTCAAACCGCTTGACGAGGGCCTCGACGACCGAGACCGAGGTGTCGGCGTGTTCGCCGCCCCGATACCAGGGGTCCTCCTCGCCGGCGCCGACCACCCCGCGGAAGGTGTCGGCGAGGATCACGTCGGCGTCCAGCCCGAGGCGACGGGCCCGTTCGGCCATCAGCGTGCCGGTGCCGCCCCGCCACACGCCGACCTCCAGGATGTCGCCCGGGACGTCGCCCACCTGCGCCAGCGCGGCCCACAGGTCCCAGCAGCGGTAGATGTCGACCAGCGTGTGGTCGACCACGGCCTCGTAGGTGGCAAGAAACGCCTCGTCGTCGTACCACGGCGACAACGTGGCGGTCGGGGCGAGCAGACGATGGGAGAACCGGGAGCGCTCCCCGTCGACGGCGACCTTGGCCAACATCCGCTCGAGGCGTCGTCGGTCGCGCAGCCACAACACCGACGACTTGGCGGCCGACACCGCCAGGTCGCGTGGGCTCGGTCCGGTCACAGGGTGTAGCCGGAGGACACCGCGTCGTTACGGAACATCGCCACCGTGTCCAGGGAGAACTCGTCGAGGTCCTTGCCGATCGTGGGCAGCTTGGCCAGCAGGTCGGCGGTCATCGTGATGACGTGGCATCCCACCTGCGCCGCCTGGACGTAGTTGTAGGCCTCGCGGGGGCTGGCCCAGATCAGCCGCTGATCGGTCTCCGCCGCCATGATCGCCACCGACGCGGCCATGATCGGCACCGGGTCGAGCCCGGCATCGGCCACCCGGCCGGCAAACACCGAGATGTAGCTGGGCGGACCGCCGGCGAGCGCCGCCGACACGACGGCAACCTGCCGGGGGGTCATCAGGGCCGTCACGTTCAGCCGAACGCCGTCGGACGCCAGCTCGGCCACCACCTCGTGGGTCGAGGTGCCGTCGGTGGTCATCACCGGCACCTTGACGAACACCTGGTCGCCCCAACCGGCCAGCAGGCGCGCCTGCCGGGCGATCTCGGTCGGGTCGTCGGCGAACACCTCGAAGGAGATGGGCCGATCGCCCACCACCTCCAGGGCGGCCCGGGCGAACGCCTCGTAGTCGGTCACCCCGGCCTTGGCCAGCAGGGTCGGGTTGGTCGTGAACCCGTCGATGGACGGATCGGCGGCCAGCCGTTCGATCGTGGGCAGATCGGCGCCGTCGGCGAACAGCTCGGGCGGCCGAAGGCCGGCGGCGCCGGCCAGTCGGTCGAGTGCGTGGGTCATCGTCGAGTCCCCCCTCAGCCGGCCGCTTCGATGTTGGCCACCTCGGCCAACTTGAAGCTGCCCTCCGCATCGGTGGATGCGATGACCCCCACCTGGCGGGGTTCCTCGAGCGACGGGTCGGAGAGCGTCACGAACGGTTGGCCGTTGGCCGCCAGCGTGACCGTGTCGCCCACGTGCTGGATCGTGTAGCGCTCGCCGGAGCCGAAGCCGGCCGGACCCAGCGTCTTGACCTGGGTGGGGGTTCCGTCGGTCACCTGGTTGAAGACCACCACCGCGTACTCGGTGTTGACCCGCATCTCCCAGTAGTTGTTCTCGTCCTCAACGCCCCACACGAACCCGGTGGACTGCCCCGCCTGGTCGACCGTGATCGAGAAGGCCCAGTCGGCACCGAAGTCCTCGGGGACCTCGGTGACCACCATCGGCGACACCCCCTCGGGCTTGGACCCCGAGCGCAGCGTGCCGTCCGAGACCGTCCACTCGCCCGATCCCAGGACGGACCAACCCAGGTCGCCCCCGTCGAGGCCGTCGCGGTCGAACGCATCGACGACCGCCCCGGTGGTCGGCGACAACGACTCGACGGTGGGCACGACCGCGGCCCCGTCGGCGGCCCGGCACCGGCACCGGCACCGGTGGCGGCGGCCGGATCCCCGCCGTCTCCGGGTCGGCGGCGTCGTCGCCGGAGAAGAGGTTGACGGCGACGATGATCAACAGGATCACCAGCCCGCGGCCGCAGGCCCGAGGAGCCGCTTCTCCGCCTGGGTCAGACCCTCCGGCTCCAGCCGGTCGTCCTCCCCCGCCTCGCCCCGCCCCACCGCGCCGTCCGCCGGGGCCGCCGGCTGCGCGTCCGAGGAGGTGGTCGCCCCGCCCCGAAGCTCGTCGCCGTCCGATGCGCTTGTCTCGTTCGTTTCCACGTCAGCCTCCGGCTTGTCCCGAGTTGGTGTCGACCCGGCTCTCGCACACCCTGCCGACACGGATCTCAGTGTTCCACGACTTGAAACTATGCCACTCACACACCTCGGCGAAGCGCTTCTCGTAGGCGGCGATCTCCTCGGCCCACCGTCGGCGGTCGCTGAACACCACTCCGGTGCTCTCCGACGACGACACCAACCAGTCGACCCCGCCCGAGCGAAGCTCGGCGAGTTCGAGGTCGGCGAGGAACGCGACCTCCTCCTGGACGACGCCCTCGGTGCCGACGTAGGGCGTGCCGAACTCCCCGACGACCACCTCGCCAGGCGAGACGTTGGCCTGGAGCCACGTGCGGGCGTCGGCGCGCTCGTCGGCGACCGCCGTGCCGAACTCGAACAGTCCCTTGGTGGTCTGCAGGCCCGCCCACACGGCGACCACCACGACCGCGACGCTGAGCACGGTGATGCCCCGGCGTCGAACGGCCTCGAACGCCCGGGGGGCCGCCAGTGCCCCGAGCAGGCACACCGGAAGGATCAGCGGCATGACGTTGCGCGAGATGCGCACCTCGTAGCGGGTCTGGAAGAGCATCCAGGCGACGACCCCGGCGCTCACCGCCAACACGCCGACGACGTCCCGGCGGCGGATCCAGCGACGCCACGGCTCGGACGCGTCCCGACCCCACCAACACACCGGGATGGCCGCCAGGGCCAGCACCGCCATCGGACCGGCGCTCTCCAACAGGATGCGTAGGTTGAACCGCAGCGGGCGCCCCGTGAGCCCGACCAGACCGGACTGATACACGTAGTTCTGGGTCTCCATCTCGGTGTAGAACTGATCGAAACGCAACAGGATGTAGGGGTTGGTCACGAAGAACGCGCCCAGCGCCGCCGCCGCGGAGCCGATCAGCCAGGTCGCCCGACGGGCGTTGGAGGCAAGCGCCACCAGCGGTGGGGCCACCGCGATCACCACCAGCGGGGCCGCGGTGTACTTGGTGGCGACCGCCAGGCCCAGCGTTGCGCCCAGCACGACCTGTCGGGTCATCGTCGGACGCTGAAGCGTCCAGGCCAGCGCCCACACCGCAAGCATCACGAAGAACACCAGGTAGCCGTCGGAGGCGATCCTCGGGGCGATCGAGATCAGCAGCGGGGCGACGGCGCCACACCACCCGGCCAGGGCGGCCGCCCAGTCGGGAAGTCCGAACCGCCGGGCCGCATCCCAGCACAACGCCACGGCGGCCGCACCGAGCACGGCGACCAGGATCCGGACCGACACCCACGGCATCGGATTGACCACCGGCCGGTCGCCGGTGACGCCGCCGACGAAACCGAGGTCGTCGGCCTGCCATCCGGCGAGCACCGACCCGGCGGCCAACATGGCCGCCGACGCCTCCTTGTACACCGCCGGATGGTGGAACTGGGCCGGTTCCAGCGTGCTCTCGGTCCACAACGGGCCGATGTCGAAGCTGACAAAGAGCGGTTCGTCCCAGTCGTAGATGTGCGGCAGGTCCCCGACCGAGGCGCCCAGTCGAAGTGCGAGGGCCACAAGAAACAGCAGCGCCCCCGCCCACGAGGCCCAGCCCCTCCCGACCGGGCCGCCCGAGGTCACCGCGCCGTCGTCGACGACCACCCCGGCGGGCCCGCCGACGGTCACGCACCACCCCGCTGCGCGGTCACCAGCAGGGCCACGGTGATCAACAGAAGGGCACCGACGACGGCGACCACCAACGGGGCGGTCACCACCCGCTGCGCACGACGCAGCCCTCGGGCCAGGAGGCGGCCGATGGTCGACGCGCCCGGTCCGGTCATGGTCCGTCGGGCGTCTCGCCCGTCCCGGTCGGTCCGGCGGGGAACCGCGGGGTGTGCTGGGCGACCACCGAGCGGGTCCCGCCCACCCTGGGCAGGTACACCGCGGCCCCGACGAGCAGCCCGAGCACAAGCCCAAGCGACACCAGTAGCCGCAGGGCCGTCGGGGTCAACGGATCGGCACCTGCGTGCCGACGGGTCGCCTCGGTCATCGACGCGGCCCCATCGACTGCAACGCCCACTCCATCGCCTCCGCCGACGTCCGTTTCGGCTCCCAACCGGTCCGGCGGATTCTCGTCGTGTCCAGCCGCACCACCGGCACGTCGCCGCGCCAGCCGACCGGGCCGCCGGTGTGGTCGAAGGACACCGCCGCCGGGTCGAGGCCGGCGGCACGGCAGGCGGCCTCGGCGATGTCGTCGACGCTCAGGGCATCGTCGGTCGACACGTTGTAGACCTCGTAGGGCGCCGGGTCCTCGCCGTCGAGCACCCCCAGGATGGCCGAGAGCACGTCGTCGACGGCGATGTAGCACTTGGACTGACGCCCGTCGCCGAGGATCTCCAGGCGTTCGGGCGATCGGGCGAGCTTGGCGAGGAAGTCGTAGCCCACGCCGTGGGTCTGGCGGGGCCCGACGACGTTGGCGAACCGGAAGGCCCGCCCCCGCAGCCCGAACATGTGGGCGTAGGAGCACACCAGCGCCTCACCGGCCAGCTTGGACGCCCCGTAGGTGGAGACCGGGCGCAGCGGGCCGTGATCCTCGGGGATCTCGAAGTCGCCGAGGTCGCCGTAGACACCGCTGCCGGAGGCGTACACCACGGTGCCGACGCCGTTGCGGCGTGCGGCCTCGATCACGGCGTTCGACAGCCGGGTGCCGGAGGTGAAGTCGATCTCGGGCTCGGTGACCGCCCGGGCGATGTCGGGGTTGGATGCCAGGTGCACCACGACGTCGACCCCCGCTAGGGCGCCGTTGGCCACGACCGGGTCGCCGCAGTCGCCGACGACCATCTCGACCCGCGCATCGGCGAGTGAGGCGCCCAGCAGCTCCCGGATGCCCGAGGACAGGTTGTCGAGCACGACGATGCGATCGGCGCGTCCCTCGCCCAACAGGCGGGCCACCAGGTGCGAGCCGATGAATCCGGCGCCGCCGACCACACACCACGCCGCCGGCGTGGTCGTCCGCTCAGGCGCCACGAAGCGACTCCCACTTGGTGGCGCGGGTCTGAAGTTTCGGGTGGCTCACCAGCAGGTGCCAGACGACCGCCGCCAGGCCCTCGGTGTGGGGCGTCACCCGGGACTCCTCCACGGTGGGGATGACCACACACGCATCGGCCCGGCGGGCGGTCTCGCCGCCGTCGCGCCCGACGATGCCGCACACCGACGCCCCCGCCGATGCGGCGGCGTCGATCGCCTCGACCAGGTTGGCCGACACCCCCCGCTCACGGTCGCCGCCGCCGACGCTGAAGATCAGCAGTCCGTCCAGCGGGCCCAGGCGGGACCCCTCCAGCCAGCCGGCGAAGACGCCCGACCAGCCGTCGTCGTTGATGCGGGCGGTCAGTTCGGAGACGTTGTCGGTCGGCGCATAGGCCTCGAAGCCACACAGCTTGCGGAAGTCGTTGACGGCGTGGGAGGCGTGACCGGCCGAGCCGCCGACCCCCAGGATGAACAACCGGCCGCCGCCCTCGCGGACGGCGGCCAGCGTGGTCGCCACCGCCTCGACCGCCTCGGCGTCCAACCGGCCGACGATCTCGCCGGTCTCGCTCAGATACTCGTTGACAAAGCCCACTCAGGCACCTCCGCTCGGCCTCGACACTACCCGTGGGCCCTTCGACGCCCGATCACGCCGGGGCGGCGGGCGGCGGGTCCGATCGGGTCAGCCGCTCGCGCTCGACGTCGCCGCGCCCCACCCCCATCAGGAACAGCACCACGTCCAGATACGGCACCGAGATGGCGGCGTCGGCCACCTCCCGCAGCACGGTCTTGGCATTGAAGGCGATGCCCAGGCCGGCCCGGCCCAGCATGTCGAGGTCGTTGGCGCCGTCGCCGACCGCCACGGTCTGCGCGAGCGGGATGCCCGTCTGCTCGGCCAGTTCCTCCAACAGCTCGCCCTTGCGCGCCCGGTCGACCACCCGGCCCTCCAACCGGCCGGTCAGGCGCCCGTCGACCACCTCGAGCGCATTGGCGTGGGTGGCGTCCAGGCCGAGTCGACGGCCGACGACGTCGGTCATCATCGAGAATCCACCGGAGAACGCCACCACCTTGAAGCCCAGCCGCTTCAGGGTGGTCACCAGCGTGCGGGCGCCCGGGGTGAAGGGCACCTCGTTGGCGATCCTGACCAGTTCGTCCACCTCGAACCCCTCCAGCAGGGCCACCCGGGCCCGGAGGGCCTCCTCGAAGTCCAGCTCCCCCGCCATCGCCGCCGCGGTGATCGCTGCCACCTCGTCGCCGCACCCGGCGATCTTGGCCACCTCGTCGATCAGCTCGCCCTGGATCAGCGTCGAATCGACGTCGAAGGCCACCAGCCGCATCGCCCGCCGCCCCAGGGTCTCGCGCTGGACCGCCACGTCCACCCGGGCGGCCGCGCCCGCCGCGGTGACCCGGGTGCGGATGTCATCGGCGTCGGCGCCCGACACCCGCAGCTCGTAGCAGTACACCGGGTAGCAGGCCAGGCGAACGATGCGGTCGATGTTGGCGCCGAGCAGAACCCAGGGTGTCGGTGATGATCTCCAGCGCCGCCGGCGTGATCGTGGGGGCCAACACGGTGATGATCTGCGTCTCGGCCGCGGCGGTGCTCACCCCGGCCACCTCGTCGCTGCACCGACAGCCCGTGACGACGGCCGAACGCCGCCAGCTCACGCCCGTACCGAGTCCGGCCGCTCGGTCCCGACGACCGCGGCCAGGATCAGCCGCTGACGGACGAGCACCTGCTCGACGTCCTCCAGGTCGGTCTCCAACGCTGCGAGGGTGGACATCAGGTCCGCGGTGATGCCGGGACGGTCGGCGCCGACCACCCGGATGGCCAGGTGCGTCACGACGTCGCCTCCTCGGGCTCGGGCTCCGGTGCCCACTTGCGCAGCCATCGACCCAACCCGGTGTCGGCGAGCGCCGGTGTGGAACGCCCGACAACGGCCAGGCAGCGGGCCACGGCAAAGCCCGCATAGGCGATCAGCATCGGTTCCAGCGCCATGCGGTAGCGGTCCGCCCCCTGGGTGAGCGACACCGCCATGACGATCGCGCCGGTCACCAGCAGCACCGGCGCGATCAGGCGCCCGTTGCGGCGGCGCCAGCACCACGCCCGCCACTCCCACCGGCAGCAGCAACTGCCAGGACACGATGCCGGACCACACCGCCCAGTGCGGACCCCGCAGCTCGACGCCCTCCATGTACCCCACCTGTTGCGTTGGCCGGAAGAAGCCGAACGTTCGGGCCACCCGTGCGGCCGCCACCACCGGGAAGCGGGCCCGGTTCTCCGAGATGTAGTTGGTGGCGATCCTTCGGAAGAGCACGTCCTTCTCGCTGTCGTCCATGTCCGGGGACACCAGGGTGCGCGTCCGGGAGAAGCAGGTGAAGTCCGAGTAGCCCGTCGCCGGCCCGTAGAAGGCGGCGTCGCAGTTTGCCTGCACCATCGTGTTGCCCAGGCCGGTGGTCATCACCACCGGCTCGTCGAAGCGGTGCAGGTTGGTCCACACCCAGGGGCCGACGAGCAACACCAGGCCCGAGACCATGACCGCCCCGTGGGTGGCCAGCCGGGGCAGGGTCTGGCCGCGGTTCCTCCACAGCAGCCAGGGCACGACCGCCCCGGCGACGAGCAGCTCCGAGCGGGTCGCCGCCGCCACCCCCAGCGTGAGGCCCACCGTGAGGGCGACGCCGAGCGACGGCCGGTCGTCGTACACCAGGCACGCAAGCAACCAGGCGGCTGCGGCGGTCAGCACCAGCGGCTCGGCGAGCAGCAGCGGGTCCCAGATCCACATGTTGACGTCGAGGGCGGCGATCGCCGCCGCCGCGACGGCCGCCCAGGCGACCACCCGTGGGGCCGGGGGCGGGCCCCTCCGGCGGGTGCCGGCCAGGCGTCCCGCCGCCAGGCCCAACAAGGGGACGGTCAGCGAGCCGACGAGGGCCGAGATCAGGCGGTGCTCGTCCATGCTGGTCAGCCCCAAGCGGCTGGCCGCGCTGAGCATCACGACGTACCCGGGCGGGTGATCCGCCACCTCGCGGGTCTCCGCGAAGTCGAGGCTGGTCAGACGAAACCCGCTGCCCTTGGCCAGGTCGTTGGACAGGCCGTGGTAGTAGATGCCATCGCCGGTCAGGTCGGGGTCCGGGTTGAGCTGGGTGGTGTAGAGGACCCGGAAGCCGAGGGCGAGGATCCAGATCGCCAGGATCCAGTACAGCGCCCGCTTCGGCAGTGGCACCGTCGCCGAACGCCGCTCCGGCGTCCTAGACACCACCGGTGTACACCCGCACGTCGTCGAAGGACGCCGGAGCCCCGCCCGCGGAGGACAGCCCGAAGTTGGCGGGGATCGCGCCGTCGACCAGCGGAACCTGGCCCAGGGTCAGGTTGCCGATCCACAGCTGGAGTTCGCCCTGGCCGAACTCGAGGCTGATCTCGTAGCTCTCCGGCACCGCCACCGGGGCGAACCGGCCGATCGTCTCGGCGCTCGTGCCCTGAATCCGTTCGACACCCGCCGCGGCGAAGGTCGGGTTGAACGACACCCGGTGGAAGTCGGTCGGGCCGTTGTAGCCGTACACCAGGCCGACGCCGTCGGCACCGGCGGTCACCTGGACCTGGACGACCACGCTCGGCCTCGGGCAGGTTGGTCGTCACCAGCGCAGGCGTTGGCGCACCGGACGGATCGGCCATCAACGTGGCCTCGCCGTTCTGCACGGTCCAGTTGCCGGTAACGACCTGCCAGTCGCCCTCGTTGGCCATCGGCCCGTCCGGGCCGCCGAACTCATCGGTGAACACCTGCTCGCCCAGCGCCAGGTCCGCGCGCTCGCCGGCGGTGTTCAGCGTGTCGTCGCTGGTGCTGTCGTAGCGCTCGATCAGCACCATGGCGGCCCAGAGCAGCAGCGTCACCTGAGCGAGCCGAAAGACCACGCGCAACGGCGACCGTCCCAATCGGGACGGCCGCCGTTGCGACGCGTCGGTGTCGACCGCGTCGGAACCCGTGGAGGGACTAGCGGCCGCGTCGGCCACCCCGGCCCCCGCCGCCTCCGCGACGACCGCCACCGCCCGCATTGCGGGGGCGGGCTCGAGCCCGGGTCGCCGTACGTCTCCGTCAGCTTGGCCTCGAGCACCGGAGCGAACTCGGGCGCCCGCTTGGGACGGTCCGAACCTCCGCCGTTCGAGTCCGACTCGCCGGAGGAACCGGCGTCGGTGTCACGGGTGGATGCGGCGGCGGAACGGCCCTGAGCAGGGCCGTCAGCTTTGGGGAGTCGGACCGGCTTCCGCCGGTGTCTCCGCCCGATTTTCCGCCGGTGTCACCCGCCATGCGCAGCGAGACCTTGCCGTTGGGGTCGATGTCCTCGACGTAGACCTCGAGGTCCTGCCCAGCTCGAGCACATCCTCCACCTTGTCGATGCGCTTGCCGCCACCGATCTTGGAGATGTGCAGCAACCCGATCCCGTCCGGGAGGATGTTGATGAAGGCGCCGAACTTGGTGATCGACACCACCTTGCCGGTGTACTCGGCGTTGACCTCGGGGGTGGGCGGGTCGAGGATCAGACGAATCTGACGCTCGGCCTCGGCCACGGCGCCGCCGTCGACCGCCGAGACGGACACGACGCCCACCATGCCGTCGTCGTCGACCGAGATGTCGGCCCCGGTCTCGCCCTGGATCGTGTTGATCCACCTTGCCCTTGGGCCCGATGACCTCACCGATCTTGTCGGCCGGGATCTCGAAGCTGATGATCTTCGGGGCCGTCTCGTTGACCTCGGGACGGGGCTCGGGCAGCGGCGTTCATCACGTCGAGGATCGCCATGCGGGCTTCCTTGGCCTGGTTGAGCGCATCGATCAGCACGTCGGCGGGGATGCCCTCGATCTTGGTGTCGAGCTGCAGCGCCGTGACGAACTCGGCGGTTCCGGCCACCTTGAAGTCCATGTCGCCGAAGGCGTCCTCGGCACCGAGGATGTCGGTGAAGGTGGTGTACTTGCCGTCGGCGTACACCAGGCCCATGGCGATGCCGGCCACCGGGGCCTGCAGGGGCACACCGGCGTCCATCAGCGACAGGCTGGAGGCGCACCGACGCCATCGAGGTGGAGCCGTTGGACGACAGCACCTCGGATACGAGCCGGATCGTGTAGGGGAACTCGGCCATCGAGGGCACGAGCGGGAACAGCGCCTTCTCGGCGAGGGCGCCGTGGCCGATCTCGCGGCGCTTGGGGCCACGCATGAAGCCCGGCTCGCCGGTGGAGGAACGGCGGGAAGTTGTAGTGGTGCATGTAGCGCTTCTTGGTGACCGGATCGATGCCGTCGATCATCTGGTCCATGCGCCCGATGCCCAGGGTGGTGATGTTGAGCACCTGGGTCTCGCCACGCTGGAACAGGCCGGTGCCGTGGGCGGTCGGCACGACGCCCACCTCGGCCGACAGCGGACGAAGGTCCGCTGGGACCGCGGCCGTCGATGCGGGCGCCCTCGTTGACGATGCGGCTGCGCACGGCCTCCTTGGTGGCGGCGCGGAAGGCCGCCTTGGCCTGTTCTCGACGGTGGCACGCTCGGACTCGTCAGCGGCGTCGACCACGGTGGCGACCAGTTCGTCGCGCAGCGCCGACTCGGCGGCGGTGCGCTCGGCCTTGTCGGCGATCGACACCGTCTCGACGATGCGGTCACCGGCGGCGGTGGCCAGGGCCTCGGCGACCTCCGGGCTGGAGTCCAGCTGGGAGACCCAGCTGAGCGGCTCGGCGACGCCGTGGGCCTCCTGATGGACCTCGACCGGCTGGCGCTGGACGTCGATCATCTTGGCGATGTGGGCCTTCGAGGCCTCGAGGCCGGCCGCCAGGGCCGCCTCGTCCACCTTGGGGGCGCCGTCCTCGTAGTAGTCCCAGGCACCCTCGGTGCCACCGGCCTCGACCATCATCACGGCGATGTCGCCGGGCTCGCCGTCGGGACCGGGCAGCTGACGACCGGCGACGACCATGTCGAAGACGCCGGCGTCGGACTCGGCGTAGGTGGGGTGCGGCAGCCACTCACCGTCGACGGTGTAGCTGAGGCGCACGGCGCCGACGGGACCCTCGAAGGGGATGCCCGACAGCATCAGTGCCGCCGAGGCGCCGTTGAGCGCCAGCACGTCGTAGGGTTCTCCTGGTCGGCGCCCAGCACGAGGCCCACGACGTGGACCTCGTTGCGGAAGCCGCTGGGGAACGACGGGCGCAGCGGCCGGTCGATGAGTCGGCAGGTGAGGATGGCGGCCTCGGAGGCCCGCCCCTCACGGCGGAAGAACGAGCCGGGGATCTTGCCGGCGGCGTAGGACCGTTCCTCGATGTCGACGGTCAGCGGGAAGAAATCGGCGCCCTCCCGGACCCGACGGGAGGCGGTGGAGGTGACGAGCACCCGGGTGTCGCCCATGCCGACGAGCACGGAGCCGTCGGCGAGGGAGGCCAGGCGTCCGGCCTCCATGGTGACCTCTTTACCGGCGACGAGGTCGGTTTCCTCGGCAACGGTGGCGCGCACGCGCAGTGCGCCTTCGATTGGCTGTGTGGCCATGTGGTTCTCCTTGATGTGGTGCGCCGTGCATCGAGCACGAGTTCGCACCTGTGTGGAGCGGAGAGGCCAGCAGTCAGTTGTCGTCCTCCGGGGCGGCACGCACAGGCTGCGTCCGAACGCTGCACCGGGGGGCGGCAACTGGCGGCTGAACTCAACCGCGTTCGTGAACGGCCCAGCGTAGTGCACAACCGGCCGGGACACGATCATCCGGTACGATCCCCCGCCATGTCCCCCCACGACCGCCCGGCTCGCCGCCCGCGGGTCGGCGTCGCGTCCCCGTGCGGGTTGGCGCTCGTGGTCCTCGGCCTCACCCTCGGCGTCGCGGGGTGTGGCGGCTCCGACCAGCGCACCGTCGAGGACTTCGAGCGCATCGTGATCGAGTCCGAGGCGAGCAACGTGCTGGGACCGGAGGTGGCCGGCAGCTACGCCCGATGCCTGTATCGGGAGACCGACGGCCGGGTCGAGGTGCTCATCGAGCACCTCGACGATCCCGACTACCAGCCGGAGGGTCCGGAGGCCGACGCGGTGGCCGCGTGCTCCAACGAGCTGATCGACGCCGACGGCAACTGATGCGGCGGCCCGGCCGCCGGGCGCTCTAGCGACGCAGCCCGAGCTCGGCGATCAGCGCACGGTAGCGCTCGACGTCGGTGTTCTTCAGGTAGTTCAGCAACCGACGACGCCGGCCCACCATCTGCAGCAGGCCACGACGGGTGTGGTGGTCCTTCTTGTTCGAGCGCAGGTGCTCGGTGAGGTGGGTGATGCGGGCGCTCAGCAGCGCGATCTGCACCTCGGGCGACCCGGTGTCGGACTCGTCACGCCGATGCTTGGCGATGATGTCCGCCTTGGGCGGCATGTTGGTGGGAACGTGGTTGGACATGGTGCTCCGATGTGGGCGTGGGGCCCGGCCTCCCACTGGGCGTCGGGCCGGAGGGCCTCGACTCCGCAGGGAACGCGGGTGCCGGGGATTCCGGCGAACCGTCCACGCTATCGGTGCCGAAGCGGGTCGGGCGAATCAGCCGGGGCATCGTCAGGGCGCCATCAGGGCGCCGGGGTCACCACGTGTCGGTGCCAGGCGAAGGCCGGGTCGGCCCGCTTCACCGCCGAGTCGGTGTACTCCTCGGGCTCGGGCAGCGCCAGGTCGAACACCGGCGCACCCGGGTCGTAACAGACCGACTGGATCGCGGGAAGGTCGGGGTCCTCCCCCACGCCCAGCTCGACGAACGCGGCCCGCAGGTCGTCGCCCAGCCGGCCGGTCAACAGCTCCGCCATGATCGCCGGCAGGGTCTCCGGGTCACTGAGCAACCAGGAATGACCGGCCCGTTCGACGGTGATCAGCTCGCCGCCCACGCGCCGGGCCGCATCCTCGCTGGTGCGATGGGGCACGGCGACGTCCCGGTCCCCGTGCAGGATGTAAAAGGGCGTGCCGGCCTCGGCGGCCGCGTCCAGCGCGTAGCGGCTCGACCGGGTTCGGAGGATCGACACCGCCGGTCCCAACAGCCGCCACGGCTTGGCGACGTGGCCCAGCATCGTCGGGGCGAACAGCCGCAGGAACTTCACCGCCTGACGTGGGTCACGCGACAGCGGCGGCACGAGGATCGAGTCCACCATCAGCGCCGCGCCCACCGCCCCCAGCAAGGGCGGCCACACGCGGAACAGGTAGACCATGCGGTCCCAGGTGTCGCCGACGATCGCATCGATCAGCACGACGCCGAGTACGCGTTCGGGCTGGTTGGCCGCCAGCTGGGTCACGAGCCGACCGCCCATCGAGTGCCCGGCCAGCAGGGCGTGACGGATGCCCAGCTCGTCGAGCACGCGCCCCACCAGGGCCGAGTAGGCGCCGATGTTGGCGCCGTCCTCGGGGAGCCCGGCGGTGTTGCCGTGACCGGCGATGTCGATGGCGATCACCCGAAACCCCATGCCGCACAGGCGCGACAGCGTCTGTGCGTACAGGAATCCCTCGGCGGTAAAGCCGTGGATGACCACCAGCGGAATGCCGCTTCCCGCCATCGTGATGCCTACCGGATGACCGTCGTCGAGGTGGATGCGGTGCCGGGCCAGGCGGGGCGGCCGGCTGAGGCCGGCGCTCTGGGGGGCCTCCGTGATCGGTCCGACCAGCGGATCGGCGGCCTCGTCGCCTGGCCGGTCCTTGATCAGCTGTTCACCTGGCATCGCTTCCCCTCCGTGTCGGCCCGCCGTTGACGTCGGCCGTGCCCAGAATCCGCCGCGCCTGGTCACAGTCGCGCCCGATCTGCTCGGTCAGCTCCTCGAAGGAGTCGAACGCGGCGTCGCCGCGAATCCGGTCGGTGAAGCGGACCGCCACCCGCTCGCCGTAGAGGTCGCCCTCCCAATCGAGCACGTGCACCTCGAGGACGACGTCGCCGTCGTCGCCGTACACGGTCGGACGTGAGCCCAGGTAGATCGCCGCCGGCAGCCTGGTGCCGTCGGCGCGCACCAGCCATCCGGCGCAGATCCCCGGTTCGGGCCGCAGCATCTCGGGGGCCACCGCCACGTTCGCCGTGGGGAACCCCCAGGTGCGTCCCCGCCGATCGCCCTCCACCACCGTGCCTCGCACCTCGTAGGGGCGGCCCAGCATCGCGTTGGCGGCGTGCAGCCGGCCCTCGGTGAGCGCCCGGCGGATCGCGGTGGAGCTGACCTGCTCCTCGACCCGGGCCGGGCGGCCGTCGGGGCCCACCAGCGCCAGGCCCTCCACCTCGAAGCCCAGCTCGGCGCCGGCGTCCTCCAGCATGGTGACGTCGCCGCCGCGCCGATGACCGAATCGAAAGTCCGCCCCGACCCGCACCAGCCTGGTTCGCAGCTCGTCCACCAGGAGCCGCTTGATGAAGTGCTCCGGCGCCTCGGCGGCGTGGTCGGCGTCGAAGGAGATCACGTAGGTGGCGTCGACGCCGGTCTCGGCCAGCAACTCCAGTTTGGTGTCCAGGTCGCAGAGCAACCTCGGGGCCGAGGACGGGCGCAGCACCCGCGCCGGATGGGGCTCGAAGGTGACCACCACCGACGCCAGGTCGCGTTCGCCCGCCGCCTCGGTCAGCCGGCGAATCACCGCCTGATGACCCAGGTGGACGCCGTCGTAGGCACCGATCGTGATCGCGGCACCACGCCACGGCGCTTCGAAGCCGGAGCTCCGAGCGGCCGGATCACCATGGCGGGGGGCGCCATCACCGAGGATCAGCACACCATCACCGTACGGCGTCGGAGGTCGCCACGGCGAACAGGGACGCCACCGGTCATCGCCCGACCGGCGCGAGCCGTACGATCGGGGTGTGACCGAGCGGCCGATCGACCAGAGCCCGGGAGACGGCGACGGCGCCCCCTACCCGCCGGGCTGGGAGGCCGACGTCGTGTTGCGCGACGGCGGCACCGTGCACGTCCGACCGATCCTGCCCTCCGACGCCGATCGGCTCACCAGGTTTCACCAGCGCCAATCGGCCGAGAGCATCTACTACCGCTACTTCTCGGCCAGACCACGGCTGTCGAAGAAGGACCTGCACCACCTCACCCACGTCGACTACCTCGACCGGGTGGCCTTTGTCGCACTCCTCGGCGACGAACTGGTCGGCGTCGGTCGCTACGAACGCTGGGGCGACCGGCCGGTGGCCGAGGTCGCCTTCTTCATCGACGACGAGCACGGCCAACGGGGCCTGGGGTCGGTCCTGCTCGAGTACCTGGTGGCCGCCGCCCGCGAGCGGGGCCTGCACGGCTTCACCGCCTCGGTGCTGCCCGACAACGCCAAGATGCTGGCCGTGTTCTCGTCGGCCGGCTTCGAGGTGAGCCGGGAGTTCTCCGACGGGGTGATCGAGGTGGCCTTCGATCTTCGACCCAACCCCGAGGCCGCGGCGGCCCGCGAGCGACGGGAGGCCGCCGCCACCACCGCGTCGGTGCGGCGGCTCTTCGAGCCCCGCAGCGTGGCGGTGATCGGGGCGGGCGCCGCCCCCGGCGGCCTCGGCCACGAGGTGTTGTACAACCTGATCACCCAACGCTTCGGCGGCACGGTCTGGGCGGTCAACGAACGGGCCGACGAGGTGGCCGGGCTTCCGGCCAGCCCGACCGTGCTCGACGTTCCGGGCGACGTCGACCTGGCGGTCATCGCCACCCCGGCGGACCGGGTGGTCGAGTCGGTGGAGGGTTGCGTGCGAAAGCACGTCGGCGCCTGCGTGATCCTCACCGCCGGGTTCTCCGAGACCGGGCCGGAGGGTGCGGCGCTCGAGGCCGAGGTGATCTCGGTGGCCCGGCGGGGCGGCATCCGCGTGCTCGGGCCCAACTGCCTGGGGCTGGTCAACACCGAGCCGTCGATCCGTCTGCACGCCACCTTCGCCCCCACCGCCCCACTCGAGGGTTCCATCGGCATCCTCGCCCAGTCCGGCACGCTGGGCGCGGCGATCATCGACCGCACCCGCCGCGTCGGGATGGGGGTCTCCACCTTCGTGGCGGCCGGCAACCGCGCCGACATCGGCGCCTCGGACCTGATGCGGTACTGGCGCGACGACGAGCGCACCGAGGGCGTGTTGTTGTACCTGGAGAGCTTCGGCCGGATCGAGCGGTTCCTCCGCGCCGGCCGCGCGCTCACCGCCACCAAGCCGGTGGTGGCGGTCAACTCCGGTGCGCTGCGGGACGCGCCCGACCCCGAGACGCGGCTGCGACAGCGCATCGCCGCCGCCGTGTTCCGTCAGACCGGCATCATCCGGGTGGGGACGCTGCAACAGCTGCTCGACATCGGCCAGGTGATGGCGGCGCAGGGCACCCCCGACGGCGCCGGGGTGGCCGTCGTCGGCAACTCCGGGGGCGCGGTCGACCTCACCGTCGGGGAGTGTCGAGCCGCCGGACTGGTCGTCACCCACGCCGTGCGGCTCTCCTGGCGGGCGCAGGCCGACGACTATCGCCAGGCCCTCGAGGGGTTCGCCGATGACGACTCGATCCACTCGATCGTCGTCGTGCACGCCCCGCCGGAGCTTCGACCCGACCCCGCCGTCAACGAGGTGATCCTCGACGCCTCGGCCGCCTCCCCCGACCGGGTCGTCACCGCCTGCAACTTCGACGCGGCCGACCTGGCGATGCTCGAACGGGTCGACGCCGACGGGACGACCGTGCGGGTGCCGGTGTTCGAGTTTCCCGAACACGCGGCCCGGGCGCTGGGCCGGCTGGCCAACTTCTGGGCCTGGCAGTGCATGCACGCCGACGACGACCCCGAACTGGGGGTGGGCATCGACGCCGCCCGGGTCGAGGCGCTGGCCCAGCGGCTGCTCGACCAACACGGCGACGGCACGGTGCCGCTCGGCGCCGAGGACGCGCTGCTGGACGCCGCCGGGGTTCGGCTGGCACCGAGGCGGGTGGTCGCCGACGTCGACTCACTGGCCGAAGCGGCGGACGACGTCGGCTACCCGGTGACCCTCAAGGGGTTCACCCGCGATCGCGTGCTGCGCTCGGAGGCCGGAGGGGTCACCCTCGACCTGTTCGACGGCGAGTCGGTCGAGGCCGCGGCGCAACGACTGCTCGACCGGTTCGGCGACGACGCACTGCCGTTTGTCGTCCAGCGGATGATCGACCGCGGCACCGACGTGGCGGTCGTGCTGCGGCGCCAGCAGAGCGTGACCACCGTGTCGGTCGGCATGGGCGGCGTGTTCGCCGACGAGGACGACGCCGCACTCGGGGTCCTGCCCGCGTCCCGATCCGACCTGGCGCTCCTCGTCGGCTTCACCCCGATCGGCCGCGGCCTGGGTCGCACCTGCGGGACCGACTCGCTGGTGACCGCGCTGGCGCGCCTGGCCGCCCTGATGGAGGCGGCACCCCAGGTCGCAACCCTGGTGGTCAACCCGCTGATCGTCACCCCGACCGGGGTGGTCGCCGCCGACGTCGTCGTCGAACTGGCCGAGCCGGCTGCCGAGGGCCTGGCCGCCCGGCGACTCGACCTCGACCCCGAGCAGTAGCCGCTCAGTCCCCGGAGCCGATGTCGATCGACACGCCGGTCTCGCGTTCGCCCACCGACCACAGGGCCTCCACGGCGGCGTTGCCGCCCGGACGCACCAGCGGCTTGCGAACCGGCGGCCCGAAGGTGGCGAAGAGGGTCCGTAGAAGCCGCCGCCCGGAGCGTCGGGGTCGGTCGCCGCCCGCAGCTGGCTCAGGGCGCCCCGCTCGGTCGACATCCCGACCACCTTGGTCATCGGTTCGGCCAACGCCCCGAGCACTCCCGCACCGCCGTGGCTCTGCGTGGTGGTCTGGAGGTCCGAGTTGGTCAGCCCCGGTTGGGCCGAGAGGGCCTTGACGTCGACTCCCGCTGCGTCGAAGCGCTCCTGGAGTCCCACCGCCAGGTGGCGCATCGCCAGCTTGGTCTGCCCGTACATCGACCAGGCGTCGTAGCCCTCGCTCATGTGCGGATCGTCGACGTCGATCGCACGGCCGACGTGCTGCGCCGTGCTCGACAGCGTGACGATGCGGGCTCCGGGCGTCGTCAGGATCAACGGCATCAACCGGCCGATCAGCGCCCAGTGGCCCAGCACGTTGACGGCGAACTGCGAGTCGAACCCGTCCTCGGTGGTCGCCTGCGGGATCGCCATCACCCCGGCATTGCACATCAGGATGTCGAGACGATCGTGGGCCGAGAGGATCTCGGCGGCAGCCGCCTCGACCGAGGCCAGCGTCTCCAGATCGAGCTCGACGATCTCCAGCGAGGCGTCCGGCACCGACTCGAGGATCTCCGTACGGGCCGCAGCGGCCTTGTCCTGGTTGCGGGCCGCCATGACGACGTGGGCACCCTTGGTCGCCAGGGCCTTGGCGGAGGCCAACCCCAACCCGCCGTTGGCACCGGTGATCACCGCCACCTTGCCGCCGAGGTCGGGGATGTCGTTCGTGTTCCACGTCATGGCCCGAACCTACGACACCGAGCCGCCCGGCGGGAATACTGTGAGACCGAACTTCGGGTCGGCGAGGAGCCACGATGAGCGCAACCTTCCAGGCGGTCCTGTTCGATTTCGGCGGGGTCTTCACCGACTCGCCGTTCGACGCGGTGAACGCCTACGCCGACCGCATCGGCGCCTCCGGCGAGCAGGTCACGTCGATCGTGTTCGGTGGCTACGGCAACGACGGCGACCACCCCTGGCACCGCGTGGAGCGCGGCGAGATCACCCTGGAGGCGGCACGCTCGGCGATCACCGAGCTCGGTCGGGCCCAGGGGCTGGACGTCGACATCTGGGACGTGTTCGCCTCGATGGCCGGCAACGGCGGCGGCCTGCGCCACGAGCTGGTCGACTACGTCCGAACGATCCGCTCCGCCGGTCTCTCCACGGGCATCGTCACCAACAACGTCGTCGAGTTCGGCGACCATTGGCGGGCGATGCTGCCGGTGGAGGAGTTGTTCGATGTGGTCGTCGACAGCTGCGAGGTGGGCATCCGCAAGCCGAATCCAGCGATCTTCACCACCGCGCTCGACCTGATCGGCGCGGCGGCCCACGAGGTGATCTTCCTCGACGACCACCCCGACAACGTCGCCGCGGCGCGCGAACTGGGCATCCGCTCGATCCACGTCGACGGCGCAGGCGACGGAGCCACGACGGTGGCCGAGCTCGACGCGCTCCTCGAGCTGCGCTGATCACAGCGATCTCACAGAAACGTCGGCCAGACTTGTGGGCGATGCCGGACCTCGAGCGCTGATGAGCGAGACCACCTCGGCGGCGAGCCGCATACTGATCGTCGAGGACGAACCGACGATCAACGACGTCGTGGCCACCGCCATGCGCTTCCAGGGCCACTCGGTGACCCAGCTCGACGACGGGCGCGACGGGCGGGCCGAGGCGACGCGTGCCGCCTACGACCTGGCCATCCTGGACGTCAACCTGCCCGGGGTCGACGGGCTGGAGATCTGCCGCCGCATGCGCCAGGTGGGCGTCGAGACACCGGTGCTGTTCCTGACCGCCCGAACCGAGACCGAGGATCGCATCGCCGGGTTCGTCAGCGGCGGCGACGACTACCTGACCAAGCCCTTCAGCGTCGACGAGCTGGTGCTTCGGGTGGACGCCATCCTCCGGCGGACCACCCTCGCGGCGCCCGCCGACCTGCTGGTGTTCGACGACCTGACCCTCGACCCCACCGGGCACGAGGTCCGGCGGGGCGGACACCTCGTCGAGCTGTCACCGACCGAGTTTCGGCTGTTGCACTACCTGATGATCAACGCCACGGTCGTGCTGTCGAAGGCCCAGATCCTCCTCAACGTGTGGGACGAGGACTTCGACGGCACCGAAAACGTCGTCGCCCTCTACGTCGGCTACCTCAGGCGCAAGATCGACGAGGGCCACCCGCCCCTGATCCACACGAAACGGGGGGTCGGCTACGTGCTGCGGGCCGCCGAGCGATGAGGCGGCCGACGCTTCGAACCGCGCTGTTGGCCCCGCTGCTGGCGATGCTCGCCATCGGTTCCGGCGGGTTGGCCATGTTCGTGCAGCGGGCGGTGGGCGACGACCTGCTCGCCGGCGTCGATGCCGAGTTGGTTCGGGCCATGGGAGGCCAGACGCCCCGACAGGGCCCGGACGGCCGGTCGGGAGCCGGGGACCAACCCGGCCCCCCGGGCGGGTCCCAGCGCGATCCGGACCCGCAGGGCACCGCCGGGGGGTCGGAGGAGTCCGTCGACGACGTCTCGACGGACGAGCGGCCGATCCAGTTGATCCTCGACCAGGAGGGGACGATCGTCGGCGGAACCGAGGCCGACGCCGCAGTGCTGGGCAACCAGGCGTCGGAGCTGGCCGGCCTGGAGGGGTTCGTCACGATCGGCGACGACCCCCACTACCGCGTCAACGCGGTCCGACGCTCCAACGGCGACAGCTCCATCATGGCCCTCCCCCTCGCCGAGATGGACGCGTCGCTGGCCAGCCTGCGCCGAAACCTGGTCATCGGCGTGTGCGTGCTCGTCGCCCTGCAGGCGCTGGGCGTGCTGGTGGTGGCGCGAGCGGTCGGCCGGCCCGTCGTGCGGCTCAGCGCCGCCGCACATCGCGTGTCCGCGGGCGACCTCGACACCGAGCTGGGCCCGCCGGGCGGCCCGCGGGAGACCGCTGCGCTCAACCGCGACGTTGCGGCGATGCTGACCCGGCTGCGGGCGACGATCACGCGACAGGAGGCGGCCACCGCCGACGCGGTGGCGGCCCGAGCCGACATGGAGCGGTTCATGGCCGACGCCTCCCACGAACTCAAGACCCCGCTGACCGCCCTCCGCGGCTACAGCGAGCTCTACGCCGGGGGCATGCTCGACGACGAGGGTCTGACGCGGGCGATGGGGCGCATCGGCTCCGAGAGCGCTCGGCTGGCCGACCTGGTCGACGACCTGCTCAACCTGGTGCGCCCGGTCGATGAGGTCGCCCGCGAGCGTGTCGATCTGGCCGCGATCGTCTCGGCGGTCGCCCACGACCTGCGGGCGGCCCATCCGACGCACCGGATCCACCACGACATCGAGCGGCACGATCACGTCGAGGTCACCGGAGACCCCGCCCGGCTCCATCAGGCGGTGCTCAACCTGGGCGCCAACGCCTGCCGGCACACCCCGGCGGGCACCCGGGTCGCCTTCGAGGTCGCCTCGGACGCCTCCTCGGCGATCGTCGGCGTGATCGACAACGGCCCCGGCATCCCCACCGGCAGGGTCGAAGGGCTGTTCACCCCGTTCGCACGAGGTGACGACTCCCGGTCCCGGCGCACCCACGACGGCGCCGGGTTGGGCCTGGCCCTCGTCCGTCGCATCGCCGAGCAGCACGGGGGCGAGGTCGAGCACCGCCACACCCCCGGGGGCGGGGCGACGTTCACCCTGCGTCTCCCAACCTCCCACCCCGAGTCGCCGGACGACTGAGCGCGTCAGCAGCCGGGCTCAGGCGACGGTGAGCACGACCGCGGGCTTGAGCGTCGAGCCCTTGTGGGCGACGTACAACGCCACGGCGGCCAGATCGTCGCCGTCGACGCCCGGGCGAACACCGACCACGGACCCAGGCGTCGGGGCCGCCCCCAACTCCATCGAGCACCTGGCCATTGCCGCACCTTGTCGAGCACCTCGGGGTCGGGATGCAACGACGCCAGATGGGCCACCGCCGCCGCGGCCGGTTGCAGGGCGGCCTCCTCCCATCCGGCGGCGTCGTCCACCGAGTAGTCCCCCACCCGGGTGCGCCGCAGCGCCGCCAGGTGTGCGCCACCGCCCAACGCGAGGCCCAGATCGTGGGCCAGGGTGCGCACGTAGGTGCCCGAGGAACACTCCACGGTCGCTCGAAAGGTCAAGGGGGTGCCGTCGGCCGAACACCGAAACTCCGGGGCCGCGCCACCGATCCAGGTGCACCCGGCCAGCTCGGCCTCGGAGGCGGGGGTGGTCTCGAAGCGGTCGACCCGGATCGGCCGGGGCGGACGCTCGACCTCCTTGCCCTCCCGTGCCAGTTCGTGCAGCCGCTTGCCGTCGATCCGAACCGCCGACACCATCGGCGGCACCTGCTCGCTCGGCCCCTCCATCGAGCGGGCGGCGTCGGCAACCGCCGCTGCGGTCAGGCCGGACATGTCGAAGGTGCCCTCGACCGTGCCCGAGGCGTCCTGCGTCGAGGTCGCCGCGCCGAAGGCGATGACCGCCTCGTAGGTCTTGGGCAGCCCCACCAGGAAGGTGAGCAGCTTGGTGGCCTTGCCGACGCCGACGAGCAACAGTCCGGTGGCGTCGGGATCCAGCGTGCCCGCATGGCCGACCGCGGGCGTGTCGAAGCGGCGCCGGCATCGGCTGACGACGTCGTGCGACGTCAGCCCGGCCTCCTTGTCGATCAACAGGAACCCGGTGGGCCCGTCGCGACGACGGGAGCGTCGGCTCACGCCCCGTCGGGGTTGGGTTCGGCCTCGGTCGACGCGGCGCCCGTGTCCCCTTTGTCGATGGAAGCGTCGTTGGTGGCAGGGTCATCGGGGGCAGGGTCGTCGGACAGCTTCAGGCCGGCGAGCACCTCCTCGATGTGCAGTCCGGCCTCGATGGAGGTGTCCCGCTTGAAGCTGATCTGTGGGGTCTTGCGGGCCCGGATGTTGCGGTTGATCACCTGCTGCAGCGGCCACCGCAGCTCGTCCAACGCCTCGGTCACCTCGTCGAGCTCGTCCGCCTCGGCCGCCATCAGCGCCGAGAAGTACACCCGCGCCCGGGCCAGGTCGCCGTCGACGTCGGCGCCGGTGATCGTCACCAGGTCGAGGCGCTCGTCACCGATGCGTTCCAGTTCCTCGGCGACGAGCTCGCGAATCGTCTCCCCGATGCGGTCGGTGCGCTGAAACGGCCGCCCGGGTCCGGTCGCCTGCTGTCGCGTCGATCGTCGTCTGCTCATCGGCCCAGTCTCGCGCCGCACCTCGCCGACGCTTCAGTCGGTTTCCAGCCACCAGGTCGACACGCCCAGCACCTCGATCTCGGGCCGCGACCACACCAGGCGTTCGGCCGAGTCCATCAGCTCACGGCACCGCCCGGGGGTGGTGGCGACCACCGCCAGGCCGAGGCTCGACAACTGCCACGAGTCCTGGTGGTCGATCTCGGCCACCGACAGCTCGCGGCGGTTGGCCAGGCGATCGAGCACGGGCCGAAGCGCGGCCCGCTTGGCCTTCAGCGACCCCGCCTGCCCGACCCGAAGGTCGATGCGGGCGGCCAGCACGTGCAGCTCAGCGATGACGCCACCGGGTCGGCATCAGGTGCGCGGGATCTCCCGCAGCTCGTAGGTCTCGATGATGTCGCCCTGTTTCAGGTCCTGGAAGTCCGAGAGGCCGATGCCGCACTCGAAGCCGGAGGCCACCTACGCCGGACGTCCTCCTTGAAGCGTCGCAGCGACGAGACCTCGCCAGTTCCAGATGATGGTGCCCTCACGCAGGAACCGCACAGGCGACCCCGCTTGATGACCCCGTTGAGCACCTGGCAACCGGCGACCATGCCGGCCTTGGGCACCCGGAACACCTCCCGAACCTCGGCGTCGCCGGTGACGACCTCCTCGTATTCGGGGGCGAGCATGCCCACCATGGCCGCCTCGATGTCCTCGAAGGAGCTTGTAGATGATCTCGTAGGTGCGGATCTCCACGCCGGACTCGTCGGCCATCTCGCGGATCTTGCGATCGGGGCGAACGTTGAAGCCCAGGATGGTGGCGTTGGAGGCGCCTTACGGCGGAGAGCTGCACGTCGCTCTTGGTGATGCCGCCGACGCTGCGCAGCGGCAGCCACCTTCACCTACGTCGCGCTCCAGCTTCTGGAGGCTCTCGGTGACCATATCGAGCGAGCCATGAACGTCGGCCTTGACGATGACGTTCAGGGTGGCGGTCTCGCCGGCCTGGATCTCCTTGAAGATGTCCTCCAGCTTGGCGCCACCGGCGAGGCCGAAGGCGTCACGGCTGCGCTGGATTTCACTTGCCAACGTTCCCGGGTGGCGCCGACGGCCTTGGCCTTGCGCTCGTCGGGGGCGACGACGAAGTTGTCGCCGGACTAGGCCACATCGGACAGGCCGAGCACCTGCACCGGCGCCGACGGACCTGCCTCGTCCACCTGCTCGCCGCGGTCGTTGATCAGGGAAGCACCTTGCCGAACGCCGGGCCGGCCGCATCCAGGTCGCCCACCTTCAACGATGCCCCGCTGTACCAGCACGGTGGCCACCGGGCCACGGCCGACGTCGAGGTTGGCCTCGAGCACCACGCCGGTGGCGCGACCCTCGGGGGTGGCGCGGAGGTCTTCGACGTCGGCGACCACCAGCAGGTGTTCGAGCAGATCGTCGATGCCCAGGCCCTGGAGGGCCGACACCTCGACGCACACGGTGTCGCCACCCCACCTCGAGGCACCAGGCCGTGCTCGAGCTGTTGCAGCACCCGGTTGGGGTCGGCGGACTCGCGGTCGATCTTGTTGACCGCCACCACGATCGGCACCTCGGCCGCCTTGGCGTGCGCGATCGCCTCGATCGTCTGCGGCATCACGCCGTCGTCGGCGGCCACGACGAGCACGACCACGTCGGTGGCGTCCGCACCACGCATCCGCATGGTGGTGAACGCCTCGTGGCCGGGGGTGTCGAGGAAGGTCAGGATTCGACCGTCGTGCTCGGCCTGGTAGGCGCCGATGTGCTGGGTGATGCCTCCGGCCTCGCCGTCGACCACGTTGGCGTTGCGGATGCGGTCGAGCAGCTTGGTTTTACCGTGGTCGACGTGACCCATGACGGTGATCACCGGCGGCCGCTCAGGCAGCTCGTCGTAGTCGTGATCGTCCTCGGGCACGGCGAGCTGGCGCACCAGCTCCACCTCCTGCTCCTCGCCCGGATCGACGGGCGAACCTCGGCGCCGATCTCGGCGGCGAGGTAGCTCGATCATGTCGTCGGACAGCGACTGCGCTGGCGGTCACCATCTCGCCCTGCTGCGTGAGAAGCGCACCACGTCGGCGGCGGTCCGGTTCGAAGCAGGGCCCAGGTCCTGGGGCGGCGACAGCCGCTCGACCACGATCTCGCCCTCGGGAACCGCCGCATCGTCGGGCGTGTAGCTGGGGGCGTCCATAGGCTGCAGCTTCGTCACGATTGCGACGGCGACGGCTCTTGCGTCGACGGGGCGGTCCGCCTGGGCCGCCGCCTGGGCGGCCTCGGCCGGGGAGGCCCTCCACCGGGCCGGGGCGGAAATCGCCGCCGGGGGGCGGTGGGCCGCCGCCGGGGCGACCGCCGAGACCACCGGCCGGACGGCCGGCACGGGGGCGGCGCCGGGTCGACCAGGCGGGTGGGGGCGGCCATTGCGGCCGCCGTGCCCAGGCGGGGGATCACCTTGCCGCTGGACGAGGTGGAGCCGGGCCGGGCGGCGGCGGGATCGCCTTGCCCGACGCTGGTGGGGCCCGCAGGGGGCATCGCCGGACGGCGAGGCGTCGGCGGAGGCCTCGCCCTCCGGGGCGGCGGCTTCGGCAGCGGCAGCCTCAGGGCGCCGGCCTCGGGGGCGGCCTCGGCGACGTCCTGCGGCGCCTCGTTGGCGGCTTCGGTCATCTCGGTGGCCTCGGCCGAGGTCTCGGTCGCCGGGGCGGCCGACTCGGCGGCGGTTGCCACCGACTCCTCGGCGGGGGACGTGGCCTCGGGGGCGGCCGCTTCGCGGCGGCGGTCGCTTCGTCGGCTGCGCTCGCAGCGGCAGCGTCGTCGGCGGCCTGCTTCGCCTGTTCCTTTTCCAGCTGGTGGCCGGCCGGAGGGGCAACCACCTTGCCGGTGGCCCGCATGGGACGGTCGGCCGGGCGGGGCTGGGGCGGCTTGGTCGTGTCCGGCGTGGCCGCCTGGGCCGCAGCGGACTGGGCCTCGACGTGCATGGCCCGGGCACGGTCGCGGGACGACACCGTGGCGCGACCCCGGTGGGGGCGGCGGCATCTTCGGAAGCGGCTTGGTGGCCGGCGCGGCGTCGCCGTCGGCCTTGGGACCCGAGTCGAACGGAGCGACCGGTTCGGGCGTGGGCTCCGTGGGGCTCGCCGGCTTGGCCGCAGGCGTGGGCTCGGACGGATCGACCGCCTTGCCGGTGGCGCATCGGCTTGGCGTCCTCGAGGCCGCCTTGCCGGTGGCCCGCATCGGCTTGGCCGACTCCGGCCTCAGGCTTCGACGCCGCCTTCTTGGCCAGGGCCTTCTTGGCCAGTGCCTTCTTGGCGAGGCCTTGGACGGCTCCTCCGGCTGTTCGTCATGGGTCAGGCCCTCGCGCTCCGCCTTGCGGCGGGCGCGGTCGGCTATGCCTCGATCATGGAGCTGTGGCTCATGACGCCGATGCCCAGGTTTTCGGAGAGCTCCAAGACCTCTTTGTTGGTCGTTCCGAGCTCTCAGGCCAATTCGAAGACCCGAATTTTCTTTGCTGCCAAGGTGATCCCTGTACTTCGCCTGATGTGGTTGCTGTGCTGAACGCTGGTGCTGAATGCTGCGCCGTCGGTTGACCGGTGGGGCCACGGGGCGGGAAGTCGGGCGCAGCCGGCGTTGCCGGGTCCGCGATGTGGCCATGCTGGTGCTACGCCGAGGGGCAATGCTGTGCTGAGCGGTGGACGCGTCCGTTGGTGGGCGGACGATCCAGTCTCGCGCGTGCGGCCCTGTCGTTGCCCGAACGCCGGGTACCTACCGCTAGGTGGCCTCGTCGGATTCGCCCGCCTCATCGTCAGCCCGTTTCCGGCTCGCCGTCGTCGCCATCGGCCTCGGCCCGAAATCGCCGGCGGCCTCCTCGACCGTGTCGGCCTCGACCTCCCGGCCTCACCGCCGCCGTCGGTGTCGGCGTCGGCGGCCGGTCGTCGGCGTCGGTGGCTCCCTCGTCGGCAACAGCTACTCGCCGCCCTCCGGCTCGTCACCGGCCTCGGCATCGGCGTTCATCTTGTTCCACTCGTCCAGGCTGATCGGATCGCTGCCGTCGGCGGGCTGCCACATCTGCTCGCCGGTCGCCTCGTCCACCACCCACTCGCCATCGGCGTAGTCGGCGCTTTCGCCGTAGGGCTGATAGTCGGCCTGGGCGTCCTCGGTCTCCGACGAGATGTCGATGCGCAGGCCGGTGAGGCGGTGGGCCAGACGGGCGTTCTGGCCCTCCTTGCCGATGGCCAGGCTCAACTGGAAGTCGGGCACGATCACCTCGGCGGTGCCGAGGTCACGGTGAATGCGCACCTCGCGCACCCGGCGCGGGCTGGGAGCCTTGGCGACGAATTCGATCTCGTCGTCGGAGAACGGCACGATGTCGATCTTCTCGCCGCGGAGTTCGTTGACCACCTGACGCGCCCGGGCGCCCCGGGCCGCCGACGCAGGCGCCGACCGGGTCGATGTTCGGGTCGTTGGACCACACGGCGATCTTGGTGCGTTGGCCTGGTTCGCGTGCGCACGCCTTGATCTCGGCGATGCCGTCCTCGATCTCAGGCACCTCCATCTCCGAAGAGGCGGCGGATCAGGCCCGGGTAGGTGCGGCTCACCACGATCTGCGGGCCCTTGGCGGTCATCCGCACCTCGGCGATGTAGGCCTTCACCCGGTCGCCGTGGGCCCGCTCATTAAGGGCACCTGCTCGCTCTGGGGCATCAACGCCTCGACCCGGCCCAGGTCGAGCAGCGTGTAGCGGCTGTCGGTCTGCTGCACGATGCCGGTGACGATGCCACCCTCGCGGCCGGCGTACTCCTCGTACTTCATCTCGCGTTCGGTCTCGCGGATGCGCTGGTTCATCACCTGCTTCGCCGCCTGAGCGGCGATGCGACCCATGTCGGAGGGGGTCACGTCGTAGGGCTCGCCCAGCAACTCGTAGTCCTCGCCCAGCTCCTGGGCCCACACGCGGATCTCGCCGGTCTCGGCGTCGATCTCGGTCCAGGCGAACTCCTCGGCGCCGGGCATCTTCTTGTAGGCGGCGTCGATGGCGTCGGCCAACACCGTCAACAGGGTCTCGGTGGAGATGCCCTTGTGGGCGGCGAGCTCCTGGAGTGCTTCCATCATCGTTGGGTTCATGGCTGGCTCTGTCCTGGATCGGTCGGGGCTGATTCACCCGAGTTGGTCGGAGAGGTGGTGGGAGACCCGTCGGTCTCGGAAGCGGCGGTTGCCGCGGCGGCGTCGGCTGCTGCCTGCGCCTTCTTGGCGGACGCCTTCTGCTTGCCGGGCTTGGACCCCTTGCCCGGCTTGGTCCCTTTGCCCGGCTTGGGCGAGGGTCCCCATTCGAAGTGGGTGCGGGCTCGGTCGATGTCGGCCAACGCCACCGTGCGCTCGTCACCGTTGGCCACCCTGATCGTGGCGGTGGTCTCGTCGGCGGCGATCAGTTCGCCGTCGGCTCGGCGCTCACCCGGCGACCCGGGGTTGAGCTTCACCTTCACCAACTCACCGATGGCGCCCTGGAAGTGGTCACTCCGACGGAGGCGGCGTTCGAGCCCCGGGGTGGACACCTCCAGGGTGTACTTGCCCGGGATGGGGTCTCGCTCGTCGAGCTGTCGGCTGATCGTTCGGCTGATCGATGCCACCTGATCGAGGTTGATGCCGTTGGGGCCATCGACCATCACCAACAGCGAGGGGCCGCGGAACTCGGCGTCGTACAGGGTGAAGCCGGCAGCGGTCACCACGGGTTCGATGATCTCGGTCAACCTCGCATCGTCGAGCATCGGCACCTCCCTGTGGTTGTTCTTGCATCGATTGTGAGCCCGGGTCGCATGGCGAGCGGACAAAGAAGTGGCGTGGGCCAGCGGCCCCCGCCCCACTCAGACGACTCAAGCTGCACACATGGTAGCCGCGCGCGCCGCGGCGATGCCGTACCCCTGGCTCCTCCCGGCGGAGCCTGTCCCGAGGGCGCGTGGTCAGGCGGCCCGGGTTCCGTCTGGTCGGGTGAGGCGCCAGGTGCCGTCGGGTTCTCGATGCACCGAGAACCCCCGCTGTTTCCAACGATTGTGACGACCACACAGCGGCGCCCCGTTGTTCGGTTCGGTGGTTCCGCCCTTGGCGAACTCGGTGAGGTGGTCGATCTCGCACGACGACACCGGCACCCAGCAACCCGGCCACACGCATCGTTGGTGCGGGCCGGAGGCCGCGGTTCGGGCCGATCCGGTGAACCGGCGCGCCCGGCCGAGGTCGATGACCACCCCCTTGGCGTCCACCACCGTGCGGCGAAACGAGAACAGCAGTGAGTTGGTTGCGGCCTCGGTGGGGTCGAGGTCGAACCCGTCCGGTGTGCGACACATGTGATGGTCGGGGTCGGGTCGAGGGGCGCGGTTGCCCTCGATGGAGGCCAGCAGCTCCTCGTAGGACTCGGCCGACCAATGGATGTTGTGGACGAACCCGGGAGGCACGGCGCCCTGGGGTGCGGCCGCCGCATCACGGAACAACCGGTGGAGGGCGTCGGCGCGACGCTGCGCATCGGTGCGTTCCAGGTCGGCCTTGGTGACGCCATCGCCCACCAGGTCCTTCGCCGCCGCCCAGTCGGCCCGAAACTCCGCCTCGAGGTAGTGATCGAAGATCTCCCGCATCTCGGCGCCCTGCATCGAGCCGAACGACCCCGACAGGCTCCACGAGGTGTCGAACGGGTCGGGGATCAGCTTGGCGTCGCGCCGTTCGTGGCAGCGCTCGGCGGCCGGCTGCGGGCCGTCCTGGTCGACCAGCCGCGCCCACGCACGGGTGGTTTGGCTGAACCGCCGGGCGCTCATGCGTCGGGCGTCGTCCAGCAGCCGTTGCTGGCGGGCCTCGACCGCCGGGCGCACCCTGGGGTTGGCGTGCACCTCGCCGATGACCCGCATCTGTGCGATGCCCACCCGCCCGGCCTTCCAGGCCTCGGCGACCGCCGGGAGGTCACGGCAGGCATCGACCGTTCGTGTTCGAGCCCTGGCCTCGCCTTCGGAGAGCTTGGCGTGGTGTCGAACCATCACCTTGGCCGATGCGTGACCGTCGGGGGCGAAGAGGCCGTCGCGGTCGATCGCCTCCAACAACCCGGTCTGAGCGGCCGCCACCCGGCGGCCCAGCGACTCCAGCTCGGTGATCCACGACACCGCGTCCCGATCGTCGGCCGGAGTCAGGCCGGTGGCAAGCAGGGCGTTCAGGCCCTCGTCGATCGTGTTGATCGCGTCAGCCGCCTCCGCCAGGAGCACGCTCGAACTCATGTTCGTAGTGTACCTCACGCAGGTGCGCTCGACCACCAGAAAACCCTCATTTTGCGGGGTTTTTCGGCGATTTCTCCAGCGGATCGCCGGGGCCGGCACCACCCGCTGCGGACCGTTCACACACCGTGGTGCGGCGTCGGGTTGCCCCTCAGGCCCCCGGGTCGATCGGGTGCATCCACCCCCGGGTGTCGGCCACCTCGCCGTACTGAATGCCGAGCAGTTGTGATCGCAACGCCATCGTCACCTCGCCAGGCCCGCCCGAACCCACCGTGAGCGTGGTTTCGCCATCGATCAGCCGCCCGATCGGCACGATCACCGCCGCCGTACCGCACGCAAACATCTCACGCAACGTGCCGTCGGCCAGGCCCTCCCGAACCTCCTCGATCGAGGTGGGCCGCTCGACGACCTCGTCGATTCCCAGCCCGTCGTCGCCCGGAACGCCGTTGGACTCGCGAGCCAGCTCCAACAGCGAGTCTCGGGTGATGCCCTCGAGGATCGTGCCACGGAGTGGCGGGGTACTCAGCTGCAGCCTGCCGCCGCGGTCCCACAGAAACATCACGTTCATGGCGTTGAGTTCCTCAACCCACCGGTGCTCGGCCGCATCAAGCCACAGCACCTGGTCGCCGCCTGCGTCGCCCGCCCGACCGTGGGCCGCAAATCCGGCGGCGTAGTTGCCGGCGAACTTCACCGCCCCGGTGCCGCCCGGTACCGCCCGCACGTCGTTGGGCTCGACCGCCACGGTGATCGCACCCAACACCGGGCCGAAGTAGGACGCCACCGGCGAGGCGATCACCGCGTAGAGGTACTCGGTGGCCGGGCGCACCGACAGGTGGGCCTCGACGCCAAAGAGAAACGGTCGCACGTACAGAGCCGATCCGGGCTGGGTCGGCACCCAGGCCCGGTCGGCGTCGATCAGCGCCTCGCAGGACTGCACGAACGCGCCCTCGGGCAGGGTCGGCATGGCCAGGCGGCGGGCGCTCTGGTCCATGCGGGCGGCGTTGCGGTCGATGCGAAACACCGCCACGGTGCCGTCGGCCTGGGCGTAGGCCTTGAACGCCTCGAAGATCGACTGGCCGTAGTGCAGCGCCAGGGTGGCCGGGCTGAGCGACAGCGGCCCAAACGGGTGCAGCTCGATCGGGCCCCACTCCCCCACGCCGTCGTCCGAAGTGGTCCATCGCATCAGCACCATGTGGTCGGTGAACGCCTCGCCGAACACCGGAGCCTGCAGGATCGCCTCACGCTCGACTGCGGGGCGGGGTGAGCTCTGGCCGACGTGGATGAGTGGATGCACGCACCCATCTTCGCGCCCCGTACCGAGCGTTGACGCGACGCAGGCCGCGTTCAGCCGCCGTCCCGAGCGGCGGGCCCCGGGGCGACCGCAGGAGGCCGAGGGATCTCGCAGGTGGCGGCGCCGGCGGCGCGCTCGGCGCGTTGGGCCGTGTAGTCGCCGGCGATCTCGTCCCGTGGCACCCCGCCGAGCTCGAGGGCGACGTCGCCGAAGGCCATCGTCTGGTTGCGCATGCGCTCGAAGTCGATGGCGGACTCGGCGAACTCGGGCGCCCAGAGCGACCACGGTCCGCTGATGCCGGCGATCGTCGGGATCAGCAAGCCGTGGAAGTTGGTTCCGAGGCCTCCCTGGGAACAGATGCCGGGCACCTGATCGTCACTGGGCACGCCCACACCTTGCAGCACCGCCGTTCGGTCGAGGTTGCGCCGCTTCACCGCTGCGACCGATGCCGCCACCAGTGCCGGGCTCTCCTCTGGGGCCGACCAGGCGAACAGCTCGCTCTTGCCGGTGAACTCCAGCCGCCCGGCGTCGCCCGTCGGGAGCAACTCGCGCGCCCCCAGGTGCTCCGGCGCCATGACGAAGGCCACCGTTCCCCGGTCGAAGTCCTCGTCCAGCTGCGGGCCGTAGCGGAACGTGCCGTCGTCGGTGAAGCCCAGGTGGTTGCTGGTCAGGGCGAACTGCACGTCCCGGGGTCGGCACGCCTCCGGCAGCGATCCGAGGTAGCGGGCCAGGGCGATCGTCGCGACGTTGCCGTTCTCCTGCACCCAGTTGACGCTGTCGGTGTTGGTGTTGACCACGATCCGCTCACGGGACTGCCCCGGAAGGGTGGCGATCAGGTTTCGGGTGGGCGCCCGATCCCACTCGGCGCGGACGGTCACGGTGGCGGTTGCGGCGCCCCCGGCCGCAGCCCGAACCAGCTCTTCGGCGTGGTCGCTGCCGACGTACACCGCGGGCACGCGAAACCGGGTTCCGGAGTGGGGATCCCAGTAGCCACGCAGTTGGTCGGTGGGGGCGTCCCACACGAACACCACCCCGGCGGCGCCGGCCCGCCCGGCGTCGATCAGCGTCTCGTCGATCGGTCGAAGGTAGGGCCGGTCGTAGTCGCCCTCCTCGGGCAGGTCGTCGGTCAGGAAGTGCCCGATCACCTCGAACACCGAGTACGGCAGCGAGGAGTGCTTCACCTCGCGAACGAAAACCTTGCCCGCAGCGGTTGAGGCGGTGATCTCGTCCTCGGGCCCGAGGTGGACCAGCGGCCCGCTGACCCCGCCATCGCCCGTCGGTTGGGTGAACGGCACCGCACCGATCACCTCGATCGGTTCGGGCCCGAGTTCCGGGCCGACCGCCAGCGACCCGGCGGCCACCAGGTCCCGTCCCGGGGTGTCGCCGTCGGCCTCGGGGGTGGGTTGCCACCGATCGATCGTGTACTCGTCCCACTCGACGGTCATGCCGGGCACGGCCTCGAGCTGCCCGGCCAGCCAGTCGAGCGAGGCCTCGTGGGCGTCGCTCGCCGGGGAGCGAAGCCCGAACGCGTTGAACTCGGCCAGCAGATTTCGAAGCTCGCCGGCGGTGGCAAACTCGTCGGCGTCAACCGTCGTCGGGCAGCGGGTCGTATCCGGCGCTGCGGTGTCCGGCACTGTCGTGTCCGGCACTGCCGTGACCGCCGGGCCATCGCCACGAGGCTCCTGGCTGCACGCTCCACCCGCACCGACAAGCAACCCCAGCCCGATTAGCGCGTGGATCCCTCCCCTCCGCATCGGGAGGAGGCCTAGCGGGACTTTCCTGGCTGGTGGTCGGGGATGGCCGGGAATCGTTGGTATGACACGGGTTTTGGGGTGTGTCGGGTGTATTACCTAAGCCGTTTGGTTGGGGCGTATCGGTCGAGGTTGAACAGGTCGTAGAGGCGTTGTTGGTGGGGGGTCATGGTGGTGGTCATGTGGCGTGCGCGTGGCCGTCCTTTGTCGCCTTGGTAGAGCAGGGTGGTTTCTTGGATTCCGGCGAGATCCCCGAGGAGTCGTTGTAGCGATAGTGGATGTCCGGCTTGGCGGGCGGTGCGTTCGAGGAGTCTGGCGGCTGTGAGCGCGATCACGCAGGTGAACGTGTGGACCCTGATCTTTTGGTCGGTCCAGTGCCACATCGGGTTGAACGCGACGCTGTGAGGGTTCTTCATGTGTTTGAAGTCTTGTTCGACACTGTTCTGGGACCGGTACGCGGCGACGACATCGGCTGCGGGCCAGTCGGTCCGGTCGGTGAACAGGACCCGTTTCCCGAAGATCCGTTCCTCGAGTTCGGTCCGGCCTGTCTGGTTGGGTTGGTGGGTGAGGACCATGTCGGCTGGGGTGGTCCCGGTGAGGGTGACGGTGAGACACTCCTTAACCCAACGCGGTGAACAGAACCTGTCGATGTCGGCCTGGACCTGGTTGCGGGTCCGTCGGGTTTTACGTCGGGCGAGTCGGGCGGCGAGTTCGTCGAGTTGACGTCGTGCTTTCGTCAGGGTTTGTTCGAGACCGGTGGCTTGTTTGGTGTGCAGGGTTGGGGAGTGGGTGACGATCACGTGGCGTTTGGCGCCGAGCGCGGTGACGATGCTTCGGGTGTGGGTGAGCCCGGGGTATCGGTCGGTGTCAACGGGCCGGTAGGTGCTGGTGGGGATGGCCAACAACTCGGGGTGGTCCGATGGTGGGAGCGATCCGACGTGAGCCAACGCGGTCCGGTCGAGGTGGGTTTGGTTTGCGATGGAGTCCTGCCCGGCGTCGTAGACGACGGTCAGATCGCCGGTGTGGGTGGCGAGGTCACCCCAGCGGGCGACGAGTTCGTCAACCACCGTGGTGAACTGGGTGACGTCGGGCTTGTTGCCCGGGTAGGTGTGGGACACCAGCGGGATCCCACCGTCGGTTGACACGACCAGTCCCAGGCCGATCAGGCGGAGGTCGTTGCGTTTCTGTTTCGCGTGCCCGCGTTGCGCGACCGGAGCGGCACCGTTGGTGCTGTCGATGTAGGTGGCGAAGTTGGTCATGTCGAGCGCCAGACCGGACAGGTCGATGTTGAACACGTCGACCATCCGGGTGGTGAGGCGCCGTTCGATCTCGGTGAGTTGGGAACCGTCGATCTGGTCCATGGCGTCCCAGAACCGGCGGTGATCCAACCCGGCTGTGGGGACCTTGACCAGCCGGTCACCGGTCGTGGCCGCCCACCACTCCGAGAACGCCAGTTTCGAACATGGTGCGATCACACGGTTCAACACGATCAACGCCACATAGGTCCCCACCGACGCTGCAGCGTCGGAACGGCGGGGGCCCATCACCCCGTCAACAATCCCGACCACATCGAGGGCCTCGATGATCGACCACACCGCCGCCACATCACCGAACGCCCGGTGTGCGGTCCGGTCCGGTTCACCAGGCCCCGACCGCTCCAGCCGGGCCACGACCTCCTCGACCGGACCGATGTAGGTCTGGTTCACGATCCTTGGTTTGCCGTTCACCCGGGCCGACTCGACCAGGTAGTAGTACGCCTTGCCGCCCTGGGTCTTCTTCACCAACGATGCCACATTCTAGGTAATACCACATCGGGCGCCCGGAATGGTGGATGCTCGGCCTCTGGATCCCATGGGGCGACAGGCAACCAGCCCCAACCCCACCTCAACCCCGAACATACCTCAACCCGATAGCCCGGAAAGTCCCGCTAGTAGCTGCGGCCGACCACGGCGATCAGCCCCTCACCGTCGTCGCTGTCGGCCACGCCCCCGTCGGCGTCGACCAGGCACCGCACGGTGATCGCGTGCTTGCCCAGCTCGTCGACGCCGGCGTCGCCCACCTCGCTCCAGGGCAGTCGGGCGAACCCGGTGGCTCCCGCCTCGATCGCCTCGGCAACCGTGGACACGTCGGCGGTGTGGCTGCGTTGAAACTCCAGCGCCTCGTCGAAAAGCGCCTGCTGGATCTCGTCGAGCAGTTCGGCGACCCGTGCGGCCACCTCGCCTGTCGGCACCGGCGTCTTCTCGCCGGTGTCGCGCCGGACCACCACGGCCACGCCCTCGTCCAGGTCGCGGGGGCCCATCTCGATCCGGACCGGCACCCCCTTGAGCTCCCAGGCGGTCGCCCGCCGACCGAACCCGGTGTCGACGTTGTCGTCCAGCCTGGTGCGGATGCCGGCGCCGACCAGGTCGCCGGCCAGGTACCTGGCCGCCCTGCTCACCCGTTCGGCGTCGTCGTCACGCACGACCATGACCGCCACCTGGGTGCCCGCCACCTTTGGCGGCACCCGCAGCCCGGCGTCGTCGCCGTGGGTCATAATCAGGCCACCGAGCATGCGGGTGGTGACCCCCCACGACGTGGTCCACGCCAGCGACCGTTCGCCGTCGGCGCCCTGGTAGCCGATGTCGAACGCCTTGGCGAAGTTCTGGCCCAGCTCGTGGCTGGTGCCCATCTGCAGCGCCTTGCCGTCGCGCATCATCGACTCGACGGTCATCGTGTTGGTCGCACCGGGGAACCGCTCGTGCGGGATCTTGCGGCCGCGGATGACGGGTATGGCCAGATGCTCCTCCATGAAGTCGGCGTACACCTCGTGCAGGATGCGCACCGCGTAGCGGTTGGCCTCCTCCTCGGAGGCGTGGGCGGTGTGGCCCTCCTGCCACAGAAACTCGCTGGTGCGCAGGAAGATTCGGGGCCGCTTCTCCCAGCGGACGACGTTGCTCCACTGGTTGAGCAGCATCGGCAGATCGCGGTGGCTCTGAATCCACTTGGACATGAACTCGCCGATGACCGTCTCCGAGGTGGGACGCACCACCACCGGGTGCTCCAGCTCGTTGCCGCGGCGTGCGTGACGACCGCCAGCTCGGGGCTGAAGCCACGACGTGGTCGGCCTCGCCCGCTGGAGGTACTCCTCGGGGATGAACAGCGGAAAGTAGGCGTTCTCGGCGCCGGTGGCCTTCCAGGCGAGGGCGTCGACCTCGGCCTGCATGTGCTCCCGAATCGCGTAGGCGTAGGGGCGGATGACCATCGTGCCCCGCACCGGCCCGTTCTCGGCCAGCCCCGGACGATGACGTCCTGGTACCAGCGTGGGAAGTCGTCGGCCTGGGGGTGAGTACTCGCTTGGGTGCCACCCCCCGATCGTAGCGAGGCCTCGCCGAGGGCTCGGCGGCGTTCCGCGACTGCCGCCGCGGAAGCGACACTGGTGCCGTCATCCGCGCACGGGCGACCAGGGGGCATTCAGCATTCAAGTCCGATCTTCTTCCCGGCTGGCTTGCCGAGCGCGCCCTGCCCGGCGAAACGCTGTTGTCGTGGACGACGGCGGCCCGGCCGAACGGTGGCGATGGTGACCAGGTTCGCGAGACGACCATGGAGGAGGTGTGCACCGGGCCTCGAACCCGAGCTTCCGGTAGGCCCAGGCTTCCACCATGTTCCTGGTGCTGACCAACCACCGGCTCCTGCTGGGCTCCCGGTCGGCGGTAAGAAATCGGCCCGGGCAACTCCTGGCCGAGGGTCCCCGAGACGACGTGATGGTTCACTACCGCGACGTCGGCGACCTCCGACATCTGCTGATCGAGTTCGGCGGTGGCGAGTGGTGCAGAGTACAGAGCGGGCTCCGTGTGCTCGGCCGCGACGTCGCCGAGAAGAACAACCTGAACCATTTCACGGCGGCGTTGGGGACCCTGGCCGTCGAGGCCTGAGCCGAGGAGGGCTTCGATGTGTGACACGTTTGCGGTGAGGACGCCCGACGGCACGCTGTTTGCCAAGAACTCCGATCGTCCGGTGGCCGAGGCTCAGCTGATCAACTACGACGCCCGCGTCCCGCCGAAGACCGGCTGGCCACCCAGTACCTGAAACTGGGCGAGGATCCCAGGTCGGTCGGCACGCTGCTGTCGCAACCCGACTGGATGTGGGAGCGGAGCCACCGCCCTCTCCAACCAGCGGGTGGCGATCGGCAACGAGAAGGTCTGGACCACCGACGACCCGGCGACGGCGTCGGCCGCGCTGATCGGCATGGACCTGGTGCGCCTGGCCGCCGAGCGGGCCGACAACGCCGCCCACGCCGTGTTCCTGATCGGGCGGTTCCTCGAACGCTATGGCCAGGGCGGTGGCGGTGAACGGGGCGACGACCCGTCGGTGGGTGCCGAGCCCTACTGGTCCTCGTTTCTGATCGCCGACCCGGGCGCGCTCTGGCAGATGGAGACGAGCGGCGAGGCATGGGTTGCGCGGCCGAGGTGCCCTGGCAGGGCGATCTCCAATCGCCTGACCGACCGGACCTCCTGGGATCGCCACGGTGGCGGCGCCGACCCCGACGCCTGGGCACAACGCCGCAACCCCGATGTGCCCACGTCGCTGGCCGATCATCGCCTGGCGTGCACCTCCGCCTTCGTGACCGATCCCGGCGACACGCCGTCGCCGACCGACGCGGTGGCGGTGCTCCGGAGCCACGGCCCCGACCCGTGGGGCGACCCGATCTCCCACGCCCGCAATCACGGCGACCCGGTGCCGCCGCCCGACGACGTCGGCGACGACTTCTCCGGCGTCTCGGTGTGCATGCACGTGCGCGGGTACCAGCGCACCACCGCCTCGATGGTCAGCTGGCTGCCGGCGGACCGGTCCGAGCGGCCGCACACCGTCGCTGCGCTCGGATCGCCCTGTTGTTCGATCTTCGTGCCGTGCGGCACCGGCTGGGTGCCCGAGGTGCTGGGCGATGCCGACGCCTGGTCAGCCGTCGGGGCCATCACCGATGCGGTGGAGGCAACTCCCGACGCCCTGCACCGGGTGCGGGAGGTGCTCGACCCGGTCGAAGATCGGATCTGGGCGCAGGCGGCGGAACGTTCCGGGCGCCCACCCCCGCGACGGCGAGGTCGCCTGGTCGATGGAGGTACGGAAGGCACTCGCAACGTACGGAGGCCGTAGGAGCCAAGGTCGACCGATGACACGCCCCACCACCTGGATCTCGGCCACCCGAGCGTTGACGCCGCGGGGCGTGCTCGATGGTCCCGTGTGGGTGTCGGCCCGGGACGGGCGCATCGCCGACGTCAGGTGGGGCGAGGCGCCCCCCGACCCACCGTCGCCCACGGTCGGCACGCTGTCGCCGGCCTGATCGATCTGCGAGTGCAACGGCGGGCTGGGCATCAACCTGGGCGCAACCGACGCCGGCAACTGGTCGCCGTGGCGGCATTGGCTGGCGGCGAGCGGTGTCACGTCGGTCGCCCCCACCTTCACCACCGGGCCATCGACACGATGCTCTCCCAGGTGGAGTCCGCCTACCGGCTCGCCAACACCCGCCCCGGGTCCACCCCGATCCGGCGCGGCTGCTGGGTGCGCACCTCCGAAGGCCGTTCATCTCCCCAACCGTCTTGGTGCCCACCGGGCGCGCTGGCGTCGCGATCCGACCGAGACACACCTGGCCGCACTGGGCGGTCTCCCGCCCAGGCCCTCAACATCGTGACCTCGCACCCGAGCTGCGGCGGCGGACGACCTGATCACCGCCGTGCTCGGCGCGGGCGGTTGCGGCGATCCTCGGCCACTCGGACGCTACCGCCAGGGATTGGTTCACCGGGCGGCCGACACGAGCTCGATGGCTGAACCCACGTCGGCAACGCCCAACGGGGCCTGCACCAGCGCGAGCCCGGCGTGCTCGGCGGCGTTGATCGACGACCGGCTGGCGGTCGGATTAATCGGCGACCGGACCCATGTCCATCCCGGGGTGATCGAGCTGTGCCGACGCGCCGCTCCGGGACGCTGCGTCCTGGTGACCGATGCGGTGGCCGAGGCGGGTTTGACCGCGGAGGCCCCCACCATCCTGACGAGCCCCGACGCCGAGGGCGGCACCCCGGTGCTCGCCGGGGGCGTCCAGACCGGCGCCATGATCGTCGCCGGCCTGATCTCCGAGGGATTCGATGCGGGCTGGGTGCTCGATGCGTTCACCCGGGCGCCGGCACACACCGTGTCGCGAGACGACCTGGGCACGATCGAGGTGGGCGGATGGGCCGACCTCGTGCTGTGGGACACCGACTGGAGCGTGCGGACCACCTGGATCGCCGGCGATGAGCTCAACCGGCCCCTCGAGGTGGCGGCCTCCTGACGGAGCGACCGCTCAGCGGGCGCCGTCCACCCCGAACCCCACCCGCGCACCGCCGCCGGGCGCCTCGGTGACCTCCAGCGCTCCCCCGTGCAGCTCCGCCACGCTGGAGACGATTGCCAGTCCCAGGCCCGAGCCGGGGGCGCCGCGGTCACGGGCGAGGCGATAGAACCGGTCGCCGACCCGGCCGCGGTCCTCGATCGGGATGCCGGGCCCGCCATCGGACACCCACACCCGACCGTCGCGCAGGAGGACGTCGATCGGCAGCTCCGGCGGGCTGTACTTGTCGGCGTTGCTGAGGAGGTTGCGGACCGCCCGCGTGAGCGCCGGCGCATCACCCAGGACCGGCGTGGGTTCGACCTCGATGGTCACCCGCCGCCCGGTGCGTTCGGCAAACTCCTCGACCGCGCTCGTCACCACCTCCGCCACGTCGACCCGACCGAGGTCGCCCTGGGCCGATCCATCGAAGGCCAGCTCTACGATCTCGCCGACCGCCGTGTTGAGGCCGTCGAGCTCCCGCCGGACCGAGTCGAGCGCCGAGGCGCGCTGCGCCGGGTCGAGGTCGTCGGCGCGCCGCAGCCAATCGATGTTGGCCGAGATGCTGGTCAGCGGCGTACGCAGCTCGTGGGCGGCGTCCTGCATCATCCTGGTCTGCACCTGTCGGCTGCGCTCCAGCGCTCCCAGGCACCGATCGAACCCACGCCCCAGCCGACCGATCTCGTCACGACCGGTGGGCACGTCCACCGACAGGTCCTGGGTCTCTGCGACGGCGTCGACCGCGTCGGTCAGCGAACGCAGCGGTCGCGTGATCCGCTGGGCCAACAGCCACCCGAGCACGCCGGCGAAGGTGGCCATGCCCAGGGCGATCACCGTGATCCTCGACCGGAGCACTCCGAGCAGGTCGGCGGAGTCGTCGAGCGACGTCGCCACCTGCACGGCGCCCCCGCCGGGCAGGTGCATCGTCACCATGCGGAGCTGGGCGCCGTCGGCGGTCACCGTGCGAACCGTGGGAGCGCCGCCGGTGGCGGCCTCCTCGGCGTCGGCGCCCTCGACCGGTAGCTCGACGCCGACCGTGGAGGTGACCTCCCCGTCGCCGGACAGCAGCTGAACGCTGACGTCGGGTGCATCCGCCGGGGCCGGCGGTTCGGTCACCGCCTGCCGTGGCTCAGGTGGCGAACGGCGTCCATCGGCGATCTCGGCCGCCCGCTGCGTCAGGCTGCGGTCCAGCTCCGCCGACACCTGTCGGTCGGTCGCCAGCGACGACCCCGCACCGACCGACAGCGCGGTCACCGCCACCAGCGCGGCGAAGGCCAGCGACAGGCGCCCGCCGAGCCCCAGCGACACGATCAGCCCTCGCCGACCGACACGTGGCCGGGAGCGTCCTCCCGCAACACGAACCCGACGCCCCGCACCGTCTGAATCACCCGGGGCGTTCCGTCGGCCTCCAGCTTTCGTCGCAGGTAGCCGACGTGCACGTCGAGCGAGCGGGACGAGTCGCCGAAGTCGTAGCCCCACACCCGGTCGTAGATCACGCCCCGCTCGAGCACGATGCCGGCGTTGCGCATCAACAACTCGAGCACGGCGAACTCGGTGCGGGTGAGCTCGACCTCGACGCCGTTCACCCACGCCTGCCGGCTTCCGGAGTCCAGTCGGAGCGGCCCGACGGCGATCACCCCGTCCTCGGGCTGCGCCTCGTTGCGCCGAAGCAGCGCCCGGAGCCGGGCCAGCAGCTCGTCGAGGACGAACGGCTTGCAGACGTAGTCGTCGGCGCCGGCGTCGAGGCCCTCGACCTTCGCCGACGGCTCGGCCTTGGCGGTCAACATCAGCACCGGCGTCCGGTCGCCCCGCCGCCGCAGCTGCCGGCAGGTGCTGAGCCCGTCGACGAAGGGCATCATGACGTCGAGAACGACGAGGTCCGGCGGGTGATCGTGGACCTCCTCGAGCGCCGCCGCTCCGTCACGCACGCACATCGTCTCATAGCCCTCATAGGTCAGGATCCGTTCGAGCGCCTGGCTGATCTCCGGGTCGTCCTCGGCGATCAGCACCTTCGGCCGTGCGCCGCCCGCAGTGTCCGACGACAGCGCGGAGCGGAGGAGCGAGCCGAGCCCGATGGGAGCGTGGAAGCCGATGTGGAGGTCATGTCCCGAGTATCGAGGACCAACTTGAGAGACCGATGAGAACGCCATGATCTCCCTCCTAGCGCCCGGCGCCGTTGCGGGGCCGCCGTCCACGGGCCCTGGGCGCTCCGTCCCGTCGAGGGCGGTCAGCGGCCCGGGCGCCGGCGTTACGGTCCGTCGGTCCGCCATCCGCGTCGGCCGGCGCATCGGCATCGGTAGCGGCATCCGCATCGGCATCCGCATCGGCATCGGCATCGGTCCCCGAGCCTTCATCCTCGTCCTCGTCACCGTCGGCCACGTCGGCCTCGGGGTCGGCGGTCTCCCCGCCGCTCACCTCGCCGTCGGTGGCGGCCGGCTCGTCAGCGGCCGGAAGCAGGAACATGTTGTCGGGCAGCGACCCGGGATCGAGGTCGGTGTTGTCCAGCACGACGTCGCGCAGGCTTCGGCGGTAGTCGATCCCGTAGGTGTCGGCGATCTCGTCGAGCACGGGGTCGTTGCCGTAGAAGTAGCGGTCTCCGTCGCGCAGCGCCTGGAACTGCGTGGACCACATCGCCAGCTGAAGCTCGCCGAACTCGGTGCCGTCGACGTGCGGTTCGGACACCATGCCGGTGAACGCATCGATCGTGTCGACGTCCTCGAAGATCGCCTTCAATCGGGCGGCGATCGTCGTGCGGCGCTCGACGCCGGTGGTCTCGGTGTCGGCGGCCTCCGTTCCGGCCTCGAGCTCCTCGCCGTTCACGTCGGTGAGGCTGACGAAGTCCAGGATGTCGGGATCGTCGATCGGGTTGTCGGCGTCGATCTCCGGGTCGTCGGGAAACTCCTCGGTCGCCTCACCCGTGAGCTCGGCGAACGAGGTCACCGGGTCCAGCCCGTAGGCCTCGCGCATCTCGTTGTAGGTGGGCATCCCGTGGTCGTAGGCCCGGCTGACGTCCAGCGCCCCCAGGTCGTTGACGCCGCTGAAGCACTCGGCGATGGCGGCGCCGTCCAGGCAGTCGGCCGGGTTCTCCGTCTCCGGTCCGGGGACCTGAAAGAGCACGCTGCGCAGCTGGGGGTCGATCATCTCGTCGTTGGCGTAGGCCGCCTCGGAGGCCAGGCCCGCCAGCAGGTGGTCGGCACCGATCTTCTCCAGCAGCTGGGGGTTGCCGAAGGCCACGTTCAGCGGCACGGCGACCTCCACCACCTCCTCGCCGGACTCCTCGTCGTCGACGATCTCGACCTCGACGCCCTCGGCCTCGAGCTCGGCGATCTCGTCGTCGGTCAGCTCCGAGCGCGGGATCTCCGCCTCGTACTCGCCGTGGATCTGGCTGTGGGCCCGATAGCCGACGGTGGCGAACTCGTTGGTGATCGACGGGTCCACCTCGGGGTCGTACCCCTCGTAGTCGTCGAGTTGCACGCCCATGGCCGGGAGGAACTCCTCGTAGGTGATGTACTGCTGGAGCGCCGCCACCTCGCGTCGGGCGATCTCGAAGCGCTCCTCCTCGGACAGGTCGTCCGGCAGCGACTCGACGATGCGGTTGTGCTCCCGCAGGAACAGCGTGTGGGCGGCGGTGAGCCCGATGTTCTCGTTGGCCCGGATGTCACCGGCCACGACGGCGGGGGTCGGGTCGCCACGCAGGCGACCCATCAGGTCGAGGTCCGGCACCTCGACGTCGGGTCGGGACTCGGCGGTCGGGAGGTAGCCGTCCTCGTTGAGCAGCGTCGCCTCGTTGTTGGTGGGGTCGCCGTCGACCTCGCCGTCGCGCAGCCAGTCGAGCCGTTCGTCGGAGCCGCCGTACACCGCCCAGGCGTCGATGAACGAGCTGACCGTGTTGGCCTGCTCCCGCGTCGTGTCCACCCCGGTGCCCTCGGCGGCCGCCGAACGGGTTCCTGCGATCACCCCCAGGTCGTTGGTGAACTCCTCCAGCGGGTCGTCCGGATCAAAGGCGATCGAGAGGTCTTCCTCCGAGCCCTCCTTCAGCCCGATCGTGTGGTCGATGAACTGCCCCCACACGAAGCCCCAGTGGGTGACGCCGTTGGACGAGAACACGTTCTGGTTGTTGTCGTTGAAGATGCGGTTGCTCAGGTAGCGCTCGTCGGGGCCGTCGACGGGTTCGCCGATGTCGTCGGCGTAGTTGGCGGACGTCAGGCGTGGATAGATCTCGCCGGCGGCACCCAGCGACGGGTCGTCGACGTTGTTGCCGGAGCCGTCGAGGCTGCGGTAGTCGGACGTGTCGATCTGGATCGGGGCGTTCGCCGAGGCGCCCGCACGGTCGGCGGAATCCGGCAGGGCTAGCGTCAACGCGCCGCCGACCACCGCGACCGCGCTGGTCAGGCCCAGCGTGACCACGACGCGGCGCGTGGAGATCGGAGTTCTCGGCTTCCAGGCGCGGGAGCGGGTGGTCGGTTGGGAAGGCTCGTGGGTGGTCGGACGGTCGGACATCGCAGCTCCTCGGTTGGGGAACCACCATGAAACCGACCCAACGGCAACGTCACGCGTCGAAATCGGCAAGGAAGTGTCAAGATGCTTGGACAACCTCCCGACGCACAGGGCGGCGCAGCGCCCGGGGGGTCTGGGGTCAGTCCCAGCGGCCGAATCGTCGGGCGCAACGGGTCAGCAGTCCACCACCCGGCGGGCACTCCCCCGCCGACCTGGCGTTCCGCCAGACGTCGCCCTCGATCGGCAGGCCGTGGCCCGGCAGCAGGTGGCGCACCTCCAACGCCCGCAGACGCTCCTCGGTGGCCGCGTGCACGTCCCGGTCGACCCATTCCGGGTTGAACCAGGCCCGGCCATCGTGGGTGATCACCTCGTCGCCGGACAGCAGCGTCGCCGAATCGGCGTGATACAGCGAGATCGAGTCATCGGTGTGTCCGGGCGTGGCGATCACGGTCCAGCCCGGGGCGCCCGGCACGGGGTCACCGTCGCCGAGAAAGCCGGCCGGTTCGAACGGCACGGTGAACTGCTCCCGTTGGCCGAACCCGATCGACCGTCCTGCACTCGCCAGTTCGCGCGTGGCCGTCAGGTCGAAGGGGTGTTGGCCCCACATCGGGAGAAACCGCACCGTGGCCTCGCGACCGAAGTTCCGGGGCCTTTCCCCCTCCAGGTAGCCACGACACCGGTCGGGCAGCAGCGCCTCGGCCGAGGTGTGCTGCAACACGGTTTCGAATCCACCGACGTGGTCGCTGTGGCCGTGGGTCGCCAGCACACACGCCACGTCCTCGGGCATGCGGCCGACGCCGCGCAACGCACCCAGCGCTCCGAGGCTGGACGACGGCAGCCCGGCATCCACCAACGCCGCAGTGCCATCGTCGCCGAGGATGCCGTAGCAGGTGAACATCCACCTGGAGGCCGACACCACCGGCAGGTCGAACACGCGCCCATCAGCCGTCATCGGCCCACCGTAACGGGCCCGCCCCGCCAACCGGGGAGTGCTCACGACCGTCCAGCGTGCCGCTCGACTCCCCACTTGCGGGAGAGTGCACCCAAGCGAACGAACCGGGGAGTGGAGAGCGCCAGGATGGCGCGCTCTGGGCTCCCCACTTGCGGGAGGTGCCTTGCGGGCGGTGGCGTGCGGGCGGGGGCTTGCGGTGGGGGGCGCTCAGGTGGTCTTGCGGATCAGCTCGACCGCCGCCTCGGAGTCGTTGGCGTCGTCGCCCTTCTCGCCCAGGTTGCGGTCGCGGTCCTCCTGGGCGGCCTTCTTGGCGGCCGCCTTGGTGTCGCGGGCCCGGTCGAGGGCCGCCTCGGTGCCGTGCTCGACGATGTAGTCGGCCCACTCGACGAGCGTGTCGACCATCTCGTCCTCGGGCACGACCGCCACGTTCTCGCCCTTCACGAACAGGTGCCCCCGCTTGTTGCCGGCGGCGATGCCCAGGTCGGCGTCGCGCGCCTCGCCCGGGCCGTTGACCACGCAGCCCATCACGGCCACCTGCAGGGGGATCTGGCGCTCACCGAAGGCCCGCTGGGCCGCCTCGGCGACCCCGATCACGTCGACCTCGGCCCGTCCGCACGACGGGCAGGCGATCAGGTCGACACCCTTGCGCTCCCGGAGCCCCAGCGCCTCGAGCAGTTGCCGTCCGGCGCGGGCCTCCTCGACGGGGTCGGCGGTGAGCGAGTAGCGAATCGTGTCGCCGATGCCCTCGGCCAGCAGCGTGGCGATGCCGGCGGTGGCCTTGATGTAGCCGCCCGGCAGCGGGCCGGCCTCGGTGACGCCGAGGTGCAGCGGATGGTCGGTGACGTCGGCCAATTGCCGGTAGGCCTCGATCATCAACGGCACGTTGGACGCCTTGACCGAGATCTTCACGTCCTCGAAGCCCACCTCGTCGAAGTACGCCAGCTCCATCTGCGCCGACTCGACCATCGCCTCGGGCGTGACCCGGCCGCCGTACTTCTCATAGAGCTTGGGGTCGAGCGAACCGCCGTTGACCCCGATGCGGATCGGCACGCCGCGGTCCTTGGCCTCCATGGCCACCGTCTTGATGTGCTCGGGTCGGCGGATGTTGCCCGGGTTGAGCCGCAGGCAGGCCACACCGGCCTCCAGGGCGGCGAGCGCCATCTTGTACTGGTGGTGGATGTCGGCCACGATCGGCACCGGGCTGCGCGGCACGATTCGCGCCAGCCCCTCGGCCGCCTCGGCCTCGTTGCAGGTGCAGCGCACGATGTCTGCGCCCGCCGCTGCCAGCGCGTAGATCTGGGCCAGCGTGCCGTCGACGTCGGAGGTCTTGGTGATCGTCATCGACTGCACGGTCACCGGGGCGCCGCCCCCCACCGCCACGTCGCCCACCATGATGCCCCGCGTGGGACGGCGCTCGATCGTGCTGGAAGCTCCTGGGTCCATCGATGTCCCTGTCGTTGTCCTGGGTGGGGTCTCGCCGGGTCAGAGCCTGACCGGGTCCACCACGTCCAGGTACACCGTACTGAGGAACAACAACCCCAACACGCCGACGACGACCACGGCCACCGGGTACATCTTGGCCGGGTCGATGTAGTAGCGACGGCCGTCGGCGTTCATCTTCTCGCGGATCCGTTCGTAGCAAGCGATGGCGATGTGGCCACCGTCGAAGGGCAACAGCGGCACCAGGTTGAACAGCCCGATGAAGATGTTCAGCAGGGCGAGCAACCCGATGAGGCTGCCCCAGTCGGCCTCGGCCATGCCGGTGGCGATCGAGGCGGCGCCCACCATGGAGATCGGTCGGGTCTCGTTGGCCTCCTGGCTGGCCTCGCGTGCGTCGACCGCCGGGGTTGGCACGTCGGACATGTCGCTTCCGGACGGGCCGGTGGTGGCCGCCCGCCCGAAGAAGTCGGCCAGGTTCGCCGGGTTCATCACCCGGACCAGCCCGGTGACCGACCCGGTGGAGAGGTCCCAGAACATGCCCGCCGACGCCGGGACGGCCTCCAGCGCGTTCATGCTCTCGGTGCCGTAGCCGGAGGTGGTGCCGATCATGCCCTCGGGCTCGGTGGCCGCCACCGCGGTGCCCAGGTCGAGGTTGGCGGTTTGCGCCTCGGCGCCCTCGGGGGGCAGGTAGGTCAGCTCGAGGACGCCCCCGGCCGACGCCTCCGCCGCCGCGTCGAGGTCCTCCGGAGCGGCGATCGCCACATCGTTGATCTCCGTGATCACCGCGCCCTCGGTGAGGCCGGCGTCGAGCGCCCGCTCGCCGAACGAGCTGACGATGGCCTGGTCGTCGACGAAGAAGAGCCCGAGGTCCTCGCCCACCGTGCCGATGATCGACCCGCGTGCGCCCAACGACGCCGTCAGGGTGACCTCGGCACCGTCGCGCTCGACGACGACCGGCACGGTCTCACCGGGTCGTGCCCGCACCGCCTCGCTCAGGTCCCGCACCTCCGGGGTCGGAACGCCGTCCACCGAGATCACCCGGTCGCCGGGTTGCACCCCGGCGGCATCGGCGGCCGAGCCGGACACGACGCTCTCGACGCTCCAGACGTCCGGGTTCACCTGATCGAAGAACGTGAAGTAGCCCATCAACAGGACGAAGGCCATGATGAAGTGCATCGCCGAACCGGCCGAGGCCATCACCACTCGGTCCTTGAACGACGCCTTGCGGTAGGAGCGGGCCTCGTCGGAGGCGGCCACCTCCTCGTCGCGCAGCATGCCGGGCACCTTGACGAACGCCCCGGCCGGGATCGCCCGAATGCCGTACTCGGTCTCGCCTCGGCGGATCGACCACACCCGGGGGCCGAACCCGATGAAGAACTGGGTGACCTTCATGCCGGCGCGCTTGGCGGTGATGTAGTGCCCAAACTCGTGCATCGTGATCATGAACACCAGCGCCAGGATGACGACGACCAGCGCCAGGCCCTGCCACCACCAGAGGGCGGCGATCGCCGCCGCGGTCAGCAGGAGCCGCCAGGCGCCGGATCGTTCGATCTCGGGCTCGGCGATCTGGCCGTCCGGCACGACGTTGGTGGTGGTCGAGTCGGTGGTGGCCTTCGACGGCGACCCGGGCTCCCCGGCGGGGGCGGGCCGGGTTTCGTCGGGCGGCGTGGAGGGCGCCTCGGTCACGTCGGTCATTTGCGCAGTTCGTTCATGTCGCGTGAGCTCCTCAGCTGCGGCCGGCGATGATGCGGCGAGTCACCTCGCGAGCACGCCGATCGGCGTGCAGCACCGCGTCAACACTGTCGGCCAGTGTGCCATCCCATTGACCGAGTGCCTCATCAGTGAGCTCGGCAATGGCCATCCAGCCCAGTCCGCCGCTGAGAAACGCCTCAACCACCACCTCGTTGGCGGCGGACAGCCACGCCGGGGCGGTCTCGCCCAGTCGGCCCGCCGCGTAGGCGAGGTCGAGGCAACGAAACGTGTCGCGATCGGGGGGTTCGAAGCTCAGGGTCAGCGCCTGGGTCCAGTCCATGGCACCGAAGGCCGTGCCCAGGCGGTCGGGGTAGGTCAGCGCATAACCGATCGGCAGGCGCATGTCGGGCATCGACACCTGCGCCATCGTGGTGCCGTCGGAGAACTCGGCCATCGAGTGCACGATCGACTGGGGGTGCACCACGACGTCGATGTGGTCGTAGTCCAGGCCGAAGAGCTCGTGGGCCTCGATCACCTCGAGGCCCTTGTTCATCAGCGTGGAGGAGTCGATCGTGATCTTGGGGCCCATCGACCACGTCGGATGGTTGAGGGCGTCCTCGACGGTGACGTGGGCCAGGTCGGCCGCGTCCCGGCCGCGGAAGGGGCCGCCCGAAGCGGTCAGCACGACGCGGTCGAGCCGCTCGGGACGATCGTTGGCCCGGAGGCACTGGTGGATGGCGCAGTGCTCCGAATCGACCGGTACGAGCTCGGCGCCCGGCGTGGCCATGGCGCGCTGCACCACCGGCCCACCGGCGATCAGGCTTTCCTTGTTGGCCAGCCCCAGGCGTTTGCCGGCGCGCAGCGTGGCCAGCGTGACCCCCAGCCCGGCGAACCCGACCACGCCGTTGATCACCACGTCGGAGGCGGCGGCCGCCGCCTCCAATGCGTCGGATCCCGCCTCCAGCGACGTGCCCTCGGGAAGCAGGTCGGCCAGTTCGCCGGCGCGTGACGGGTCGGTCAGCACGACCACGTCGGGCCGCACCAGCCGGGCCTGGGCCCCCACCGCCTCGATCGAGCCGTGGGCGCTGAGCGCGCTCACCCGAAACCGGTCGGGCTCGGTGGCGATCACCTCGAGCGTCTGGGTGCCGATGGAACCCGTCGACCCCAGCACCGCCACGTCGATCACGGTGCGCCGCCCGGGGCTACAGGCCGGTGACGGTGACGAAGTACGCCACCGGCAACACGAACAACATGGCGTCGAATCGGTCCAGGATGCCGCCGTGGGACGGCAGCAGCGTGCCCATGTCCTTGATCTGGAGATCCCGCTTCAGCAACGACTCCGCCAGGTCGCCCAGCGGTGCCGCCAGCGGACACAGCACGGCGAACAGCGCCGTGCGGGTGGAGAAGCTCTCGCTGCCCAGCAGCCCCGGCGATGCCACGGTGAGGTAGATGAAGGTGACCAGGATCGACACGACGACGCCGCCCAGCAGACCCTCCTGGGTCTTGTTGGGGCTGATCGCCCGGAGCGACCCACCCAGCGGGGAGGCACCCATCGTCTTGCCGATGAAGTAGCCGGCGGTGTCGTAGGTGACCGCCGCAACGACCGCACCAAAGAGCAGCCAGGCGCCGCCCTTGCCGTCCGGCGAGGCGCGGCCCAGGCCGATCAACAGGGCGGCGAAGCTGCCCAGGCCGCCGACGTACAGCGTGCCCAGCATGGTGGCGCCCAGGTTCTGCACCGGCTGATCGCCCGGGGAGACGAACAGGTACCACATCAGGCCCGACATGACGGTCAGGCCCAGCACGATCGGGTAGGCGGCCGAACCCACCTGGTAGGCGCCGATGATCAATCCGATGATGCCGGCGAGGCCCACCAGACCGGCGGGCGTGTAGCCGCCCCGGTGTAGGGCTCCCATCATCTCGGTGCCGGCCAGGCCGAGCACGACGACGATCAGGATCATCGCCGGAATCTGGCCGAGGGCGAAGGCGGCGACGCCAACGCCGACGAGACCAAGCCCCACCATGATCGCCTGGGGCAGGTCGCGGTCGCCGCCGCCGCCGGCAGGTTCGGGGGCCCGCCGCCTGGGGGTCGGCGAGGGACGTCCCTCCTCCGGTGCCCCGTCGGGGGCGGCGCGTCGTTGACGAGGCCGGTCGAGGTCGCCGCTGGAGGGCGGGCCCTCGCGGCGGACGGGACGGGGCGCGCCGCCGGTGGCCTGGCGCTGTGGTGCCGGCGGGGCCGTCACCCCACCTGCGCCCGGGCCCTGGGCACCCGGTGGCGGAGGCGCCTGGGGGCGACCCCCCGGTGCGGGCGCAGGGCGGGCGCGGTCGCCCGGCGGACGGCGCCGGGCGGCCGGGGCGGGAGGTGGCGGCGCCACCTCGGGCGTCGCCTCGGTGGAGTTGCCGCCACCGTCACCCTGCCTGATCGGGGTGGCCTGGTCGGCGGGGTCGATCGTGTAGTTGTCCGAGTGGTACGGGTCGTCGTCCTGCGCCACGTCGTCGAGGGCCCCGACCCGCAGGTGGGTGTCGGCCAGGTCGTCGAAGGCCATCGGCGAATCGTCGCCGCGGGTCTGGGACTCGCCGCGGTAGACCGGGCCGGTCACCGGGCCGTGCTGACCGGTGCTGACCACCGCCGGGACCTGCCCGGTGGGTGGCGCCGACCAGTCGGGAAGCTCGAAGCCCTCGTCGTCGTCCACCGCATCCTCGGGTCGAACGAGCGAACCGGTGTCGCTCTCGTCGAACCACGACGCAAACGGGTCGTCCTCTTCGGGTCCTGCCATCGTTCCTACTCCCCTACCTGGTGACGCCGGAGCGTCGTCCCGCCGGTCGCCCCCGGTCCGACGAGGGCGATCGCCGAACTGCGCATCTGCGAACCGTCGACGATCATCACACCTCCATCAGATCGGTGGTCTTGGTTTCGATCGCCTCGTCCACCTGGGCCTCGTGGGTCTTGGCCAGCTTGTCGATTCGCTCGATGGCCCGGTGGGCCTCGTCCTCGGAGATCTCGGAGTCCTTCTGCAGGGCCTCGACCTCCTTACGGGCGTCGCGTCGGGCGCCACGAAGGGAGTTCTTGCCGTCCTCGGCCTTCTGTCGGGCCAGCCGGACGAAGTCGCGGCGGCGCTCCTCGGTGAGCTGGGGGAACGCCAGGCGGATGTTCATGCCGTCGTTGCTGGGGTTCAGGCCCAGGTTGGATTCCTGGATCGACCGCTCGATCGCCGGCATCGCCCCCTTGTCGAAGGGGGTCACCACCAGCATCCGGGCGTCGGGCACCGAGAAGGAGGCCAGCTGCTGCAGCGGCACCATCGAGCCGTAGTAGTCGACCTGCAACTTCTCGACCAGGGCCGGGTTGGCGCGCCCGGTACGAATCGAGGCCAGGTCGGAGCGGGTGTGCTCGACGGCGCGCACCATGCGCTCGGCGGCCTCATCGCAGATCATGGAAAGAAGTTCGTCGCTCATGGGTGACCCCACACTACCGATCGCGCACCTCGGAGGCGGGGAGGGTCGCAGCCGGGCGGGACCCCTACGAGCCGACCAGCGTGCCGATCCGCTCCCCGGCCAGCAGGCCGGCGAGGTTGCCCGCGCCCATCAGGTCGAATACGACGATGGGCAGCTCGTTGTCCATGCACAGGCTGGTGGCCGTCGAGTCCATCACTTTCAACCCCTTCGACAGCACGTCGATGTAGCTCACCTCGTCGAGCAACTCGGCGGTGGGATCCAGTTTCGGATCGGCGGAGTACACGCCCTCGGTGCCGGAATGGGTGCCCTTCAGCATCACCTCGGCCTCGATCTCGACGGCCCGCAGTGCCGCGGCGGTGTCGGTGGTGAAGAACGGGTTGCCCGTGCCCGCGGCGAAGATGACGACCCGGTCCTTCTCCAAATGGCGCATGGCGCGCCGACGGATGTAGGGCTCCGCCACCTGCTGCATGTGGATCGCCGACTGGACGCGCGTCTCCTGGCCCAGACGCTCCAGGGTCTCCTGAAGCGCCAGTGCGTTGATGGCGGTCGCCAACATGCCCATGTAGTCGGCCTGGGTGCGGTCCATGCCCGCGCCGGCGCCGGTCAGCCCCCGCCAGATGTTGCCGCCCCCCACCACGACCGCCAAGGCGACGTCGAAGCGTTGTTTCACCTCGACGATGTCCTTGGCGATGCTGGTGACGACGTCACCGTCGATGCCGTTGCCGGCGTCGCCGGCGAACGCCTCACCCGAGAGCTTCAGCAGTACCCGGGACCAGCGTGGAGCCTCCATCAGGCGACTATGACTCGCCGATGATCGCCTGGGCGAATCGGACGACCGAGGCGTCGCCGAGCCGATCGTCCACGGTCTGCTTCTCGCCGAACATGCCCTGCTCGGGCAACACGCGATCCGCATACCAGGAGTTCATGCGACCCTCGACGATCTTGGGGACCGCCTGCTCGGGCTTGCCCTCCTTGCGGGTCAACTCCTCGAAGCTCAGGCGCGCCTTGTCGGCGAGCTCCGTGGCGACCTCGTCGCGGGTCATGGCGGTCGGCTTGGCGAAGGCGACGTGCAGCGCCACCTCGTGCACCAGTTCGGCGTCGTCGGTGCCGGTGACCTCGAGCAGGACGCCGTTGACGCCCCGCCCGTCCTGCACGTGCAGGTAGGCGTCCAGCACGTTGCCGTCGGCCGCCTCGAAGCGCTCGACCGTGCCGACCTCGATGTTCTCGCGCTTGGCCAGCTTCAGGCTGTCGAGCTCCTCGGACACCTCGGACACGGCATCGGGGCCGCCGGCCAGCACGGCGTCGGCCATCTTCTGGGCCAGCGCGATGAAGTCGTCGGCCTTGGCGGAGAAGTCGGTCTCCGACTTCAGCTGGACGATGGCGGCGGTGTTGCCCGAGGAGGCGATGGCGACGGCGCCCTCGTTGTTCTCGCGGTCCTCCAGGGCGGCCACCTTGGTGAGCCCCTTCTCGCGGAGGATGCGCACGGCCTTGTCGCGGTCGCCGTCGGCGGCCACGAGCGCCTTCTTCGCATCCATCATGCCTGCGCCGGTGGCGTCGCGCAGCGACTTGACGTCCTTGGCGGTGACTTCGCTCATGCTTCCTCCGACTCGGTCGTCGCAGCATCCGCTGTGCTCTTCTCGTCCTCGGCCTCGACCGCGGCCACCTCGGCGGGGGACGCCTCGGGTGCGGCCTCGACCGCCGCCTCCTCCGCCGGGGCCGCCTCGGCGACCGTCTCGGCGCTCTGGTCGGCCGGTGCCGCCTTCGCCGGGGCCGGCTCGTTCAGGCGCCGTTCGCGCTCGGCCGCCTGGGCGGCGGCCTCGTTGCGTGCCTGGTCCTGGGCGGCCTGGTGGGCGGCCTCCTCCTCGGGCGTGCGCTCGATGGGCTTGGGCGCCTCGGGGGCGCCGCCGTCGCTCGACGCGCCGCCGTGGCCGCGCTTGTTGCGGATCTGGCGGCCCTCGTTGACCGCATCGGAGATCACCCGGCTCATCAGGCTGCCGGACCGGATCGCATCGTCGTTGCCGGGGATGACGTAGCTGATGATGTCGGGGTCGCAGTTGGTATCGACGACGGCCACGATCGGCAGGCCCAGCTTGTTGGCCTCGGTCACCGCGATGTCTTCCTTCTTGGTGTCGAGAATGAAGACGGCGTCGGGCAGCGACTCGAGGTCGCGGATGCCTCCGAGGTACCGCTCCAGCTTGGCCAGCTCGCGGGTCAGCAGCAGCGCCTCCTTCTTCGGCATCGCCTCGAACTCGCCGGAGTCGCGCATGCGCTGGTACTCCTTCATCTTCGAGATCCGCTTGGAGATCGTCTCGAAGTTGGTCAGCATGCCGCCCAGCCAACGCTCGTTCACGTAGGGCATGCCGCAGCGCTCGGCGTAGCTCTGCACCGAATCCTGGGCCTGCTTCTTGGTGCCGATGAACATCACCGAGCCGCCGTCGGCGACGAGGTCCCGGACGAAGATGAAGCTGTCGCGCACGCGCTCGAGCGTCTGACGGAGGTCGATCAGGTAGATGCCGTTGCGTTCCCCGTAGATGAAGCGCTGCATCTTCGGGTTCCACCGGCGGGTCTGGTGCCCGAAGTGGACACCCGCCTCGAGCAGTTCCTTCATGGTGACGACTGGGGCCATGGTGATGCTTCCTTTCCTTCGGTTCGACGAAGCCCGGGTGCGAAGCGCACGAGGCGACCGAAGGTGCGCCCGGGTGAGGATGGGTTTGGTGTGACGACCCGTTTGGGCCGACCGACGATGCTAACGCCTCGCCGGTGCCCGATCACACTCGGAATCGACTTCCCCGCAGCCCGTCCCGGATCACTCGACGAGCACGGCGGGAAACCCGCCGAAGAACGCCGCCGGGTCGAGGTAGCGGCGTCCGTCCCGCAGCCCCAGGTGCAGGCGGGCGGCGGTGCGGCCCAGCAGCGATCCCCCACCGACCGGATCGCCTACCGACACCGTGATCTCCCCAAGACCGGTGTAGGTGCTGCGGAGCCCCGAGGGGTGGTCGATCGAGACGACGCCCCTCCCGGCAACCTGCCCCGCAAATGCGACGACCCCGTCGCCGATGGCGGCCACGGGCGTCCCCGGCGCCGTTGCGTACTCGATGCCGCGGTTGCCCGGGCCGTAGGGCCCGTTCGGAACGCGGAACGGGTCGGCCACCGGTGCGTCCACCGGCGGCGTGAACCGGGGTCGGGACCCGTCCCACGGCGCCTGCGCGGCCCACGTGCGACCCGATGGGGTCGACCCCGCCGGCGCCACCGCGTCAGGGGCGGGAGCGCCGATCACGATCGCCAGAGCGACGATCAGGGGACTCCGCATCACGACCGTCCCCGCCGGCGCTCAGGCGTGGGAGGTGCCCAGGGCGTGGAAGCGACTGCGCAGCCCCAACATGGCCTTGGCGTGGATCTGACAGACCCGCGACTCGGTCACGCCCAACACGTCGCCGATCTGGGCCAGGGTCAGCCCCTCGAAGTAGTAGAGGCTGAGCACCTCGCGCTCGCGCTCACCGGCGGCCGAGATCGCCTCGGCGAGCAACTGGCGGTCCGACAGAATGTCGAGGTGCCTGGCTGGCGAGCGCGAGTCGTCGGCCAGCTCGCCGTCGCCGTCCCCGCCCGGTCCGCCCAGCTCGTCCAGGGCCACCAGGCCGGCCGAGCTGATCTTGGACAGCGTGCGGTGCAGCTGCGCCTCGGTCCACCGGAGCGACCGGGCAAGTTCCTCGTCGGTGGGCGACCGACCCAGCTTGGCCTGGAGCCGGGCCGAGGCGTCCTCGATCTTGCGGGCCTTGGTGCGCACCGATCGGGGCACCCAGTCCATCGCCCGCATCTCATCGGTCATCGCCCCCCGAATGCGGGGAATAGCGAAGGTCTCGAACTTGAAGCCGCGCTCGGGGTCGAAGCGCTCGACCGCCTCGATCAGGCCGAACATGCCCGAGGACACCAGGTCGCCCATCTCGACATTGCGGGGAAGGTTGGCCGCCACGCGACCCGCCACGTACTTCACCACGGCGGCGTAGTGAACGATCAGCCGGTCCCGGTGGCGACGTTTGCCGTGGGCCTTGTAGCGCCGCCACAGCTCGTCCAGCTCGTGATCGGGTACCCGCTCGCCGTCGGGGAGTTCGCCCGCCACGTCAGGCTCTGGGGTGCGCCGCGTGAACCGCCGAGCGCATGCGCTCGCGGCTGACGTGCGTGTAGATCTGCGTGGTCGCCAGATCGGCGTGGCCCAGCAGCTCCTGCACCGACCGCAGATCGGCCCCGCCGTCCAGCAGGTGGGTGGCAAAGCTGTGGCGGAGCGCGTGAGGGTGCGTGGGAACGGGCGACCGGCGATCGACGATGCGTCGGACGTCCCGTGGGGACAGACGGGCGCCCCGCGAGTTGCGAAACAACTCGGGGCCGCATCCGGCCCCCGGGTGGGCCGACGACCCGTCGGCGGCGGTGAAGGCGGAGGCCGCCGTCGCCAGATGGAGCCGCAGCGCGGAGATGGCGGCGTCACCCAGCGGCACCATCCGCTCCTTGGCGCCCTTGCCGAGCACCCGAACCAGACCACCCGCCAGGTCGAGGTCGTCGACGTCGACGCCGCACAGCTCCGACACCCGAAGGCCCGAGCCGTACAGCAGCTCCAACACGGCATCGTCGCGAACGTCGGTCGGCCGCTCCGTCGGTGGGGGCTCGTCGAGCAGCCGACCCAATTCGTCGGCCCGCAGCACCCGGGGCAGACGCTGGGCGCCTCGGGGTGCGCTGAGGCCGGCGGTCGGATTGGAGGTGAGGGTGCCCTCCCGCCGGTGCCAACGAACCAGGTGGCGCACCGACGCCAGCGACCGGGCCACGGTGGCGGGGGCAAGTCCGGAGGCCGCCCGGCCGCGCAGCCAGGCCCGCACGTCGTCGCGCCCAAGCTGTGACGGCTCGACGATGCCCGCCCCGGCACAGAACTCGATGAACTGCTCGAGGTCGCGGCGGTATGCGGCCCGCGTCGAGGCGGCCAAACGGGCGCCTCCGACCACGTCGTCAAGGCGCCAGGGCGAGTCGGTGGTGTCATCCGCGGCGATGGGGTGAAGGCTATCGGTGCCGCCCGAAAATCGGCGGACCGTTCGACCCACCATGGAGTGGGGTTCGGCGAGGTCACCGCCGGCCCTCGCCGAGCGGTTCCACCCGTCCGGTTCGCTCGTACCACCCGGCCTGTTCCACCAGCGCTCCCCGTTGACACAGGCTCCCGACCGCCGCCGCGACCTCGGCGACCGTCGCGCCCGCCCGGAGCCGTTCCAGCTCGCCGATGATCCGTTCCAGGCTGACGCTCCGCCACCCGGCGACCTCAAGAACCGAGGCCTCCAGCGGATCGAGGCCGGGTTCGGCCCCGGACCCGCCGTCGGACTCGCCGCCGGAGTTGGTTGCCCCGGTTTCGAACAGCTCCCCCTGTGCGGCGGCGCGGGCGGGCGTCGACGGTCGGTGCGGGCGGGTCGGCACGCCCGGACGGCTGTGCGTCCGCTCCCGGGACAGGGCGCAGAGCACGTCGACGGCGTCGAGGCACGGGTCGCAGCCCTCGGAGATCAACAGGTTGGTGCCCTCGGCCACCTTGGAGCGGACCGATCCGGGCACGGCGAGCACCGGGCGGGACCGGTCGATCGCCTCGCGCACCGTGTGCATCGACCCGCCCGATCGCGCCGACTCGACGACGACGACCACGTCGGCGAGCGCTGCGAGCAGGCGGTTCCTGGCGGGAAACCGCCAGGCGTTGGGTGGCACCCCGGGTGGCCACTCACCCAGCAGCCCCCCGCCCGTCGACACCTGGGTCCACAGCGTCCGATGTTCCGGCGGGTACACCTGATCGGGCCCGCATCCGATCACGCCGACGGTGAGCGCCGGGTCGACCTCCAGCGCGCCGCGGTGAGCGGCGGCGTCGATGCCCCGGGCCATGCCCGACAGCACGACGACCCCCCGGCCGGCCAGTTCGGTGGCCAGTTCGCAGGCGATCTCCCGGCCGACCTGGGACGCCCGTCGTGTTCCGATGATCGCCACGGTTGCCTGGTCCGACTCGGGACCCTCACCAGCTCCCCGCCGGATGAGCACCGCCGGGGCTCGTGCGTCCTCGGCGAGCCGGTCGGGATAGCCGTCGTCGCCGGGGACCAGCGCCCGGGCCCCGGCCGCCGCCAGCGCCCGGGCGGTGCGGGACACCGCATCATCGGTGTCGAGCTGCGACCTCCAGGTGCGCCACCGCTCGGGTGCCACCTCCTGGGACGTCGGGGTGGCCGATCGCCGAAGGCGGGCCAGCGACTCGACGGGACCCGGGTCGTGGCACCATCGGGCGAGCAGGCCCATGCCCATGCCCTCCAGGCCCGCCAGCGTCGCCGACGTGACCGCCTCGTCCGAGCCCACGTCGGGCACCTCTGCCTCGTCGACGTACTGCGCCCCGGCCTGGTTGCGCATCACGCCACCGCCGCCATGGCCACGCCGACCTCGGCTCGGAGGCCCAGCGCCACCTGCATCGTGGTGGCGTCCAGCGTTCCGTCGGCCCCCTCGAGGTCTCGCAGGGTCAGGGCCACCGACCGCAGGCGGGCCATGCCCCTGCCGCTCAGCCGCCCGCAGCGCAGCGCAGCGTCGAGCGCTGCCCGGGCGTCGGGGGTCAGCCTCGTGTGCTCCTCGAGGGCCTCCAGGGTCAGCTCCCGGTTGGCCACCACGCCACGTTCCCGGGCCGCCGCACGGGCCCGGGCCACCCGCTCGGCCACCGCCGCCGACGGCTCGCCGGGCGGCGCATCGACCAGCTCCTCCGGCGCCATCGCCTCCACCCTGACCCGCAGATCAAACCGGTCGAGCAGCGGGCCGGAGATTCGACGGGCGTAGCGGCGGAGTGCCGGCTCGCTGCACCGGCAACGTTCGGGCGTCCCCGACCCGCACGGGCACGGGTTCATCGCGGCCACCAGCAGGCACCTGGCCGGAAACGACACCGAGGCGTGGGCGCGGCTGACCCGGATCATGCCGTCCTCCAGCGGCTGGCGCAGAGCGTCGAGGGCATGGGCCGGAAACTCGGCCAACTCGTCCAGGAAGAGCACCCCGCCGTGGGCCAGGCTGACCTCGCCGGGGCGCATCTGGGTGCTGCCACCGCCGACCAGCGACACGACCGTGGCGGTGTGGTGCGGCGCCCGAAAGGGTGCGGTCACCACCAGGTCGCCATCGGCACCACGGCGCAGCGGCCCGGCGCCGGACGCCGGCCCGTCGGCACCGGAGGAGGCAAACAACGACCCGGCCGCCGAGTGCACGCGGATCACCTGGGCGCCCCGTTCGTCGTCCAACGAGGGCAACAGCCCGATGCTGCGTTGGGCCAACATCGTCTTGCCCGATCCCGGCGGCCCCAGCATCAGCAGGTGGTGACCTCCGCCCGCCGCCACCTCGATCGCCTTGCGGGCCAGGCGGTGGCCTCGAACCTCCGACAGGTCGGGCCCCGGCGCCGCCGGTGGGACGATCAGCTCCGGGGGGTCGGGCCACGCCCGCTCCCCCGCCAGCGCCGCCACGACGTCGGACAGCGTCGTGCCCACGAGCACCTCGCGGTCGGACAGCTGTGCCTCGGCTGCGTTCTCGGCGGGGACGATCACCCGGGTGGCCTCGGTGGCCTCCGCCAACGGCAGGGCGCCACGCACCCCGCGGATCGTGCCGTCCAATCCGAGTTCGCCGAGCAGGCCGACGTTTTCCACCGCCGACGCCTCGAGCTGCCCGGAGGCGACCAGGTACGCGACCGCGATCGGCAGGTCGAGCGCCGAACCGCTCTTGCGGAGGCCGGACGGCGCCAGGTTGACCGTGACGACGTCGGCGCCGGTGAAGGTCAACCCGGCGTTGATGATCGCCGCCCGAATCCGATCCCGGGACTCGCGGCAGGCCGCATCGGGCAGGCCCACCATGACGAACCTCGGCAGCCCGGTCTTGGAGACGTGCACCTCCACCCACACGCCGCGTCCCTCGACGCCGAGCAGGGTTGCGGACGCAATGGTGGCCAACATGGATGCCTCGTCGTGTGATCGTCGGGAGGCAAGGTGTGTGGCCACCTGCGAGCCGTACGTCGACCCTACGCATCCCAGGTGACGGCGGGAACCCCGCCGCACCGGGTCGCGCGACCCGCCGTCGACCGGTATCGAACGGCTCACCAACGGCTGCGTCCACCCGGCACTCGAGGTTGCGATGGGCCATGATGGCGAGGGCGGACGAGCAGGGGGGGCCGGCGCTATGGGGTTCACGTCACCGACGGAGCCGGAGTTCGAGATCGAGGACTGGGCCGGTCGCCCATATCCGGAGCGCGTGCGCATGATGTGCGACGCCTGGGCCATGCAGGGGTTCGGGGCGCCGGGCGTCGCCTACCTCTTCTACATCCTCAAGATCGGCCTCTACATCGGCGGATTCCTGGCGTTCGCCGTCACCACCGAGGGCGGCGGCAGCCTGTCCGACATCGGCGACTGGTGGGCCAACCCGGTCATCTACGGCAAGGCCGTCCTGTGGACCCTGATGTACGAGGCGCTCGGCCTCGGCTGCGGGAGCGGCCCGCTCACCGGCCGGTACACGCCCCCGGTCACCGCCGTCATCGCCTTCACCCGCATCGGTTCGCCCCGGTTGCGCCCCTTCACCTGGGTGCCGTTCACCGAAGGGCACCGGCGCACCTGGGTGGACGTAGCGCTCTATGCGGGCCTGCTGGCCCTGGTGGTGCGGGCACTGGTGGCCGCCCAGATCGAGCTGTGGCAGCTCATTCCGATCGTCGCCGTCCTGTGCGTGTTGGGCCTGCGCGACAAGACGATCTTCCTCGCCGCCCGCTCCGAGCACTACCTGCTCGATGCGTCGTGGTCTTCTGCTGTTCGCCTCCGACCTGTTCGCCGGGCGCGAAGGTGGTGCAGGCTGATGCGCTGTGGATCTGGCGCCGCCACCTCCAAGCTCACCCTGCCATTTCCCGAACGTGATGGCGATCATGCATGTCCAACAACCCGCATCCAACGGTCGACCCGCTTCATCCGCAAGGAAGCTGTATCGCAACTACCCCGACGATCATGCGGGGGTCGAGGTTGGCCGCGACGGATGGCCCACACCGCAACGGCGGTGGAGTTCCTCTTTCCGCTCACTGCTGGCGTTCACGGTCAGCGGGCCGGCTGCAGACGGCACCGCGCATGGCGGTCGCCATGGTCGATCTTCCACCTCGGCATCATCCTCACCAGCGTGCCGCATGGGGGTCCCGCTCGAGTGGAACATCATGTGCATCTATTCGACCGGGCTGGTGCTCTTCGGCGCCCACGGCGACGTTCGCTTCTGGCACGATCGACTCGCCGCTGCTGGTGATCGATCCTGGTGGCCGTGATGCCTGCTGGGCATCCCCATCCTGGGCAACCTGCGGCCCGACAAGATCTCGTTTCTGCCGTCGATGCGGTACTACGCCGGCAACTGGGCGGCCAGCGTCGTGGCTGTTCAAGCCCCGGGCAAGCTGGAACAGCTCGAGGACACGATCGTTCACCAAGGCCGCGACACCGCTGCGTCAGGTCGACCAGCTCTGGAGGGTCGAGATCGAGCCGGCGTACCTACGACCCATCGTCGGATGCGCCCGTGGGTCCGCCATGCGGGCGATGCACCTGCACGGTCGGGCCCTGTGCGGTGCTCGAGCCCCGAAGCGGTCTACCGCGACCTGGCCGCCGCCGACGACGGACATACGCCGAGCGGGGCACCGATGCGTTTGACGCGTTGGAGGGCGAGTTCGTCGCCGGCCTGACCCTCGGATGGAACTTCGGCGACGGCCACCTCCACAACGAGCAGCTGATGGAGGTCATCCAGGCCGAATGCAACTTCGGACCCGGCGAGGTCCTGCGCTGTCTGTTTCTCGAATCCCAGCCACTCTTCGACCGCCAGACGCATGCACTGGCGCATCGTCGACGCCCACGACGGTCTCATCGCCGAGGGCCACGTCGTCGTGGCCGACCTGCTGGACGTGCAGCCGTGGGCGAGCGGCGGCCTCGACCTCGGCCGGGTCGCCCCGTCCCCCACCTAAGCCACACCGCTTCGGGCCCTGACGTGCTGCCCGCACGCGCAGGATCGGAGTACCGGAACCGGAAGTTTCGGGGTGGGGCGATGCGTGGGGATGCCTATCCACTCGACGGCCCTCGACGTCCATGTCCCCAGCTTCGACCCGCCGTGTGCAGACGCCGACGGGCTCGGCGCGGGTCGATCCCGACGTCGTCGATCCGTGCAAACTGGGCGGCCACACTGTTGCGATGGCCTTCAACCGTGGGCGTCAGGACCGACAAGACTCCCGACCGACTTCGAGTCGAACAACTCCTGCGCTGGTCGTCTGCGCCGGTCTGGTGATCTGGGGCGTCTTCGGGTGAGCCGGTCACGTCGTCGTCCGGCGCCCCCGGATCCGTTCGACCCCGGCGCCGTCGAGGTCCGCCGGATCCAGCCCTACCAGGCCACCAAGGCCTACACCTGTCCGCGGTGCCACCTTGAACTTCCGCGCGGGACGGGACACGTCGCCGTCGTGCACCCACGGCGCCGTACGACCTTCGCCGGCACTGGCATGACCGTTGCTGCAGTTGACCGAAGCAGGTTGCGCGCTGGCTGAACGAAGAGCCGGCTCGATGTGGTCGAACCTGCATGCGGACTCCGTCGGGTTGCAGCACGGAGGAGCCGTCCAGGCTGATCACGGCCGGGCCGGTCGGGGGGCCGTGAAATCAGCACGTCGGCCAGATCGTGCGTCGCCGGTGGCCACCGACCGGTTGCAGGAACTCGGGCTGCGCCCTTGTCGGCGCCGGTGGGGGCGTCGGTCCTCGTCGAGGTGGCCCGAGGCTCGGATGGCGATCGAGCAGCCCGGAGCGCTCGCCCAACTCGATCCAGGTAGTTCCAGCGGGGTGGTCGTCGATGCCGGGCCGAAACGCTCGGTCGCCTCCCCGGCGGGCAGGTCCAGGCGGCTGAGGGTCGGCCTCGGCGCCGTCCGCGCTGGGCCGCCTCATCCAGGTCGACGCAATTCGGCGCGGTCGGACAGCAACGCGTCGGATCACGGGCCGAAGCCGTCGCCGTCGACCTTCAGGCGGTCCTCGGGCGTGCCACGACGACGCCCGGCGGCGCCGGGTCCGGCATGGCCTCCACGCGCGCGACCTGGGCGGCTCTCCCGACCTCGAGGTGCATCCTGGGGGTGGACAGATACGCTCCGGATCCGCGCTCGCCCCCGGCACCCAACGTCGTCCACCTCGGAGTGTCGACCACTCCCGTTGCGCGCCGCCGGACGGCCTCCGCCTGATCCCGGCCGGCCCTTCCGGGTGCGCCGAGGTAACGCCTCGGGGACAGGCCGCGCCCTCGAATTCGCCGGGCGTCCCAGTGGCCGTCTCGGTTCCATCTGCTCGGCCTTGGCGAACACCAGCGATCCGCAGCCGAACAGCGCGTAGGTTGCCGCGGTGCGGGTGGGCGCCACCGGCCGTGGCCGCACCGTTGCCCGCCAGCACTCAGTGGTGCCCCGACAGTCGGGCGACAGGTCCCCGAGGCGCCATGGCACGCCAGGTCGTAGGATGACCATGTCGTGGTCAGTAGCTGGTGTGCCGGCGATCGATCGACTGCCGGCCGCCACGATCCACCGTCGGCGTCGACGGTGTCGACTCGTCGACCGTCACCCGCTGCTGCTCGGCCCACCGGGCTGCACCCGGTCCTTCTTGCGGATGACTCGGACGTCGGCCCGTCGACCGCCTGGGATGCCGGTGGGCGTCACCATGTAGTCGTAGCTGCGGATCACCAGGTCGGCCCCGTCGAGGCGCCACAACCGGTCGGCCACCACCGACGGCGATGCCGCACAGCGGTGCATCCCACCGCCATCGGCGCGTGGCGTGTCGGCACCGAGTCAGGTGCCATCGCACCCGGGCGACGGCGGTTGGGCGCCACATGGCCACGGTCGGGCCCGGTACTGCCACCAGGAAGCGAGCCTGAAACTCGTCGTGAGGTCGTCGAGGTTCCTAGACGAGCGGTGCTCGATCCCGTCCGTGCACCTCCGGCGACCGCGTCAGGACCGAGTGGGTGGTCGAAGTTGCCGTTCGACCCCATGCGCGCTGATGCGTCCGGTCCTCGGCAGTGCCGCACCCAGTGCGCCGCAATCCGGGTCGAGTGCTCGAATCCGGTCGACCGCTCCTCGACATCGCGGGAACCCGAAACGATCGGCGTTCGGGCGTTGCACCTGAGACGCCACCTCCTTCACCCTTCGAGCACCTGTGGTCGGTCGTCGCCCCTGGCGGTCAGCCCGTCGAGCGAGCACCAGCGCAGCGGGGCGCCTCGTACCAGCGTCGTGGTGCATCTGGTACATCGATTCGCCCAGGCGCCAGCAGGTGCCGCCGCGACCGGTCCGGGTCGAGCCGGTGCCACGGGCCTGCAGCATCGTCCCGCCCTTGAAGGGCTCGGGGGTTCATCCACCCAGCGTGGGTGTCGTCGTCAGCCATGTCGGCCAGGCGGGCGACCCTGGTCCTGCGGGGCGGACTGCGTCGGTCGAGGACGGACGGACGCTCGAAGCGCCGTCGGTCAGTGCGCAGTTGGCGCCGAACGGGGCCACGTTACCCACGCGATCTCGCCCAGGTGGTACTGCCGGGCCAGGCGCATCTGCTGGGCGATCGGCTCGACCATCGCCTGGCCGTGGGAAGAACACCGAACCAGGTGGGCTCGACGCGGATCGCCGCCTCGAGCGGTGGAAGCGTCTCGTGCACGCCGCCGGCCTCGCTCGGATCACGGCGATGCCGAGGGCACCGGTGGTGCGGTCACCTCGGTGATGTCCAGGCTCACCTGTCGACGGCACCCAGACGCGTGTCGGCGATGTCGGCCGGAATGTCGTCGCGGGACGGTTCCGGCGTCCTCGATGCCGATCGGTGGCCTTCAGCGATAGTTGCTCCGAGCAGGCGTTGCGATCGCATCGCTCCGAAGCGCATCGCCGATCGAGCGCATCGGCCGACCGGGCGCTGCACGGCCTCGGACGTCAGCATCGGGTCGAGGCGGTGAACCGGTGCGATGCTAGCGTGCAGCGCCCGGCGCCACCGCGACCGGCCCGTGGGCGTGCCGGTTCCAGACGTTCGGGTGCCGATCGATCGTATTGCTGGTCGGCCGGCCAACTCGACGATCTCGTAGTGGTCAACCGTGGACAGTTCGGTCACCTCGAAGGCGTCGAAGCGTCGGCCACTCGTGGTCGTCGACGGGCGCTGCTCACGATTCGGATCGACAGGCCCTCGTCGGTGAACCCACCCTCGGGGGAGTGTTCCTCGATCTCGGCCAGGTCGTCAGCCCTCGGAGGCGGAGGTCAGCGGCGTCCGGCGTCAGCTCGTGCCCGGCGTCCTCCACCAGCGCCCGTTGCTGCAGGCCCGGCTGGCGTCCAAGTAGCGGGTGTGCGACTCGTCGAGAAGCGGCTCCGCGAGCTGCCCCACGTCGTAGGGCCCCGCCTTGGGCCAAGCATGACTGACTCCTCCTGATGGACGCCACCGTGTTGGCGAGCTCGCCGGTGGCCACACATTGCAGGCGTTGCGGGCGAAGCGCAGCTCGACGGTCGCTCCGCCTAGAACCCGGCGGTCCAGCCGATGGCGGCGGCGGCGACGACCACCAACCCGGCCAGCTTGGGCGTGGCCCGTGGCGGCGCAAGCCGCGGCCGTAGAGCACCTTGGTGCGCCCCTCGTCCGGCGAGCGAAGCGACGAAGCTCCTCGGCGCCAGCGTGCCGCAGCGGCCACGCTGGACGGTGCCCAGGGTTCTGACGTTGTCGAACCAAGCTGGCGAGTGCGATCGCCTCGTCGGAGAACGACCCAGCCGGTGTGCGACAGTACAAACCGCAGCGCCGGGTGCCGCTCCGGGTCAGGTGCCGCGATGCCGTCCCGGTGCCGTCTCACGGTCGTGCCTCGGTGATCGAGTCGACGCTCTCGCCTTGCGCGGTCTGCACCTCGCACGGTGTCGGCACGTCGCGCACGAGCCCCACAGGGCGTAGTAGTCCAGCTCCAGCCCCGGCTGCAACTCGAAGCGCCGGTCCCAGCTGTGGGTGTGGTCGGCCGCATTGCCCGACGCACGACGACGGCTGGGCCAGCATCGCACTCGGCCTGGACGACGCTCCATCAGCGCCGGTGGTGGCGGTCCACCTCCTCGTGCAGACGGTCGACGAATCGGCCGGGGTGCTGCGCCGAGAGCTCGTGACGATCTCCTCACCGCAACCGCGACAGAGCGACGTGCTCGAACAGGTTGGGATCGTCGAGCAGTCGCAGGTCTCACCGGGGTTCCGTCGACAGGACGTAGCCGATGCCACGCACGGTGTGGATCAGCCGCGGTTCACCCGACTCCTCGGTCTTTCGGCGGAGGTAGCGCACGTACACGGCGAGGTTGTTCGAATCGCCATAGTCGTACCCCCACACCTGCTCGTAGAGCGCGGCGTGGCCCAGGACGATGCCGGCGTTGCGGGCCAACGTCGCCAGCAGGTCGAACTCGGCGAGCAGCGACCGGTCGGCGTCGGTGAGCCCGCCGCGAGCCTCGATCAGGTCGGGCCGGTCGGCCAGCGTGCGGGCCAGGCCCGGGCCCGCGCCAGCGGCCACCCGGGCGTGGTCGCCCGAGCGGAGCACCTCGGGCACCTCCCAGCCCCGATACTCGGCGGACGGGTGTAGTGCGGATACTCGAGCAGTCCGTCGGAGAAGGACTCCTCCACCGCCGAGGTGGCGTTGCCCATCACACCGGGCACCAGCCGTGCGGTCGCCTCGATGATGGCGAGGGCGGCCACCTCGCCGCCGGCGAGCACGAAGTCGCCCAACGACACCTCGTCGTCGACCAGGTGATCTCGCCGCGGCCCGGGCGTCGATCGCCCGTAGCGGCCGCACAACAGCGAGAACTCCGCCACCCGCCGCCAGCTCGGCGGCCATCGCCTGGTCGAACGTTCGCCCCGCCGGCCCCAGCATCAGCAGCGGACGAGGGGGATCGGCCGCCTCGACGGCGTCGAAGATCGGGGTGGGCGTCATCACCATGCCCGCTCCCCCGCCGAAGGGCGCGTCGTCGACGCTGCGGTGGGCGTCGGCGGTGTGATCCCGAAGGTCGTGGGTGGCCAGGCGCACCAGGTCGTTGCGTTGGGCCTTGCCCAACAGCGATTCGGCGGCGAACGCCTCGATCAGCTGCGGAAAGATCGTGAAGACGGCGATGTCGAGCAGCGGCTCGACTGCGGGCGCCGGCTCGTCGCCCACTGCGATCAGGCGTAGAGGTCGAAGAGCCCATCGGGAACCTCGACCGTGACCTGGCCGTCGGTCGGGCCGTCGACGATGAACGTCACCGGCACCAGCGCACCGCCTTGGAGAGCACCAGCAGGTCGTTGGCCGGATTGGACTGCACCGATTCGACGACGCTCCGCTCGACCCCGTCGGCGGTCACCACCGTGGCGCCGACCAGTTCGTGCACCCAGAACCCGTCGGCGTCGTCCAACGGCGGCGCCGAGAGCACCCGGCCGCTAACTCGTCGCCCTGCTCACGGGTGGAGACCCCCTCGAAGCGGACGAGGTACCGGTCCTGATGCGGGCGTGACGAACGCACGGTGAGGGTGCCACCGTCGTGGTGCAACACCGACCCCGGCTTGACCCGCTCGGTGCGGTCGGTGACCAGTTGCACCACCATCTCGCCCGCCAGGCCGTGCGGCTTGAGCAGACGACCCACCTCCAACAGCCGGTCGCCGCCGTCGTCGGAGGACGGGCCGGAGTCGGTCAGGAGTCGAACTCCACGTCCACCGGGGAGCCGTCCTCATGGGCGGCGGCGCGCACGACGGTGCGGAAGGCGTTGGCCACGCGGCCACGCTTGCCGATCACCCGTCCGAGATCGCCCTGGGCGACGGTGACGTCGATCTGAGGCACCTCGCCCTCGGTGTTGACGGCGACCGACACGGCGTCGGGCTCGTCGGCCAGCGACTTGGCGAGGTATTCGGCCACCTCGGCGGCCTTGGTGAGCTCGCTCATGCGTCGCCCCCGTCGGCCGCGGCGCCAACCGGCTCGTCCGCGGTGGGAGCGGGCTCGGGCTCGGGCACCTGGAACACCTCGGGGGCGTCCGCACCGGTGGTGTGGGCGGCCCAGGCGCCGCTGACCTCGAGCAGCTTGCGCACCCGCTCGGAGGGCTGGGCGCCCTGGCTCAGCCACTTGAGCGCGGCGGTGTTGTTCACCTTGATCGCCGACGGATCGGTCCGGGGGTTGTAGGTACCGATGATCTCGATGAAGCGGCCATCGCGGGGGGAACGTTGATCGGCAGCGACGATGCGGTAGGTCGGCTGCTTCTTCTTTCCCACCCGGGTAAGGCGGAGGCGTACGGCCACGGTAAGACTTCCTGACGTTGAAGTTGTTCGTTGGTGCTCTGGATGCTGATGACGTTCGTAGTGCAGTCGAGCGGCCAACCATTCTGGCCGCTGGCCGATCCCCGAACAACTCAGCGGTCGGGCGTCGCCCGGTTGGTCGGGCGGATGTGACGGGCGACTCAGCCCAGCCCGGGGAACCCCTCGGGGAGGCCGGTGCCGCCCACGGGGTTGCCGTGTTCGTCCAGCTGGGGCAGCTGAAAGCCACCGGCGGGCACCTTGGGACGGTTCGACCCCTTGGGGGTGGTGCGGCCGCCGCCCTTGCCCTTCTTGGACTTCTTCTTCTGCTTCTTCATCTTGCGGGCCTTCTGCTTGGCGAAGCCCCCGCCCATCGACGTCATCATCTTGCGCATCTCGCCGAACTGGTCCAGCAGCTGGGCCACCTCGCCCGGCGTCGTGCCCGACCCCTTGGCGATGCGGGCCCGGCGCGACCCGTCGACGATGTCGGGCTCGGTCCGCTCAGCCCGGTTCATCGAGTGGATGATCGCCTCCACCCGGGCGAGGTGGGAGTCCTCCAACTCGACGTCCCGGATCTCCTTGGGCATGCCGGGCATCATGCCGACCAGGTTCTGAGCGGGCCCATCTTCTTGATCGCCGCCAACTGTCGAGGAAGTCGTCCAGCGTGAACGTGCCGCCATCAGCCGCTCGGCGGCGACCTTCGGCCTCGGCCTCCTCGTAGACCGACTCGGCCTTCTCGATCAGCGTGAGCATGTCGCCCATGCCCAGGATGCGACCGGCCAGGCGATCGGGGTGGAACAGCTCGAACTCGTCGAGCTTCTCGCCGGTGGAGGCGAAGGCGATGGGGCGGCCCACCACCTCCTTGACCGACAGCGCAGCGCCACCGCGGGCGTCGCCGTCCAGCTTGGTCAGGATCACGCCGTCGAGTTCGAGGGTCTGGTGGAACGACTCGGCGACGCCGACCGCGTCCTGGCCGGTCATCGCATCGACGACCAGGAACGTGTAGTCGGGGTCAACCTCGCCGGAGATGCGTCGCACCTGGTCCATCAACGCCTCGTCGATCGCCAGGCGACCGGCGGTGTCGACGATCAGCACGTCGCGCCCGGTGCGACGTGCCTCGGCGAGCGCCTCGGCGGCGACCGCCACCGGGTCGCCCTGGCCGGAGGCCACCACGTCGTCGGGGGCCGAGTACACCGGCACCTCCACCTGTTCGGCCAGCGTGCGCAGCTGGGCGACGGCGGCGGGCCGCTGAAGGTCGGCGCCGACCAGCATCGGGTTGCGGCCCTGCGCCTTGAACCAGCGGGCCAGCTTGGCCGAGTTGGTCGTTTTGCCCGAACCCTGGAGGCCGGCCATCAACACGACCGTGGGTGGCTTGGAGGCGAAGGTGATGCGGATCGCCTCCCCGCCCAGGGTGGCGGTCAGCTCCTCGTTGACGATCTTGACGACCTGCTGTGCGGGGTTGAGGGCCCCGGAGAGCTCCTCGCCCACCGCCCGCTCGCGGATGCGGCCCTGCAGCGTCTTGACAACGCTCAGGTTGACGTCGGCCTCCAGCAGGGCCAGGCGGATCTCTCGCAACACCTCGTCGACGTCGGCCTCGGAGAGCTTTCCCTTGCCGCGCAGCTTGGTGAAGATGCCTTCAAAACGGTCGGTCAGTGATTCGAACATGGGCCGACGATGCTACCGCCCGTGCGCGGGGATCATCACGAGCCGGCCGGGCGACCCGGCCGCGGTCTGGTGCCTTCGACCCACGCCGACGGGCGCTTCAGTGCCGATCGGCCCCCTGGGCGGAGGCGCCGTCCCGCCGATTGATACACATGGCCTTCCCTCGCTTCTCCCCGACCCGCACACGATCCGGTCGCCTCCTGGCGTCGAGCGCGCTGGCAGCAGCGGTGACGCTCGGCGCCTGCGCCCCGGCGCCGAGTACCACCGCCTCGTCGACGCCGGTGACCGCCGGCGCCAACTGCTCGGTGCCGGCGTCCACCCCGGTGCGAACCTTGATCAAGGAGGTGTTCAGCTGCGAGCTGACCAAGGCCGGGGTGCCCGCCTCCAAGGTGGCGGCGGCCGCCAAGCAGGCCGACGGCGTCGCCTGGTGCGAGTCGCGCTACCGCAACGACGCTATCGCCTACGGTGGCGGCAAGTACAAGTACACACCGCACTCCGGACACGGGCTACCGCTACACGGCGGCCGGCCTGTTCCAGATCATCCGCAGCACGGCCGACGCCTACCTGCCCGGCGGCTACGCCAAGGTGCACGACCCGGTGGCCAACACCCGGGGCGCCGCCACGATCTGGCTGTGGGGCTACGAGCGTGACCGCAACCCCTGGGCCCCCTGGAGCTGCGCACCCGGCACCTCCGCCTACTCCCGGGCGGCCGCCCAGCGCTAGCCGGTCGGCGGCTCGCCGCACTCCACGATCCGGCTACCAGCCCGATCGTGCGGTCGGCAGCTCGTCGAGGAGGGAGGCCGGGCCGCGCCGTCGGTACCACTCCCACCCGTAGACATCGCCGAACTCGGCGCGGGCCAGGCGCATCGCCGAGGAGTGTGCGGGCACCTGGCTCGAGTGGGCGGCCATCGCCGCCCGCTTCAGGGCCAGGTGTGCCGACACGTCGACCGTCAGATCGATCTCCACGCTCGGGGTTCCGAGCGCGGCGGTCACCAGCCCCAGGTCGGAGCTGCGGTGGGCCTCCTCCACCAGATGGCTCTCGACGAAGTGGAGGTACTCGCGGTCGACGGTGGCCTCGTAGACCGTCGGGCAGCCGACCAGCGTGGCTGCAGCGTGGACCACGCGATACACCGCGACGTGATCGGGGTGCCCGTAGATGCCGGTCTCGTCGTAGCCGACCACGCACGTCGCTCCGACGTCGAGCAGCACCTCGCCCAGCCTCCCGGCGGCGGCCGCCACGTTCTGGTGGGCGAACCCCTCCCTCAGCGCCAACTCCGGTGACGGGTCGTCCGCACCGTCCGGGGCTGCGGTGTCGGCGACCATCCCCGTGTCGGCGTAGCCCAACCAGCGCACGTCGGTGACGCCCAGAGCACCCGCGGCCCATTCGGCCTCCTGACGACGGATCGATGCGAGGGCCGGGTCGTCGCCGCCCAGCTCACCGGCGGTGGCGAAGACCAGGGTGACGCCGACGCCGGCATCGGCAAGGGCCACCATCGTGCCGCCGGTGAAGATCGCCTCGTCGTCGGGGTGGGCGTGCAAAAAGACCACCCACGGCCGGGTCAACGGATCAGCCCTCGAAGAGGGCGTCGACGAAGGCGTTGGCGTCGAAGTCGATCAGGTCCTCGGCACCCTCGCCGAGCCCGACCAGCTTCACCGGGATGCCGAGGTCCGAGGCGATCGCAAACACGATTCCCCCCTTGGCCGATCCGTCCAGCTTGGTCAGGACCACGCCGGTGACGTCGACCGCCTCGGTGAACTGCCGGGCCTGGTTGAGTCCGTTCTGGCCCGTGGTGGCATCGAGCACCAACAGCACCTCGACGACGGAACCCTCGCCCTTGTCCGCCACCCGGCGCACCTTGGACAGCTCGTCCATCAGGTTGGATTTCGTGTGCAACCGCCCGGCGGTGTCGGCGAGCACGACGTCGACGTTCTGGGCCGCCGCCTTGGCGACGCCGTCGAAGATCACCGACGACGGGTCCGCCCCCTCGGCCCCGCGAACCAGCTCGGCGTCGCACCGTTCGGCCCAGGTCCCCAGCTGCTCGGCGGCGGCCGCCCGGAACGTGTCCCCGGCCGCCATGAGCACCGACGTTCCGTCGTCGACCAGGCGGCGGCCCACCTTGCCGATCGTCGTCGTCTTGCCCACGCCGTTGACGCCGACGAAGAGCCAGATGCTGGGCGGCGATTCGGCTCGGGCCAGGTCGACCGAACCGACCAGCCGCAGTTTCATCTCGTCCTTGACCGCCTCGATCAACTCGGCGGGTTCGGTCAACGCCCGCTCCTTGACCGTGGCCCTGACCGAGTCGAGCAGTTCTTGCGTGGGTCCCACCCCAACGTCGGCCCGGATGAGCGCCTCCTCCAGTTCCTCCCAGGCCTCCTCGTCGATGGCCGAGCGCGACAGGATCGACCCGACGTAGCCGGAGAGCGTGGCCCGGGCGCGGCCGAGCCGGTCGCGAAACGACGGCCTGACCGGGGGCGCCACCACCTCTGGGGGCGCCTCGGCAGGCGGTGCCTCGTCGACGCGATCCACCCTCGACGGGCGGGCGCCTCGGTGAGCACGGCGCCGCCGCCACGGGTTGGTTCACCATCGCCGGCCTGGCCCACCAGCATGAAGCCGACCGCAGCGGCGACCGCCAGACCGAAGACGATGATCAGTATCCAGTCGAGAAGATCCACGGTCGGGACACTAACTGCTGGGTGTCCCGGCGCCGGCTGCTCGTCGGCGATGTTCGTTCCACCGGACCGACGCCATCGCTCGACCGACCCTGGTTTCGACCTCCTGGTCAACACCGCCGGCGTCTCGCTCGCCGACCCAACCCACGAATTGAGTTCTGCTCACTGGGATCCACGCCCTACGCCACCACAAAACACGCGGTCGTCGGCCCGTCGCTCGGGCTTGCCCAGCGCATGTTGCAGGTGGTCGCCCGGCTCGTCGACCGCCGACTGCTGACGCCACCTCGCTGACGCGGGCGGCCGTCGCTCTCAGACTGCCGCAGGTGCCACGCCTGACTGAGATCCCACCCAGCCCGACCCGGTGCTGCGTATCAATGGTCGGCGGGGGCCGTAGCCTTGGCCTGCTCTCGCCGAGCCCCGCCCGGCAAGCCGCCAACCGGCGTCGCCGGTGACCCGACCCGCCCCTCGACCCAGGAGAACCGGTGGACCACAACAGCCCCAACGACTGGACCGCTCCGTCCGGCCCCCCGCTGGTCGGGGCGATCTCGCCCGAGCCGCCCGCCCAGGACTCCCCCGCCCCCGCTGCCGTCAGCGGCGAGGCCGAGATCCTCGAGCGGGTGCTGTTCGAGATCAAGAAGGTGATCGTCGGTCAGGATCGGGCGATCGAGCGCATGCTGGTCTGCCTCGTCTCGGGCGGGCACTGCCTGCTGGAGTCGGTCCCGGGCCTGGCCAAGACGCTCTCGGTGGAGACGATGGCCACCGCGGTCGGCGGCAGCTTCAGCCGCATCCAGTTCACCCCCGACCTGTTGCCCTCCGACATCACCGGAACCCGCATCTACCGGGCCAGCTCCGAGACCTTCGACGTCGAGCTCGGACCGGTGTTCGCCAACTTCCTGCTGGCCGACGAAATCAACCGCGCACCGGCCAAGGTGCAGTCGGCGCTGCTCGAGGTGATGGCCGAGCATCAGGTCAGCCTGGGCGGCAACACCCACCAGCTGCCCGAGCCGTTCCTCGTGCTCGCCACCCAGAACCCGATCGAGTCCGAGGGGGTGTACCCGCTGCCCGAGGCGCAACGCGACCGGTTCATGATGAAGGTGCTGCTGGGCTACCCCAGCCCGTCGGAGGAGGTGGCGATCGTCGACCGCATGGGCAAGACGCCGCCCGAGCCCGCCCAGGTGATCTCCCCCGAGGACGTGCTGGCGCTGCAGGAGGCCGCCCGGGAGCGCTACATCGACCGAAGCGTCATCGAGTACGCCGTCAACCTGGTGCTCGCCACCCGCGCCCCGGAGAACTTCGGGCTGGGCGACCTCCGTCCGCTGGTGGAGTACGGCGCCAGCCCCCGGGCCAGCCTGGCGCTGGTCAAGGCCGGAAGGTCGCTGGCGCTGTTGCGTGGCCGGGCCTACGTCCTTCCCCAGGACGTGTTCGACGTGGCGCCCGAGATCCTGCGGCACCGCCTGGTGCTCACCTACGAGGCGCTGGCCCAGGACATCGACACCGAGGCGGTCGTCACCCGCATCCTGTCCACCGTGCCCGCACCCCGGGTGACCCCGGCGCAGTCCAACGGCAACGCCGACGCCTACCACGGCTCGGTCACCGACGCCGTCGCCTGGCCCACCTGATGACGCCCTCGCCTGATGTCGCGCCGGCCGCCCGGCCGAGCGGGGATTGAGCCGACCGATGGCCTCCCGCCGATCAGCTCCGGGCGCGCCCCCAACACGCTCTCCCGGCGATCCCGCCGGGGAGGACAACGGCGCGCCCGCTGCCAGCACGCAGGAGGTGCTGCGGCGGTTGGAGCTCAACGTCAACCGGCGCCTCGACGGCATCCTGCACGGGGAATACCGGGGCCTGGTCCCCGGCCACGGATCCGAGCCCGGCGAGACCCGCATCTACGCACCCGGTGACGACACCCGCCGCATCGACTGGAACGTCACCGCCCGCATGCAGACGCCCCACATCCGGGAGGCGGTGGCCGATCGCGAGCTCGAGGCCTGGCTGTGCGTCGACCTCTCCCCCAGCCTCGACTTCGGCACCCACACCTGGGAGAAGCGCGACCTTGCCCTGGCCACGGCCGCCGGCATCGGGTTCCTGTCCGCCCGCAGCGGCAACCGCGTGGGCGCCGTGCTGAACCTGGGCTCCGAGCTGTCGGTGGTGCCGGCCAAACAGGGCCGCCGCCGTCTCCAGGCGATCCTGGGCCGAATCCAGAGCGCGCCCCGTGCCGATTCGGGCGAGGTCGGATTGGGCGAGACGCTCGACCGGCTGGGACGCGTCGCCGGTCGGCGGGGCCTGGCGGCGGTGATCTCCGACTTCCTCGACCCGGTCGACACCTGGCGCCACTCGCTGGCCACCGTCGGGCTGCGTCACCAGGTGCTGGCCGCCGAGGTGCTCGATCCACGCGAGATCGACCTGCCGCCGCTCGGTTACGTCGAGCTCGTCGACCCCGAGACCGGTCGCACGCGCGAGGTGCACGTCACCAAGGCCGTCCAGGCCCGCTTCGCCGAGGCGGCCCGGGAGCAGCGAGCCGGCATCGGCGCGGCGATCCGCTCCACCGGCGCCGACCACATGACCGTGCGCACCGACGGTGACTGGCTGCTGGAGCTGGTTCGCTTCGTGGCCAAGCGGCGGCACCGGGCCGCCAACCTGGGCGCCGCCCGGGTGGCGCCATGAGCTGTGACACTCCCGCCTCCCCCAACGCATCGAGGAGTTCCCGACCGTGAGCAACTTTCTGAGCCCCGGGTGGCTCTTCGCCGAGCTGATCGTGCTGGCACTGGCCGGTGCCTACGCGGCCTGGTCGCTCCTCGGCAAGCAGCGCTTCGCCGTCCGCTACTCCAACGTCGAACTCCTCGACAAGGTCGCACCCAAGCGGGCCGGCTGGAGGCGCCATGTCGTCTCGGGCCTGTTCCTGGTGGCCCTGGCCGTCATGGTGGTGGCGCTGGCCCGGCCGCAGTCCGAGGTGACCGTCCCCACCGAAAAGGCCACGCTGATGCTGGCGATCGACACCTCGCTGTCGATGGAGGCCACCGACGTCGACCCCAACCGGCTGGAGGCCGCACAGGCCGCCGCGGTCAGCTTCATCGACAACCTGCCCGACAAGTTCAACGTGGGCCTGGTGGAGTTCTCGGGTTCGGCCCAGGTGCTGGTGCCGCCCACCACCGATCACTCGCGGGTGCAGCGCTCGATCGAGAAGCTCGAGCTCGACGAGGGCACGGCCATCGGCGACGCCGTCGACGTCAGCCTGAAGTCGATCGCCGACTTCACCGCCGACGCCGAAACCAGCGGCGACGCGGCACCCGCCGCCGTGATCGTGCTCTCCGACGGCGACACCACCGTGGGCCGTCCCACCTTGGACGCCATCCCCTTGGCGCAGGAGTCGGGGGTGCCGGTGTGGACGATCTCCTTCGGCACGCCCGACGGTGTGATCACGATGCCGGGCGAGTTCGGCGGGGAGCAGGCGATCCCCGTGCCGGTCGCCCCCGAACCGCTCGAGGCGCTGGCCGACGGCACCGGCGGGCGCGCCTACACCGCCGAATCGGCCAACCAGCTCAACGACGTCTACAAAGAACTGGGTTCGGCGATCGGGCAGGACACCGAGCTGGCCGAGATCGGCTGGCGTTGGACGCTGGCGAGCTTCGCCCTGATGATCGCCGCCGGCGGGCTGTCCACCTGGTGGTTCCGCCGCATGATCTGACCGTCGCTCAGTCGCTGAGCTGCGGGATGACCTCGGGCCGATCGATCAGGCGGTCGTACTCGGCCTCGTCGATCTCGAGGATCGTCAGATAGCGGTCCCCGGCCAGCGGCGGCTTGTCCGCCAGCAGCTCGTACGCCGCCACCCGCTCGAGATCGAAGGGGTGCTCGCTGTAGTACCCGGCCCCGACCGCCGCCAGGAACGAGCGATCGTCGATCGGCGCTGCGGCGCCGGACCGCTCCGAACCGTCGGGCACGTTGTCGATGATCGCATCGGCGAACCCCTCGCCGAACCGCTCGATCAGCCGTTGGCGTCCGTCCTCGGCCACCACCAACGTCGGGTTGCTTCGGTATTGGGCACGCAGCTCGTCGCGCAGCCTGGCCACATCCCGACCGACGTCCCACTGCGCCACCAACAGGCCCGGACGATCCTCGAGGTCGGAGGCGGACTCGATGGCGTAGGTGGCACCGGGATCGGCGTCGAGCAGCTGGTCGACCTCTCCGAAGTTCTTCACGAGAAACGCCGACTGCACCTCGTGCCCGTCGACGGTCAGCGCCAGGTCGAGCATGGGCGAGACCACCAGCACCGAGCCGATCCCCGACTCGACCAGCGTGACCTTCGAGTCCTCGCTCGCCGTCTCGAGCATCGCCGCCCGCATCTCCGCCAGGTCGCCGAAGATCGCCTGCTCCCGAAACCGGTCGTCGCGGCCGGGGTCGACCTTGGCGATCACCGTCGGCACGCCGGCGACGACGACGAGCAGCAACGCTGCGGCGGGCCGGGCCAGGCGCAACCGGGTGGCCGGGTTGCGCCGCGCCCACCGCCCGGCGGCGTCGGTGGCGAGCCACCCCGCGACGACCACCAGCCCCAGGCCGACCACCGGGGTCCAGCGATAGAAGTTGATGCGGAACTGCTCCAAGGAGTCCGGCACGTTCATCGTGTTGAAGAAGCCCGCGATGGCCAGCGCGATCGTGACGGCCAGCCACACCCCGGCACCCGGGCACGGCGTCCCGCCAACGCTGCGCCGACCAACAACACGGCCACCGTTGCGATCGCGCCGACGATCAGCAACGTCGATGGCCCGGACACCAGGCCCGACTGTTCCAACTCGGTGCGGACCAACAGGGTCGGGGCGGCCACGGCCCGCAGTGCCACGCCGGCGGCGACGTCGGCCGGCACCCGTGGCCCACCGCCGCCCGAGTAGCCGAGCATCGCCGTCAGGTTTCCCGAACCGAAGAACTGATCGATGATGACGGGGAGCCACAGCAGCAGGCCCAGCAGGACCGCACCCCCGCTCCACCTGGCGATCGAGACGCGCTCGGAACGCTCCCGGGCCCGGATCGTGGCCGCCACCACCCCACCGACGGCGATCGCCACCAACACCACCGCGGGCAGCACGATCGCCAGGTGCTGTTGGGCCACCCACGATCCGTACGCCACGGTGACCGGCAGCAGCCTGACGTCGCCCTGTGCCACCGCCGCGGCGCCGGCGAACAACACGAGCAGCGGAAGCCCGCCGGCGTTCGACGACAGCGGATCGATCAGCAGGGCGCCGCCGGAGACCGACAGCACGCCGCTCAGCCCCACCGCACCGATCGCGCCGGGCATCGGACCGGCCCGTCGGAACACGATCCAGGCGGTGACGAGCACCGCCGAGAAGTACAACGCCGACATCGCCAGGATCGTGCCGAGAGCCGGGCCCAGCAACCGCTGCGGCGCGGCCAGCCAGTAGAACTCGATCGGGCCCGGGTGGGCGATGCGCTCCTCGGTGTAGAGGTGGCTGGTCGACGGCTGACCGACCAGCGGGAAGTCGGCCCGGGACACCTCCTGGGCCCTGAGGCTGATCAGTGCGTCGTCCCCAAGCGGATACCACCCCGCCTTGATGGCGCGGCCGGCGCTCAGGATGAACGGGGCCAGCATCATCAGCACCAGCAACAGCGCCACCAGACGCGCCCGACCGTTCAGGTCGGCCAGCCGGTAGGGCGGCGGCGGATCGGAAACGGGAGCGACGTCCGCCGTCTCGGACGTCATTCGGCGGGGGCTTGAACGAGGCGCCGATCCCCACCGGGTGGCACTTCACGGCCCGGAGGCGGCCGCTGCCGCCTGGCGTTTCCGTACGAGATCAACTCGCCGAGCAGCCCGAACGACACCAGCTGCACCGACACGACGCTCAGGAGTACGCCGGCCACCAGCGCGGGACGGGTGCCGATCGTGGCTCCGGCGATCCGTTCGATCAGCATCCAGGTCAGCAGGCCGGCGCCGACGATCCCGGAGACCAGCCCCATGCCGCCGAAGAGGTGGAACGGCCGCCCGGTGTACTGGGTGAGGAACTTGACGGTCAGCAGGTCCATCAGCCCGCGCCAGAAGCGGTTGAGACCGAACTTGGTCGTGCCATGCAGGCGGGACCGATGGGTCACCGGCACCTCACCCACGGCGAACCCCGACCAGGCGGCGAGCACGGGCAGGTACCGGTGCAACTCGCCGTGAACGGTCAGCGCGTCGGCGACCTCGGCCCGCATCACCTTGAATCCGCTGTTCATGTCGGCGGCGTCGATGCCGGTGGCCGCCCGGGTCACCCGGTTGTACACACGCGACGTCGACCGCTTCACCAGCCGGTCCTGCCGGTTGGCCGATCGGCTGCCGGTGACCATGTCCAGGCCGCCGTCGATCGCCGCCAACATCGCGCCGAGCTCGGCCGGATCGTCCTGGCCGTCCGCGTCCATCAGCACGACGATTCCGCCCCGGCTGCGGGCCAGCCCGGCGTCGAGGGCGGCGGACTTGCCCAGGTTGGATCCCAGCCGAACCTGGCGCAATCCGGGGAGGTCGGGACCCATCGCGTCGAGCACCTCGCGGGTGTGATCGGTCGACCCGTCGTCGACCACGAGGATCTCCCAGCTCGGCACGAGCGAGTCGAGGACCCCGCTCAGCTCGGAGACGACCTCCGGCAGGTTGTCGGCCTCGTTGTAGGCCGGCAGAACCACGGAGAGCGCCGGCACGTCCATCACCGGAACACTACCCAAGCCGCCCCGGCGATCCCGATCGACGCAGGCGCCGAGACCACGCCCGGTGGCGCTTGTGTCGCGGCGGCGGCCGCACCACGCTGGTGCCGTGCCCCCATCCAACGCTCGGCGTCCCCCCCGCTGGCTGATCCCGGTGTTGGGCCTGCTCATCGCCGGGCTGGCGGTGGGTTTTGTCGTCCGCTCGCTCAGCCAGGACTGGGACCGCATCGCCGAGGCGTTCTCCACGATGGCGATCGCTCCGGCGGTGGTGGGCGCCGCCGTGGCCGCCGCGGCCATGACGTGGATCGGGGCACTGTGGGGATCGGTCCTCAGCGAGCGGGGTGCCCCGACGCCGCCCGGCACCGCCGTGCGCTGGTATTTCGTCGGCGAGTTGGGCAAGTACCTCCCCGGCGGAATCTGGCCGGTGCTCGGCCGGGGCGAACTGGCACGGCGCTCCGGGGCGCCGGCCGGCCCGGCGTACGCGTCGACGATCATCTCGCTGCTGTACCTCTACGGCGCCGCGGTGCTGACGGTGGCCTGCGTTGCCCCGTGGCTGGAGGAACTGCCGCCGTGGGCACGCGTCGGCGTCACCGCCGGTGGCCTGGTGGTCATCGGGGGGCTTCACCCCGCGATCGGCTCGTGGGTGCTCGATCGGGCCGAGGCGCTGAGCCGCCGCCGCCTGAACATCACCTCGCCGCCGTGGGGACGCGCGCTGTTGATGGTCGCCGCCTACGTTCCGGTGTGGTTGGGCATCGGCGCGGTCAGCTGGGCGCTGGCCGTGGCGCTGGGATTCGACGTGTCCCCGTTGGGGGTCGTCGGCGCTACGGTCGCCGCCTGGCTGGCCGGGTTCTTGGCCATTCCGGTGCCGGGCGGTGCCGGAGTTCGCGAGGCGACCTTCGTGCTGCTCTGTGGCCTCCCGAGGGCCGAGGGCGCGGCGATTGCCGTCGCCGCCCGCGTGATCTTCGTCGCGGTGGATCTGGCCGGGTTCGCGGTCTCGGCGCCGCGGCTGCGGCACCTGCGCAAGCAGCCGGGGCGGTAGCTACCGGCCCGGGCGACCGACCGCCAGCAGCCAGGGTGTGACCCGCCGCACGTCGACCGACTCGAAATGGGGTTCCATCGCCGCCCGGAGCCGCCGGGGCGACAACTGCTGGAGGTGCTCGACGTCGTTGCCCCATCGGGCCACGTTCTTGCCCCGCGCCAGGTTGCCGCCGCGAAAGAAGGGCTCGTGGGGCACGGTCACGATGCAGCGACCGCGGGTGATGCGGGCAAGCTCCGCCACCGCGGGTGCGACGACCGGCAGGTGCTCGAGCACCTCCTGGCACACCACGGTGTCGATCGAGGCGTCGGGAAACGGGAGTGCACCGATGTCGCCCACCGAGGCGCCCAGGCCGGGGACGGCGGTCGCCGCCAACGCCAGCTTGGCCGCCCGGTACTCGATGCCGATCGGGGTCACCCCGGTCGGCACCACCCTGGCCAGGGCCAGGCCCTCCCCGGTGCCAATGTCGGCCAGGCGTCCGGGCTCGGGACCGATCTCGGCGCGCACCCTGGCGAGCAGCCGTCCGATCAGGTGCCGCACCACCGGGTTGGAGGTCGTGTACTTCTGCTCGTCCTGGCCGGCTGCGTCGGGGTCGACGCCCGGTGCCAGTCCAATGCTCTGAGGTCCGATCACCCCACACTACCGGCCCTCCGTCGCGGCCCTCGTGCCCGAGCGAACGTGACCAAGGTCACGACTAGTCTGGCCCGATGCGCTATTTCATCACCGGGGCCACGGGCTTCATCGGACGGAACCTGCTCGAACGGTTGGTGGCCCGGGAGGGCGATCACACGATCCATGTGCTCACCCGGGACGGGTCCGAGGACAAGGTGGCCGCGCTCGCCGACCGGCTGGGCGCGCCCGACGGCACCATCGTCCCGGTATCGGGCGACCTGGTGAAGGGCCGCCTCGGGGTGGACGATGCGACGCTCGCCAGGCTGGCGGGCGGCATCGACCACGTGTTCCACCTGGCCGCCGTCTACGACCTGACCGCCTCGGCCCACGACCAGCATTCGGCCAACATCGAGGGCACCCGCCACGCGCTCGAGTTCGCCGAGGCCGTCGACGCCGGGTGCTTCCACCACGTCAGCTCGATCGCCGTCGCCGGCCGGTTCGACGGCGTGTTCCGGGAGGACATGTTCTCCGAGGCGACCGACCTCGACTCCAACCCGTACTTCCGCACCAAGCACGAGTCGGAAAAGCTGGTGCGCGAGTTCACCGCCACGCCCACCCGCATCTACCGCCCGGCGATCGTCGTCGGCGACAGCCGCACCGGCGAGATCGACAAGATCGACGGCCCCTATTACTTCTTCAAGCTGATCCAGCGCATCCGCCGCACGATGCCCCAGTGGATGCCGATGGTGGGCGTCGAGGGCTCCCCGATCAACATGGTGCCGGTCGACTACGTGGCCGACGCGCTCGATCACCTGGCCCACGCCGAGGGCCACGACGGCAAGGTGTTCGCCCTCGTGGACCCCGACCCGCCGACGGTGGGCCAGGCGATGAACGTGTTCGCCGACGCCGCCCATGCGCCCAAGTTCTCCCTCCGCTTCGACCCCAAGATGGCGGCGTTCATCCCCAAATCGGCCCGCTCCGCCCTGACGTCGATGCCGCCGGTGAAGCGGGTGGTCGACAACGCCCTCGACGGCGCCCACCTGCCCCGCGAGGTGCTGACCTACCTCCGCTACCCCACCTCGTTCGACGACCGGACCACCCGGGAGGCCCTGGCGGGCACCGGCATCGCGCCGCCGCCGCTGGAGGACTACGCCTGGCGGCTTTGGGACTACTGGGAACGGCACCTCGACCCCGACCTGTTCAAGGACTACTCGCTCGCCGGCGCCATCGAGGGCAAGCGGGTGATGATCACCGGCGCGTCGGCCGGAATTGGCCGGGAGGCCGCCCTGCGCGTCGGCGAGGCGGGCGGCATCGTGCTGCTGGTGGCCCGCACCGCCTCCAAGCTGGAGGAGGTCGCCGCCGAGATCGCCGAACTGGGCGGCACCGCCCACGTGCACGCCGCGGATTTGTCCTCGGTGGACGACATCGACCGCATGGCCGCCGAGGTCATCGAGGTCCACGGCGGCGTCGACATCCTGGTCAACAACGCCGGACGCTCGATCCGCCGCTCGGTCAAGCTCAGCTACGACCGCTTCCACGACTACGAGCGCACGATGGAGCTGAACTACTTCGGCCCCGTCAAGCTGATCCTGGCCCTGCTGCCCGGCATGCGAGAGCGCCGGTTTGGTCACATCATCAACATCTCGTCGATCGGCGTGCAGACCAATACGCCTCGGTTCTCGGCCTACATCGCGTCGAAGTCGGCGCTCGACTCGTTCAGCCGGGCGGTCGCGTCGGAGGTCATCGGGTCTAACGTGCACTTCACCACGATCCACATGCCGCTGGTGCGCACCGCGATGATCGCCCCGACCCGCATCTACGACGCCTTCCCGACGAAGTCGCCGGAGGAGGCGGGCCAGATGATCTGCGACGCCATGATCCGGCGCCCCAAGCGGGTGGCCACGCGGCTGGGCACCTTCGGCCAGCTCGCCTATGCGGTCAGCCCCAAGACGGTCGACGTGCTGTTGCACCAGGCCTACAAGCTGTTCCCCGACTCGACGGCGGCCAAGGGCAAGCAGCCCGAGGTTGCGGCCGGTTCGGGCGATGCCGCGGCCGACCCCACCCCGGCGGCGCCGGACACCAGCGACGACGGCGGCGAGGCCTCCGACGCCGAGGTCAGCAACGAGGCGTTGGCCTTCGCCCACATCATGCGGGGCGTCCACTGGTGACCTGAGCCCGCGATCCCGGCCGGGCCGACGCCGGAGCCGCACCACCAGGCCCCGGTCGACGCCGGGACCGGACGTTCCCCGCCAACGTGCTCCCCTGAGTGCAGAGGCGGGGAACCTCGACTCGCAGGAAGCCGGGCGGGTCGACCTCCCCGGGTAGCGGTCCCCGGTGACGGCGCCGGGGTCGATTCCTACTGTGGCCTCATGTACGACGAGACCGAAGCGGTCAGGCTGGCCGCCCAGCAGCACGGTCTGGCCACCCGGGCTCAACTGCTGGAACTGGGCTTCACCCGGGGCATGCTCAACCAACGCTTCCGGTCGGGGCGGTGGACGCCGATCGGGCGGAGCGTCGTGGCGCTCGGCCCGACGCCCCAGCGCCTGCCCGGACGAACGATGGCGGTGCTGTTGGCGGTGCCGCAGGCCGTGGCCAGCCATCGAACGGCAGCGCTGCTCCACGACCTTCCCGGCCTGGCCATCACCCGAGCGGACACCCGCAAGCGTGAGGCGGATCCGGTGGAGGTGTCGACCATCGCCCGCAGCTCGGTTCGAGCGGGCGAGGTGATCGTGCACGAACGCACGACTCGGCCCAGGTCGCTGTTTCTGCACGGCCTTCGGGTGACGACGGTGCCCCAGACCCTGGCCGACCTCGGCGGCGTGGTGGACCAGCACCTGCTCGATCGGGTGGTCGACATGACGCTGGCCCAGAACCACTGCTCGCTGGAGGCGCTGGAACGGCACCTCGCCGAGACGCCGGCGCAGGGGGTGCCGGGCAGGGCGGCGCTGCGCCGAATCGTGACGGCCCGGCACCGGCCCGGCGGGTCGATGAGCGCGATGGAACGCCGGTTCTGGGAACGCATCCACCACGCCGGTGTGGAGTTGCCCGCACGGCAGGTACCGATGCCGTGGGGCGCCACCGTCGACCTGCTGTGGGCCGCCCGCAGGCTGATCGGCGAGCTGGACGGGCGTTCGTGGCATGAGCGGCTGCGCGACCGGGAGCGAGACGCCCGCCGGGACGCCGAGGCGCTCAGCCGGGGATACGCCACCTTCCGCATGACCTGGGACATGATCACCGACGACTTCGACCGGACCCTCGTGCTGTTGCAGGAGGCGCTGGCGGCGCGTCGGCCCTGATCCCGCTCATGGCTCGAGGCCGGCGTCCTCGCAGTCGTCCGGTGCCGTGACCGGATTGCAGCGGGCGGCGTGCCCGCCGGGCAGCCCGACGACGTAGTCCGGGTCGACCTTCGCCTCGCCGTCCTCGTCCGGCCTGGGTGCCGGGTAGTCGGTGCTGACCCACTGGGCGCCGCCGGCCAGCGCCGCATCCCGCGTGGTCGTGTCGCCGGTGCGTGACTGCACGTTGGGTTCGTCGGCCCGCGTGCGCACCAGGTAGCCGGCGTCGACCAGCTCGGCGATGCGGTCGCCCTCGGCGATCGGATCGTCGATGCTGACGTACGAGGCGTCGCCCTTGCCCGGATCGGCGTTGGTGAACATCAGCGCCCCGTCCAGGTTGGGGTGGGCCAGGAGGTACAGCGAGCGGTAGGGCTCCGGGTTGATCATCAGGAACATCACCTTGCCCCGGCTGGCGCCGAGGGTGGGCCAGCCGTCGGCGAGCACCGCCTCCTCCAGGGTGTCGCGCACCCCGCGCACGTCGTCGGGGGTGATGATGCGGTCACGGTCGAACACCGAGGTGATCTCGCGCTCCATCTCCTGCATGGCGGCGGCCGTCCACTGCTCGGGCACCGCCTGATCGGGCACGTCGAAGATCAGCGGGCCGTCCTTGAACTGAATGTGGATGGCGATCGGCACGTGGTCCGGGTTGGCGTCGGAGAACTCCCGCACCTCGGTGAGGCAGCCGACCAGCGTGGGACACACCGAGTGGTAGTCGACGTCCTGCTCGTGCAACACCTTGGTGCCCGGCCGGGCCATCGCCGGCACGTCGACGACGTACAGCTCCTGGTCGGTCTCCCCACGCAGGGCCGGGTTGGCGTACAGCCCGCCGTCGGCGTCGGCGAACACGTCGAGCTCGATCTGGCGCACCTGTTCCTCGACCAGCTGCGTCTCGATCCCCGGGTGGCTGTAGGTGCGCTTGGCCGCCTCCTCGGGATTCAGGGCGGCCAACAGCTCCTGCTCCTCGGGGGGTGCCGCCTTGTGGAAGCTGTTGTGGGTTCCCACGACCTGCAACTCGTTGAGCCGAAGCGAGTCGGCCAACGGGGCCGAGGTGGTCACCGGCCGGGAGTCCGCCGTGGCCGGTTCGTCGGCATCGTCGGTGCAGCCGAACGCCGCAAGGCCGAGGATCAGCACCCAGACGCCGGGCCCCGCCCGACGAACCGACGCTGTACGAGGAGGGCTGAGCCGCAACATCGGCGCAGTCTCTCAGACGGTGCGGCGCCGCTCCGACCGGCGCCGGGGCGCCGCCGCCGTGTTACCCGGCCGAGCGCTTCTCCGAGAGCACCTTCGACGAGCCGCCCGGCTCCATCGTGACGCCGTAGAGCACGTCGGCGGCCTCCATCGTGCGCTTCTGGTGGCTGACGATGATCAGCTGGGCGGCGTCGCGAAACTCGGCGACCAGGTCGAGGAACCGGTGGAGGTTGACGTCGTCGAGTGCCGCCTCCACCTCGTCCATCACGTAGAACGGCGACGGGCGGCTGCGGAACACCGCAAACAGGTAGGCCAGGGCGGTCAGCGACCGCTCACCGCCGGACAGCAACGACAGCTTGCGCACGTTCTTACCCGAGGGCCGCGCCTTCAGCTCGATGCCGGTGTTCAACAGGTCGTTGGGATCGGTGAGGCTGAGCGCGCCCTCGCCGCCGGGAAACAGGGTGGAGAACAGCGACTCGAAGTGGCCGGCCACGTCGGCGTAGGCGGCGGCGAAGACCGAGATGATCTCGTCGTCGACCGCCTTGATGATCTTGGCGAGCTCGCGGCGGGACGACCGCACGTCCTCCAGCTGGGCCTGGAGGAATTCGTGGCGCTCGGACAACTCGGCGAACTCCGCCAACGCCAGGGGGTTGATCGGCCCCATCAGCCGGAGTTCCCGCTCGAGCACCCGCAGGTGTTCGGCGGCGCTGACGCCCTCGGGCACCTCGGGCGCGGGTGCGGCCTCGGCCACCTCGGGCTCCACCTCGAGTTCGGTCCGGGCCTGCTCGGTGAGCGTCTCGAGGCGCAGCCTGAGCTCGGCATCGGCCACCTCGGCCTGATGGCGCCGCTCCGACAGCTCGCTCAGCGAACGCTCGGTGGCGGTCCGCTCGGCTCGCAACGCCTCCAGCTCGCCGGTGACCGCCCTCGCCTGCTCGCTCTGGTGGCGTCGCGCCTCGCGAACGCCGACCAGGTCGGCCTCGACCACGGCCAGCCGCTTGGCCACGAAGGTGGCCAGCCGCTCGGTGGCCTCGGCGCGGGCATCCAGCTCCACCCGGCGCTCGGCGGCGGCCGCCGCCTCGGCCCGGTTTCGTTCCAGACGGTCGCGCACCGACACCCGGCGGTCGACCAACATGCGGCGTCGCTCCTCGACGCCGGCGGCCCGCACCTCGAGGTCGCGTCGGAGCGCTGCGGTGGCGCCCGCCCGCTCGTCCAGGCGGGCTCGGGCCTCGGCGTGGGCGGCCTCCCGCTCGGCCAGGTGGGCCTCCTCGGCCTCAAGGCCCGGGAGGCGTTTCTCCAGGTCGAGCCGTTGGGCCTCGTCGGCCTGCGACCGTTCGGCCAGCTCGGCGGTCTCCGCCTCGAGGCGCTCGGCCTCCGCCTCGCTCTCGGCGAGCGCCGCCGAGGAACGCTCGGCCCGCTCGCGAGCGCTGCGTCGGGAAGATGCGGCCTGGTCGCGAGCCCGCTCGGCGCCGCGCAGGTCGGCCTCGGCCTCGTTGGCCGCCGACTTGGCCTCGGCCAGCGCCGCCGTGGCCTGTTCGTCGGCCCGGCGGGCCTGCTCGGCACGCTCCTCGGCCTCCTCGAGCGCGGCACCGGTGGCCTCGGTGGTCGAGGTGCCGACCCTCCAACCCGACCGTCCGAAGCGATCGCCGTCGCCGGTGACCACCACCCGGGACGGATTGGCGAGCGCCACGTCGACCGCGTCGTTCCAGTCGCCGGACACGCTGACCGCGTCGCCCAAGAGCGAGGCGAGCAGGTCCCCGACCGCAGCGTCGGCGGTCGCCTTGGGCCGTACGTGATCGCCGACCAACGTCGTGCCGGGCAGCGCCGAGTGGGCCACCGTTCCGGAGGTCGAGCCCAACGCCAGGACCGCCCCGGCGCCGCCGTCGGTGGTCAGCTGGGCCAACGCCCGACGGGCCGCCCCCGGGTCGGCCATGACCACCGCCGCCAGCGAGTCGCCCGCAGCGGCCTCAAAAGCGGCCTCCCATCCGGCGTCGACCTCGACCAGATCGAGCAGCGTTCCGAGGAATCCGTCCACCTCGGCCAGCGCCTCGGCTCCGGCCCGGCTGCGCGCCGCGTCGAGGGCCTGCCCCAGAGCGGTCGCCCTGGCCGTCCAGCTCGACCGCTCGTCGGCGGCGGCCCGCGCCTCGGCCTCGGCGGACGCCATCGCCGCTTTCGCCGCCTCCAGCCTGGCCTCGGCCGCGCCCACCGCAGCCTCGTGGTCGTCCTCGTCGGTGGCCAGCTGGGCCTGCGCCGCCTCGAGTTCCTCGGTCAACCGCACCCGCCGCTGGGCCAGCTGGTCCCGGCGCTGGGCGAGGCGCTGCCCGTCCCGATCCTGTTGCTCGATGCTGCGCAGCAGCCCGGCCAGCTCGGCCCGGGCCGCCGTTGCGTCGCCGGTCGCCTTGGGAACGCCGTCGCCCCACTCCGCCTCAAAGTCGGCTCGGGCGGCTGCGAGCGCCTCCTCGGCCCGCCTCCACTCGGCCTCGGTGGTGCCCAACGAGTCGGTGTCGCTGTCCACGCCGGCGAGGTCGAGGTCCAGCTGGGCGCCCTCCGCCTCCAGCGCGGCGATCACCCCCTCATCGATGAACGACTCCCGCTCTCGTGCCAGGTTGCGACGGCGTTCGGCCAGCAACGCCCCTTGGCCCCGCGCCCGTTCCCGCAGCGCCTCGTACCTGGTGAGCAGCCCGGACTGATCGACCTCGCCCAAGGCGCTCAGGTTGGCCTCGGCCGCCACCACGCGGGCATCGAGGTCGGCCAGCGCGGCACGCAGCCGCTGGTCCTCCGCCCGCATGGCGTCGCCGTCGGCGCTCCGCTCGGCCAGCTGCCTCCGCAGGCCCGAGAGCCGCTTGCCCAGCAGGTGGATGCGCAGGGCCGCCAGCTCGGCGGTGAGGTCGCCGTGCCGGCGGGCGGCGTCGGCCTGCCGCTCCAAGGGCCGCAGCTGGCGCTTCACCTCCCGCAGCAGGTCGCCGACGCGGTTGAGGTTGGCCTCGGTCGACGTCAGCCGCCGCTCCGCCCGCTCCTTGCGCTTGCGGTGCTTGAGGATGCCGGCGGCCTCCTCGATGATCGCCCGCCGGTCCTCGGCCTTGGCGTTGAGCACCGCGTCGATCTGCCCCTGGCTGATGATGACGTGCTGGGTGCGGCCCACCCCGCTGTCCGACAGCAGGTCCTGGATGTCGAGCAGCCGGCACGACGCCCCGTTGATCGAGTACTCGCTGTCGCCGGAGCGGAACAGCACCCGCTTGATCGTCACCTCGGCGAACTCGATCGGCAACATGCCCGCCGAGTTGTCGATCGTCAGCGACACCTCGGCCCTGCCCAGCGCCGACCGGTTGTCGGCGCCCGCGAAGATGACGTCGTCCATCTTGGCCGAACGCACCGCCGACGGCGCCTGGGCGCCCAGCACCCACCCGATGGCGTCGACGACGTTGGACTTACCCGATCCGTTGGGGCCCACCACGACGGTCACTCCGGGCTCCATCGCCAGGGTGGTCGAGTCGGCGAACGACTTGAACCCCTTCAGTTGCAGGCTTTTCAGGAACACGAAGGGTCAGACCTGGGTCTGCTCGCAGTAGAAGGTCCAGCCGTGCCCGTAGCGGCGCTTCACGACCGGACCGCGGGCCCTGGGGCTCATCTGGCCCTCCTTGCGGTACACGGCGAGGTACTCGCCGTAGCCGCCGGTCTTGCCGGACAGGTCCTCGAAGCGGGGCTCGTCCACGGCGGTGCCGCCGTACTTGATGGCGTCGTGCATCGTCTCGACCACCGCCCGGTACAGCCGCCGAACCTCCTGGGCCGACAGCGAGGCCGGGTTGCGGTCGAAGCGCAGCCCGCTCGTGAACAGGATCTCGTCGGAGTAGATCGGACCGATGCCCACCAGGAAGCTCTGGTCCATCAGGATCGACTTCAGCTTGCCGCTGCGACGCAGCAGTGCGTCGCCGAACGCCACCCACGACACCGGCGTGGCCACGACGTCCATGCCCAGGTTGCTTGCGTCGGGAAGATCGGTGAGATCGTCCTGGGCCAGCAGGCGCACCTCGGAGGTGTTCTCGGGGTCGTTCAGGCGGATCGGCTTGCCCTGCGAGAACGAGATCACCATGTCGGGTTCGGGCTCGGGGCGCGGCGGCGAGGAGTCGGTCTTCCGGCTCTTCGACTTGGCCTTCTCCGGGATGTTCTTGCGCACCCAGGCGCCCTCGCCCAGGCGGATGACCATCGCATCGCCGCCGGCCAGCTTGAACACGAGGTAGGGGCCCAGCCGCTCCACGTTGGACACCTTGACGCCCTCGGTGCCCTCGACGAGCGCGTCGAGGGTCGTGTCCACCAGCAGCTTCTTCTTGTGCACGGCGATCGAGGCGATCTTCTTGCCTCCCGCCTCACGTTCAAGGTCTCGCCGGATGATCTCGTATTCGGGCAGTTCCATGGGCTCTCCGTTGGTTGCTAGGTGCCCCGGTGGGGGTGATGCGTGCCCCGGGGTGGTGCGTGCGAACGTGGTGGGCGGTTGCTGATCCTCGCGGGCATTGGCGCTTCGCGCCACCGCAGCGCTAGTCGGGCGTCTCCAATGCGGCCAACGCCATGGTGGCAGCGGCCTGTTCCGACTGGCGTTTCGATGATCCGGTGCCGGATCCGATGGGACCGGCGCCGACCGCGACCGTAGTCTTGAACTGCTTGCAGTGGTCGGGCCCGGACGTCTCGGTGGTGTACTCGGGATCGCCCAACCCGCGAGCCGCCGCCAGCTCCTGGAGCTTCGACTTGGGGTCGCCGGTGCCGAGTCGCTGATCAAACACCGGCTCCAGCAGGGCCAGCACCAGGCGTTGGGCGGCCTCGAAACCACCGTCGAGGTAGACCGCTCCGATGATGGCCTCGGTGGCGTCGGCCAGAATCGAACTCTTGTTGCGGCCCCCGGAGTCCCGCTCGCCGCGGCCGAGCCGCAGCGCCGGACCGACCTCGATGCGGCGGGCGATCTCGGCCAGGCTGCGCTCGTCGACCAGCTCGGCGCGGGCGCGGGCCAGCCGCCCCTCAGCCTGCTCGCCACGACGCCGGTAGAGGGCATCGGTCACCACCAGGCCCAGCACCGAGTCGCCGAGAAACTCCAGGCGCTCGTTGGACTCGGGCAGTTGCTCCTCGGCGAACGCCGACCGGTGCACCAGCGCCAACTCGAGCAGCCGGGGGTCCTCGAAGCGGTGACCCAGCCGTTGGGCCAGCGCGCGGACGGCCTCCGTGCGATCGGCGTCCGAGCTGCGGCGGCCCATGGATCGAGAACGATTCGTCGTGGCGGTTGCGCTCAGGAGTCCATCCGGGACATGACGTAGTCGACGGCGTCCCGAACGGTCAGCAGGTCGACCAGGTCCTCGTCATCGAAGAGCACCGCACACGAGCGCTCGGCCAGTTCGTCCTCGAGCACCTCGACGAGCTCGACCAGCGCCAGGCTGTCGGCCCGAAGGTCCTCGGCAAATCGATCGTCCTCGGAGATCGAGTCGAGGTCGGTCTCCAGGATGTCGGCGAGCTGTTCGCGCACCAGTTGCAGCACCGCGTCGCGATCGAGGGACTGGCGTTCCATGTGGGTCTCGGCGGGCACCGGCTACCTCCGGGGATTCTCGGGCACTTCCGTGATCTGGTCCGCACGGAAGCTGCGACTCTACTACCACCGGGTTCAGGGGCCGTCCACGTCGGCGGGCGCTCCGCCCCTCCCGGCGCCGGCGGCGAATCGACCGGCGCCCTCCACCGCCTCGCCGCTGTGCAGGGAGTCGATCCCCAGTCGGGTCTCGTTGGCCAGCGCGTCGGCGAGCCCCATGCCCCACTGTTCGTGGCTGGATCGGCGGTCGTTGCGCAGACACACCTGGGGCAACCCCGCCAGCGACCCGGCCAGTTCCACCGCGCGGTCGAGCGCCTCGCCCGGCGCACAGACCCGGTTGGCCAGGCCCCACCCGCCGGCCTCCTCACCCGACACCGCCCGGCCGGTGAGAATCATGTCCGAGGCGCGGCTCTGCCCGATCAGGCGGGGTAGGCGCACGGTGCCGCCGTCGATCAGCGGCACGCCGAAGCGGCGGCAGAAGACCCCGAACGTGGCGTCGGCCGCGGCCATCCGCAGGTCGCACCACAGCGCCAGTTCCAACCCGCCGGCCACCGCGAAGCCCTCCACCGCGGCGATCACCGGCTTGTTCAGCATCATCCGGGTGCAGCCCAACGGCGCGTCCGCGCTCTGGTCCGCGTCCACCCGGTTGCCGTTGCCCTCGCCGATCGCCACCAGGTCGGCGCCCGAACAGAAGGTGCCCCCCGCCCCGGTGAGGACGGCGACGGCGAGCGTGTCGTCGGCGTCGAAGTCCCGGAACGCCTCGGCGAGCGCGGCGGCGGTCGGCGCGTCGACGGCGTTGCGGCGCTCCTGCCGGTCGATGGTGACGACCAGCGTCGCATCGACCCGATCGGTTCGCACTCCCGGCGTGTCGTTGGCTCCCATGGGCCCACTGTGGCACGTCGAATCGGGCCGGTCCGCCTGGCGGAACCGCCCGATCGCCGCCTACGATCCGTGGACGCACGTTGGGGAGGCACCATGGTCAACATCAACCGCCGGGGATTTCTGGTCGGCACCGCAGGGATGGCGGGCGCAGGACTGGTCGCCGCCGCCTGCACCGACGGCGGCGAGTCGGCGGGCGGCGACGGCGGTGCGGCAGGCGGAGGCGCCGCGACCCCGCTGGTGGCGCCCGGCTCCCCGGGCTGATGGACGAGGAGCTCTTCCAACAGCGCGTCGACGAGTTCCTGCGCTACGCCACCACCGAGTTCAATCCGGGAAACGCCACCGGCGTGGTGGCCCACCTGATCCGTGCCCGACGCGAGGACGACTTCACCTGGAACCGCGACGAGGTCTCCGCCGACTCCTTCGCCGATCTCTGGGAGAAGATCGACGGGTGGGAGGACACCCGGGACTTCGACTTCATGTACCTGCTGTGGCTCCTGAAGCTGGGCGACCCGGCCGTCAACGGCGCCGACGGGCCCATGACGACGATCCCCGCCGACCTGATCGACGCGATCGAGCAGCGACTGGTGGACAACCGCTACCGCTACGACGACCCCAACCCCGACGGGCGGGTCGACAACCTCTGGTACTGGTCCGAGAACCACATCGTGATCGACGCCGTGATCGAGTACCTCGCCGGGCAACGCCTTCCCGAGGAGACGTTCACGATCACCGGCCTGACCGGTGCCGAGCACATGGAGCGGGCGAAGCCCGTCATCCTGGACTGGGTGAACGAGCGGGCCCGGTTCGGCTTCTTCGAGTGGCACAGCAACGTCTACATGCTGAAGAACATCACCCCGATGATCACGCTGGCGGAGCTGGCCGACGACGAGGAACTCGTTCGGGCGGCGGGCATGGCACTCGACCTCTGCCTCATCGACGTGGCCTGCCACACCCACGCCGGCTCCTACACCGCCCCGAGGGGGCGCACCTATAAGAAGGACAAGACCACCTCCCGCGACGAGGCCACCTTCGGCGTCGCCCGGTTCGTCTTCGACGACACCGAGTTCGGCTATCAGGATCACACCGACACCGGCACCACCTACCTGTGCGCCATGTCCCGGTACCGGCCCCCGCAGGCGGTCATCGACATGGCGACCGCCCCGTCGCCCGGGGTGGTCAAGGAACGGCACGGCATCGAGGTGGACTATGCGGCCCCGGTCACCGAGGATCCCGAGGCGCCGTTCGGCTACGACTTCGACGACCCGGACAACCTGCCGTTCTGGTGGTCGACCGGAGGGGTGGGCATGTGGCAGCTCGCGGAGGTCGGACTGGCCGAGGCCGAGAAGTACGACCTCTTCGAGGTCCCCCTGCTGGCCGAGGTCAAGGCGCTGGTCGAGATCAACGGCGGCGACATCGACCGCATCCGGCCCTGGCTTCAGAAGAACCACGCCATCGTCAACTTCGGGTTTCTCTCCGAGGCCAACACCTACGCCTGGCGGGGCGACGCGGTTTCGCTGGCGAGCGTGCAGGACCATCGATTCGGCGAGATGCGCGACCAGGTCCACTGCTGGCAGGCCGCCATCGACGCCGACGCCCAGGTGTTCACCACCCACCCGGTGACCCCGCCCGACGACAGCACCGAATGGAAGGACGACGGCCGACTCGGATATTGGACCGGCGAGGCCTCGATGCCGCGCTGCGCCCAGCACGAGCGGGCTGCGATCCACATCTACCAGCCGGCCTGGGACGAGACCACCGACGACCTGCTGTGGAACGTGTTCGGCTACGAGCCCTACACCCACGCGTTCGTGCCCCAGGACCGCTTCGACGAGGTCACGCAGGAGGGCAATTGGACCTTCACCCGCAAGGGCGACGGCTGGATTGCGCTGTGGTCCTGGCGTGAGCCGAAGTTCAAGGTCTACGACCCGGCGGAGTTGGCCACCGACTCGATGGAGCAGCCCTTCGACCTGATCGCCGAAGGCGGCCCCGACAACGTGTGGGTCGTCGAGGTCGGCGAGGCGGCCGACGGCTCCTTCGACGAGTGGAAGGCGGCCCTCCTGGAGGCCGAACCCCAGGTCGAGCGCAACGACGACGGCTTCACGGTCGAGTTCGAGTCGCCGTCTGCCGGGGCGATGACCTTCGGCTCAACCGATCCGTTCACCGTGGCCGGTGAGGAGATCGATCTGGGCGGGTATCCGCGCCATCAGTCGACGTTCGGCACGATCGACCACCTCGACACCACGCTGACGTTCGACACCTCGAACTCCACGCTCACGCTGGACTTCGACGCGGCGACCCGAGAGCTGAGTTAGCCACTCCGCCCGCCGCCGGTTGCACCGTTCGCCGACGGCACGTTCATCCCGGCTTCTGCATCCGCTGACGCACGGACGCGGGGAACCTCGGTCGAAGCGGCAGCCTCAGCCGACCTCGACGGCCTGGCGGCTCAGCTGACCTCGATGGCCTGACGGCCGTGGTACCAGCCGCAGTTGGCGCAGACGGTGTGGGGCCGCTTGGGGTTGTTGCATCGATCGCACAGCGATCGGGGCGCCGAATCGAGGCGCCAGTTGGAGGCCCGACGGCTGCGGCTCTTCGCCTTGGAGGTCTTGCGCTTGGGAACAGCCATGAGAAACACCTTGATCGAGGGGTACCCCGCACCATTGCGTGGGTGCGAGCGTCGGGCAGCCGACCACGATACAGGCCGGCGACCACCCGGCGCACCTCGGGCACGGCAACCGGCCAACCCCGGGCGGGGCTCAGCGGTCGGGATGGACCTCGGAGAGCGCCGCCCAGCGAGGATCGGGTGGCGACTCGGTGGAGTGCTCGTCGTCCGGGCCGCCCGGGTCGGCGTCGTCGGCCACCGTCACCGGGTGTCCCTCGGGGTCGGGGCCGGGGCACTCCTCGCTGCACAACGGGGCCAGCGGCATGCCGAGCACGGCGGCGGCCCGCACCGCCTCGGTGAGATCGATCCGATCATCGGCGATCTCCAGTTCGCCGTCGACCGGATAGGGCCGCGCCACCTCGTCGATCTCGCCGGTGGTCACCCCGGACACCGGGTCGAGGCAGCGTCGGCACTCGCCCGTCCAGGCCGCCTTGGCGGTACCGGTGATGACGACGCCGTCGGGAAGGGCCTCGAGCCGCACCGACACGGTGGCCACGGTGCCGTCGACCAGGCGGGTGCCGATGACCTCGGCGCCCTCCAGCGCCACGGTCGCCTCGCGCTCGTCGACGTTGCCGACCCGGCGTCGGAGCTCGGCGACCGGAACGAGCAGGCGGTGGTTGCTGCGGTGGTCGCTAGTGCTGCTCACGTTCCCGGTCCATCGCGTCCTGATCGAAGAAGAGGGCCTCGGACAGCGAGTCCTCCTCCTCCGGCGCCAGCTGCGCCTCGGCCAGCGACGTGGCCGAGAGCTTCTGGCGTCCGGTGCCGACCGCCCGCGTGATGCGTTCCAGGACGATCTCGAAGCTGGCCAGCTTCTGGTCGCAGTAGTCCTCCACCTCGTGGTGCATGCGACGGGCCTCGGCCTCGGCGTCCTCGGTGACCTTGCGGGCCCGGTGCTCGGCCGCCTTCACCACCTCGGTGCGCTGCACCATGTGGGCCACGCGGGCCTTGGCGTCGGAGATGATCTCCTCGCCGTCGCGCCGGGTTTTGGCCAGAAACTCGTCCCGTTCCTTCAGCAGCCAGCGGGCCGCCCGCAGTTCGTCGGGCAGGCGGGCCACCGCGTCGTCGAGCAGCTCGAGGATCTCGTCCTTGTTGATGCGCACCGACGCCGACATCGGCAGGCCGGGCGCCGTCTCGATCAGGTCGACGACCCGGCGCAGCAGCTGCTCGGTGCGGGGCATCGTGTACCCGGCGGTGTCCAGCGGCTCCTCGACGTAGTCGACGTCGAGGTCGTCGGCTGGGGCCTCGGCGACATAGTCGCCGGCGGAGTACTCCTGGTACTCCCCCGAGGCCAGCGGCCGGGTGTCGTAGCCGTCGTCGTCCTGATAGTCGTCGTCAAAGCTCACGCCATCGGTCATGTGCGGTTCTCCTCGTTCGATGGGGCAAATTTCTGGTGGAGTGCCTCGGCTACCGCCGACGGCACCATGGCGGAGACGTCGCCGTCGAAGCGGGCGATCTCCCGGATCAACTTGGACGCCAGAAACGAATGGGAGCTGGCGGAGGGGATGAACAGCGTGTCCACCCCCGAGATCGTGGTGTTGGTCTGGGCCATCTGCAGCTCGGACTCGAAGTCGGAGACCGCACGAAGCCCCTTGACGATGAAGTCGGCCTCGACCGACCTGGCGAGGTCGACCACCAGGCTGGAGAAGCTGGTGACCGTCACGTTGTGCAGGTGGGCCAGGCTGGCCTCGATCAACGCGCTTCGTTCGGCCAGGTCGAAGAGCCCGGAGCGCTTTTGTGGGTTGTGCAGGGTGGCGACGACCACGTTGTCGAACAGCCGCGAGGCGGTTTCGACGATCTCCACATGTCCGTTGTGGATCGGGTCGAACGAGCCGGGATAGAGCACCGTGGTCACGTGAGCGAGCGTAGTGGTGTTGGGCGTGCCCGGGGTGGGCAGCGGTGTTGGTTCACCGGGCGCCGGGCCGGACCACCGTTCGTCGGCGTGCGCGATCGACGATCAGTCGGTTCGGTCGGCCTCGCCCACCCGGCGCAGCACGGTGACCCAGGTGCCGCCGTATCGGCGTGACCGTTGCAACTCCCACCCCTCGGGCGCCGACATCTCCACGTCCCGCTCGGCGACCGCCCAGTCCGTGGGCAGCCGGCGCCACAGTTCGCCCCACCCGTCCCAGCTGTACGGCGGGTCGAGGAGCGCCAGGTCCCAGCGGCCGGCGGTGGCGTCGAGAAAGCCCGTCGAGTCGCCACGCACCACCTCGGCCCGATCGGCCAGGTCGACGGCGGCCAGGTTGGCCTCGATCACCCGGAGCGCCCGGGCGTCCCGTTCGACGAAGGTTGCGCAGTCCGCGCCCCGCGACAGCGCCTCGATGCCCAACGCCCCGCTGCCGGCAAACAGGTCCAGCACGGACGCGTCGCGCACCAGGCCCAGCGAGCCGAGCGAGTTGAAGGTGGCCTCGCGCACCCGGTCGCCGGTGGGCCTCGTGCCGGTGCCCAGCGGGGCCTCCAGACGGCGCCCGGCCGCCGAACCCGCAATCACCCTCACGGTGCGTCCTCCGGGTCGCCGGAGCCGCCGGGTTCGTCGAGCGTCAGCGTGAGTGCCGCCCAGGCGACCGACGGGTCGCTCTCGGAGGGCTCCGAGCGTTCGTCGATGCGCCGGGCCGGCCCCACCGCCTCGATCAGCCGGTCCACCTGCGAGTCGAGCACCCCGCCGAGTACCAGACGGCCGTCCGGGCCGGCCAGCCGCCGGAGATCGGATGCCACGGCCTCCAGTTCACCGATCAGCATGTTGGCCACGATCACCCGTTGGGGCCTGCCGGGCGGCGCAACGACCGGCGGGTCGGGCAAACACCCCACGTCGGTTCCCGCCCAGACCACGCGTTCGCCCACTCCGTTCAGCGCCGCGTTGGCCAGGCCGACGTCCTCGCCGAGCGGATCCAGCTCGACCAGCTCCACCCGGGAGGCGCCCAACAGGGCGGCCGCCACGCCGAGGATGCCCGAGCCGCTGCCGACGTCCACGACGTGCGCCCCACCCAGCGGCAGGGCCGCCAGCAGTTCGAGCACCGCCCTGGTGCTCTGGTGCGACCCCGAGCCGAACGTACGTCCCGGGTCGATCCAGAGGTTCCGCCGGTCGGGGTTCGGCCCGCCCGGCAGCCACGGGGGGCGAACGACAAACGGCCCGGCCTCGACGGGCCGGGCGTGCTCGCGCCAGGCGTCCAAGCCGGTGTCGTGGGCGACGGCCACCGGTTCGGCGACGGTCGCCCCCAGGCGACCCAGCGCCTCGCCCAACACGATCAGCTGGTCATCGGTCGGCGGGGTCAGCCAGCTGAGCACCCAACGGTGCCCGCTCGACACCCGCTCGCCCCCTGGGTCAACCGCCCGTTCCTCGACCCCGTCGGGCACCGGCACCCGACCCCCGGCCCCTCCCCACACGACGGCGGCCACCAACTCGGCGGGGCTCGCGCTGGGGTCCGAGCCCCGGGGCCGCACTCCCGGTTGCCGACCGGCCGCCCCGCCGGCCGGCCAGGACACCGTCAGTTGCACCGCGCTCGGTTGCACCGCGTCGATCGCCGGGTCTCCCACGCCTCCAGGTTTCCAAATGCCACCCGGCACGCCCCCATCGGCCGGCGCCGGCGCCGCAATGCGGCCCCGGGGCGGCGTGCCCGGGGAGCGGTCCCCACGACATCTCGCCGTGTGGCGCCGCTGAAGGTGCGATGATCGGACGATGGCATTCGGCTCACCCTCGGGTCCCCCGGCAGGCGCTCGACAACTGGCCCAACTGCTCGAGCTCGTGCAGTCGGCCGGTCATGTCGACTTCAAGGACGCTCGCGGCCCGCTGGGGCTGACCCAGCGCCAGTCCAACGGCAAGTTCACCCGTGACGAGGCCGAGGCGCTGATCGGGCTGCTGGAGGCCGAACAGGAGTCACGTCGCCTGGCGGGCGAGGCCATCACCGACGGGGCCGATGAGCGGCCGGGCGGCGGGCCGCCACTGGACGAGCCGCTCCGCCTCTCCCGGGGTGAACGGCAGGCCGCAGAAGCGGCGCTGAAACTGAAGGACGTCGCCGACGACGTGCTGGCGGCCGAGCTCCAGCGTCGCGGCTGGGTGGTCATGGCTCCATGATCGTCCGGATCCTGTTGATCGCCCTCGGGTTGATCCTCGTCCTGGTGTCGTTCACCGACCTGGTCAACACGCTGGTGACCACGTCGAGCTCGCAGTCCCGCTTCGCCGACCGGTGGCCGTCGAGGCTCGTCGGCAGGGTCGCGTTCCGGCTGGTGCGGACGGTGGCGGTCCGCATTCCGGAGGATCGCCCGGTGCGCGAGCGCCTGCTGGCCACCTTCGGCCCGATCCTGTTGCTGGTCCTGCTGGCCCTGTGGGTGTTTCTGCAGGTGGTCGGGTTCGGGCTGATCTGGGCGGGCATCGGGGGGCTCGACGGGGCCGACTCGGTGCTCGACTCGATCTACTACTCGGGGGTCTCGTTCTTCACGATCGGATTCGGCGACGTCGTGCCCGTGGGCTTCGTGCCGAGGGGCGGGATCCTGATCGAGGCGTTCGCCGGCGTGGTGACGACGGCGCTGGTCATCGGCTACCTCCCCACCCTCTACGGCGCCTACTCCGACCGGGAGCGTGCGTTGATGACGATCGACGACGGCTCGGGCGACCGCATCACCCCCACCAGCCTCGTCCTGGCGTGGGCACCCGACGCCGACCCCGCCCGGCTCGACGCCCGTTTCGCCGAGTGGGAACGATGGGCCACCTCGGTCGCCGAGACCCACGGCAGCGCCCCCATGTTGCGGCTGTTCCGCAGCCACGACCGACGGCAGAACTGGATCACCGCCCTGGGGCTGCTCTCCGACGCGGCGCTGCAGGCGCAGATGATCGTCGGTGCGTCCAACGGGTCGTCCTACTGGTTCCTCCGTCGGGCCGAGACGCTCTTCTCGCAGATGACCGTGCGCGCCGACCTCGATGAGTACCGGGCCGCGACCCTCATGTCCGACGAGGAACGGGAGCGGGTCGTGCGTGAGCTGTACGACCGGTTGGACCGGCACGGCTTCGATCTGCTGCCGTTCGAGATGTGCCTCGACGAGCTGAGCGCGCTGCGGGACATGTATGCGCCCGCAATGGAGTACCTGATCGACTCGCTGCTGTGTCCGCGCGGGTTCTGGGCGCCCCGGAGCAGCGTGATGCCGATGCCGAGTCCGGTGACCGAACCGTAGGGGGACCCGCCATCGGCCAAGCTGGGGTGGTGAACCCTTCGTCGGACACCCAAGCGAACCCGGACCCTCCGCCCACCGGGGTCGCCGAGTTGGTCATGGTTTACGACGCCGACGGCGGGCTGCGGGGCGAGATCGCCTACAACTGGGGCCGGCTGCGCCGCACCGCTCACTGTTCGTTGTGCACGATCACCCACAACCTGGTGAAGGAGCGGCGGTCGTGGGCCGACTGGCGCGCCGGGGTCGGGGTGCCGGTGACCGTGCTGCACCGCAACGAGCGCCCGCCCGACGTCGAGTCGGTGTCCGGGGACCGCACCCCGTGTGTGTTGGCCAGGACCGAGGCCGGCCTGACCTACCTGCTGGGGCCGGGCGAACTCGATGCCTGCGACGGCGAACTGGACGTCTTCGAGCGGATCCTCACAACAGCACTGGATCGTGCCTCGCTCGACCTCGGCGGCTGAGCCCGGCCGCCGATCCCAAGCGGCTGTCAGCGTCCGGAGGATGAGAAGTGCTGGTAGTCCTTGGATCGGCTCCAACGACCTCCCCAGCCCCATCCGATGGCGTCGAAGGCGCGGGTGGCGGCGCTGTCGGCCCGGATCAGGCCGAGCTGATGGCCGTTGCGATCGAGGAAGTAGCCACCGGCCGGCGGCTGGATCGATGATCCGCGGACGTACGGGTTCTGGATCGGGTTGATGTCGATCGCCCGGCCGTAGGCGTGCTCGGACCAGCTGTTGGAACCTCCCACCCGCCGGCAGTTGAACGCCGAGGTGTTGTTCGCGGCCATCGAAGCGTCGTCGTCGCCTCCGTAGGCGTCGACCAGCCGCATCCGTTCGATACGAAACCGGGCCGCGTACAGGCGGCCGAACGCCTGCTTCACGTCGGCGGCGACGTCGGCGTTGACGACCAACTCACCCGTGTGGGCCTGCCCGTCGAACCCGACGTAGCGGATCTTGAGCAGCCTCAGTGCGCTGAGCGGCACCGGGCAACCCGTCCTCCACGACGACGACATGCGCTGGGCGGTTGCCGAGTCGATCCGCGAGACGGTGGCGCTGTAGGGCGGGAGGTCCTCCGCCACCGCGGCGACGCATCCCGTCGCCAACAGGACCAGGCACGCTCCGGCGATCTTGAGGGCTCCCATGGCAGAACGCTACCCGCAGGGCCCAAGGGTCCCACCCAACCGTTCGCGTCACCTCCACCACGCCGGCGGCCGGCTACCCTCGGAGCCATGCCCCGACCCCCGGCCCCAACGCCGGCCACATGAGCGACGCCGAAACCAACCGGCTCACCAGCTTCAGCCACGGCGCCGGTTGAGGCTGCAAGCTCGCCCCCGGCGAGCTGGCGCAGGTACTGCGCCCGATGCAGACCGACACCCCGTCCGAGCTGTTGGTGGGCACCGCCACCGGCGACGACGCCGCCGTCTGGCGGCTCGATGCGACGCGGGCGCTCGTCTCGACCGCCGACTTCATCACGCCGGTGGTGGACGATCCGCGCACCTGGGGGCGTGTGGCGGCCGCCAATGCCGTGTCCGACGTGTACGCCATGGGCGGCCGACCGCTCTTTGCCCTCAACCTGGTCTGCTGGAACTCCGAGGCGCTGGGCACCGAGCGCCTCGGCGAGGTGCTGGCGGGCGCCGCCGACGTGGCCGCAGCCGGTGGTTTTGCCATCGTCGGTGGCCACACGGTGGACGACCCGGAGCCCAAGTTCGGGCTGGCCGTGACCGGCGAGGTGCACCCCGACCGGCTGCTGACCAACGCCGGGCTGCGCCCCAACCAGGACGTGATCCTCACCAAGCCGCTCGGCGTCGGGGTGATCACCACGGCGATCAAGGCCGACGTCGCCTCGCCCGCCACCACCAAGGCCGCCGTCGCCTCGATGACCCGCCTCAACGACGAGGCCGCCCGGATCGCAGTGGACGCCGGGGCCACCGGCTGCACCGACGTCACCGGGTTCGGCCTGCTGGGCCACCTCGGACGCATGGCCCTGGAGTCGGGGGTGGCGGTCGACCTCGAGGTCGCCTCCGTGCCCTACCTGGACGGGGCCGTCGACCTGGCCCGCGACGGCATGGTGCCCGGCGGAAGCCGCAGAAACCTCGAGTGGGCGCTGTCGTTTGTCGACGTCGGCGCCACCGACAGCTCACCCGCCTGCTGCTCGCGGACGCCCAGACCTCGGGCGGGCTGGTGTTCGGCGTCGAGTCCGGGCGAACCGACGAGGTGCTCGCACGGCTCGCCGACGGCGGCCACCGCGCCGCCCGCATCGGCAGGGCCACCCCGCCGTCCTCCGACGCCCACCGTCTCCGGCTGCGCTAGCCGGCGGGTAACGGAGGAGGGTGCGTCGTCAGCCCTTCATGAGGTAACCGACCTCGTCCTGGCCCAGGATCAGGTCGACCTCGTCGGCCAGGGCGCCGAGGTCGGGCAGGCCGTCGGCCTCGGCGAGCAGTTCGGTCGCAACGTTGCGGGCCCGCACCACCCTCTCGGTCGCGTCGCAACGACGCCAGGCGCAGGTCGTTGCGACCCTTCTGTCGCTCCCCCATCAGCGTGCCCTCGCCCGCAGCTCCAGGTCGACCTCGGCCAGCTCGAATCCGTCGGTGCTCCTCACCATGGCGGCGATCCGCTCCCGGCCGTCGTCGGAGGGATCGGCGGCCACCAGCCAGCACGACGACCTGGCGGCGCCACGCCCGACCCGTCCGCGCAGCTGGTGCAGCTGGGCGATGCCGAAGCGGTCGGCGTCGAGGATGACCATCACCGTGGCGTTGGGGACGTCGACGCCCACCTCGATCACCGTGGTGGCGACCAGCACGTCGAGTTCGCCCGCCCGGAACGCAGCCATCGTGGCGTCGCCCTCGTCGGCGGCACCCGACCGTGCAGCAACCCCAGGCGCAGGCCCTCGAGTTCGTCGGCTCCGAGCTGCTCGAGCGTCGACTCCGCCGAGGCCACCTCGAGCTTCTCCGACTCCCCCACCAGCGGGCAGACCACGTAGGCCTGACGGCCGGCCGCCACCTCGTCGCGCACCGCCTGCCACACGGCCTCGACCTCCAGCGGGGTCTGGGCCCAGTGGGTGACGATCGGGGTGCGCCCGGGCGGCAGCTCGTCGAGGGTGGACACGTCGAGATCGCCGTACACGGTCATCGCCGCCGTGCGGGGTATCGGCGTGGCGGTCATCACCAACAGGTCGGGCTGACCGTCGCCCTCCCCCACCTCGGCGAGCGCCGCCCGTTGGTCGACGCCGAACCGATGCTGTTCGTCCACGACGGCCACGCCCAGCGAGGAGAAGTCCACCCCCTCGGAGATCAGCGAATGGGTGCCGACCACCAGGTCGATGTTGCCGGAGGCGAGGTCGGCCAGCACCTGTCGGCGTCGCGGCGCCGACAGCCGATTGGTCAGCAGCGCCACGTGCAGCGGCCGCTCGCCCAGCAGGGTGTCGGGTGCGGGCACGACGAAGCCGTCGAGCAGCTCGGCGATGCCCCGGTGATGCTGTTCGGCCAGCACCTCGGTTGGCGCCATCAGGGCGCCCTGATGCCCGCCCTGCACGGCGGCGAGCAGCGCGGCCACGGCCACCAGCGTCTTGCCGGCGCCGACGTCGCCCTGCAACAACCGGTGCATGGCCGAGCGCCGCTCGAGGTCGGCGAGGATCTCGTCGATCGCGCGGGCCTGGGCGCCGGTGAGCGGAAACGGCAGCGAGGCCAGAAACGCGTCGACCAACCCCGGCGACGCCGCGTCGGCCGCCCGTTCACCCAGCGCATGGACCACCCCGGTCACCGTGGCCTCCCGCTCGGCCTTGGCCGCCACCAACGCCAGCTGCACCCGCAGCAGTTCGTCGAACACCAGGCGGGACCTGGCCTTCATCATGTGCCCCATCGATTCCGGAGCGTGGATCGAGGCCATCGCCTCCTGCCGCCCGATCAGGTCGAGGGCGTCGAGCACCCGGGCGGGCACGGGATCGAGCAGGCCCCTGGGTGCGATGCGCCGGAGCGATTCGGCCACCCAGTCGGCCAGCTCCCAGGTGCTCAGCTTGGCCTTCTCCGACTGCGGATAGATCGGCAGGATGCGTCCGGTGCGGTCGCCGACCAGGTCGACGACCGGGTTGGTCAGCTGACGGCTGCCCCGAAACTCGTCGACCTTGCCGTAGAAGACCGCCTTGGTCCCTACCGGAAGTTGGCGCTCCCGCCAGGCCTGGTTGAAGAAGGTGACCTTCATCGAGCCGCTGCCGTCGGTGACCCGGGCCTCGACCAGCGCTCGACCCCCTCGCACCCGGCGGCTCGAGATTCGCTGCACCTCCCCGAGAAACATGCCCTCCTCCCCCGGTTGGAGGTCGGCGATGCGCGCCTCGCGGGTGCGGTCGACGTAGCGCCGCGGGTAGTGAAACAGCAGATCGAGCACCGAGTCGATACCCAGCGCAGCCAGTCCCTCCCGCTTCCTTCCGCCGACGCCCTTCAGCCGCTCGACGCCGAGCTGGTCGAGCTCGCGGAGCATGATCGGCGAGCTCGAGCTCGCTGCGGGACGCTCGGAGGTGGGTTCGGCCGATGCCACGCCCCTATGCTGGCAGCTCGCAGCGACATGCCCGGCCCGACGCTCGTTGGGTCCCGCCTGCATCAGGCGGATAACCTGGCCAGCTGCGCCGCAGCGAAACCGCTCGCTGCCCGGTCTCCCCCTCACGTCAGGATGTTTGCCATGGCCAGTGTCTGCCAACTCTGTAACAAGAAGCCCAGCTTCGGCATGTCGGTGTCGCACTCCCATCGCCGCACCCGTCGTCGGTGGAATCCGAACATCCAGCGGGTACGGGCCGTGGTCAACGGTTCGACGAAGCGCATCGACGTCTGTACCGGCTGTCTCAAGGCCGGCAAGGTCACGAAGCCCCCGGCCCGCAACTGGCAGCCCGAGTCGGCCTGAGAGACCAACGGTGCCGTCCGTTGCTTCGGCGCGATTGGCGCTTGTGAAAAGTATGCGTTGTAGGGTGGGTTGGGTCCCGCCCGCCTTCGCGTTTTTCGCCCGACGGGAATTCATCGAAGGAACGGAGCAATCACGTTGCAGGGTGTGATCAAGAGTTACGACCCGCTCACCGGTGACGGTGCGGTGATCAGCGATTCGACGCTGGCCGAGTACGACCTGGCCGCCGACGCCCTCGACGGTTCGCTGTTCCGTATGCTCCGCCAGGGTCAACGAGTGGTGTTCGAGCTGGTCGACGGGCGTGACGTCCACGAACAGCCCGTCCAGGTGGCCACCATGGTTCGCCTGGGATCCGAAATCGACATGGGCACGCCCGGTTTCCCGGCCTCGGAGATTCTCCCAGGACCCGCCCCGGAGACACGGACCGCCCCTCAACAAGGAGGCCTGTCCTGATGGCGGGAACGACGAACAACCAGCAGCTGATCGACTGGGTCGAGGAGTGGCGGGAGATCTTCCAGCCCGACGCCGTCGAGTGGTGCGACGGGTCCAAGGAGGAGTACGACCGGCTGGCGCAGCTGTTGGTCGACCAGGGCATCTTCACCCGGCTGTCGGAGGCCAAGCGCCCCAACAGCTACCTGGCGCTCTCCGACCCCGACGACGTCGCCCGGGTTGAGGATCGCACGTTCATCGCCTGCGAGCAGGAGATCGACGCCGGACCCACCAACCACTGGCGTGACCCGGCCGAGCTCAAGGCCGAGATGCTCGAGCACTACCGCGGGTCGATGCGGGGCCGCACGATGTACGTCGTGCCGTTCTCGATGGGCCCGCTCGGTTCGCCGATCGCCCACATCGGCGTCCAGCTGACCGACTCGGCCTACGTGGCCACCAACATGCGCATCATGACCCGCATGGGCCAGGGCGCGCTCGACGTGCTCGGCGACACCGGCGAGTTCGTGCCGGCCCTGCACTCGGTCGGCTACCCGCTCGTCGACGCCGACGGCAACGAGCGTCCGGACGTCACCTGGCCCTGCAACGAGACCAAGTACATCAGCCACTTCCCCGAGACCTCCGAGATCTGGTCGTTCGGCTCGGGCTACGGCGGCAACGCCCTGCTGGGCAAGAAGTGCTTCGCCCTGCGCATCGCGTCCACGATGGCACGCGATCAGGGGTGGATGGCCGAGCACATGCTGATCCTGGGCCTCACCTCCCCCGAGGGCACCAAGACCTACGTCGCCGCCGCCTTCCCGTCCGCCTGCGGCAAGACCAACATGGCGATGCTCATCCCCAGCCTGCCGGGTTGGAAGGTGGAGACCGTCGGCGACGACATCGCCTGGATGAAGTTCGACGACGAGGGCCGCCTGCGGGCGATCAACCCCGAGGCCGGCTTCTTCGGCGTGGCGCCGGGCACCTCCGAGGCGACCAACTCCAACGCCATGGCGTCGTTGGCCAGCAACTCGATTTTCACCAACGTGGCCCTCACCGACGACGGCGACGTCTGGTGGGAGGACATGACCGACGAGCCGCGGCGCACCTGATCGACTGGAAGGGCAACGACTGGACGCCGGACTCCGGTTCCAAGGCCGCCCACCCCAACGCCCGCTTCACCTCGCCCGGCCTCACAGTGCCCGTCGATCTCCGACCAATGGGAGAACCCCGAGGGCGTACCCATCTCGGCGATCCTCTTCGGCGGCGCCGCGCCTCAACGTGCCGCTGGTGACCCAGAGCTTCGACTGGCAGCACGGCGTGTTCCTCGGCTCGGTCATGAGCTCGAGAAGACCGCTGCGGCGGCGGCACAATCGGCGAGGTCCGCTTCGACCCCTTCGCCATGTTGCCGTTCATGGGCTACAACGTCGGCGACTACATCGACCACTGGCTCGACATCGGCAAGGCGACCGACGCCGACAAGCTGCCCAAGCTGTTCTGGGTCAACTGGTTCCGCAAGGACGAGGACGGCAGCTTCATGTGGCCGGGCTTCGGCGAGAACTCCCGGGTGCTCAAGTGGGTCGTCCAGCGCCTCGAGGGCACCGCCGACGCAGACGAGACCGCTATCGGCCACGTGCCGACCGCCGATTCGCTCGACCTGTCTGGACTCGATCTGGACGACGCCACCATGGCCAAAATCCTCGACGTCAACAACGAATCGTGGCGTGACGAGGTGGAGCTGATCCGTGGCCACTACGAGTTCATCGGCGAGCGCCTGCCGCAGGAGATGGCCGACGAGCTCGCCGACCTGGAAAAGCGTCTGGCCAACTGAGCCGGGGCGCTGCGGCGCTCCACCCACCAGCTTCGAAAACGGCCCGGGCCCAGCGCCCGGGCCGTTTCGCGTTCCCGTTGTGGAATTGGTCACAATCAGGAAACCTGATGTTGCAACACTCAACTTTCGTGCCATACTGATGTGCGTCAGCAATCCAGTAGGCCATCAGGAGGCACACATCATGCTCACCACCTGGGATCCATTCCGCGATGTCGAGCGGCTGTTCGAGGTCGACCCCCGCTCCCGTTCGATTCCCGCACCGTTCGACGCCGTCCGCACCGCCGACGAGGTGGTGCTCACCTACGACCTCCCCGGCTTCCGCTCCGAGGACGTCGACGTCACCGTCGAGAACCATGTCCTGACGCTGACCGCAAGCCGCTCTCAGGACGAACTGCCCGAGGGCGCCCAGCGTCTCGTCGCCGAGCGACGTTTCGGAACCGTCCGCCGTCAGGTCACCTTGTCGGACACGCTCGACGGCCAGAACGTCAGCGCCAACTTCGACAACGGTGTGCTGACCCTGCGCATCCCGGTTTCGGAGAAGGCCCAGCCGGTCAAGGTGCCGATCGGCGTCGGCACCACCAGCATCGAGACCGGCACGTCGGAACAGCAGGCGGTCGGCGCCTCGGCGAACTGACCCGGCCGGTCAGGCCAACCGGCCGAGCTGCTGCACCAGCAGGTGCAACCGGCCGTGGGCGGCGTTGTTGAACCGAAGCCGCAGCCTGGGAAGGTCGGGGACATCGCCGTCCTCCACCTCGACGGCTGCGGCTTCGGCGCGTTCGATGCTCCCGCTGGTCAACACGTCGCCGAACTCGGCGTTCAGCGAGTCGAGCGCCTCGTCGGAGATGTCGGTGTTAAGCCGAATGTAGAGCTTGTTGCCCACGTGGCGGATCGAATGAAACACCCGGTAGAAGTCGCTCACGTAGTCGACCGCATCGGTCGGGTCCGACGTGAGGTGCACGACGTCGAGGTCCACCGGCGAGATCAGGCCGCCGTCGAGCAGCTCCACCTCGACGTAGTGGCGCCAGCTGCGCCAGTAGGCGTCGCCCGGCGGCTCGAACAACACCACCGGTGACGGCGGCGCCTTGCCGGTCTGCATCAGGGTCAGCAGCTCCATCGTCTCGTCCAGCGTGCCGAAGCCGCCGGGGAAGACGATGTAGCCCGACGACTCCTTGGTCAGGGTCAGCTTGCGGCTGAAGAAGTAGCGGAAGTTGAGGTTCTTGCCGTCGAAGAGCGCCGCATGCTGGGGCGTGCTCGGCTCGAAGGGCAACACGATCGACACGCCGAAGCTCGCCTCCGGGCCGGCCCCCTCGACGACCGCGGTCATGATGCCCGGCCCGCCGCCGGTCATCACCATCCAGTCGGCCTCGGCCAACTGTCGGCCCACCTCCCTGGCCATGCGATAGGCCTCCGTGTCCTCGCCGGTGCGGGCCGAGCCGAACACGGCGCACTTGGGCACGTCGGCGTACGGGGCGAACACCCCGAAGGCGTTGCGCAGCTCCTTGAGCGCCGAGTTCACGATCTTGACGTCGCCCCGCTTGGCGCGCTCCCGCCCCATGCGAAGCGCCGAGGTGATGATCTCGGTGTACAGATCGTGGTTGTCGTCCAGATCGGCCTGCTGCACGAGCGAGTCGATCGACTCGTCCAGTTCGGCTACACCGGTTCGATAGCGGGGGCGTCGACTCATCCCACCAGCATGGCAGTCACGCCGCTGCCCTACGCCAACATCAGCGCCCGGATACACAGGCCCATCAGAAACAGACCGCCCAACCCGTAGAGCAGGTAGGCCCAGGCGCGCAGTTGGTTGCGGTAGCTGTAGAGGATTCCGACGGTCACCAGCGCCACGAAGCCGTAGAAGATGTGAAAGTCGTTGCCCGGCGCCCGGTCACCGGCCAGGGCGGCGACCCCGAGGACCACCTGAACGAAGATGGTCACCTCGGCGGCGATCACGAACCACCACAACGCCCGCGCCCGAAACGGTGCCCACCGATGCGCCGCCAGCGCCCAGCATCCTGCGGCGGCGTTGGCGCCGATCACCACCCAGGCGAAATCGGCGTGGGCCGAGGCCACCGACATCGCCAGTGGTACTCCGGGGGTCACAGCACGTGGTCGATCATCGGGTCGCCGGCCGAGCGGGGGTTCGCCGGGTCGACGAACCACTCGTGGCCGAAGGCCATCTCGAAGACGTCGGCGGGCATCTTGAGGAACCACGAGTCCTCGGAGATCTGGCTGGCGTGGGCCACCATCGCCCGGCGCTTGGCGTCGATCGTGGCCGTCACATCCACCCCGTGGGTGATCAACGACTCTGGGCTGCCCATCGTCTCGTCCATCTCCGGCGTGTCGCCGTCCGCGTCGTCGAGTTCGGCCATCAGCTCGGCCGCCCCCGCCATCTGCTCCCGGATGCGGTCGCGGTTCATCGTGGCCCACAACACCGACGGAACCGGGGTCAGCTCGGCGGCCCGGGTTCCGACGGTGTGCACCGCGATGTGGTCGGGGTGGCCGTAGCCGCCATGGTCGTCGTAGATCGTGAACACATCGGCCCGCTCCTCGGCCAGGATCGCCGCCACGCGCTCGGCCGCCTCCTCGACGTCGGCCCGGGCGAAGCAGCCAGGGTGGTCGTTGGCGTCCTCGCCGGCCATGCCGCTGTCGCGGTAGCCCAGGAACTCCACCCGGTGCACACCCAGGATCGACGCCGACGCCTGGGCCTCCGCCCGGCGATGGGCGCCCAGCTCGTCGGCCGTCTCGGCCGCCCCTTCCACGGTGAAGCCCAGCTCGCCGTCGGTGGCCACGATCAGCACCACCCGGTGACCGGCGGCCGAGGCCTGGGCCATCACCCCTCCGGTGGCGATGCACTCGTCGTCGGGATGGGCGTGGAAGCAGACCAGGGTGGACACGACCGGGCAGGCTACCGCCTGGCCTCCCGGTGCTTGTTGTGTCCTCGAGCCACTGGAGCGGCTCGAGGACACAACGAATGCGTTGGTGCGGCGGATCAGGCGACGGCGCCGCTGCCCCGGAGCTCGCCGACCCGGGAGTCGTCGGCGCCCAGCCAGTCGGTGAGCACCTCGTCGGTGTGTTGACCGGCGTGGGGCGGTGGACGGCGGATCTCGCCGGGCGTGCGGCTGAACCTGGGCGCCGGCGCCGGCTGGGTCACACCGGCCACCTCGGTGAACGTGCCGCGCTCGACGTTGTGGGGATGCTCGGCGGCCTCGGCCATGGTCAGCACCGGTGCGAAACACACGTCGGTGCCCTCCATGATCTCCATCCACTCGGCCCGCGTCCTGCCGGCGAACACACCCCGCAGCTTGTCCTTCAGCTCGGCCCAGGCCGTCTTGTCCATCTGGTGCGGCAGGTCGTCGCCCTCCAGCCCGGTGAGGCGCAGCAGCTCGGCGTAGAACTGTGGCTCGATCGACCCGATCGACACCCACTTGTCGTCGGAGGTGCGGTAGGTGTCGTAGAAGTGGGCGCCGGTGTCCAACATGTTGGTCCCCCGCTCCTCGGTCCAGATGCCCATGGCGTCGAACGCCCAGATCATCGTCATCAGGCTGGCCGAGCCGTCCACCATGGCGGCGTCAATCACCTGGCCCTCACCGGAGCGGCCGGACTCGATGATGCCGGCGCACATGCCGAGCGCCATCAGCATGCCGCCGCCGCCGAAGTCGCCGACCAGGTTGATCGGCGGCGTCGGCTGTTCGCCGGCGCGACCGAGGTGCGCCAGCGCTCCCGCCAAGGCGATGTAGTTGATGTCGTGCCCGGCCATCGGGGCGTAGGGCCCGTCCTGACCCCACCCGGTCATGCGTCCGTAGACCAGCTTGGGATTCCGTGCCAGGGCCTCGTCGGGGCCGATCCCCAGCCGCTCGGCAACGCCGGGGCGAAAGCCCTCCAGAAACCCGTCGGCCTGCTCGATCAGGTCGAGCACCACCTCGACGCCGGCGGCCGACTTCAGGTCGACGCCGATCGATCGACGGCCGCGCGTCAGCAGGTCGCCCGGCGGCAACGCCGGATCGCCCCCGGAGACGTTGCCCGCCCGGTCGACCCGGACGATGTCGGCGCCTAGGTCGGCGAGCATCATCGCGGCAAAGGGTGCCGGGCCGATCCCTGCGATCTCGACGATCTTGATTCCGTTCAGCGGTCCACTCATGTCGACATGCTCACCGGCCGCCGGGAGCGGGGTCAACTGGGCCGATGGAGCGGGTTGTGCCGGCTGCGGTTCACGCCGACGCGTCGCCGCCGGCGACCGCCCGGTCGGGTGAGCGCCACCGGGCCAGCCGTCGACGCATCGAGTCCAGGCTGGGAACCGGTGGGTTGAACCTGGCCAACAGCGGCCCGACGACCGCCAGGATCAACACGTAGGCGGCTGCCGTGGGCGCCAGCGCCGAGTCGACGACCGTGCCCGCCGCCAGGCCGGCGATGACGATCGAGAACTCGCCCCGTGCCACCAGCGCCATGCCCGCCCGGTCGCGGCCCCTGGGTCCGACGCCCAGCTGTCGGGCGGCGAACCGGCCGGTGGCGATCTTGGTCAGGGCCGTGATGCCGGCGAGCAGCGCCGCAGCCACCAGCACCGGCGGCAGGTCACCCGGGTCGATGCGCAGGCTGAACAGCACAAAGAACAGGGCGGCGAACAGGTCCCGCAACGGCGTCAGCAGGTCCTCCGCCCGCTCCCGCACCTCACCGGACAGCGCGATCCCGACCAGAAACGCACCGATGGCGGCACTGACCTGTACCCGCTGGGCCAGGCCGCCCACCACCAGGATCAGGCCCATCACGCTCAGCAGCAGCGCCTCGTCCGATCGGGCCGAGAGCAGGGCGCTGATCGGGCCGCCCATGCGGATGGCCAGCACCAGCACCAGCGCGGTGACCGACAACGCCACGCCGACCGAGATGGCCCCCGACACCACCGAGCCGCCGACGAGCAGCACGCCGAGCACCGGCAGGTAGGCGGCCATCACCAGATCCTCGAACACGAGGATGGTGAGCACCGAGGGGGTCTCGCGGTTGGCCATCCGGTCGAGGTCGCCGAGCAGCTTCGACACCACGCCCGAGGACGAGATGTAGGTCACGCCCGCCAGCATCAGCGCACCGAGCGGTCCCCACCCCAGCAGCAGGCCGGCGACCAGCCCCGGCGTGAAGTTCAGTGCGAGGTCGACGCAGCCCGAGCGCCAGCCCTTCCGTAATCCGTCGGTCAGCTCGGCCCCGGTGTATTCCAGCCCGAGGACGAACAACAACAACAGCACCCCGATCTCGGAGGCCAGGTCGATGAAGTCGTCGGCGAAGTTGATCTGCGCCAAGCCCCCGGTGCCGAAGATCAGCCCGGCGGCGAGGTAGGCGGGGATCGGGCTGAGCCCGACACGGTGCGACAGCCGCGCCAGCACGCCGAGGCCGATGACGAGGGCCCCCAGCTCGATGAAGGCCATGGCGACGTCGGAACTCCCCGCCGCGAGGATGACGAACACGTCGGCTCAGCCGCTGAGTCGTGCTGCGAGCACCTCGAGGCCGTCCGGCATGCCGATGGCGATCACCGTGTCTCCGACCCCAAAGACGCCCTCGGGGCCGGGCGACGGCGACGTCGCCCCATCGCTGATGATTGCCACGATCGACACTCCGGTCTCCGAGCGCACCTCGGCGTCGCCGATCGTGGAACCCGCCCACGGCGCGCCGGCCTCCACCGTCAGCCAGTCGAGTGTGATGCCCGCCACCTGATGGCGAAGGCGCGCCACCTCCTCGGACAGCCGGCTGCCGCCGAGCAGCTCGGCCAGGTCGCGGGCCTCGTGCTCCTCGAGGTGCACCACCGCCCGGCAGGCATCGGGGTCGTCCGTGTCGTAGAAGGCGACGTCGCGCCGGCCGCTGCGGTGGACGACCACCCCCAGTTGTTCCCCGTCGTCGGTGCTGAAATCGAAGCGGGCTCCGACGCCCGGTAGCTCGCTCTCGGAAACGCGTCCCATCGCCGGAGGCTAGACGCCAAGGTGTTCGCCGGCCTGCCACACTGGATCGATGGCCCCTGCCCCGATCGACCCTGCCCCGATCGACCCTGCGCCGACGACCGGTGGCACGCTGAGCGACCCGCTGGCCGACGTTCCCGCCTGGCTGCGCCCGATGGCGCCGGTGGTGGCGATGCTGGCCGTCATGTGGGCCGTCGAGATCATCGACATCCCCCTCGGGGGTCGGCTCGACCGCTTCGGGGTGCAGCCGCGAGCTGGCCGGGATTCCCGGCATCGTGTCGCCCCGATTCTGCACGCCGGCTTCGGCCACCTGATCGCCAACACCGTGCCGTTTGTGGTGCTGGGCGGTGTGGTGGCCTACTCCGGACTTCAGGGGACCTTCGCCGTGATCACGGCGTTGATCATGGCGGGCAGCAGGGCAGGCATGTGGTTGTTCGGTTCGTCCAACTCGGTGCAGGTGGGAGCCAGCGGTTTGGTGTTCGGCTACCTCACCTACCTGCTGACCAGGGGTTCTTCGCCAAGCAGGTGGGGTGGATCCGTCGGCAGGGTGTTCGTCGCGCTCTGTACGGCTCGATGCTCTGGGGTTGATCCCCGGCACGGCGTGTCGTTCAGCGGCCACCTCTTCCGGGGCGATCAGCGGCGTCGCCGTCGCCCTGCAAGCTGCTCCACCGCACCGACTCCGACGATGAGAAACTGCACCCCTATGCTGGGCTGACGCGTCGCTCGCGGCGACCCGACCACCAGGTGAACCTCACCGGTGGTCGCACGAGGATCACATGACCAACACCGACCGGCTCAACCCGTTGGACTTCCTCGTTCCTGCATCTCGAGAACGAGTACGCCAGCATGCACATCAGGCTTTTTCTCTCCATCTTCGAGGGTCCGGCGCCCGCCTTCGAGGAGGTGCGCTGGTGGAGGCCAAGCTCGCCGACATCCCGCGCTATCGCCAGGTGGTTCGGTTCGTACCGATGGACCTCGGCCGCCCCGTGTGGGCCGACGACCCCCACTTCAACCTCGACTTTCACGTGCGCCACACCGCTCTGCCCGCCCCCGGTGGTGCCGCCGAGTTGCGACGGCTGGTCGCCAGGGTGATGTCCCAGCAGCTGGACCGCAGCCGCCCGCTGTGGGAGATGTGGATCACCGAAGGCCTGGACGACGGCCGGTGGGCGCTGGTTTCCAAGGTGCACCACGCCATGGTGGACGGGGTGTCGGGCGCCGAACTGCTCTCGACCGTGCTCGACATCAGCCCCGATGCCGAGCCGGGCGTGGCCACCGAGTGGGAGCCCCGCCCGGCGCCGTCCAGCGTCGAGTTGGCCACCGAGGCGGTCGCCCAGCTGGTCAAGAGCCCCTACGAGCAGTTCCGGGCGCTGCGGGCGGCCGGCCGGGTGCCGCGCCAGGCGCTGAACCAACTCCAAGGTCGGTACGGGCCTCAGCGTCGCTGGCGGCCGTCTGTCGGCACCCCCGAGCAGCCTGAACGGGCCGATCGGGCCGCACCGCCCACCCGTGTGGGCGTCGGTGTCGGTCGACGACATCAAGACGGTGCGCGCCGGCCTCGGCGGATCGTTCAACGACGTGGTGCTGGCGACGATCACCCGGGGATTTCGCAAGCTGCTGCGCGAGCGGGCGAGACGACCTGACCGGGTGGTCCGCACCCTGGTGCCGGTCTCGGTTCGGCCGCGTCGAGGGCGAGGTGGCCTCGGGCGACGGCACGATGGAAAACCGGGTGTCGGCGATGTTCGCCGAGCTTCCGGTGATGTTGGAGGGACCCGGGAGAGGCCGCAGCGCGGTGTCGGCCCAGATGGCCGACCTGAAGAGTCAAGCAGGCCGTCGCTGGGGAGGCGCTGACGTCGATGGCCGAGTTCACCGCCGATGCTGCTGGCGCTTGGCGAGCAGTGGCGGCCCGGGCCGCCCAGCGCAACGTCAACACGGTGACGACCAACGTGCCCGGCCCCAGCTGCCCCTGTATTCGTTGGGGCGACGGATGGAGGCGGTCTACCCGTTCGTGCCGCTCGCCGGACAGATCCGCCTGGGGGTGGCGATGTTCAGCTACGACGGCACGGTGTATTTCGGTATCACCGGCGACTTCGACACCTGCGCCGACGTCGGGGTGCTCAGCGACGGCATCGAGGCGGGCATGGAGGACCTGCTGCACCTGGCCCGATCGGCTGAGACTCCACCGTCGACCCGACTGCCGGGTCCGGCCGCCGGGCGCTCAGGCGGGTCTCGTCAACGCGGTGAGCACCACCAGACGCTCGCCGTCGTCGTCGGCCCGACCGATGAGGAACAGCGTGTCGTCGCCCGAGGAGAATTCGGCCATCAACACAGGCGCGTCGGGCTCGGGAACGTCCAACCGATCCTGCACCTCGGTCATCCCGGCAGCGTGTTCGGCCCTCCAGGCGACGTGGCCGGCCCAGTCGGTGCCGTCGAGGCAGATACTCAACCCGGGAGCCGACCAGCTTCAGCCCACGCTCGTTCATGCGTCCCGACAGCCGATCGTCCAGGATGCGCTCGATCGACCCCTCGTAGGCCTCCGCCCCCGGGGTGGCGGCAAAGGTCGTCCCAGGCGACACCGGAGTCGGACGAGCAGGCAAGCGCCAGTAGCGATAACGCCGCAACCAACACCATCTGGCGGGCCACCGGCGACCGGTGTCGGGTGCGGGTCCGCTCCCCACACCGCTCGGGTTGTCTCATGCGCCCCATGCTGCGGCCTCAGGCGTCAAGGTCGGGCCACAGCGGCTCCAGCGCCGCAAAGGCTTGCTCGAAGGCCCGCTGATGGCGGTCGTAGACGTCGCGGGCCGCCGGGTCGGGGGTGAGGGAGGGCCGGGCGGCGAGCTCGTCACTGGATCGACGCCGACGACTCCCGCCTGACCGAGCGCCCGCAGACCCACCCCACGGGCGACCGCCGAGCCCGGATGGGGCGCCACCCGAACCGGGCGATCGAGCACGTCGGCAATCACCTGCGGCCAACCGGTCACCGCGGCGCCGCCACCGGTCAGGCGGATCTCGGTCACCCGATGTCCGATGAACGCCTCGACGTGGCCCAGCAACCAGGCCAGGTTGTGTGCGACCCCCTCGAAGGTGGCTCGGATCAACTGTGCCCGAGTGGTCTCCAGCGACACCCCGAGATAGCCGCCCCGTGCCGACGAGCTGCCGGAGGGCGCCATCGACCCCGCCAGCCACGGCAGGGCGATCACGCCTCCGCGCCGGGCACCGTGGTGGCCAGGGCGGCCTCGGCCTCGGCGAACCGGGCTTCGGCCGGCCGTCGCCGCCGTCGTTGCCGTCGTCGTCGCCGTCCAGCAGGGCAAGCATCGCCTCGGGGACCCGGCCGCCCAGGCCGTTCTCGGCCATCACCAGATAGCCACCGTCGGGCGCCGGCATCGTGAGAATCTCATGGTCGAGGTCCTCGGACTTCCCGCCGATCCCGGTGACGAGCACCCCGGTGGTTCCAATCGACATCGCGGCGACCTGGCCGTCGGTCGACGTGGCGCCGGTGGCCAGCGCCACGGCGGCGGTGTCGTTGACGCCCGTCGCCACCATCGAATCCACGGCAACCCCCAGCCGCGAGGCGACGGTGGCGGTGACCGGACCGACCGGCTCGTGCGGGCCCACCAGCGGGGGCAGGCGGTCGACCCCGATGCCGGCGGCCGCAAGCAACGCCGGGTCGTAGCGAAGCGAGGCATCGTCGAGCGGATCCGGGCTGCGGTTGTCGCACAGCTGGCCGGTCAGCATCGAGTGACGGGTGGCGGTGAGGCGGCCGGTCAGCCGGGCGGTGACGTAGTCCATCACCTCGACGAACCGGGTGTCGCCGTCCGGGTCCTCGCCCACGAGGTGCAACAGGTGGCCCAGGCTGAGCCCGCCGCCGATCGGCGGGATGCCGTGACGCTCGACCCACAGCTCGAACAGGCCCGGCGTGCCGAGCAGCTCGTGGCAGGCCTCCGTGCCGCGCCGGTCGCGCCACATCACCACCGGTCCGGCGGGCGTGCCGTCGGCGCGCACGGGCACCGTGGAGGAATACTGGCTCGCCACCCCGATGGCCACCGTCGGATGCCCGGCCGAGGCCGTCGTCGACCCGGCCGACGCCTCTCGCACGCAGGCCGCCGCGCACGACAGCACCGCCTCCCAGATCTCCTCCGGGTCCTGTTCGGAGATCGGCGGCCGGTCGTCGGACACCAGCGGGTGTTGGCGTCGGGCGAGGATCGTCCCGTCGGCGTCGAGCGCCACCACCTTCACGTTGGTCGAACCGACGTCGACGCCGAGGGCGAGGACGCTCATCGGCCGGACGGACCCTCGGACGAGTTCACCGCCGGGTCACGGGGCGGGCACACCCTGCTGCTCGTCCATCATGTCGGCCATGACCATGCGGATGAAGTCGTCGGCCTCGTTGGTCATGCCGCCCGGGATGCCCCCGTACACGGCGGCGCTGTCCGGGGCCTGGTCCGCCCGCTCCTTGGCGTAGGCGACGGCCTCGGCCAGATCGGAGGCAAACTCGTCGGTCACGCCCGGCTTCGTCTGCGGGCGGGTGACCGCCATGTGCAAGGCGTTCGGGTACTGCTGGCCGTTGAAGCGCCAGCCTCGCAGCTTCATGAAGTCGTTGACGTGGTAGATGTCGAAGTCGTCCGAGGTGAAGCTGAACAGGAACGTGGGATCGCCGAGGATCCTCAGCTCGGGGTGCGAGCGCACGGCGGCGATCATCGTGTCGGCGGTCTCGAAGATCTGCTTGGCGTAGTGCCGGTAGCCCTCTCGTCCGAGCTTGACCATCGACGCCCAGGTGGCGGCGAGCAACCCACCGCTGCGCGACCCGTCCATCGACGGCGAGCAGTACTTCCCACCCGACCACTCGGTCTCGTAGAAGTACTGCCCGGCCCGAAGCGAGGTGTCGCGGAAGGTCACCACCGAGCTGCCCTTCAACCCGTAGCCGTACTTGTGGGTGTCCGAGCTCATCGACGTGACGCCGGGAAGGCGGTAGTCGAACACCTCGATCGGATAACCCAGCTCCTGACCGAACGGCAGGATGAACCCGCCGAGGCAGCCGTCGACGTGCAGGCCGACGTCGTGCTTCAACGCCAGATCCGACATCTCCCCGATGGCGTCGATCGTGCCGTAGCCGTAGTTGCAGGCGGAACCGATGATGGCGACGGTGTTCTCGTCGATCTGCGCCTCCATGGCGGCCAGGTCGGCCTTGGTCGTCTCCGGGTCGATCGGGGTCACCCGCAGCTCCAACCCGAACAGGTGGGCGGCCTTGGAGAACGCCGGGTGGGCGGTCTCCGGCTTCACGATGTTCGGGTTGGTGATGCCCTTGGCCCGGCCCTTTTCCCGGTACGCCAACATCGCGTGCACGATCGAGCTGGTGCCCCCGGAGGTGACGATGCCCACGGGGGTCCCGTCGGTCACCGCCTCGCCGTGGAACAGGTCGAGGGTCATCGCGATGATCTCGCCCTCGAAGCGGGTGGCCGACGGGCAGATGTCACGCTGCAGGGCGTTGACGTGGGCGAACATGCCGAACGCCTCGTTGAGGAACTCGTAGTGGTCGTGGTCGCCGCAGTACATCGTGCCCGAGCACTTGCCGCCCTCCCAGGCCTGGTCCTCCTCGGTGGCCAACCCGCGCAGTTCGGCCAGGATCTCCTCGGGCGGACGGCCGTGCTCGGAAGGGGTGCGGTTGACGGGAAACCGGTCGGCATAGGGGTAGGCGCTCATGGCAGCGACGGTAGCCCAGGGCGCCCGAAACCTCCTGTACCGATACGCCCAGGTTGCCACCCAGTCACGACGCCGGCGTCTCGCTATTCGTGTACGGCGTTCGATGCGCAGGGTCCCCTGGCGCAGCGTCGAGTCGGGCACGATGGCCGACACCTCCACGCCGTCATTTCGGAGCCCGGCAATCATGTCCTGGTACGACACAGCTTCATGCGCTTCCGCGTCGTGACGGTTGGCGGAGAAGGCTGGTCACCGTTGTCAGGTGAACCCACGTCTCCTCCCCGACAAGCAGGTTGACCGATTCGGATCTGTTGAGGTCCCGGCCGTAGTGACGATCCTGGCCATCGAGGAACTGGGCAAAGCTCCTCGTTGTCGAGCCTCACCTCGTAGAGGATTCCAGACCACTTCATCATCCCCGCGAGCTCGAAGGACGCAGTGACGGGCACTTCGAGTTCCGGCACCTTGACACCTGCTTCGTATCCAGGGAGCCCGCCGGTGATCTCTCCATCGCCGATATCGGCGAGACCCGAAGTGGCGTAGTACCGCCTGTCCGGCCTCAACGACGTCGAGCTGACCTCGAGCGCAAGGTCGTAGAACCCACCGGGGCAGAGCGACTCCACGGTGACCACGCCACGCAACGGGTCATCCCCAACAACACCCACGCTCTCCGTCGACACCCGTCCTCCAAGACATGGCTCCGACACCTCGGACATCCGCCGCTGGGCGAACAGTCGAACCTGCGCCGGTGCGTCGGTTTGGTACTCCAACGAGATCGCTCCATGGCCCACCTCGGCGTTCGAGTTCCATGCGGGCGGAGCGATCGGGTTCCACGCCATGTCGTGGAGGTTGAGAACCGGGGCGGGGTTGTCCGGGTCGGTGTCATCGACCCGCTGGACGTCGGTCCGAGGCCCAACACTCCACTCGTCCCGTCCGGCGCCTACCTCACGGGTCAGGCGCAGTCGGTACTCCCCCTGCTCCGGAAGTCCGACTTGTAGCTCGGGCGGCAGCCGTGTCGGCGGCAACGGGATGGGGAACGCTCCGACCACCGTGCAGGTCGACACCCCGCACCACTCGGCGTCCAGCTCGAGCACCGCCGTGGCCGGACCGACCGCGTCCGGGCCGATTCCGCCGAACTCGGCGCTGGTGGACACGACGACCTCCTCATCCGCAATCACGAAGTCCGAGCACACGTGGGCGGGCCAGGCATCGAACCCCCTGCCTTCCGGCACCCGTGCCTCACAGGCCTCAAGCCCCCCGTCGACCGCAATCTGGAGGTGGCTTGCGATTCGCTCCGGGTGATTTTCGGGGTAGAGCGCCTCCACCTCCCAGACGTTGGGGTCGGGAGATCGCACCTGCCACTCGTAGCGCTCGACCTGTTGTCGCCCCGCGAAGTTGGTCTCCACCAGCACGCACAGGTCGAACTCGGTGTTCCATGCGGGGCGACGTTGCAGCGTCAGCACCTTCAAGTACTCGTAGCCGTCGACCGCCGCCCGGGCGACGTTCTCCTCCTCGCCAAAGTCGTGCCTGCCGAGGGGAATCCCGCGCGTGAACGACCGCTCACACCGGCTGCCCGGCTCGGTGTCCGAGGACCGCTCGATCAGGCTGCCCCTGGGGGTTTCGCCGTCGTTGTACCCGACGTGGATCCGTAGCCCATCGAGGTCGGTGAAGAGCTGGATGGGGCGGCCCGGCTCACCTACAAACGCTGCGTAGTCAAGATCGTCCCGTACCCGAAACAACGGGTTGCCCGGTGTGTACGCCAACTGGGTGGTGATCGACCGTGGAAGGAGGTCCCCCGAGGCCGCAGACGCCGACACGCTGAGCAGCCTCGTCTCGTCCGGCACGGCGCCCACCTCGACGCAGGTCAGGTAGCCGTTCACCGTGTCGCCCTCGACGGGAAGCCATGGGAAGGTCGAGCTCGGCAGCGACACTGGCGTCGCCTCGTCGGGCGTCGAGCCCTCGAGGTCGATGGGCTCCCCAACGGCCGTGCCCGCATCGTCGGCGGGTCGGACCATGCCGGAGATCTGGATCGGCTGGATCGACGGGAAGGCCAGGCCCACGCCGTCGGCACCGCACTCGTCGTTGCGCTGGATCGTCGGGTCGGCCACGTCGACCATCTCGCCGTCGGCCAGCGTGACCGTACCCAGCACGCCGTCGCAGCGGGGCACCTCCTCCACCTCGGGTTCCGCACCCGGGTCGGCCTCTGCATCGTCGATGGGCACCTCGATCGTGCGGTCATCTCGATCACACGGGTCGATGTATGAGGGGACCGACACGACCTCGCCACCCGGTTCCGCTACCTCGGTACGTCCAACGACAAAGTCGTCCGCCAGGCCGTCGGCAGCATCACCGTCGGCGCCGGCGTCATCGGCAGCATCACCCTCCGCCGCTCCACTCTCCACTGAGCCACCCTCCGCCGAACCACCCTCAGCCGAACCTCCCTCCGCCGAGCCACCCTCCGCTGCGCCGGCTTCGACAGCAGCGTCATTCTCCTCATCGCCAGTGCTGTCGCCAGTGTCGCGGGCGGACCCTCGCACCAGATCCGTCATGAGCTCGGTCGCTTCGTCGGAGAGTTCTGGACCGACGTAGAACGGTCGAATCACCTCGGCAGCGACCGTGCCGCCCGAACCCACGGCTGCCTGTTGCCCGGCAGTGGTAGCGGCCCCATCCGATGGTTTTCCACCAAACAGCGCACCGGCGGCGACCCCCAACAGCACGGTCAGCGCAAACGCTCCGCTGAGCACCAGGATCTTCTTCCGGTCCATGATCAGCTCCCTCATCCGAATGTGCAGTCGTTGAGCGTCACCGTGGTGGACCTGCCGGTCGAACCGCCGGGGCCCTGCGCCGTGATCTCCACCTGGACGGTCGCCGATCCGGTTCCGAGCGTGTGCTCGTCGAAGCTGCCGAGCACGACCTGCCAGAGGTCACCACCGGTCGGGGTCATCGCCGACGAGCCCGACCGCCCGCCGATCGACCACGACATGCTCGCCGACGACGCCCCGGAGATCGTGGCTCGAACCAGCGCGGTCGATGGTCCGCCGCAGGAATACCCGCCATTCGAGTACCGCTCGTTGATCGTTCCCGGGTTTGGTGCATACAGGTCGACCGACGGGGCCGGGGTGGGTGCGGTGGTCGTCTGCGGAGCCGTCGCCGGCGGGTTGGGAGCCGGGTTGTCGGGGGCCGGAACGTCGGGTACCGGGACACCCGGGGTCGGTGCACCGGTAGCCGGTGCGTTGGGCGCGGGTGCCGCGTCGTCCGACCCGTCCGGCACGGCGCCGGTCGCACCGGGCAGCGCCGGATCCTGGGGGGCATTCGGGTCTCCGTCCGCTCCGGACGGGGCCGTGGTGGACGTCGCGTCATCCGCCGCCGCGGCCACCTCGTCGCCCGCGGTCGTCGAGGTGGGTTGGTTGGTCGTGGTGGTCGTCGCCTGTGCCGCAGCGAGATCAACGCCGGGGCCCCGGCTGCAGGGCCGAGTGGGAAGGGCATCCGAGATTCTCATCGGGCACGATCTGCTCGCCGGCCATCCACAACACTCCTGAGGTTCCCGGGGTCGCCGTAGGGCCACCCAGCCGTCGGTTCGATCGTGTTTCGCCACTGCAAGGATTCGATCACCGTCGTGCAACGCTCCCGTCGGCGATCCACCCGGACAGTCGAAGTAGATCGCGCTCGGTACGTCCGCCATTTCGGCGGCCGAGACGACCCCGTCCCCGTCGGTGTCGCCCGGGACGTCCACAACGGCGCCTACCGCGCGGTCATCGGTCAGCACCCGTTGCTGCACGGTCCAGCCCAGGCCGACCCCGGCCGCACCCACCGCGATCGCACCGCCAATCGCCAGGTTTCGGATCATGACCAACCTTCTTCCGCCCGCGAGAACACGCTGATAGACCTCGTCTCGCTCGCTCGGCCCCGGCCAGTCAGACATTGACGGTCGCCTCCTCGTCCGCTGCGGTCTCCCAGCGGTTGACGTCGGGTCCGAGCTGTTCTCGCATCGCCGCCAGCCCCCTCGACGCATGCGTCTTGACCGACCCGACCGACACGCGCAGCACCGCGGCAGTCTCGTCCTGGGTGCATTCCTCCAGGTACCGCAACACCACCACCTCGCGCTGTCGACGCGTCAACGTGCGCAGCGCCGAGGTCAGGGCCAGGCGCTCGGCCACATCGGGATCGACGCGGCCCGTCTCGTCGGTCGAGTGGTGATCCAGCCGCCGGTCCTTCCTGATCGCGTCGAGCGCCAGATTGGTGGCCACCCGAACGACCCACCCCTCCCGCCATGACGCTCGACCCACCTTCCCCCAGTGCAGGTAGGCCCGCATCATCGTCTCGGCCGCAGCGTCCTCCGACGCTGCCGAACTCCACAGCAGTCGTCCCGCCGCGGTGAAGGCCCGGGCGTAGAGGGCGTCGAAGGACGCCTCGAAACCGGCGGGGGCGCCGCGCAGTGGTCGCAACATTCGTCATCACCTCGTAAACGGATACGGCGGTGAATTCGTTGACGACGGATCAAAATTCCAGGGTGGCGGTGGTTGCTGCGATGGGCTCATCGGCGTGAGCGGGTTCGAGTTGCGGCGCCGCTTGACGGTCCGAGTGGGGAAGTAGACCGACCCGGCCATCATCGCCAATCCGCCAAGTACGCAGGCCGCACCGGCGAGCTGCATCACCCAGTTGGCCCCGGTGTTGCCGGGCTCAAGCACGGCGGTCCCGGGATCGGCCGGGTCGTAGGCAACGTCGACCACCTCGCCAGGTGGGTAGCGGGCGACGGTGCGCTCCACGGCGTCCAGGTCGGCGCCGTTGTGCGACCCGAAGTTGATCAGCGTGGCCTGGAAGGGCCGGCCGTCGACGCTGTACGCGTACACGACGGTTGGCTTGTGTCCGTCCTCGCCTTCCGAGTCGGGCACCACCTCGACGCTTGAGGACATGATGATCCCGGGCGTGGTCGGCCAGGTCGTGCTCGCCTTGGCCTTGGCGGCCTCGGACCACCCGAACGCGAGCAGACCGCCGCCGACGACGAGGAGCAGCAGCCCAAAGGCGAAGACACCGCCCTCCACGGCGCCTCGCTGGCTTCGACGGTGCATCGACGAGTTCATGAACCCAGTGAACGCACTGGGACGCGCCGGGTCATGAGCATCGGTTGCTCAATTCGTGTGGTGCTACCTTCACGGTGTGCATTCGCATCTGGTCGGGCGGAGCGATGAGCGAGAACGGCTTCGATCCGCCCTGGCGAACGCTCCGGCGGCGATCGTCCTCTCGGGCCCCGCCGGAGTGGGCAAAACGCGGCTGGGGCGGGAGGTCTGCGACGAGCTCGGCAACGAGCGCACCGTGGTGTCCTGCTTTGCCAGCACGGCCGCAGGCGAGGTGCCCTTTGGTGCGTTCGCCCGGCTCGTACCCGCACCGGAACCCGGGACGCCCGCCGACCCGACCGCCATGCTGCGGACCGTGGCCGAACGCATCGATTCGGAGCTGGACGGCGCGGCGGGTCTGCTGATGATCGACGATGCCCACCTGCTCGACGAGGCATCGGTGGCGCTGGTCCACCACCTGATCCACGCGACCCCACTGTCGGTCCTGCTCACCGTGCGCGCCGATACCCGGGCCCCGGCCGATATCGCCCGTCTGTGGGCCAACGATCGGGTGGAAACCCTCGAGCTCGCCAACCTCGACGAGTACGACACCGCCGCCCTGGTTGGAGCCCTGTGCGGCGGGCCGGTGGCGGCGACCACCACCTCCGACGTTTGGCAGGCCACACGGGGCAATCCGCTCTTTGTCCGTGAACTCGTACTTGCCGCGCTCGGGGACGGACGCATACGAAACGAGGAGGGGCTGTTTCGACTTCAGGGGGAGCTTCGGGCCCCGGCCCGGCTGACGGAGTTGGTGCGAGATCAACTCCGCGCCGGCGATCCCCGACACTTCGACGCCCTGGAGTTGCTGGCACTCACCGGACCCGTCAGCCTCGACGCGGTCGACCGCGCCGACGTGGCCGAGACGGCGGGCGAGACGATCGACCAGCTTCTGCAGGCCGGCTCCGTGTCCGTCTCGGGGTCGGGTCGGCGGCGGGAGGTTCGACTTGCACATCCGCTGCACGAGGACGCACTGACCGAGCCGATGACCGCCATCCACCGACGCGCCATGCAACGTCGGGCCGTCGAACTCCTCCGGCACTCGCCCGGACCTGCGTTTCGCTACCGCGAGACGATGCTTCGGATCGAGTCCGGCCTGGCGGTCGACGAAGACATGATCGAGCAGGCCGCGCACTACGCCCTGACCTGCTTCGACCGCTCCGGCGCCGAGCACCTCGTACGCGCCTCGTTGGAAACCGATGCCGATCCGTCGGTCAGGGTCGAACTCGACCGGGTGCTCGCCAAGCTGCTGCGCTGGACCGGCCGCCACGACGCCGCCGAGACGATTCTGGAGCGATCCGACGTCGCCGCCGTCGACGAATCCCATGCCCACGCCGAGCATCTGATCGCCCGATCCGAGAATCTGTTCCGTGGGCTCCTCGATGGCGCGGCCGCCCGCGAACTGCTCGCCGGCGCCAAGCACGTGAGGTGGGACTCGGCAGACGCCGAGCGCCTGGCCGCCTTCGACGCATCCCTGCTGCTGCTCGAAGCCCAGGTCGACCGTGCGGTGCCGGCGGGCGAAACGATCGTCGAGCATGGCTCGGACCCCGCCGCCCGTGCGATGGCGGCCGTGGTCGTCAGCTATGCCCAGGGCCGGGCGGGCCGCTTCGACCGGGCCATCGAAGCCGCCGATCTTGCCGACCACCTCGCCGAACGTCACCCCGAGGCGCTGTCCGACGATCCCACCGCTCCATGGATCGGGCGATGCCTGGCCTTGGCCGACTCGGGTGCACTCGACCGTTGTGACGACGACCTTCGCGTCGGACCCCGTGGCGGGGTCGACTTCGACCGCGTGCACTGGCAGGGGTGGCAGGAGCTGATCACCGCTCGCGCAGAGGCGATTCGGGGCAGGATGACGACCGCGGCCCTGCACGCCAAGAGCGCCGCGCTGAGCTTTCGGGATCACGAGGACCGCGCCCTCGAACGGGTGGCCTGGGCCGGGGTGGCGCGGATCGAGGGCCAACGGGGCGACTCGACCTCTGCTGCGGTCGAGGCGATCGAGCGGGCGGGCGACATCGACCGGGGACCCTTTCGGTTGCTCGATTGCGAGCTGGCATGGGCCGAGGGTTGGGTGGCCGTTGCCGAGGGTCGCCTGAGCGCAGCCCGGGACACGCTGCACGATGCTGCCGACGTGGCCGGCTCCTCCGGACAGCACGCCATCGCCCTGGCGATCGCCCACGACGCGCTCCGGATCGAAGCCCACCCCGACACCGGCGGGTTGGTGCTCCGGCTTGCCGACCGGGTCGACGGCGCCCTCGCCGGCGGTCGGGCCACCCATGCCCGAGCGGTCATCGCCAACGACGTCGACGGCTATGGCCGGGCCGCCGAGACCATGGCCGGCTGCGGGGCCCATCTTCCGGCTGCGGAGGTGCTGGCCCAAGGTGCGTCGCTCGCCAGAAGTGCCGGCGATCAGCGACTGGGTCGACAACTGGCCGCCCGATCGGTCGCTCGCCGTCGCGACTGTGAGGACGCGCTCACTCCGGCACTCCGGACGCTGCGTGAGCCGATCTCGCTGACCCGCCGGGAACGGGAGGTCGCGTCGCTGGCGGCCAACGGCCTGACCGGGCCGGAGATCGCCGACCGCTTGTACGTCTCGGTTCGTACCGTCAACAACCACCTGCAGCACGTGTACCGAAAGCTCGGCATCGAGTCACGATCCGATCTCGGCCCGGCGCTCGACCTGACAGCTGAGTGATCCGGCCCGGTACGGCGCTAGATTGCCGCGCCATGGCCAAGGTGATCAAGGCGTGGGCGCCCGGGCGGGTGAACCTGATCGGCGACCACACCGACTATGCGGGCGGCCTGGTGTTTCCCATGGCCATCGACCTGGGGACCACGGTGACGCTGTGCCCCGGCGGCTCGACGCTCACCCTTCGGTCGGGCCGGCGACAGAGCCTCAACCTCACGCTTCCGGTGGGCGACGGGCTCGCCGCCGATCTCTCGTGCCTCGAACCGGCCTGGGGTCGCTTTGTCGCCGCCGCCGCGATCGAGCTGGGCGCCACCTCCGGCGGCTCCGGCGAGGTGTCGACCACACTGCCGGTCGGCGCCGGGTTGTCCTCCTCGTCGTCGCTGGAGCTGGCCGCCGCGCTCGCACTCGGTTTCGACGGATCACCGCTGGAGCTGGCGCGCCTGGGCCGCCGGGCCGAACAGGCCGCCTCCGGGGTGCCGTGCGGCATCATGGACCAGCTGACGATCGCCGCCGGACGGGCCGGTCACGGCCTGCTGATCGACTGCGCGACCGAGACCTTCGAGGCCGTGGAGCTGCCCGAGTCGGTCGAGGTGTGGGTGCTGCACTCCGGCGTCACCCGTCGTCTGGCCGGATCGGACTACGCCGAACGACGGGCCGCCACCGAGGCCGCCGCCGAGTTGGTCGGCCCGCTTCCCGAGGCCTCCCTCGACTCGATCGAGTCGCTCGACGACCCCGTGCTGCGGCGACGGGCCCGTCACGTGCGCAACGAGTGCGACCGCGTCCGCGACTTCGCCGCCGCCCTCGCCGAGGACGACCCGGTCGGGGCGGGTCGGCTGATGGGCGACAGCCACGCGTCGCTCCGCGACGACTTCGAGGTGTCGGTGCCCGAACTCGACCGACTGGTCGAGGTGTTGTCCCGCCGGAACGACGTCCACGGGGCACGGCTGACCGGTGCCGGGTTCGGCGGATGCGTCGTGGCGCTGGCGCGTCCGGAGAGTGACCTGAGCCACCTGGGTTCCGGTGCCTGGCGGGTTCGGGCGGGCGGCGGCGCGCGCCTGGTGTAGCCGGTACGGTGACGCTCGTGCACGATCCGGTCCGTCCCCCCAAGGTGATCACCTGCGTCGACTGTGGCTTCGAGGCGCACCTGCTGGTCGACCCCACCGACCCGGCGGCCTCCGAGCCGGACGGCGCCGGGGCGCCGTCGACGGACGCCACCGCCAACCTCGACCCCTGGGACCGCTCGGAGCTGGCGGGTATCCCCACCGGCGACTCCTTCGACGGGGAACCCGACGAGATCACCGACGGCATTCCGCTGGTGTACCGCTGCAGCGGCTGCAACGACCGCTGGGACCTGGTCTGGTCGCCCGACCTGGCGGCGGGCGACGAGTAGGCCGCCGGGGGCCTACCGCAGCAGGTTGGCCTTCTGGGTCTCGAACTCCTCGTCCGACAGCACACCCTTGTCGCGCAGCTCCGCCAGCTTCTCCAGCTGTTCGGCCACGGTGATCGGGCCGGTCTGGGCGGTCACCGCACCGTGCGCCCGCGCACCCTCGGCCGCCTCCTTGCCGATGCGGTCGTACTTGCGGTTCTCGTTGTTCTCCATCTGGGTGTAGATCTCGTGCTGCACCTCGGGCGGGTTGCGAATGTCGTGGAAGTACTCCTTGCCGGTCTCGCCGCCCGACTCGATGGCCAGGTCGCCGGCGCCCAGCATGCGCTCGAACAGGGTCTGCTGGAAGAACACGGTGTTGATGCGCTCGAGCGGGATCTCGACGCCGGAGGTGACGAACACGCCCGAGCGGTAGATGCATCGGTCGGTGGTCAGCACGAAGCTGGTGGTGCGCCACACGACGAACCGCTGGATGAACCAGCCGATCGCGACCAGCACCACGAGCCCGAGCAACACGTTGACGAAGCTCGGCCATTGCAGCGCCAGGGCGACGATCCCCACGACGACGCCGACGATCAGCAGCATCGTCGGCAGGAAAAGGAACTTCCAGTGGGGATTGAGATCGAGGACGATCTCCTCCTCAGGTTGCAACAGTTTGGTTGGATAGGCCATGAGCGCTCCCGGGTTTCGCCGACCTCACGCTATCCGGGTGGGACCGCCGTTGTCGCGGAGGCGGGGGCCCGCGTTGGATGTCACCGACGGCCGGTACGCTCGGCCGGGTGAGTGACTCCTCCAGCGAACCCGACGCGCTCGTCGCCGGGCTCAACCCCGAGCAACGCGAGGCGGCCACCCACGATGCCCGTCACCTGCGCATCCTCGCGGGCGCGGGATCGGGCAAAACCCGGGTGCTCACCCGACGGATCGCCTATCAGGCCGCCACGGGCGCGATCGACCCCCGCGCCGTGCTGGCGGTCACCTTCACCCGCAAGGCTGCGTCCGAGCTTCGCTCCAGGTTGGGGCAGCTCGGCCTGCGCGACGGCGTCCAGGCGGGAACGTTCCACTCGATTGCGTGGGCCCAGCTTCGTCAGCGGTGGGCGGAGCGCTCGATCACCCCGCCCGAGCTGGTCACCTCCAAGCTGGGCATGATCCGCAGCGTCAGCGGCGACCGGTCGAAGACCGCACTGCTCGACGTCATGTCGGAGATCGAGTGGGCCAACGCCCGCTGCGTCGAGCCCGACGACTACCCGGCGGCCGCGGTGGCCGCCCGTCGCGACCCGCCCCACGACCCCGAGAAGATGGCTCGGATCATGGCGGACTACGTCAACTACAAGCGCCGCCAACGGGTGGTCGACTTCGACGATCTGCTGCGGTTGGCCGCCCGAGACCTCAAGGCCGACCCCGTGTACGCGTCGGGCCGGCAGTGGATGAACCGCTTCCTGTTCGTCGACGAGTTTCAGGACGTCAACCCCCGGCAGTTCCAACTGTTGTCGGCCTGGATGGGCGAGGGCGCACAGCTCACCGTGGTCGGCGACCCGCACCAGGCGATCTACGCCTGGAACGGCGCCGACGCCGGCTACCTCGTCGACTTCCCGCGGTACTTCGCCGACGCCGCCACGGTCACCCTCACCCGCAACTACCGCTCCACCCCGCAGATCATCACGGTGGCCAACGCCGTGCTTCGGGACGGCAGCGATCAGCGGGGCGCCTCGCTGGTGCCCACCCGGCCCGACGGGCCGGTGCCCACCGTCGCGGTCCACCCCGACGAGGTGCAGGAGGCCCGTCAGATCGCCCGCGAGCTTCGCTCCGCCCGCCGGCCCGGCCGCCGCTGGGCCGACCTGGCCGTGTTGGTGCGCACCAACGCCCAGCTGGCCCCGCTCACCCGGGCGTTGGGCGCAGCGGACATCCCGCACCGAACTCGAGGTGGCGGGGGCCTGCTCGAACAGGCCGAGGTGGCCGACGCTTCCGGCGGGGCCCGCGCCGGGCACGCAGGTGGGCACCTGCGGGCGACCTGGCCTCGGGAGCTGCGCGAGGTGCGACCATGCAGGTGTTCGCAGCGAGGACCTGCTCGGACGAGGACGTTAACCCGGACGACGTCCTCGACCGGAGGACGGCGTCGAGCCGACCGAGCCCTCGAGCGGAACCGTCCGGGACGACGCCACGCCCCGTCGCCCGAGGGGAACCGGCCGCATCGCCCCCGAGCACCTCACCGCCGACCGCCTGGCCAACCTCGACGAACTGGTACGCCTGGGCCGTGAGTACCTCGACCTCGACCCGGGGGGCACGCCCACCGGGTTCACGGCGTGGCTGCGCTCCAGCCTGGCCGATGCCGGCGGGGCGGACACCGATGCGGTCGAGCTGTCCACGTTCCACGCCGCCAAAGGCCTGGAGTGGCCGGTGGTGCACCTCGCAGGGGTGGAGAAGGGCCTGATCCCCATCCACTTCGCCGAGACCCAGGCCGACCTGGCCGAGGAGACCCGACTGTTCTACGTGGCGATCACCCGGGCCGAGGAGGAGCTGGTGTTCCACCGCGCCGAGAAACGCACCGCCGGCACCCGCGAGATGCGGCGAAAGCCCTCGGAGTTTCTCGAACCGGTGGAGGCTGCCATGGACTTCCTCAACGGCGTCGAGCACCGGCGCCCGCGCACCGACCGGCCCAAGCGGGGTCGGCGGTCCACGCCCGCCACCAAGGCGGGCCTCACCGGAGCCGACGCCGAGCTGTTCGCCAAGCTCCGAGCCTGGCGCCTCGACCAGTCCAAGGCCGCCAAGAAACCGGCGTTTGTCATCCTGACCGACGACGTGCTGACCCAGCTGGCCAGCGAGCGGCCGGCCACCAGGGCGGAACTGCTGGGCACCCGCGGCATCGGCCCGACCAAGGCCGACCTGTTTGGCGACGCCCTGCTCGAGCTGATCGCCGCGGCCGACTGACCACGGCGGGGCCCGGCCTCAGGCGTCGCCGACCTCCTGGGCGGCACGCTCGTTCAACAGCTGGGTGAACTTGCCCGGCCGCATGGAGATGAACAGGCCCTCGCATTCTGCGGTCAGCCGGTCGCCGACGTGGATCGAGCCCCGGACCCAGATCTTGCGGTCCACCCGGTCGTGCACCCAGGCCTTCAGCGTCAGTTCCGTGTGCAGCGGTGTCGGCGAGCGGTAGTCGGTGTGCAGGTAGGCCGTCATCCCCTGGGCACCCGACAGGCCCTGGGTGGAGCCGAGGAGCTCGTCGAACGCCGCGGCGACGTACCCGCCGTGCACGTTGCCGGGCGGGCCCTCGTAGGCCGACCCGAACGTGACGCTGCCCGTGACGTGGTCGTCGTGCATGTGCAGGCTCATCGGGGGCGACAGCGGATTGGCCAGGCCGATGAACGGGCTGTGGTCGAACGTGGCGAACATCTCGGCGGCCAGCGCCTGCACCTCCGGGTTGTCGGGCGTCAGCTTGCCGGCGTTGGCCAGCTCGGCGAACCCCTCGTACACCCGACCCTTGGGGTGCGTGCGCAGCACCTTGGCGATCTCGGCCAGCTCGTCGGAGATGGCGTCGAGCTCGGCGGCCCCGGTGCTGGTCGAGGTGAGGCTCTCGATGATGTCGCGCATCTCGGCGGCCACCCGCCGAAACGCCGCCCGCTGCGGGGTGATCTCCAACTGTTCCAGCCGTTGGATCCGGCTCACCAGGTCGCTTTGGGGAAACCGGTCGCCCTCGGCGTCGCCGTTTCCGTCGTCCGCCTCGAGGTGGTGATCGCTCATCGGGGTGCCTTTCGTCGGCTGATCGGGCGCAACCTAGCGCTGCGCGGAGGTGGCTCGACCTGCAAAACCGGCCGGCGGCGTCTCACACGTCGTAGTAGGACAACACCGGGGCGTGATCGGACGGCTTGGTCCCCTTGCGGGCGTTCCGGTCGATCAGGTCCGACACGTTGGAGTCGGCCAGCGGCGGCGTCGACAGCAGGTAGTCGATGCGCATCCCCTTGCGCTTGTGGAAGTTGCCACCCCGGTAGTCCCACCAGCTGAACAGGTCGGTGGCGTCGGGGTAGCGCGCCCGGAAGGTGTCCCGCAGCCCGACGTCGGTGATCGCGGCCAACGCGTCGCGTTCGGCCTGCGACACGTGGGTGGAGTCGTCGTCGAACACCGCGGTGTCCCACACGTCGGCGTCGGTCGGCGCAATGTTCCAGTCGCCGCCGATGACAAAGCGGTCGCCCTCGCTGACCTGGTCGGCCAGGTCGTCGCGGAGGCGGGCCAGCCAGTCGAGCTTGAAGGCGTAGTGGTCGTTGGAGACCTCACGGCCGTTCGGCACGTACACGCAGGCGCAACGGATCGGCCCGCACGTCGCCCAGATCAATCGGGCCTCGGCCGGATGATTCCATCCGTCGGGGTCGTCGGAGTGGAATCCGGCGTGGGCGTCCTCAAGACCCACTTTCGAGAGGATGGCCACGCCGTTCCAACGGCCCTCCCCGAAGTGCACCGATTCGTACCCCATCGCCTGGAAGCTCAGGTGGGGGAACTTGTCATCGGCCAGCTTGGTTTCCTGCATCATCAACACGTCGGGCCGCACCGTCTCCAGCCACTCCTCGACCCGCGGCAGTCGGGCGTTGAGCGAGTTGACGTTCCAGGTGGCGACGAGCACGACCGACTCCTTCGAAGGGGGCGATGCGCCAACCGGGCGGTGCCGGTCGGGGCGGGGCGATCCACCGTAGTGGCGCCGATCGATCGCCTGTCCCGGAGGTGCGCCGTCGCCAGGCTCCGCATCGGGGTGCGGGCTTTGTAGGCTCGCCCGTGATGAGCACCTCACCTGACGAACTGCTTGGCCCCAACAGCTGGTTGGTGGACGAGTACCGGGACGCCTACAACGAGGACCCGTCCTCCGTCTCCGAGGAGTGGCGCGAGTACTTCTCCAACGCCGAGGCGCCACGGGCCGCCGACCCCGCTCCCCCGCCTGCGGCACCGGCGCCTCAGGCCCCCGCTGCGGCCCCCGCGACCAAGCCCGCTCCCGCGCCCGCGAGCCAGGACGACTCGGCGACGAAGTCGGCGCCCGCCCCCAAGGCCAAGGACGAGGACCAGTCCAAGCCCAAAGCCAAGGACAACAAGGACAACAAGCCCAAGGACAACAAGGCCAAGGACAACAAGGCCAAGGACAACAAGGACAAGGCCACATCCAACGGTGGCCGAACCACGCCGGACGAGACGTCCGAGCCCGGCTCGGAGACCAAGCCCATCCGCGGCATCAGCGCCGCGATCGCCGAAAACATGGAGGCATCCCTGGCGGTGCCGACCGCCACGTCGGTGCGCGACCTTCCGGCCAAGCTGCTCGAGGTGAACCGCGGGGTGATCAACGGCCACCTCGGTCGCACCAGGGGCGGCAAGGTCAGCTTCACCCACATCATCGGCTATGCGATCGTTCGGGCGATCGCCGACCACCACCCCGACATGGCGGTCACCTTCTCCCGGGACGACGACGGCAAGCCCCAGTCCACCCACCACTCCAGCATCGGCCTGGGCCTGGCGATCGACGTCGAGCGCCGCGGTGAACGGGTGCTGATGGTGCCGGTGATCAAGGGCGCCGAGAGCATGGACTTCAAGGAGTTCGTCGACGCCTACAACGACGTGGTCGATCGCACGATGGACAACAAGTTGAAGGTGGAGGATTTTCAGGGGGCGCTGGTCAGCCTGACCAATCCCGGCACGATCGGCACGGTGCTGTCGGTGCCCCGGCTGATGTCGGGCCAGTCGGTGATCGTCGGTGTCGGCAAGTTGGGCTACCCCGCCGCCTACCAGGGCGCCGACGCTGCGACGATCGCCAACCTGGGCATCTCCAAGGTGCTCACCGTGACCTCCACCTACGACCATCGGGTGATCCAGGGGGCCGAATCGGGCTCGTTCCTCAAGACGGTCGAATCGTTGCTGCTGGGCGGCGAGGACTTCTATCGCCGGATCTTCGCCGACATCGGCGTGCCGTACGTGTCGGTCGAGTGGCGCCAGGACACCAACCCCGCCGATCACACCGACGGCCTGGTGCACAAGCAGATGAGCATCGCGATGCTGGTCAACATGTACCGCAGCCGCGGTCACCTGATCGCCGAGCTCGATCCCCTGTCGGCCAAGGCACCGGAGATCCACGAGGAACTCGACCCGGTGACCTACGGGCTGACGATCTGGGACCTCGACCGCGAGTTTCAGACCGGCGCCGGCAGCATCTACGCCAGCGTCGGCGGCGAGGAGCGCCTGCCGTTGGGCGAGATCCTGCGGGTGCTGCGCAACGCCTACTGCCGCACGATCGGCGTCGAGTTCATGCACATCCAGGACGTCGAGGAGAAGCGCTGGATCCAGGAGCAGATGGAGGGCAAGGAGGGCTTCGAGCTCACCGGTGACGAGCAGATCCACATCCTCGACCTGCTGAACAAGGCCGACGCACTCGAGCAGTTCCTCGGCACCAAGTTCCTCGGCCAGAAACGCTTCGGTCTGGAGGGCGCCGAGTCCGCCATCCCGATCATCGACGAGATCCTCACGCAGGCCTCGGCCCGACACATGGAAGCGGCGGTGATGGGCATGGCCCACCGCGGGCGTCTCAACGTGCTGGTCAACATCGTCGGCAAGCGCTATCAGGACCTGTTCGGCGAGTTCGAACAGCTCATCGACGAGGACGCCGTGCAGGGCTCGGGCGACGTGAAGTACCACCTGGGCCAGGTCGGCGAGTTCAAGTCGCTCGCCGGCGACGTCATCAAGTTGGAGCTGGCGGCCAACCCGTCGCACCTGGAGACGGTCGACCCGGTGGTGGCGGGCATCGCCCGGGCCAAGATGGACCAGGTGCCCAAGGAGGACGGCGGGCGCTACCCCGTGCTGCCCCTGCTGGTCCACGGCGACGCCGCCTTTGCCGGACAGGGGGTGGTCGCTGAGACGCTCAACCTGTCCAGCATCAAGGGCTACCGCGTCGGCGGCACGATCCACCTGGTGATCAACAACCAGCTGGGATTCACCACACCGCCGGAGTCGGCTCGCAGCTCGGAGTACCCCACCGACGTCGCCAAGATGGTGCAGGCACCGATCTTCCACGTCAACGGCAACGATCCCGAGGCGTGTGTGCGGGTGGCCCGCCTGGCTTTCGAGTATCGCCGGAAGTTCGAAAAAGACGTCGTGATCGACATGGTCTGTTACCGCAAGCACGGCCACAACGAAGGCGACGACCCCAGCTACACCCAGCCGATCATGTACCAGCGGATCGACAACATGGCCCCGGTGCGGGAGCTGTACACCGAGTCGCTGGTCGGCCGGGGCCACATCAGCCTCGAACAGGCCGAGCAGGCGGCGGAGGCCTACCGGGCCGAGCTGACCAACGCCCTCGAGTCCACCCGCGAGGCCAAGCCGGCCGACCCGCGCCAGGTGCCGGCGCCGCCCAAGCCCACCGGCGTCATCGGCCCGGTGCCCACCGCGGTGCCACGCGAGGAACTCGACCGCATCTTCGAGGCCCTCAACACCGTCCCCGACGACTTCACGATCCACCCCAAGCTGGCCAAGCAGTTCGAGACCCGACGCAAGATGTTCGACTCCGGCGAGGTCGACTGGTCGCTGGGCGAGGCGTTCGCGTTCGGCTCGTTGCTGGCCGAGGGCACGCCGGTGCGCCTGGCCGGTCAGGACAGCCGCCGCGGCACCTTCTCCCAGCGCCACGCGGCACTCGTCGACTACCACACCGGCGAGGACTACGTGCCGCTGAGCGCGCTGACCACCGACGGCTCGGAGCTGTGGATCTACGACTCGCTGCTCTCCGAGTACGCGGCGTTGGGATTCGAGTACGGGTACTCGGTGGAGAACAAGGACGCCCTCGTGATGTGGGAGGCCCAGTTCGGCGACTTCGTCAACGGCGCCTCGATCATCATCGACCAGTACCTCGTCGCCGCCGAGGACAAGTGGAAGCAGACCTCGGACCTGGTGCTGTTGTTGCCGCACGGCTACGAGGGGCAGGGCCCCGAACACTCCTCGGCGCGCATCGAGCGGTTCCTGATCCTCGCGGCCGAGGACAACATCCAGCTGTGCAACGTGACCACGGCGGCCCAGTACTTCCACCTGCTGCGGCGCCAGATTCACCGCGAGGGCAACAAGCCGCTGATCATCTTCACCCCCAAGTCGGGCCTGCGGGCCAAGAGCTACCGCTCGCCGGTGGAGGAACTCACCTCGGGCCACTTTCACGAGCTCCTCCCCGACGATTCGGGGCTGGATCCCGAGTCGGTCACCCGGGTGGTGCTGGCCTCCGGCAAGGTGGCCCACGACGCCATCGAGAAGCGTGACGAGCTGGGCGTGCCCATGGCGGTGGCCCGGGTCGAGCAGCTGTTCCCCTGGCCCTACAAGGCCATCTACGCCGAGCTGGAGCGCTATCCCAACTGCTCCGAGATCGTCTGGTTGCAGGAGGAGCCCGAGAACATGGGCCCCTGGAACGGCATCAAGGGCCGCCTCTACGAGGCCTTCGAGGGCCGGGACATCGAGATCCGCCGGGTCAGCCGGGTGGCCTCGGGGAGCCCGGCCACCGGCTCGGCGCTGATCCACCGCCAGGAACAGGAAGAGATCCTGAACAAGGCGTTTGGCGATCTCCCGGCAAAGGACCGCTGGGACTTCAACTGAGTTCCGTCGGCCCACTCCGGGCCTCCATCCGACCAACCACCGCATGAGCGGTCAACACACGCCGCTCTACGAGAACCCGCGCATCTACGAGCGCCGCCGAACGATCCTCGGCGTCATGGCCGCGTCGCTGACGCTGGTGGTGATGTCGGTCTCGGGCCTCAACGTCGCGCTGCCCACCATCCAGGAGTCGCTGGTGGCGTCCAACTCGGCGCTGCAGTGGATCACCGACTCCTATGCGCTGGTGTTTGCGGGGCTGTTGTTGATGGCGGGGGCGCTCGGCGACCGGTTCGGACGCCGCAACGCACTGTTGGCCGGGCTGAGCATCTTCGCCGTCGGCGCCACGATCGGCGGGCTGGCCACGACCGCCACCCAGGTCGTCGCGGGCCGGTCGGTCATGGGTGCCGGTGCCGCGTTCGTGATGCCGGCCACGCTGTCGCTGGTCAGCACCGTGTTTCCACCGGCGGAACGCCGACGCGCCATCGCCATCTGGGCCGGATTCGCCGGCGCGGGTGCGGCGATCGGCCCGATCGTGTCGGGCGCGCTGCTCGAGGCGTTCTGGTGGGGATCGGCCCTGCTGTTCAACCTCCCGGTGGTGCTGCTGCTCATGGCCGCCATCGTTGCGTTCGTGCCACGCTCGCGCGACCCGAACAACACGCCCCTCGACCCGGCCGGCACGGTGTTGTCGCTCATCGGCATCACCGCACTGGTGTACGCCATCATCGAGGGCCCCAACCTGGGGTGGTTCGGGCCCGAGGTGCTCACCGGCTTCGCGGTGGCGGCGGTCACCCTGGCCGGTTTTGTCGTGCGCGAGCGGAGCGCAGCCCACCCGATGTTGCCCCTCGACCTCTTTGGTGACCGGCGTTTTGCAGTCGGTAGCGCCGTGGTCACCGTGACGTTTTTCGCCATGATCGGCTTCTTCTTCCTCAACACGCTCTACCTCCAGTTCGCCCGGGGCTACTCGGCACTGGAGGCCGGGGTGGCCACGATCCCCCTGGCGATCATGCAGGTGGTGGTGCCTCCCCGAACCGCCGCGCTCGGCGACCGATTCGGCAGCGGTCCCGTGATCACCGCAGGCTTCGTCTTCATGTCCACGGGGTTCACCGTGTTGGCCTTCGCCTCCCCGGCCTGGTCCTACCTGCCGCTCGGGGTCGCCTACACGTTGCTGGGCATCGGCATCGGGGTCACCGCCGCGCCCGCCACCGGCAGCATCATGTCGGCCGTGCCCGATGCCAAGGCCGGGGTGGGGTCCGCGGTCAACGACACCACGCGCGAGTTCGGGGGCGCACTCGGCATTGCGGTGTTGGGCAGCATCATCACCTCCGCCTACCAGGCCAACATCCGTCTCGACGGGCTGGGCCTGAGCCCCGAGCAGGCGTCCATCGCCCGCGACTCCGTCGGCGGAGCCGGCCGAATCGGGCAGCTTGGCGGCCCGGGCGGCGAGGCGCTGATCCAACGAGCGGGCATCGCCTTCACCAATGCGTTCAACATCGCCAACGGCGTGTCCGCCCTGCTGGCCCTCGCCGGCGCCGTGGTCGTCACGCTCGTCTTCAGCCCCGCCAAGGAGGCGTCAGCCGTCGAGGCGGCTACCTGAGCCGGGGCCGGGCCTCCAGCACCCGATGCAGTTCGGCCAGCGCCTCGGCGGGGTCGCCCACCTTGATGGTGGCCATGCCCATCGCCCGTGCGGGTTTCAGGTTCACCCCGAGGTCGTCCAGGAAGGCCGCGCCGCCCGGTTCGACCTGCAGGGCGTCCAACGCCACCCGGTAGAACTCCTCCTCGGGCTTGCGCATGCCCAGTACCGCCGACTCGACCACGGCGTCGACCGCATCGAGCAGTTCACCGAATCCCTCGGGCAGCGCCGGGCGAACGTCGTCGAACGGCACGGCGTTGTTGGTCAGGAACGCCACGCCGTAGCCCTCGGCCAGCAGCCGCCGCACCTCGGCGGCCATCTCGGGCCGCACCTCCCCCACCAGCAGGTTGAGCACGGCCCGGCCGTCCAGCTCGCCTCCTGCCGCTCGGGCTTCGGCCTCGAACGCGTCGGCAAATCCCTCGTCGTTCAACTCCCCCCGCTCCAACCTCGCCCAGGCGTTGTCGTGGTGGTTGTCCGTGTTGAGCCGCCGGATAAAGCCGTCGGGCAGACCCAACTCGGCCTCGTAGCGGGCAAACGCCTCGAACGGGCTGGTCAACACCACCCCGCCCAGATCGAAGATCACCGCCTCCACTGGCCGGGTGGAGGGAGCGGAACGAGGGCCGGAGGTCATGGCGCCAAGCGTACGCATCGCGCCCCGGTCCGCCCTGCGGGCCCCCGGGGATGATTGACTGGGGAGGTCATGACCCTTTCACACGTGGTCGTTGACGGCTCCAACATTGCAACCGAAGGGCGAACCAAACCCAGTCTGAAACAACTCGACGAGGCAATCGAAGCGTTCCGTGCCGAACATCCCGAGGCCGAAATCACGGTCATCGTGGACGCGACATTCGGCCACCGGATCTCCAGCAAGGAAAGCGACGACTACGAGGCACGAGTGCTCGACGGGTCGATCGTTGCTCCCCCCGCCGGCGTGGTCGGCCGTGGGGACGCATTCATCCTTCAGGTGGCCGACAAGGTGGACGCATCGGTGCTCTCCAACGACTCCTTTCAGGAGTTCCATGGAGAACACACCTGGCTCTTCGACGAGGATCGGCTGTGGGGCGGGAAGCCCGTCACCGGAGTGGGGTGGGTGTTTGTCGCCCGCACCCCGGTGCGAGGTTCGGTCAGCAGAAGAGCCGTCAAAGAGGCCAAAACCGATTCCAAGTCCAAGGCCCCCGCCACGAAGGGCGGGGAGGCCGCATCCAAGCGCGCGCCGGCCAAGAAGGCACCCGCCAAGAAGGCACCGGCCAAACGGTCGGGTTCCTCCGGCGGGGCCAAGCCCAAGGTGGGCGATTCGATGCCGGGCGATGCTCCGGCACCCGCGCGCGCCCGAACCTCAAAGCGGGGTGACAACGCCGACGGCTCGTCGGGGCGAGGCGGCAAGAGTTCCGCCAACGCCTCCGGCAAGCGACGCTCGTCGACGCCCGACCCGGTCAACTCCCCCGGCGACTTTCTCCGGTTCATCGGCGAGCATCAGCCCGGTGGCAGCGTCACCGGCACCGTGGTGGAGTTCTCGTCGCACGGCGCGTACCTGGATGTGGACGGCACCAAGGCCTATCTGCCGCTGAAGGCGTTGGCCGATCCGCCACCCAACCGCGCCCGCGACTACATGTCGATGGGCGACCGGCTGACGCTGGAGGTGGAGGGCTACGACCCACCCCTGCGCAGCGTCGACCATGCAGGTTCCGAAGGGTGTCACGATGAAGCCGCTGAACTCGAGGCGACTCCGGCGACGAGGTGGCCACCGAGCCACCCCGGCAGAAAGAGCCGACTGCGAAAAAGCCCCGCCAAGCGCGCCCGCGAAGAAGCGCTGACCAGAAAAGCACCCCTAAAGAAAGCACCGGCAAAAGCACCGGCCAAAAGCACCGGCCAAGAAGGCGGCTGCGAAGCGCCGCGAAAAAGCGCCGCAGAAAAAGCACCGGCAGCGAAAGGCGCCCGCTAAAGGCGCCCGCGAAGCCCCGGCCAAGAAGCCCCAGCGAAAAAGCCCCAGCGAAAAGGCCCCCGCCAAAGGCACCGGCAAAAGCCCCCGCAAAGAAGGCCCCGGCAAAGAAGGCGCCCGCCAAGCAGCCTCCAGCCAAAAAACAGAGCAGCGTCGGGTGCGGACTCGCCGGTGAAATCGAGCACGCCAAGCGGACTGCGGCCCGCCAGGACGTCGGTTAGCCCGGCCGCCGCAAGGCCTGTACCATCGACGGTTCCCCGCCGGGCTCTCCGTCCGGATGACCCCCAACTCCACCACCGGGCGATATGTCGGCTCAAGTTCATCTTCACCATGTACAGGTCGGACGGGTGGTGCCGCCCGGACTGCGAAGGTGCTCAGGACATCTCCCTCTCGTTCTACCCGGGCGCAAGATCGCGTCATCGGCCCCAACGGCGCGGCAAGTCCACGCTGTTGCGCATCATGGCCGGACTCGACGACGGCTTCACAGGTGAGCCAGCTCAGCCCCGGGTTCACCGTGGGCATGCTCGAGCGGAGCCCAAGCTGGACGACAGCAAGGACGTCACCGGCAACGTCATGGACGGCGTGGCCGACACCGCCAAGCTGCTCACCGACTACGACGAGCTGATGGCCGGATGGGCAGACCCCCGACGCCGACACTACGAGGCGCTCGGCGCCCAACAGGCCGAGCTGGAGGCCAAGATCGGAGGCGACGGTGCCTGGGACCTGAAGCGCACGGTCGACATCGCCATGGACGCCCTCCGGCTCCCACCCGGCGACGCACAGGTGTCCTCGTTGTCCGGCGGCGAGGCGCGCCGGGTGGCGCTGTGCCGTCTGTTGCTGAAGCGTCCCGACCTGCTGTTGCTCGACGAGCCGACCAACCACCTCGACGCCGAGTCGGTGGCCTGGATCGAACGCTTCCTCGCCGACTACGAGGGCACCGTGGTGGCGATCACCCACGACCGGTACTTCCTCGACAACGTCGCCAGCTGGATCTTGGAGCTCGACCACGGCAAGGGCATGCCCTTCGAGGGCAACTACTCCGGCTGGTTGGAGCAGAAGCAGAGCGCATGGCCAAGGAGGAGAAGCACGCCTCCACCCGCCAGCGCACCCTGGGCGCGAGCTGGAGTAGGTGCGCATGGCCCCCAAGGCCCGCCAGGCCAAGAGCAAGGCCCGGCTGGCCGCCTACGACCAGTTGCTCGCCGAGCGGCAGGCCTCAAGGGGTCGAGCGACGGCCGCGGAAGTCTACATCCCACCGGGCGACCGGCTGGGTGATCAGGTGATCGAGGTCGACCACCTCACCAAGGGCTTCGGCGACAAGCTGTTGATCGAAGCGACTGGCGTTCTCGTTGCCCAAGGCAGGCATCGTCAGCTCATCGGCCCCAACGGCGCCGGCAAGACCACGCTCTTCCGCATGCTGGTCAGCACGCCGCCGACCAGGCAGGCTCGTCCCAAGACACCCAACCCGACTCGGGTGAGATCCGGGTTGGCTCCACCGATACAGATGGCCTACGTCGACCAGCACCGGGATCACCTCGACGGCGAACGCACCGTCTACGAGGAGGTCACCGGCGGCGACGGACGATCAGCTGGCGCCGAGATGAACGGCCGGGCCTACTGCGCCAGCTTCAACTTCGGGCGCCGACCGAAGCTGGTCAATGCCAGCTCTCCGGCGGCGAGCCACGCAACCGGGTGCACCTGGCCAAGCTGGCTTCGCACCAGGGCAATGTGCTGCTGCTCGACCTTGAGCCCACCAGCGACCTCGACGTCGACACGCTGCGGGCCGCTCGAGGGTGGCCTGGAGAGACTTCCCCGGCTGTGCGGTGGTCATCTCCCACGACCGTTGGTTCCTCGACCGGATCGCCACCCACGTGCTCGCCTTCGAGGGCAACAGCCAGGTGCGCTGGTTCGAGGGCAACTTCAGCGACTACGAGGCCATGCGCAAGAAGGAGCTGGGCGCCGAGGCCTCCCAGCCCCACCGCATCAAGTACAAGCCGCTCACCCGCTAACGACCCAACGGGAATCCATCGACCGACCCGATCTTCTGGGTCGTTGGGCCTGTGGGGCCCACTGGGGCTCACGCAGCGTGGTTTGACTCCGATTGATGGGTTATGGCGCAATCCCCCAGCAGCCCAACCAGTTCAACGATGCCGGTGCCCTCCAGCCGGGCGGTCCTTCGGGACATCGAGGCCGGTTCCACCACCGAGTGTGATGTTTGCGGCGAACGCCTGGTCTACCGGGCCAAGGATCGGCTGCGTCAGGTGATCTGCAACGTCTACGCCGACGGCGTGTGGCGGCGGGTCGAGCACTACCACCCCGACTGCTACGAGTCAGTCGACGACCCACAACTGTCGACGTCGGCCACCTCTTGGTGCAGGAGCAATGGCCTTGCGGGAGGCCGGCTAGCACTCTGCACCCCAGACGGGTCCTTGGCGCATCGTGGCGCCGAGGGGCCCGAGTCCCCCAACGGGATCCCTCCGTGCCCCCGAACGGCGTCGCCGTCCCCGGGGCACAGACTTTTGATCCAGGTCACCGCGAGGTCAACCCAGGAGGGCGATGACGTGCGTCGGCCTGCTCCGGAAGCGGCGAGCGCCCTCGCCGTCGTCCCAGCCACCAGCTCGGGCTGAAGCGGCGGTTCATGCAGGTCGTCGATGCCGGTGAAGTTGGTGATCTCGCCGGCTCGGCCTTGGCGTACCGAAGCCCCTTGGGATGCAGGCCTCGCATTCGGCGAGCGGCGTGGCCACCCAGACCTCGGCGGCACCCCGGCCTCACCGGCGAAGCGGACGGCGTCCCGCCCCGATCGGTACGGCGAGATCCAGCGGCACCAGCACGGTCAAACCGGCCTCGGCCATCAACAGCGCCACCTCCCCCACCCGCCGGATGTTCTCGCGTCGATCCCGCCTCGGAAGACGAGGTCGGCGCACAACCATGCCGCATTTGTCGCCGTCGAGGACGAACGCCAGGCGCCGACTCGACCAGGCGGCGCTCGGCCTCGACGGCAACGGTCGGCACCCGATCCGGACGGCCCGGTCAGCCACAGCACGGCACCGCGGTGACCCAGGCGCGCCTCACGCTCGTCGGCGTCGATCACCCGCGTGCCAGGTGACGTGCTCGGTCGTCGGGTGACCTCGGCCGTGTAAACCACCTCGCACCCCGGCGGCGGTCGGTCATTGCGGGCTGGGGCCGAGGATCCGTACCAGCGCCGACCGTGGCGTGGTGCCTCGTCCACCAGGATGAACGAGCCGGTGGTGCGATTCCGGCGGTACTCGTCGACGAACAAGGGCACGGTGGTGCGCAGCGTCACCGAGCAGTCGTTGACCTGGGCTGTTCGCCTCTCGTCGCGGTGCAGCGTGTTGACGTCGAGGCGGTACTTCTGCCTCACGAACCTTCGCCCCGGGCGGGCCGCGTGGTGTGATCCGTCATCGCCCCCGGGTTCAGGGTCCGGCACGTCGGCCATCCACGACACCATGGCGTCGAGGTCCTGGGTACGCGGCTGGTTGGCCGGGCGGCGAATCGTGCCCGCGGCTGACGTCCAGCTCATCGGTCGAGCGGATGGCCACCAACATCGGGTTGAACGCCTCGTCGATCACGCCGTCGGCGGGTGTCCGATCGACTCGATCGTCGAGGTCAGCCCAGATGGCAATACGACCCGTCGAGCCATGAGCTTGAACACCTCCGGCCACCGTGCCCGCATGCCCGGTGGTCGTGGTACTCGGTCGACTGCGGGCGGATCACGTACTGCACCGGAAAGCGGGCATCGATCGGGTTGCGGTCAGGGAGCGATGTGCGCCTCTTCGAGGTGGTGCAACGACGATGCCCTCGTACCACAGGGTGTTCAGGCTCCGGGCGACCCGCCGCCGTGCAGTGCGGACACCGGACAGGTGAGGTCGCCGATGTCAGCGGCGGCGAAGGCTTGAACTCGTCGAGGCGGTCGAAAAACCGCGCGGTCATAGTCGATGTGGGTCCATCTTGTTGTTGACCGCCCAGGACCAGGTGAAATGCAACAGCGACGCCAGGAATGCGTGGCGGCGGCTCTGCTCGAGGACGCCCTTGCGGGCGTCGAGCAGGATGATCGCCACGTCGGCCGTCGACGCGCCGGTGACCATGTTGCGCGTGTACTGCGTGTGGCCCGGGGTGTCGGCGATGATGGTGCGGGCGTGGCGAAGTAGCGGTAGGCCACGTCGATGGTGATGCCCTGCTCGCGTTCCGCCCGCAGACCGTCGGTGAGCAGCGCCAGGTTGGTGTACTCGGTGCCCATCTGCTTGGAGGTGGCCTCGACCGACTCCAGCTGGTCCTCAAAGATCGTCTTCGTGTGTGAGCAGCCGCCCGATCAGGGTGGACTTGCCGTCGTCGACGCTGCGGCCGTGGCCATGCGAAGGATTTCCATCCATGGAAGTACCCCACTGGGTTTCGCCGGCTTCGCCGAGATACGTCGCCAACATCGAAGTACCCGACTTTCTTGCGGTCCTCCATGGCGGCCTCGGAGGCACGGTCGTCAGCAGGTGGCGCCCGCTCGGTCCCGCGGGCGCGGCCGCCTCCGCGACGATCTCCGGCGTTCGTCGCTGCCGGCTCCACCGCGCCGGTGCAGCTGGCGTCGCCCACCGTGCGGTACCGCGCCGTGCGGGTCTCGACCACCTCGTCGTCGCCCGGGGTGACGTGGGGTCCACCGACAACCACATGCCGTCGCGCATGAACACCTCGCGCTGATGGGCGTAGTAGATCGACGGCAGCTCCACGTTGTCGGCCTCGACGTACTGCCAGATGTCAGTTCGGTCAGTTGCTCAGCGGAAACACCCGGAAGTGCTCTCGCCCGGCAGATGACGGGGTTGTACAGGCGCTCCACAGCTCGGGGCGTTGGTTCTTGGGGTCCCGGTGGCCAAAGTCGCTCGCGATGACCCGGACTTACCCGCTCCTTGGCGCGGGCCTTCTCCTCGTCGCGGCGACCACCGCCGAAGAGTGCGTCGAATCGGTGCTCCTCGATCGCCTCCAGCAGGGGCAGGGTCTGCGGCTGGTTGCGGCTGGCCCCTGCCGGTCTGCTCGGTCAGCTTGCCGTCGTCGATCGCCTGCTGCACCGAGGCCACCTCGGGCGAACCCCGGTGCGCTCAACGACCGGCGTCGCGAAATTCGAGCACCTCAGGAAAGTTGTGACCGGTGTCGACGTGCAGCAGCGGGAAGGGCGGCTTGGCCGGATGAAAAGCCTTCACCGCCAGGTGCAACATCACCGCCGAGTCCTTGCCTCCGGAAAACAGCATGGCGGGCCGCTCAAACTCGGCGGCCACCTCGCGAATGATGTGGATCGCCTCCGCTTCCAGGCTGCGCAGGTGTGAGAGTTCGTAGGACATGAACGGACGATTCTAGGACGTCCGGGCACCAAAACCCCTCTCCGGGGTGCCCGCCGGCGTCGCTGCCGCCGAGACCGGGTGCGCCCATGCCCGGGACCGCGTCGACGCGGACCTTCGCCTCTAGGAAGGGCCGGACCGACCCTCGACAATCGAATGCAGATCCCAAGCGAGGAGCGGACCATGAAGGTTCTTGAGGCAGTTCGGCGTCCTGCGGTCACCATCCCTGCGGACGCGTCGATCACCGAGGCGGCCGAACTGATGGCGTCGAGTGGCGTCGGCGCGGTGGCCGTCGTTGACGCCGGGGAGTTGGTCGGCATCGTCACCGACCGGGACCTCGTGTGCCGCTGCGTGGCGCGGGGTGTCCGGCCCGACGCCCGTATCGACTCGCAGATGAGCATGCCGGTCCACACGATCGCAGCCGACGCCGACGTGCACGACGCCTACGGGATGTTTCGTGAACACCCGGTGCGCCGACTGGTCGTGATCGATGGAGCCGGCGTCGTCGGCCTGATCACCGTGGACGACCTGCTGATCAACCTGTCGTCCCACCTGGCCGACCTCAGCCGCCCGGTGACGGCCGAGGCGGTGTTCGGTCAGCGCGAAGCGCACTCACCCGAGTTGCGCACGTCGGTACGCTGAACCACCGATGACGTCCACCGTACTCACCTGTCCCGCATGCAACACCAAGAACCGCGTGCCGGATGCCGCTGCGGGAACGCCACAATGCGCCAAGTGCCACGCCAAGCTCCCGTGGTTGATCGAGGTCGATGCGCCCGGATTCTCCGAGGTGGTCGCCACGTCGGCCCTTCCGATCGTGGTCGATCTGTGGGCGCCGTGGTGCGGACCCTGCCGGATGGTGGCACCCGAGCTGGAGAAGCTGGCCGCCGAACGTGCCGGAGTGCTGCGGGTGGTGAAGGTGAACGTCGACGAGTCGCCGTCGGTTTCGGCTCAGGTTGGGGTCCAGGGCATTCCCACCCTGTTGTTGTTCTCCGGGGGCAAGGAGGTGGGCCGTCAGGTGGGCGCGCTCCCCGGCCCCGCCTTGCGCAGTTGGGTGGACAGCACCCTGGCCTCCGCCTGACGGCCGAGGTGGGGAGAGGGCCTACCACGCGCTCCCTCCCCCAGCGACGCCAGGTCGAGCACTCGGGTGACGTCGCTGGGTGACACGATGCCGACCAGAGTGCCTTCGCTGAACACCAGTGCCCGCTGGCCGCCCGACGCGCCCAGCCGGTCACCCGGTACGTCGACCGAGCCAGGGCCGAGGTCGTCCGGGCGGCGGAGCGTGTGTCCGACGTGCTCGGCAACGAGCTGGGTGACGTGCGGTCGACCACCCTGAATTCCATCGAAGGGATTCGAGGCATCATCGGCGACGCCGGACGCGCCATCCGCGCTGCCGGTCGAACACCCCATGGCTAGGGCGGCCGACCGGCGGGCGGTCGGATTCGCCCGGCCCGGAGTCCGTAAAGCCGCGATCAGCCCAGTCCGTCGACCACCTGCCA
>JAWKIE010000007.1:0-148308 GCA_041394485.1 Microthrixaceae bacterium
GGTGGTGGCGGGCCTGGTCGCCGGACCGCGCCGCGGGGTGGTGATCGGCTTCTGGGCCGGGTTGCTGATCGACCCGGTGCTCCCCACGCCCTTCGGCATGACTGCGCTGGTGTGGGCCATGGTCGGCTTTGCCGCCGGGCTGGCCGAGGAGCTGATCAACAGCCACACGCCGCTGGGCCTGTCGCTGTTCGTGCTCGGCGGTTCGGCCGGCGGCTCGCTGATGTATGCGGTCGTCGGCCAGCTCTTCGGCGCCGAGACCCTCACCGGCACCGACGTGGGCCGGGTGGTCGGCCTGATCTCGGCCACCAACGCCCTGTTGGCGCTGCCGACGATCGCCGTCATCGAGTGGGCGGAGGAGTCGCGCTCCAACATCACCAGATAGCCGTCCGAGCCCAGCGGAGCGTTTTCTGAGCGCTCGAACCGGTGCTGTGAATTCCGCCTCGATGGGGCCTTGCCGCGGTCCGTTGCCCCGGCATGGGCCGGCAGACTGGTCGATCAGCCATGGATGACACCCCCCGCCTTCGCCTCTCGATCATCGGAATCGTCTGCATTTCGCTGTTCGCGTCGCTGACCGCCCGGTTGTGGTACCTCCAGGCGCTGAACCGCGAGGAGTTCGCCGCCACCGGTGAGGAGTTCCGCATCCGCACGGTCAAGCAGGCGGGTCCCCGAGGTCGGATCCTCGACCGCAACGGCAAGATCCTGGTGGACAACCGCCTGTCGGTGGTGGTCGGCATCGTGCGGGACGACCTCGAGAACCTCTCGTCCGAGGAGCGCAACGACCTCTACGGCGCGCTGGCCGACAAGTTCAACCGCTACGACATCGAGGCGCTGAAGCGGGCCGACATCGCCGACGCGGTCGACGACCCCCGCTACCGGCCGCTGGACTTCATCCCGCTGTACCGCGACGCCCCGGCAGAGATGGAGCTGTTCTTCGCCGAGCACCGCGAGGAGTACCCGGGCATCAGGGTGCGGCGCGAGACGGTGCGCACCTACCCGTACGGTCACATCGCGTCCAGCATCCTCGGCTACGTCGGCCACATCGAGGGCTCGGAGCTGGAGAACCCCGACGTGGTCGCTGCGGCCGCCGAGGCGGGCAAGCCCTACATCGAGGGCGGCGACGAGATCGGCAAGGGCGGGGTGGAGCAGTCGATGGAGGCCGACCTGCGCGGCACCCCGGGCACCACCACGGTGGAGGTGTCTCGCACCGGCGAGGTGGTGCAGGTGGTCGAGGAGATCCCGCCGGAGGTGGGCTCCGACGTGTGGCTCAACATCGACATCGATGCGCAGGCCTGGTCCGAGCAGGTACTGAAGCAGCACATGTCGGACGTTCGTGGTCACCGGAGCAAGGACGGCAAGGTGTACCGGGCCCCGTCGGGCGCGGCCGCGGTCATCAGCCCGCACGACGGCACGATCCTGGCGTTGGCCTCGGTGCCCACCTACGACCCGGCGGCGCTGGTGGGAGGTATCTCCACCGACGTCTGGGAGGAGCTGAACGACCCGACCAACGGCTACCCGCTGAACAACTGGGCGGTCAGCGGCCAGTACCCGCCGGGCTCGACGTTCAAGCTGGTCTCGCTGTGCGCGGCCTTGGAGAACAACATGTTCGGTCCGGGCAACCCCAGGGCTTTCAGGACAACACCGGCACCTACACGATCGCCGACTGCTCGGGGCCCACCTGCGTCCGTCAGAACGCGGGCAAGGCCGTGCTGGGTTATGCCGACCCGCAGACGTCGCTGACGATCAGCTCCGACGTCTTCTATTACTGGCTGGCCGACCGCATGTGGCAGGGGCGGGCCCTGCTTGGCGATACGCCCATCCAGGACGCCGGAGCCAAGTTCGGGCTCGGCGAGAAGACCGGCATCGCGCTCGCCGGCGAACGGGGAGGCCGGCTGCCCACGCCGGAGTTCTTCCGAGCGCGCTACGACGCCGTCGAGGCGGACCTCGAACCGGGGAGGCCAACCCGATGGGCCGCCGCAACTGGACGGCGGGCGACAGCGTCAACATGTCGATCGGGCAGGGCGAGGTGCTGGTGACCCCGCTGCAGTTGGCCAACGCCTATGCGACGATCGCCAACGGCGGCACCCACTACAAGCCGCTGTTGGTGCAGAAGGTGGTCAAGCCCACCGATGCCGACAAGGCCCCAACCGACCCCGACAATCCGCCCGAGGAGATCGAGGTGTTCAACCCGGTCGTCGAGGATCAGCTCGAATTCGGCACCGCCCAGGACGGACGCAGCCATCTCCAGGTCCTCCAGGCCGGGTTCGAGGGCGTGATCAACAACGGCCGAGGCACGGCCAACGACATGTGGGCCGACTACGGCGGCCTGCCAGGTCGCTGGGCCGCCAAGACCGGAACCGCCGAGGCCCGGCACGCCGTCCGACCCCAAGGCGGACGGGTCGGTCTTTGCGCTGTACGGCCCGGTCGATGCGCCGTTCGGCCCCAACTACTCGATCTCGGTGATCATCCCCGAGTCGGGCTTCGGCGCCGATGTCGCCGGCCCCACTGCGGTGCGCATCCTCCGCCCGATGGTCGAGGGCAACCTGCCCGAGGCGCCGAGGGTCGACGAGGACCGCGCGCTGCCCGACGTTCCGCCGCTGGACGTCAAGCCATGACCGTCGCACGACCCACGGGGTGGCGCCGATGAGTGCGCAGCCGGGCTTCAGCTACAACCCCAAGGGGCCGCTCAGCGTCCGCACCCCCGACATGACGGCGGCGTGGCGCCACATCGACTGGTTGATCATCGCCTCGGTGACCGCACTCACCCTGATGGGTTTTGCGCTGATCCACTCGGCCAGCCGTCAGTTCACCGACGGCTCGCTGATGCCGCGCCAGCTGGTCTTCTCGCTGATGGCGGCCGGTGTCATCGCCATCGTCGCCGCGGTCGACTACCGACGGATCATCGCCAACGCACACTGGGTGTACCTCGGGTCCCTGGCGCTGCTGGCGGCGGTGTTGATCCCCGGCGTGTCCAAGACCGTCAACGGCACCCAGGGCTGGTTCGATCTGGGGGTCTTCCAGTTCCAGCCGGCGGAGACCGCCAAGCTGGCCGCCATCGTGGCGTTGGCCGCCCTGCTCGGCGGCGACCGCATCGCCAGCCGACCGCTTCGGTTGCTGGCGTGCCTCGGCGTCGTCGGAGTGCCGATGGCGATGGTGCTGGTGCAACCCGACCTGGGGTCGGCGCTGGTGTTTCTGTTCATCGGGGCCGGGGTGATGTTTGTCGGTGGCATCCGTGGGCGCTATCTGGCCGTGCTCGCCGGCATCGCCGTGCTCGGCGCGGTCGGCATCCTCAATTCGGGTTCGCTCGAGGACTACCAGAAGGACCGCCTCACCACGTTCGTGCAGCCGGACTGCCCGGCCACCGACGACGCCTGTTACAACGTTCGGCAGGCGCAGATCGCCGTGTCGTCCGGCGGGCTGACCGGCTACGGCTACGGGCGGGGTCCGCAGACCACCGGCCAGTTCGTCCCCGAGCAGGAGACCGACTTCATCTTCACCGTGGCCGGGGAGGAGTTCGGCTTCGCCGGCTCGACGGCCATCCTCGGCCTCTACGCGCTGCTGATCTGGCGCATGTGGTACGCCGCCATGGTGGCGCCCGACCAGCAGGGTCGGCTGATCTGCGTCGGGGTGATGTGCATGATGATGTTCCACCTGTTCGAGAACATCGGCATGAGCATCGGCATGATGCCGGTCACCGGTATCCCGTTGCCGTTCATCAGCTACGGAGGGTCGTCGCTGATCACGATGTTTGCCGCCGTCGGGCTGGTGCTCAACGTGCACATGCGTCAGTGGGACGTCGCTTAGCCCGGGATCGGCGCCGAATCGGTGATTTGTGGGCGAACCGGCACCCGCGCTTGCGGTCCGCCCCCCACCTGCGCGCCCGGCTCCGGTAGATTGCCCACATCATGTCGTCGATCTGGACAGCCCTCGAGCCCCTGCTGGAACGGGTGCAACGCCCCGCCCGCTACATCGGGCTCGAAGACGGCGCGGTGGTGCCCGAGTACTCCGACGACGACCCGGTCGACCGGGTTTCCTGGCTGCTGACCTACCCGGACAGCTACGAGATCAGGCTGCCCAACCAGGGCCTGCAGATCTGTGCGAGATCCTCAACGAGCGCGACGATGCGGTGGCCGAGCGGGCCTATGCGCCTGGGTGGACCTCGAGGCCGAACTCCGGGCCGCCGGCCTGCCGCTCTTCTCGGTGGGTACCCACCGGCCTGCGGCGAGTTCGACGTCATCGCCTTCAACCTGTCGGCCGAGCTGACCTTCACCAACGTGCTGAACTGCATCGATCTGGCCGGGGTGCCGGTGCGTTCGGCCGACCGCGACGCATCCCACCCGTTGGTGGGCGTCGGCGGCCACTGCACCACCAACCCCGAGCCGCTCGCCGACTTTGTCGACTTCGTGGTGCTCGGCGACGGCGAGGAGGCGGTGGGCGAGCTCACCGAGGTGATCTCGTGCTGGAAGCGGGCCGGTTCGGTCGACCGCCAGGCGTTGCTCGAGGAGCTGGCAGCCGTCGAGGGCGTGTACGTGCCGTCGCTCTACGAGCCGATCTACTCGGCCGAGGGCGATCTGGTCGAGACGGTCCCCAAGGTGGCCGCAGCCCCCGACGTGGTCGAGAAGCGCACGGTGGCCGACCTCGCCGAGTGGGCGTACCCCAAGAACCAGCTCGTCCCGCTGACCGAGGTGGTACACGACCGCCTCAACGTCGAGGTCTTCCGCGGCTGCACCCGCGGCTGCCGCTTCTGCCAGGCGGGCATGATCACGCGGCCGGTGCGCGAGCGGCCCGCCGAACAGGTGCGGGAGATGATCTCCAACGGGCTCGCCCGCACCGGGTACGACGAGGTGGCGCTGACCTCGCTGTCCACCGCCGACTTCTCGGGCATCGAGCCGGTGGTCGACGGCATCATGTCGGATCCGATCTCCGCCGGGCAGGTGTCGGTGTCGCTACCCAGCCTTCGGGTGGACGCGTTCACCGTCGGCCTGGCCACGTCGATCCGCCAGGGGCGTCGAACCGGGCTGACGTTCGCCCCCGAGGCCGGCACCTGGCGCATGCGCCAGATCATCAACAAGCTGATCCGTGAGGAGGACCTCTACGAGGCGGTCGAGTCGGCCTACTCCGAGGGTTGGCGGCGAATGAAGCTGTACTTCCTCACGGGGTTGCCGTCGGAGACCGACGAGGACACTCTCGGCATCGCCACGCTGGCCCGCAACTGCGTCGCCATCGGCAAGAAGTATCACCAGCACCCCTCGGTCACCGTCTCGGTCGGCGGCTTCGTGCCCAAGTCCAACACCCCGTTTCAGTGGTTCGGACAGAACACGGTCACCGAACTGCAGCGCAAGATCTACCTGCTGCGCGACGAGCTCAAGCGCGACCACGGGGTGCAGCTGAAGTGGCACGACCCCAAGACCACCCTGATCGAGGGCGTGTTCAGCCGAGGCGATCGTCGTATTGGCGACGTGCTCGAGGCGGTGTGGCGCGCCGGCGGCACCTTCCAGGAGTGGACCGAGTACTTCGACCTCGACCGGTGGGAGCAGGCGCTGGCCGATGCCGGGCTGAGCGCCGAGTACTACGCCAACCGCCATCGCCACGTCGACGAGGCGCTGCCGTGGGATCACCTGTCGGCCGGCCTGCACAAGGACTTCCTGGCCCAGGACTGGGCCGACGCCCTCGCCGAGGTCGGCCTGCCCGACTGCCGCTGGACGCCCTGTTACGACTGCGGTGCGTGCACCGGGTACGGCATCGAGCACGTGGTCGCCTCGGCCGTGCCGCCCGCCGGGGGAAGTCAGGGCACCGGCCAGGACGTCACCTCCGACGTGGGCGCCGTACCGGTGATGCTCGGCACCACCGGGCGTGCGCCCGCCGGGGTGGGCTCATGAGGGCGCGCATCCGGTACACGGTCACCGGCAGGATCCGCTTTCTGGGCCACCGGGACGTCGCCCGAACCTGGGAGCGGGCCCTGCGCCGGGCCGGCATGCCGGTGGCGTACTCCGAGGGGTTCTCCCCCCGGCCCAAGCTGCACTTCGGCCTGGCGCTGTCGGTGGGTCACGAATCGCTCGCCGAATACGTCGACGTCGACTTTGCGGGCCCGGTGGACGTCGCCGGGCTTCCGTCGGAGCTGACGCCCCACCTTCCGGTGGGGATCGAGGCCGTCGGTGCGGTGGCGGTGCAGCGGGCCGACGGCTCGTTGCAGGCCACGGTCGACGCCTGTACTTGGTCGTTGTGGTGCACCGGCGTGACGACCGACGAACTGGCGGCACGCGCCGCCGAACTGTTGGCCGCAACAGAACTCCCGGCAACCGTCACCCGCAAGGGAAAGCAGGTCCCCTGGGATCTGCGCCCCATCATCAAGGCGCTTGACGTTGCCCCAGACATCACCACCAACGACCGTGGCGGCAGCCTGCTCACAGCCGAGCTGGCCACCGCCCCACGCGGCATCCGGATTCCCGAACTGCTGGCGGCCTTCGAGCCGCTGGTGTTCACGGCCCGGGTGACGCGACTCAACCAATGGACGACCACCGACGGGAGCCGCACCGAACCGGTGCCGATGCCCCGGCGAGTGAGCCACGCCCTCGAGCGTGCGTCATGAGAGGACTCACCGATGGCCGAAGAAGGCCCAACATCATCCCCCGCAGCCCGCAAGCCCCAGATCGGGGACTCGATTCCGGCAAAGGTGGTCGCTGAACGCAGCTCCGCCGCCGAGTCGTCCTCCCCGGACGACGGGAATCGGCGCGGCAACCAGAAACCCAACAATCAGGGTGGCAACAAGCGCCGGCGCTCGCGAGGCTCCGGCGGCAACAAGAACCAGAGCGGACAGAGCCAGGGCTCCGGCGGCAACGATGCCTCCGGCGGCGACGGCCAAGACCAAGGCCAAGGCTCCCAGGGTGAGCGTCAGCGCTCCTCCGGTGGCGGTGGCCGCTCGGACGGGTCCGGAGACGGATCGACACAGGAGTCGTCGTCCCCGGGGCAACTCCGGTAGCACTCCGGCGGCAACTCCGGCAGCGGCAACTCCGGCAACGGCAACTCGGGCAATGGCAACTCGGGCAATGGCGGGGGATCCAACAACTCCGGCGCGCCGAAGAAGCGTCGCCGTCGCCGCGGCGGCAAGGGCAAGGGCAAGGGAGGCGGTGGGGGCGCTCCGACGAATCCGGTCGAGGCGGTGCTCACCGATGACGGCGACCCGATTCAGCTCGACGAGGCCACCCTGGAGCAGCGACGGGGCCGGCACCGCAACGGCCAGGCGGTCGGCCGGTACCAGATGAACATCCACGTCACCCCGGAGGCCACCCACGTGGCGGTCATGGAGGGGCGCCAGCTGATCGAGCACTACGTGTCGCGGCAGGCCGACGACGACACGCAGATCCACGGCAACATCTACATGGGCCGGGTCGAGAACGTCCTGCCCGGCATGGAGGCGGCGTTCGTCGACATCGCCACGCCAAAGAACGCGGTGGTGTACCGAAGCGACGTCACGGTGCCCGAGGGCAAGTCGAAGAAGTCGGCCCGGATCGAGGAGCTCCTCAAGGCCCGGCAGCTGATCCTGTGTCAGGTCACCAAGAACCCGATCGCCCACAAGGGCGCCCGCCTCACCCAGGAGGTGTCGCTTCCGGGGCGGTTCGTCGTTCTGGTCCCCAACTCGACCACCTACGGCATCTCCAAGCGGCTCCCCAACGACGAGCGCAAGCGGCTGAGGAAGATCCTCGACAAGGCCAAGCCGTCGCAGCACGGCGTGATCGTGCGCACCGCAGCGCAGAACATCACCGCCGAGGAGATCCAGCGCGACGTCGGCCGACTGCTGCGGCAGTGGGAGCAGATCGAGGCGCTCGCCGCCAAGCAGACCCGCCCCGGCCTGCTCTACCGCGAGCCCGATGTGGCCACCCGCATCGTCCGGGAGGAGTTCAACTCCGACCACCGGGCCGTCGTGATCGACGACCGTGCGTTGTTCGACGAGCTGTCGGAGTACGTGTCGTCGGTGTCCCCGGCCCTGGCCGATCGCATCGAGCACTACGACCCCGCAGCCGAGGGGCTGTCGCTCTTCGAGCGGTTCCACGTCTACGAGCAACTGCACAAGGCGCTCGACCGTAAGGTGTGGTTGCCGTCGGGCGGCTCGCTGATCATCGAGGGCACCGAGGCGCTCACCGTGATCGACGTCAACACCGGTCGCAACGTCGGCAAGTCCTCGCTGGAGGAGACGGTGTTCCGCAACAACCTGGAGGCCGCCGAGGAGGTGGCCCGCCAGCTGCGGTTGCGGGACATCGGCGGCATCATCGTCATCGCTTCGTCGACATGGACGTCAAGAAGCACCGAGACGAGGTGCTGAAGACCTTCAAGGCCGCACTGGCCCGCGACAGGACCCGCACCCACGTCTCGCCGATCTCCGACCTGGGCCTGGTGGAGATGACCCGCAAGCGCATCGGGGAGGGGCTGTTGGAAGCTTCGCCGACCGCTGCGGCAGCTGCGACGGGCGGGGCATGACCTCCCGGAAGAACTGCTGGGCTGACTGGTCTTCCCGGGCTGACTGGTCCCGGGCTGAGTAGCCCGGCGTCGAGTAGCCCGGGCCGAGTGGACCCGGGGCCAGTGGTCCCGGGCAGCCTCGTCCGCACCGCTCGCCATCCAGCCTGGATGCAGCCGCCTCGGCGACGGCGTCGAGGTGAAGCAACTTCGAAATTACGGGACGCTGGTCCATCATTCGAGTCTCGTATCCGCCCGATCCATGGAAGAACCATCGCAAGGGTTGACACTCGCACACGTGTTCTGTATCCTGGTGGTTGTCAGCGCAGTCCGGACCGGTCCCTGTTGTTGGGGTCGGAGGGGGTCGGATTGCTTGAGGTCTCCGGCAGGAGGTGAATGATCGTGGGAACGGGCACTGGTTGTGTGTGTGGCGGGCTGTTGGCGGGTGGGCCGGTGGCCGGGATGGATGTGGCGGCGTTGGACGCCGAGATCGCGGTGTTGGCCAGGGTGGATGCGATGGTGGTGGCGCGTCGTTCGTTGGTGGTTGCTGAGTTGTTGCGGCAGCGTTCCGATGCCGGTGAGCGCCTGCGGGGTTCTGGTGGGATGTCGTCGCGTGAGGCGAAGCGGGCGTCGAGGACCGCTGAGGGTTTGGAGAAGCTCCCGAGGGCCCGCGAGGCACTCGGGAAGGGTGAGATCAGTCCGGGTCAGGCCGAGCAGTTGGCGTCGCGTGCGAACGACCCGGATCGTGCCAAGGACGTCCGGGCACACCATGAGGAGGAGTTGGTCGAGCGGGCACGGCATCGGTCGACCGACGAGTTCGGTCGGGGGTTGCGTCGTCAGGATCTGGAGGCCTCTCCCGATGAGGGCAACAGCGCGTGCTCAGAAGCAGCGGCAGTGTCGTGAGGGGTCGATGTGGGTCGATACCCGAGACCGGCATGCATTGTTTGTTCGCGAAGTTTGATCCGGTGACGGGTGCGAGGGTGTCGACCAGGTTGCAGGCGATGGTTGATGCGATCTGGCGGGCCGAGAACGGTCCTCGGGTGCGCACGAAACGGCGGGTGGCGCAACGCCGCGCCGATGCCCTCGAAGCGCTCATCTGCCAAACCCCAGCACCACCAGCACCGGCACCAACACGGGTAGCGGGGCACCGACGGATGGCACGGCACCGACGGGCTCATCGCAGCAGCAGGGGTTCGGTTTCGGTGACCCCGCCGCATGTGCACCGGATCCCGCTTCAGGTTCTTCCCCGGCACCGGAACCGACTCCCGATCCGGCACACGCTCACGCACCGGGTGCGTCGCCGGAGACCGACCCTGCGGCTCCGACCGACCGCACCGCACCGGTGCCAGTTCCACCCCGCCGGCGAACACCCAGATGATGGTGATCGCCAACTTCGACGTGCTCCGCGGGCAGATCACCGGCGGCACCCTCGCCGACGGCACCCCGATGCCGGTCGACACCATCACCCGCCTCGGCTGCGACGCCGAGCTGCTCCCAGCGTTCTTTAACACCACCGGCCAACCCTCTGGTCTCGGCCGCACCAACGCCTCGCCACACCCGCCCAGCGGGCGGCGGTCACGCACCGCGACCACGGCTGCATCGTCTGTCACACCGCACCGGAGTACTGCCAGGTCCACCACGTCGACTGGTGGTCCAACCACCGGAAACACCGATCTCGACAATCTTTGTTTGTTGTGCAGCAACCACCACCACGCCGTCCACGAGCGCGGTCTCACCATCACCCGCACTCCCGACGGCATGAAGGTCCAACCCCCTGGCCGAACCCGAAGAAGCGTTCAGCCGGTCCCCGACCTACCCGACCCGCCAGCCGGCCCGGGCGATCCCGAGGCGGCAGGACCACCGGCAGGACCACCGGCAGGACCGCCCGTGCCGCCCGGCGCAACAGGAACGCCCGACCCACCGAGGCTGTTCGACCCCGGCCAACACCGAAACCACCGCCAACCGACCGGGCCGCCAGCCCCGAAACCGGCCGCCCACGACGCCGCCTGAGGGGCGGACGGCGCGTGCTGACGCGCCTCGCGGTGACGTGATGGGCAGGGCTGGAGCAAGCGCGGCACCTCTGCCGCCATCGTGGTGGCGGCAGTGCAACCGGTCACCAGGCTGCCGAAGTGACGATCCGCCGGTTGCCCGCTAACATCGGCAAGCTATGTATGCAGTCATCAAGACCGGCGGTAAGCAGTACCGCGTTGAAGAGGGCCAGCGGCTCGACGTCGAACGCCTCAACGAGGACGGAGACGACGTGACGCTCACGCCGGTGATGCTGGTCGACGGCGACACCGTCCTGGCGACCCCCGATCAGTTGGGTGGGGCCAGCGTGACCGCCCGCATCGTCGGACAGGGCCGCGGCAAGAAGATCGACGGCTTCACCTACAAGAACAAGAGCAACAACCGGCGTCGCTACGGGCACCGGCAGAGCTTTTCCACCATCGAAATCGTCGGCATCAGCCGCTGAGCACGGAGGCCACAGATGTCCAAGACCAAGGGCGGCGGTTCAACCAAGAACGGTCGCGATTCCAACAGTCAGCGCCTGGGCGTCAAGGTGTACGCCGGCACCGAGGTGACCGCAGGGTCGATCATCGTGCGCCAGCGCGGCACCCGCATCCACCCGGGTGAGAACGTCGGCCGGGGCAAGGACGACACCTTGTTCGCACTGGCCGACGGCACGGTCAGCTTCGACCAGCGGCGCAACCGCAAGCTGGTCGACATCATCACTGCGGACTGACCGCCACCCAGCACGTCGGCGGAGCCCGGCCGGTAGGTCACGGGCGATGAAGCCGCCGCCTGGCGGCACCCGATCCGGACGGCGGCGGGACACGGCGCCGGCGCCAACGACCGGCGCGCCTCGAGCTCGGGGCACTGGCGCGCCCGGTCACCCGAACCGGGCTGCGCTACCCGTGGACAACCGTCTGTCGACCGGCCACGGTGGCGTGTGTGGTTGTGGTCGAGCTGTGTGTTGTGCCGACGCGGCGGGCCCAGCCCCTGCGCGGCCTGCGTCGAGGCGCTGCGGCCGCTGGCCAACGGCGAATTGTCGCCGCCGCCCGACGGTGTGGACGGCGCCGCCGCACTCTGCCGGTACGAGGGGGTTGCCACCGGCCTGGTGACCTCGCTGAAGTATCACCGCCATCGCGACGCCGTGGACTCGATCGGCGCCGCGCTGGCCGTGATGGGCGGACCGTGGTTTGAGGGCGCCACGGTGTGTTGGGTGCCCGCCGAGCCCTCGAAGGCGGCATCTCGTGGTTTCGACCAGGGTCGGCTGCTGGCACGTGCCGCCGCACGTGCGGCGGCGAAGCGCCTCCACTCCAGGGTGCCGGTCGCTGCGCTGTTGCATCGCACGGCCTCGGCTCCGACCATGGGGAAGTCGAGCGGTGCCCCGGCCCGACCGGTGGCCGCAGGTCAGACCGGCCGCACGCGTGCGCAGCGGCTGGAGGGCCCTCGCTTCGACCATCACGGGCGGCGCCCGCCCGGGTGGTGGTGATCGACGACGTCACCACCACCGGTGCCAGCCTCGCCAGAGCGGCCGCGGCGCTGAGGGCTGCCGGCGCCTCGGAGGTGTATGCGTTGTGCGTCGCCGCCACGCCCGATGCGGGCCCGACGGGGACCGCTCCGGCGCCGTCGCCGCCCGCCGGAGCCCGGGCGACCCCGGTGTCTCGCTCCCGAGAGGGCCTGTGCCACCGCATCGGTAGACTCACCGGCGCTATGGGAATCCTTGACAAAATCCTCCACGCGGGCGAAGGGCGCAAGTTGCGCGCCCTGTCCGACCTCGTCCCCGACATCGGCGCGCTCGAGCCGGAAATGGAGGCGCTCTCCGACGACGATCTGCGCCAAGACCGACGACTTCCGCAAGCGTCTCGACAACGGGGAGCAACTGGACAACCTGGTGATCGAGTCGTTCGCCGTGGTGCGGGAGACCGCCCGCAGGGTGATCGGCCAGCGCCACTACGACGTGCAGTTGATGGGTGGTGCCGCCCTCCACTTCGGGTGGATCGCCGAGATGAAGACCGGCGAGGGCAAGACGCTGGTGTCCACCCTGCCCGTGTACCTCAACGGCCTGACCGGCAAGGGCGTCCACGTCGTCACGGTCAACGAGTACCTGGCCAAGCGCGACGCCGAGTGGATGGGGCAGGTGCACGGCTTTCTGGGCCTCGACATCGGCATGGTGCTGCCCAATATGAACGACCCGGTGCACAAGCGCGCCCAGTACGCCTGCGACATCACCTACGGCACCAACAACGAGTTCGGCTTCGACTACCTGCGCGACAACATGGCGCTCGCGCGGCGAGCAGGTGCAACGGGGCTTCAACTACTGCATCATCGACGAGGTCGACTCGATCCTGATCGACGAGGCCCGCACGCCGCTGATCATCTCCGGACAGGTCACCGACGCGGCCAAGCTGTACTACCGCTTCGCCGCGGTCGTGCGTGCGCTGAAGCGGGACGTTGACTATGAGGTCGACGAGGAAAAGCGCCAGGTGTCGCCCCTCGAACCCGGCATCGAGAAGGTGGAGAAGGCGCTGGGCGTCGAGAACCTCTACGACGATCCGACCGCCAACTTCGTCCACCAGCTCACCGTGGCGCTGAAGGCCAAGGAGCTCTACCACCGCGACAAGGACTACCTGGTCAGCCAGGGGCAGGTGAAGATCGTCGACGAGTTCACCGGCCGGGTGCTCGAGGGACGGCGCTGGTCCGAGGGCCTGCACCAGGCGGTGGAGGCCAAGGAGGGGTGCGGATCAAGGAGGAGAACCAGACCCTCGCCACCGTCACCCTGCAGAACTACTTCCGCATGTACGACAAGCTCGGCGGCATGACGGGCACGGCGGTGACCGAGGCGGCCGAGTTCATGAGCACGTACGGCCTCCAGGTGGTGCCGATCCCCACCAACAAGCCACTGGCCAGGGCCGACGAGGGCGACCTGATCTTCCGCGGCGAGAAGGGCAAGTTCTCGGCGGTCGCCGACGACATCGAGGAGCGCATCGCCACGGGGCAGCCCGTGCTGGTGGGCACCGTGTCGGTGGAGAAGTCCGAGGTGCTCTCCCGCGAGCTGGAGAAGCGTGGCATCGCCCACGAGGTGCTCAACGCCAAGCAGCACACCCGGGAGGCCGACGTGGTCGCCCAGGCCGGTCGCATCGGCGGGGTCACCGTGGCCACCAACATGGCCGGTCGCGGCGTCGACATCATCCTCGGCGGCAACCCCGAGGGGCTGGCCGACCGCGACCTGGCGGGGAGGGGCTCGACCCCGACTCCGAGGAGGGCCAGGCGTTCCACCAGGAACGTCTCGAGCACTGGACCCAGCAGGTCAAGGCGGAGGGCGAGAAGGTTCGCGAGCTGGGCGGGCTCTACGTGTTGGGCACCGAGCGCCACGAGAGCCGCCGCATCGACAACCAGCTGCGGGGCCGCTCAGGCCGCCAGGGCGACCCGGGCGAGAGCCGCTTCTACCTCTCCCTCGAGGACGAGTTGATGCGCATCTTCGCCACCGGCGCCATCCAGTTCGTCATGGGCAAGGACTGGCCCGAGGACGTGCCGATCGAGGCCAAAATGGTGTCCAAGGCCATCGAGCGGGCCCAGAACACGGTGGAGACCCGCAACGGCGAGATCCGCAAGAACGTGCTCAAGTACGACGAGGTGATGAACGAGCAGCGGAAGGTGATCTATCGCCGCCGCGACCAGGTGCTCGACGGCCTCGATCTGCGCGAGGAGGCACTCGAGGCCCTGGCCGACGCGGTCGACACCTCGATCCGCACCTACTGCGTGTCGGAGTTCTCCGAGGAGTGGGACCTGAAGGGTCTGGTGGCCGAGATCGGCACGTTCTGGCCGACGGAGTTCACCGAGGAGTCGCTGGAGTCGGCGGTGTCCACCGACGAGCTCTACGACCTGCTGATGGGCGAGGCCAACGGTCAGTACCTGGCCCGGGAGGAGAGCCTGGGCGAGGATACGATGCGCGACATCGAGCGCCAGGTGATGCTGCGCATCATCGACGCCCGCTGGCGCGACCACCTCCGCGAGATGGATCACCTCGAGGACGGCATCGGCCTGCGGGCCATGGGCCAGCGCGACCCGCTCACCGAGTGGCAGCGCGAGGGCTACGGCATGTTCGAGCAGCTGATCCACACGATCGCCCAGGAGTTCGTCAAGTACCTGATGCACGTCAACGTGGTCCGCGACGACGCCCCCGAGGCCAAGGTCGGCAACATCCAGACGCAGGGACCCAGCGACCCCAGCGACAGCTCCGGCACCCCGGCGGTGGCCCGGCTCGCCAGCGGGGAGGGCGCATCCACCGGCGAGGGCGGTCCGGCCGACTCCGGGGCACCCGAGGAGCCCGAGGCCGCCCAGCCGGTGGTGAAGACCGAGTGGGACAAGACCCCGCAACGCGCCCTGCCCGTGCGGCAGCGGCAAGAAGTTCAAGAAGTGCCACGGATCGCCCGCTGGTAGCAGCTGATGCCGAGGTACCCGTTGGGTTCAACCGGTCGGCAGCAAGTGGCGGGAGCGTAACGATGCAGGATTTCAGCGATGCGCTGAAGCGCCTCGGGGCCGAACGCGACGAGGCCGCCGAGTACCTCCGGGTGGAGGAGCTGCGTCGACGGCTGCCCCAGCTGGAGGTGGAGCTGGCGCGCCCCGACCTGTGGGACAACGCCGACGCAGCGCAGGCGTTGCAGCGGGAGTTCGCCGAGACGACCGACGACCTCGAGCTCTACGAGCGTCTCGACTCCACCCTCGAGGACCTCGCCACCCTGGCCGAGCTCGCCCGTGAGGAGGGCGACGAATCCCTCGAGGCCGAGATCTCCACCGGCATCGAGGCGCTCACGTCCGAGTTCGAGCGACTGGAGCTCCGTGCGCTCTTCACCGGGGAGTACGACGAGAGCGACGCGATCATCGAGCTCAACTCGGGTGCCGGGGGCGTGGACGCGCAGGACTGGACCGAGATGCTGCTGCGCATGTACCAGCGGTGGGCCGAGCGGCACGGATTCACGTTGGAACTTCAGGAGGTGTCCGAGGGCACCGAGGCGGGGCTCTCGTCGGCCACCTTCCTGCTGAAGGGCCGCAACGCCTACGGCTGGTTCCGCTCCGAGCACGGCGTGCACCGGCTGGTCCGCATCTCGCCGTTCGACAACAACGCCAGGCGCCAGACCAGCTTCGCCTCGGTGCGGGTGACCCCGTTCATCGACGACGTGGGCAAAGAGGTCGAGGTGGAGGACAAGGACCTGCGCATCGACGTCTACCGGTCCTCCGGCGCCGGCGGACAGCACGTCAACACCACCGACTCGGCGGTTCGCATCACCCACCTGCCCACGGGCACGGTCGTGGCCGTCCAGAACGAGCGCTCGCAGTTCCAGAACAAGGACAAGGCGATGCAGATCCTCAAGGCCAAGCTGCTGGAGCTGGAACGCCAGAAGCGGATGGAACACATCAACAACATCTCCGGCGGCGGTGCCAAGGTCGACTTCGGCAGCCAGGACCGCAACTACGTGTTGCAGCCGTACCAGCAGGTGAAGGACCTGCGCTCGGGGTTGGAACTCAACCAGCCCGAGGCGGTGCTGGACGGCGAGCTCGACCCGCTGATGGAGGCGTGGCTCCGGTGGAACCGCACCGTGGGCGGATAGTTTCTCCGGGTGGCACCCCTGCGGTGTTGCGGCTTTGTAACATCTGTGGGTCGAGCCCGTCACAGAGGCGCCCACGCCGGGCTCCCGACGACGAACCCCCCGTTCGAGAGGCGACTACGTGATCAAGTTCGAGAGCGTCACCAAGGCGTACAAGTCTGATTCGGTGGCGCTGCGCGACGCCAACGTGGACATCGCCAAGGGCGAGTTCGTGTTCCTCGTCGGCCCGTCCGGGTCCGGCAAGTCGACGTTCATGCGGTTGGTCAACAAGTCGGAGCGGCCCGAGGAGGGTCGGATCTTCGTCGCCGGCAAGGACATCGGCGAGCTGCCCGGCTACAAGGTGCCCTACCTGCGCCGCAACATCGGGGCGGTGTTTCAGGACTTCAAGCTGCTCCCCAACAAGACGGTGTCCGAGAACGTGGCCTTTGCGCTGGAGGCGATCGGGCGGCCCCGGCACGTCGTCCGCACCCAGGTGCCCGCCATTCTCGACCTGGTCGGTCTCGCCAAGAAGGCGGAGAACTTTCCCCACGAACTCTCCGGCGGCGAACAGCAGCGGGTGTCGATCGCCCGGGCGTTCGTCAACCGCCCGCTGATCCTGCTGGCCGACGAGCCCACCGGCAACCTCGACCCCGCCACCTCGGTGGGCATCATGAAACTGCTCGACCGAATCAACCGCACCGGCACCACCGTGGTGATGGCCACCCACGACCGCGGCATCGTCGACACGATGCGCCGTCGGGTGATCGAGCTCGATCGGGGCCGGATCGTTCGCGACCAGGCTCGCGGCGTGTACGAGTGACCCGCCACCTACCCTTGAGTCGGCATCGACGAACGACCCTGCGTGCACGAGTGAATCAGAAGCGAGGCTGAATTATGGCGATGCGACTCGACTACGTCATCCGCGAGACGACCAACAACCTGTTGCGCAACCTGTTGCTGACCGTGGCCAGCATCATCACCTTCGGCGTGTCGCTGGGCATCCTCGGGGGCGCGTTGCTGTTCGTCGCCGGCGTCGACCACGCCTTCGAACGCTGGAAGGACGGCGTCGAGTTCATCGTCTACATGCAGCCCGGAGCCGACCAGGAGAAGATCGATCAGGTCGAGGGCAAGCTGGCCGCGTCGCCGCAGGTGGCCGACATCAGCTTCGTCGACACCGAGAAGACCTTCGAGGAGTTCCAGCAGCTGTTTCGCGACGACCCCGACATCGTGGCGTCGGTGGAGCCCCAGGACCTGCCGCAGTCGTTCCGGGTGACGCCCACCAACCCGCAGTCCAACGTCGTCTCCGAGCTGGGACAGAGCTTTCAGAACGAGCCGGGTGTCTACAAGGTGGAGTTTGCGCTCGACGCGGTGAAACAGATGGAGAGCTTCCTCTCCAACCTGTCGACGTTCTTCATCGTGTTGGCGGTGGTGCTGTTGATCGCCACCGCCCTGCTGATCGTGTTCATGATCCAGACGGCGGTGTTCGCGCGCCGGAGAGAGATAGAAGTGCAACGCCTGGTGGGGGCCACCAACTGGTTCATCCGCATCCCCTTCATTTTGGAGGGTGTGGTGCATGCGCTCATCGGCTGGGCGGCCGCCACCGCCGGGCTGTGGGGCCTCACCTGGGTCTGGCGAACCAGCTTCGTCAACAAGGACGTGCAGTCGTTCTTCGGGGCGATCTGGTGGACCGATGGCAACGTCGGCTGGGTCATGTTGCTGCTGATCGGGGTCGCATTGGTGGTCGGCGCCATCGGGTCCACCCTGTCGGTGTCCTGGTACCTGAAGACCTGAGCCGACCCCACCCGGGCTGAGTCGACTCGACTCGAGCCAACCCGAACCAACCCGAACCAACCGGCAACCAGCAACCGGCAACCCAGCCCTCCGGCGCCGTCCGGCGGCCGGGGTCAGGCGGGGGTGCCCGGTTGACGGCCCATCAACTCGTCGCCCCGACGGGCCGCAGCGGCGATGCGCTCGGTGTGCTCCAGGTGGCGAAGCACCCGCCGGTTCAGCCGACGCTGCCAGCGATGGGGCATCGGGCGTTCGATGTCGAGAAACAGCACCACCCGTTCCTGATCGCTGCGGTTCCACGCGGTGTGGGGGTAGGTGTCGTCGAAGACGAGCAGTTCGCCGTTGGCCCACGTCCGGCGCTCCCGCCCGACACGGATCCCACAGGCCCCTCCCGGGGGAACCTCGACGCCGAGATGGACGCGGAGGACGCCCGCGTAGGGCCCCATGTGCCACGGCAGCGACGTGCGGGGCTCGAGCGTCGAGAAAAAGGCGGTCCGAAGCCCGACGATCTGCGACAGCGCCGCCGCGGTCTCCGGGCAGTCGCCCAGGTTGAGCGGCGCCGGGCGTCCCCAGAACCACAACAGCAGCGCCCGCCACCGGTCGGTGGCCAGCCGGCTCTGGCCGGGGTCGAGGTCGCCGAACGTCGGCGTCTGTGTCCGTGCCCTGAGGCGGCGGAACTCGCGCCGGATCGCCTCGTCGTGGGCGGCCAACCCGGCCACGCCGGGGAAGTCCTCCGGCGTCTCGAACGGCCGCCGTCGGAGGGTGACCCACAGGACGACGTTGACGGCGTACACCCAGGCGAAGGGCAGGTTGTAGCGAAGCGAGGCGTACCAACGGCGGGCGAATCGGCGAACCCGAGCGGCTCCGTCGGCATGATCGCTGAGTCGCATCGGCATCGGGCGTCGACCCTACCGGGGCAGGGGGAGGAAGCGAGTTGCGCGGAGGTAGGGTTCGCCCATGGTCACCTCCCCGCCGACGCCGCCTCGCGACCGAGGGGCGCGGGCGATCATCGCGTGCCTGATCGGGGTGGTCGTCGGCGTGGTCGCACTGTCCGGGTTGTCCGGCGCCTCCACCGCCGAGCTGGGCTGGTCGCCGGCCGCGCAGTTCGGCGAGCAGATCGACTCCTACGACGTCCGGGCCGAGGTCGATGAGAACGGCACGGCGCGCATCACCGAGACGATCAGCTACGACTTCGGCGGCAACAGCCGCCACGGCATCGAACGGTTCATTCAGGTTCGGTACGCCCTCAACTCCGACGACCCCGTGCTGGAGGGCCGCGACACCTCCGCCCGGTGGGAGCGGGTGACCCCCCTGGAGAACATTTCGGTGTCCAGCCCCACCGGGGCGCCGACCGACGTCGAGGTCGAGCACCAGGGCAACATCGAACGGATCCGGATCGGCGACCCCGACGCGACGATCTCGGGCACGCAGACCTACGTGATCTCCTATGACCTCCGGGGCGTGGTCAACGCCTTCGACGGCTACGAGGAGGTGCCGCTGAACATCGTGGGCGACCAGTGGAGCGTGCCGATCTCCCAGGCGATGGGCACGGTGAGCCTGCCGGCCGAGATCACCGAGGTGAAGTGCTTCACCGGCAGCTACGGCTCGATCACCGAGTGCGGCACGGAGAACCTCAGCGGTGCCACTGCCACGGCGTCGGTGGCGTCGTTGAGCGCCAATTCGGGCATGACGATGTACCTCAAGGTCCCGACGGGCACCTTCGCCTCGACCGACCCGATCCTCGACGAGGTGTGGAGCCTGCAGCGGGCGTTCACGCTGTCGCCCGCCACGGTTGGCGCCGGGGGCGCACTGGGGGCGGTGGCGGCGGCTCTGGTGGCGCTGCTGGGCTATCGGGTGGGGCGCGACCGCGCCTTCGTCGGTTCGGTGGTCGACCAGAGCTTCGGCTCCGACGTGGACGACGAACAACGGCTGGGCCTCGGTGGGCACGACGGCATCACCGTGGAGTTCGTGCCGCCCGGAGGGATCCTTCCGGGCGCGGCGGGCACGATCATCGACGAGCGCGCCGACAACATCGACGTGTCGGCCACGCTGATCGACCTGGCGGTCAAGGGCTACCTGCGCATCGAGGACCTGACCGACGGCGACTACCGCCTGACCGAGCTGAACCAGGACCACTCCGGTCTGGTCGCCTACGAGAAGACGCTGCTGACGTCGCTGTTCGCCTCCGGCTCGGAGACGACGCTGAGCGAGTTGAAGTACAGCTTCAGCTCGCGTCTGAAGATCGTGCAGTCGGAGATGTACGACGACATGGTGTCGCACGGCTGGTACCGCAAGCGGCCCGACCGCACCCGCGCCTCGTGGCTGGGGGTGGCTTCATGGCGTTGCTCGTCTCGGGAGCGCTGCTGATTGGGCTGATCGCCTTCACCCGATGGGCGCTCGTCGGCATTCCGCTGGTGCTGGCCTCCCTGGCGCTGATGGCGCTGTCGATCAACATGCCGGCCCGTACCGGCAAGGGCACCGCGATGTACCGCCGGGTGCTCGGATTCCGCGAGATGTTCGCCGCAGGGGGGCGACCGCCAGCACTGGGCGGCCGAACAGAACCTGTTCAGCCGCTACCTGCCCTATGCGATGGTGTTCGGCATGACCGAGCGTTGGGCCCAGACCTTCGCCCAGCTCAGCGCCGAGGGCGTGGTGCAGGCCGAGCAGATGGGCTGGTGGGTGTCACCCCGGCCCTTCGACTGGATCATCTTCTCCCACAGCCTCAACCACTTCGGGTCCCTGCGGCCGGCGCCTTCTCGGCGGTGCAGCGCTCGAGCGCCGGGGGAGCGGGCGGCATGTCGGGCTTCGGCGGCGGCGGGTTCTCCGGCGGCGGGTTCGGAGGCGGCGGGGGCGGCAGCTGGTAACGCCGGTCGGGCCGTGGGAATGAACGAGGTTGCCCTGGCGGCGCTGTTCGCCGTCCTGGTGGTGGTGCTGTTTGTGCTCGCCCTGATGGAGGCCTCGCTGTTGCACCTGCGCCGGTCGGCCGTGGTCGCCGACGCGGCCTCGGGCGATCGGTCGGCCCGTCGACTGCTCGAGCTGCTCGGCGACCTGCCACGGGTGATGAACGCCATCCTGCTGGCGGTGCTGCTCAGCCAGGTCACCGCCACGGCGATCGCCGGGCTGCTGGCGGCCCGGCCTGTCCGAGGGCGGTGGCGTCACGATCGCCACGGTGGCGGTCACCGTGGTGCTGTTCATCTACGGCGAGGCCATCCCCAAGACCGTGGCGATCCGAAGGCCCCGGCACTTATTCCAGGCGGTTGGCTCCGCTGACAGGGCGGTCCGCTGGGTGCTCGGCCCGGTGGTGGCGGTGCTGGTGTGGATCGCCGAGGTGCAATCCCCCCTGTCGAGGGACCTCGACGAACATGGTGGTGTGAGCGAGGATGAGCTGCTCCACCTGACCGGCGAGGCGGCGGCGGCGTACATCGAACCGTCGGACGCCGAGCTGATCGAGCGCTCCTTCGACCTGGGTGACCTGCGGGCGGGCGAGATCCTGGTGCCGCTGGAGCAGGTGGTGGGCACGCCGACGACCACCCCGGTGTCGGAGGCGTTGTCGATCCTGATCGCCGCCGGGCACCGTCGGCTCGTGGTGAGCGAACGCTCGCCCGAGCGGGTGGTGGGCTTCGTCGGATTCGCGACCTCGCCGATGCCGCCACCTCCCAGCCGGAGCTCCCGGTGGGAGAACTGGTGCAGGAGGCGCTCGAGGTGGGGGCGGACGACCTGATCATCGAGGTGCTTCGAGCGATGCAGGCCGCCGGGCGCCACCTGGCGGTGGTGCGCGCGGCGTCCTCGGACGTCGTCGGCATCCTCACCGTCGAGGACATCGTGGAGGAGCTGGTCGGCAGCATCGGCGACCCGACAGGAACTGAGCGACAGGCTCGCGGCCCGCAGGACTTGAGTTTGGGTGGACTTCGGCACGGGTTCCGAGTGCAATCCCACCCAGACCGCGAGGTGTCCGACCTCGCTGCTGGTGGTCGCCCGGCTGTCGCCCGTGAGGGATATGCGGCGAGGGGTATGCAGTGGGGGGATATGCAGTGAGGTTTTTGGTGGAGCTGGGGGGAATCGAACCCCCGTCCGCTAAGTGGTTACCGTCCGCGCTACGACCGTTCCCGACTTGTGGCTTGCGGTTGCCACGCTGGCGGGTCAACTGATCTTTCGATCACCGCCGAGTCTTTCCTCGAAGTCAGTGTTCTTTCACACCGTCAGCGGTCTTTCCCTGCGGTCCATCCCTACTTCTGTTGCCGGGCTGTAAGGATCAGGCCCCGTGCGCCGTTGCCGGTCACTATGACTCTCTTCAGACTGAACTAAATCAGGCTGCGAGAGCGAACTCGGATTTGCCGGTTCTTTTGGTTGCCCCGTTTAGCGAGTCTGAGCAACTCGGGCCGCACGAGCGACTTCCTGGTCTCAACGTCGAAACCGATCAGCCCCTGGTGTGAAGCCTTCAGGTTACCGGATGGCCGGGTGAACGCCCCGTCGTGAAGTCGCTCGGGCGACCACTCACCTCAACACGGTGACGTCGGAGGCAAACGGCGTGTTGACGGTCACCGGGTCACCCAGGTCGCTCAACGCGAGGGTCAGGGGGCCGGCGTCGGTCTCGCCGTCGGGGTCGATCACCACCTGCTGGAGGAGACCGTCCGAGGCGATGCTCACCTCGGCCACCACCGTGCGCGGCCCGCCGTCGCGGGCCCACAGCCCGGCCCACGCCACGACGGCGTCCTGGTCGCGCGGGTTGACGCCGCCCAGGTTGGAGAGGTTGAGCTGGGTGAGGATCGTGCCGTCGTCGTTGCGGTGCGCCCCGGTCGACGTCCGCAGCGCAGCGAGCGCCGGGCCGAGACCCGGGGGTGCAGCACCCGCCAGCGCGGCGATCTCGTCGGCCAACCCGGGAGAGCGGTTCTCCAACGGGGCCAGATCGTCCAGTGGGACCGACAGCCAGGTGGTGGTGGCGGCCACCCGGGGGAAGAGCGTCGACGGCAGGTAGGCCTGGGATCCAACCACCCGGATCTCCGGGCGGCCGTCGCTCCGCACGCTGACACCGTTGCCGTCGTAGGCGCCGGTGGTGGTTCGCTGCGGCGACTCGGTGGTGTAGCGGCCGGTCGACTGGGCACGAGTGGCGTCGACGGCGACAAACAGCTCGTCGAGGGCCTCATCGCTGGGATCGTCGACCAGCGACATCGTGGACTCGGTGGGGTCGGCGGGTTCCTGGCCCCCGCAGCCGACGAGCAGTGTGGCGCACAGGCCGACCGCCACGGCGATCGAGCCGCGTCTCACCGGTGTTTGGCGGCTCGGGCCATCTCCCGCTCGGTCTCGCGCTGCACGTCGCGAGCGGCGATGTCCCGGCGGCGGTCCACCGTCTTCTTGGGCTTGCCCAGCGCAAACTCCAGCTTCACCTTCGACCCCTTGAAGTAGATGCGCAGCGGCACGATGGAGAGCCGCTCCTGGGCCACCTTGGCGGCGAGTCGGTCCAGCTCGCCGCGGTGCAGGAGCATCTTGCGGGGCCGGGTTGGGTCGTGGCCCGAGTGATCCTGGGAGTGGCTGTACGCGGCGATGTGCATGTTGCGCAGCCACATCTCGCCGTCACGGGTGAGATCGGCGTAGCCCTCGGTGAGCTGCGTGCCCTTGGCCTCGCGCAGCGACTTCACCTCGGAGCCGAGCAGCACCAGCCCGGCCTCGTAGGTGTCGCGCAACTCGTAGCGGTGCGACGCCTGGCGGTTGGTGGCGATCACCTGGATGTCGTCGCCCATCGGTTCAGGCTACTTCCTGGTGGGGCCGGCTCCAGTAGGTTTCGGCCGTGGCCCTGGTACTGACCGCCGACGTCCTCGACGCGATGTGCGCACATGCGCTTCGGGGGTACCCACTCGAGGTGTGCGGACTGCTGATCGGGGAGTGGCAGGGCGACGTGGTGCACCGTTTTGTCGCCACCCCGAACGCCGCCGCCTCCAGCCGCATCTACGAGGTGGCGGGCCGGGACTTCATGGCGGTCGAACGCGATGCGGATGACGACGGGCTGGCGATCATCGGGGTGGCGCACTCCCACACCCACACCGACGCCTACCCGTCGCCGACCGACGTCGCGGCGGCCCCCGATGAGTCCTGGCACTACCCGATCGTGTCGCTCCGAGGGGACGAACCGGTGATGCGCAGCTTCCGAATCGTCGGCGGCGAGGTGACCGAGGAGCGGGTGGTGGTCACCGAGGGGCCGGTCGAAACCGGCGAATAGTCACCGAATAATCGCCGAATAATCGCTCGGATCGGGAACACCGCTGGTTTCCGCCGTGTTCCCTCGGGGTACAATCCCTACCGAGGTGGTCGGGTTTGTCGGGTTTCGCCCCGGCGGTCGGCCGTGGAAATCGACTCCCGGCGATGTCGTTCGCGATGAGAGAGGTGCCAAATGGCAGTGGCCGCAAGGTGCTGGACCTGATCGGCTCCACGCCGCTGATCGACGTCTCCGAGCTGAGCCCCAACCCCGACGTGCGCATCCTGGGCAAGGCCGAGTTCCTCAATCCCGCCGGGTCGGTCAAGGACCGGATCGCCCGGCAGATGATCACCGAGGCCGAGGAGGACGGCACGCTTCGTCCAGGATCCGTGATCATCGAGCCCTCGTCGGGCAACACCGGCATCGCCATGGCCATGATCTGTCGGGTGCGGCTACCGGCTCAAGGTGGTGCTTCCCGAGAATGTCACCGAGGAGCGCCGGGGGGCGCTGTTGGCGTTCGGAGCGGAGATCATCGACTCGCCGGGGGCGGAGGGGTCCAACGGTGCCGTGCGCCGGGCCATCGAGCTGGCCGACCAGAACCCCAGCTGGGTCTTTCTGTATCAGTACGCCAACGAGGCCAATCCTCGGGCCCACTACGAGACCACCGGGCCGGAGATTGCGGCCGACTGCCCCGAGATCACCCACTTCGTCGCCGGACTGGGAACGTCGGGCACCCTGCTGGGGGTGGGCACCTACCTCAAGGAACTCAACCCGGACGTGAAGGTGCTGGCGGTGGAGCCGCCGTCGGGCGAACAGGTGGAGGGGCTTCGCAGCCTTGAGGACGGCTACATCCCGCCGGTGTTCGACAAGTGGGGTGGTGTCGACCTGCTGGACGGGAAGTCGATCGTGCGGCCCAAGGAGTCGCTGATCTGGACCCGCCGCCTCGGCGACGTCGGGGTGTTCGCCGGTATCTCGTCGGGTGCGGCGCTGGCCGGTGCCGTCAAGGTGGCCGAGCGCATCGAGTCGGGCACGATCTGCTTCGTCATCTGCGATGCCGGATGGAAGTACCTGTCCACCGGCGCCTATTCGGACGACCTCGACGAGGCGGCCGCCAAGGCCGAACAGGTCATCTACTTCTGACCGGCACCCATCCTGCGGCAACCCTCACCGGGGTGAGTGAGGTCTCTCAGCAATCGGCTCCGGCGCCGCCGATCGGTTCGCCGGCCCGTGTAACGTCGTAAGGTGTGAGCCCGGGAGACCAACTGAAAACCGCCGTGATGTCACCGGAGTTGGCCCAGCGGCATCACTACGAGGAACTGGACGCCCGCCCCCGGCTGCGTGGCCGCATCCACCTCGGTGCGGCGGTGGTCTCGGTGGCGGCCCTCGTGTGGCTCGTGGCCGTCGCAGTGACCCCGCAGGCCGAACTGGCCGCCTGGGTCTACGGGCTCTCGGCCATCGCCTGTTATGCCACCAGCGGCATCTACCACGTGTTCGCCAGGTCGCCGACCGCCCGTCGACGGTGGCGCCAGGCCGACCACGCCATGATCTACGTGCTGATCGCCGGCACCGCCACGCCGATGTACCTGCTGGCCGCCTCGGGCATGTGGCGCTGGGTCATGTTCGGCCTGATGTGGGCGGGCGCCGGGGTGGGTATCACCCTGAAACTGGTCTCGATGGAACGTTTCCGGGTGGTCGGGGGCGTGCTGTACATCGCGCTGGGGTGGATGGGCCTGTCGCTCGTGCCGAACTTCTGGGACCGACCCCGCCTGCTGGTGCTCGTGATCCTGGCGGGCCTCACCTACACGGTGGGGGCCATCCTGTTCGCCCTCGGTCGGCCCAACCCGATCCCCCGGTGGTTCGGATATCACGAGGTGTGGCACACCCTTGGTGTGGCCGCAGGGGCGATCTTCTTCGTGGCGATTCTGCCCCTGGTGCAGGCCGGGTAGCGAAACCCCAACCGATCGGGTGACGAGGGGCGGGCCCCAGGTCTACCGAACGTCGGCGAACACCTGGGTCTCGTACACCACCGAGTAGCCGTTGCAGGTGCCGGTGGCGATCCCGACGCCCACGCGGTCGTAGCTGCTGTTGAGGATGTTGGCCCGGTGACCCGACGAGTTCATCAGGTTGGTATGGATCTTGGAGATAGAACTGGAGTAGCCGACGTTCTCGCCCAACGCCCGCCAGCTCAGCGTGACGCCGTCGGACAGCTTGGAGTGGCTCAGCTTGCACTCGTCGCGCATCTTGGCGGCCCAGTTTCCCGCCTTGGCGTTGAGGTCGCTCGCCTGCGACAGCTTGGCGATGCCCCGGCTGGATCGTTCGCTGTTGATCAGCCCGATCGCCTGGGAGCGCTGGGCGTCGGTGGTCTCGTCGCAGGCGGCGACGACGACGGCGAGCAACGCAACGAGTGCGGCAAGGGCAAGGCGGAGGGGGCGGGAACGCATGGGGGAACCTCAAAGGGTCGTTGTGTGGTGGCGGGTTGCCCCCAGCCTATATGACGATTGTGTAACTTCCTCGGCGAGGTGGTGCCGAATGTTTCGAGCGGCCTGAACCGGTCAGCGGGTCCGGGCCGAGACGGCGTTGCGCACGGCTGAGACGACCTCGTCGTCGGAGGCGCCCGGCGTGAGGATGGCGGCCACACCGGCGGCGCGAAGGGTCTCCCGGTCGCTGTCCGGGATGATGCCGCCGACGATCACCGGGAGTTCGAGGTCGGCCCCGGCGACCGCCTCCACCATGCGGGGGCCAGGGTGAGGTGGCCACCGTTGTGCATCGAGATGCCGATGGCGTCGGCGTCCTCGTCGATCGCCGCAGCCACGATCGTGGCTGCGCTCTGGCGGAGTCCCAGGTAGATGACCTCGCAGCCGGCGTCGCGGAGCGTTCGCGCCACCACCTTGAGCCCACGGTCGTGTCCGTCCAGGCCCATCTTGGCCAACACGATGCGGATCGGCAGCCCGTCGTCCCTGGTCGCCCGGTCGCCGGTGGTGGCGCTCACAGCACCTCGGGCTCTCGGTAGGTGCCGAACACGCCCTCCAGGCAGGTGGTGGTTTCGCCGATGGTCACGTGGGCCCGCATCGCCTCGATCAGCGGAGGCATCAGGTTGACCGTCGGGTCGGCGGCGGCCTCGGCCAGCGAGCCGAGCGCGTCGCGCACCGCGTCGTCGTTGCGATCGCGGCGCACGTCGGCGAGCCGCTTCAGTTGCAGCGCCTCGACCTCCGGGTCGATCGAGAGCAGCCTGGGCGAACCGTCGTCGCCGTCGGTGTAGCCGTTGACCCCGACGGTGATGCGCTCGCCGGAGTTGACGGCCCGCTCGAAGGTGTAGGCCGCCTCGGCGATCTCCCGAACGAAGTACCCGGCCTCGATGCCCTCGTAGACGCCCTCGAGGATCGAGCCCGACCCGAGTTCGTCGAGGTGGTCGAAGATCTCGCCGGCCTGCCGCTCCATCTCGTCGGTCATCCACTCGACGTAGTCCGAGCCGCCCAACGGGTCGGCCACCGCGGTGACGCCGGTCTCCTCGGCGATGATCTGCTGGGTGCGCAACGCGATGCGGGCCGCCTGCTCGGTGGGCAGCGCAAGCGCCTCGTCGTAGCTGTCGGTGTGCAGGCTCTGCGTGCCGCCGAGGACCGCCGCCAGTGCCTGGGTGGCCACCGGGCGATGTTGATCTCGCCTGCTGCGCGGTCAGCGATACGCCGGCGGTCTGGGTGTGGAAGCGCAGCTTCAGCGATCGTTCGTCGGTGGCCCCGTAGCGGTCGCGCATCCAGGTGGCCCAGATGCGGCGGGCGGCCCGAAACTTGCCGATCTCCTCGAAGAAGTCCGAGTGGCTGTTGAAGAAGAACGACAATCGGGGGCAAACGTGTCGACCGGGAGCCCGCTGCGATCGCCGCCTCGACGTAGGCGAACCCGTCGGCCAGGGTGAAGGCCAGCTCCTGGGCCGCGGTCGAACCCGCCTCGCGGATGTGGTAGCCCGACACCGACACCGGGTTCCACTTGGGCATCTCGGCGGCGGTGAAGGCCATCAGGTCGGTGACCAGACGCATCGACGGCCGGGGAGGAAACAGGTACTCCTTCTGGGCGTGGTACTCCTTGAGGATGTCGTTCTGGATCGTGCCGCCCAGTCGGGCCCGTGGGGTTCCACCACCCTCGGCGACGGCGATGTAGGCGGCCATGATCGGGGCGGCCGGGCCGTTGATCGTCATCGAGGTGGTCACCTCGCCCAGGTCGATGCCCGCAAACAGGTCCTCCATGTCGGCCAGGCTGTCGACGGCCACCCCGGCGCGACCCACCTCGCCCACCGACCACTCGTGGTCGGAGTCGCGGCCGAGCAGCGTGGGCATGTCGAAGGCGGTCGACAGCCCGGTGCCGCCGGCGGCCAGCAGCTCGTGGAAACGGGCGTTGGTGTCGCCGGCGGTGCCGAACCCGGCGACCATGCGCATGGTCCAGCGACGGCTGCGGTACATCGAGGCGTGGATGCCCCGGGTATAGGGAAACTGCCCGGGATACGGGGCGTCGCCGTACACGCCCTCCACGGGAACCCCCGACATCGTCGTGTGGGGCACGTCGGCGCCGGGCGACGCTGCGAACGCCGCCTCCCACGCCCGGCGGGAACCGTCGCCGGGAAGGTCGCCGTTGGCGGCGGTGCCGTCGCCGTCGGTGGGAGCGTTCGAACCCGATGCCATCGGCCCATGGTACCGCCGGCCCCTCGCTGCGCTCCGAAGCGGAGCTGAACTAGAACCTTCCCATGGCCGACGTTCCGCAGGCGGTGTTCTTCGATCTGGGCAATGTGGTGATGCCGTGGTCGCCGCGCCGCCTCTACAGCGAGCTGATCCCGGACCCGGCCCGCCTCGACTGGTTCACCTCCGAGGTGATGACCGTGGCGGTCAACGAGCAGCTCGACCTGGGCCGCCCCCACCGCGAGGTGCTCGCCGAGGTGGAGGCCGCCCATCCGGACCACGCCGAGCTGATCTGGGCGTTCTGGGACCGGTGGCCCGAAACCCTGGCCGCGCCGATCCCCGGCACGGTCGAAATCATCGACGAGCTCGGTGCGGCGGGGGTTCCCCGGTATGCCCTCTCCAACTTCGCCCGCTCGACGTTCGACCGCATCGTCGACGACCCCCGCTTCGACGTGCTGCACCGGTTGGACGGGTGGCTGTTGTCGGGCGACGTCGGCGTGATCAAGCCCGACCCGGCCATCTATGCGCTGGCGTGTGACCGCTTCGAGGTTCACCCGGGCGAGGCGGTGTTCACCGACGACCGTGAGGACAACGTGGCGGCCGCCCGGGAGTTCGGCATGACCGCGCTGCACTTCACCGGCGCCGAGCGGCTTCGCCGCGAACTGGTCGCCCTCGGCCTGCCGCTGAACATCGGTTCCGGCGAGGCCGCCTCGTAACCTGGGCCGATGACCTCCCCCGGCCAACGCGGCAACGAATCCAACGACGGCACCATCCTGGTCACCGGCGGTGCGGGCTACATCGGCGCCCACGTCACCCACGCCCTGGCCGCCTCCGGGCGCCCGGTGGCGGTGCTGGACGACCTCTCGACCGGGACGGCCGATCGGCTGCCCGACGGGGTGCCGCTGGTGGAGGGCGACGTCGGCGACGCCGAGATCGTCGCCAAGGCGCTGGCCGACCTCGACGTCACGTCGGTCATCCACATCGCGGCCAAGAAGCAGGTGGGCGAGTCGGTGGCGCGCCCGTTGTGGTACTACCGCCAGAACGTGACCGCCATGGCCACGCTCCTCGAATGCTGCGTGGGCGCCGGGGTGGGACGGTTCCTGTTCTCCTCCTCCGCAGCCACCTACGGCATGGCCACCGGCGGCCTCATCGACGAGGACACCCCGGCGCAGCCGATCAACCCGTACGGCGAGTCCAAGCTGATCGGCGAGTGGATGCTGGCCGACGTGGCCCGCGCCGAGGGCCTGAGCTACGCGGCGCTGCGCTACTTCAACGTTGCGGGTGCGGCCGTGCCCGAACTGGGGGACCCGGGGGCCTTCAACCTGATCCCGATGGTGTTCGATGCGCTCACCCGGGGCGATCGGCCCCGCATCTTCGGCGACGACTGGCACACCCCCGACGGCACGTGCATCCGCGACTACGTGCACATTGCGGATCTGGCCGACGCCCACATCTGCGCCCTCGATTCGTTGGCGCCCGGGTCGACGGCCGGCGCTGGGGCGCCGGGTGAGGCGTCGGCCGACGGGCTGGTGCTCAACGTCGGAACCGGGCAGGGGTCGTCGGTCCGCGAGGTGATCGACGCCATCGGTCGGGTGCTGGGTGCCCCGCTGGACGTCGAGGTGGTGGAGCGCCGCCCGGGCGATCCGGCCGCGTTGGTGGCCAAGGTGGATCGGATCTCGGACGTGCTCGGCTGGTCGGCCACCCGCAACCTGGACGACATGGTGTCCTCCGCCTGGGACGGTTGGGTGGCGCTGCACCCGGAGGCGGCGTCGCTGGCGGTGTGACCGGCGGGGCGACCGGCGGGGGCGGCCGCGCCCGACGCCGCCCCGAGCCGGGTGGCGGCTCGCTGTGGGTTACAGCACCACCTCGTCCTCCGGCAGGAGTGCGGCCGTCGGGTCTCGCAGCGCCACACCGGCCGACACCGCCCCGATGCCGGCCAGCTCGACCGCGCTGGGGATCTGCCGGAGCGTCACGGCGGCCACGACGGTGGCGGTGGCGGGCAGCACCGCCAGCAGCAGCGCAAACTGTCCCGGTTCCAGCCGGGGCAGCACCAGCTGGTCGATGCCGTAGGGCACGACGTTGGCGAACACGCCCACTGCCAGGGCCAGGGCGGCGAGCCGCGGGTTGACCAGCGCCGGCGCAGCACCCGGGCCGAACACCGGGGCGAGGACGAGGGTGCCCATCGAGGTGGAGAGGCACAGCCCGGTGACGCCCAGCCCGTGACCGGCGAGCCGCTTGCCGAGGATGACGTAGGCGGCCCAGCAGGCGGCCGCGACGGCGACGAACCCCAGACCCTGCGGGTTGGCCTGCCACTCGATGCGGGCGAGCAGGACGACCCCGGCCGAGGCGAGCGCGACCGCGGCGAGGTTGCGCCGGGTGCGCGACGCCCACAGGGCCACGGCGATCGGCCCCGTGAACTCCAGCGCCACGGCGGTGCCCAGCGGCAGGCTGTCGAGCGCCAGGTAGAAGGAGATGTTCATCACGGCGGAGGCGACCCCGAAGGCGAGCGCGGCCGCGAGCACCTCGCGTGAGGTCACGCGCGGCCGCAGCGACCGCCGCCAGGGGCGGGTGATCGCCGTCAGCGCGACGGCGGCACCCAGCAGCCGCAGCCACCCGGCGCTGCCCGCTCCGACCTCGTCGAACAGGCCGACGGCCACCGCCGCCCCGATGTAGAGCGACAGCCCTCCCAGCATGAAGGCGGCCACGGGTCGATCGCCGAGCGCGGTGGCGACGATACGGCGATCGGTCACGGGCCACATCCTGACAGGCCCTGACACGCGGGCCGTCTCGATACACTCGCCCGCCACGACGACCTGGGGAGACAAACATGACCGACGAGCTGTTCTCGGTAGCGGGCAGGACCGCCCTGATCACCGGTGGTTCCCGGGGCATCGGGGCGATGATCGCCCGCGGGTTCGTCGCCGACGGCGCCCGGGTGATCATCGCAGCGCGCAAGGCCGCCGAACTGGAGGCGACCGCCGCCGAGCTCAACGAACTCGACGGCGGCGGCAGCGCCACGGCGATCGTGGCCGACCTGAGCTCCGAGGAGGGGGCCCGGGCGCTGGCCGACGCGGTGGCGGCCCAGGCCGATCGTCTCGACATCCTGGTCAACAACGCCGGCGCCACCTGGGGGGTGCCGCTCGAGGACCACGACCAGGCCTCGTGGGACCGCGTGCTCAACCTCAACGTGGCCGGGGTGTTCCACGTGACCAAGTTCCTCCTGCCGCTGCTCCGGGCAGCCGGCACGGCCGACGAGCCCGCCCGGGTGATCAACATCGGTTCGATCGACGGCATTCACGTGCCGATGATGGAGACCTATTCGTACTCGTCGTCGAAGGCGGCGGTGCACCAGCTCACCCGGCACCTCGCCAAGCAGCTGGCGCCGGAGATCACGGTGAACGCAGTGGCGCCGGGCCCGTTCGAGTCGAAGATGATGGCCGCCACGCTGGAGAGCTTCGGCGATCAGATCGCCGAGCAGGCCCCGATGAAACGGATCGGGCGGCCCGACGACATGGCCGGGGTGGCCCGGTTCCTGGCCTCCCGGGCCGGTGCCTACGTCACCGGCGCAATCATCCCGGTCGACGGAGGCCTCGCCACCGTCGGGTGAGCGCCGGGCACCTCAGGTGGCCCGGCGATACCAGGTGACGGCCAACGGTGCGGCGACGCCGAGGATCAGCGCGATCCAGCACAGCGCCTGCACGATCGACGAGCCGGTCGAGGCGTTCAGCAGGCCCGCGTCCCGAAGCAGCGCGGCCTCGGTGGGGCCGGCCATCAGGCCACGAACCGAGTCGATGATCACGGTGATCGGTTGATGCCGGGCGAACGCCTGCAGCCAGCCCGGCATCGTCTGCACCGGGACGAAGGCCGACGAGGCGAAGGTCAGCGGGAAGATCAGGGGAAAGGCCACCGCCTGGGCCGCCTCGGCGCTGGCCGCCCTGAGGCCGACGAGGGCGAAGACCCAGCTGAGTGCGAACGCCGCCAGCAGGATCATGCACACGCCGAGGGCGAAGCCGCCGAGGCCGCCGGACGGCCGGAAGCCGACCAGCAGACCGACCACGGTCATCAGCGCCACGACGAAGGCGTTGCGTGCCAGGTCGGCCATCGTCCGTCCGGCCAGCACCGCCAGCCGGGACATCGGCAGCGATCGAAACCGGTCGACCACGCCGGTGGCGAGGTCCTCGGCGAGGCCGACGCCGGTGGAGGTGGCCCCGAACACGACGGTCTGCACGAAGATGCCGGGCATCAGGTAGTTGACGTAGTCGATGTTGCCGGTCTGGATGGCGCCGCCGAACACGTACCGGAACAGCAGGGTGAACATCACCGGCTGAATGAACGTGAACACCAGCAGCTGCGGCTGGCGGGTGAGGTGCAGCAGGTTGCGGCGGGTGAGCACCAGCGTGTCGCTGATCGCCCACGCCAGTTGCGATCGTTCCTCGGCCTGCAGGGGCTCGCCGAGGGTGTCCGCTGTGGTGGTGGCGTTGGTGGTGCTCATCGCTGGGCCTCCGGTTCGGGTGCGGCGCCCGGGTCGTCGGGCGTCGGGCCGCCCGCCTCGGCGGGTCGGCCGGTCAGCGAGAGAAACACGTCGTCCAGGCTCGGCTCTCGCAGGGCCAGGCCGGCCACGGTGATGTCGGCGGCGTCCAGGGTTCGCAGCACCGCCATGGCGGTGGCCGGGCCGTCGGTGGTGGCCACCCGCACCGTCGAGCCGTCGCGTTCCGGGCGGCCCTCCGAGCCGGCAAGGTCGCCGAGGTGCTCCAGCGCCGACGCCGCCAGCCGCTCGTCGTCGAAGTCGGTCTCGAGCACGGTGGCACCCAGTTGGCGCTTCAGCTCGGCGGAGGTGCCTTGGGCGATCGCCCGCCCGTGATCGATCACCACGATGTTGTCGGCCAACAGATCGGCCTCCTCGAGGTACTGCGTGGTCAGCAGCAAGGTGGTGCCGTCGGCGACCAGCTGCCGGATGACGCCCCAGAGGTCGTTGCGGGATTTGGGATCCAGGCCGGTGGTGGGCTCGTCGAGGAACAGCACCGGCGGTCGATGCACGAGGGCCGCAGCGAGGTCGAGACGTCGGCGCATGCCGCCCGAGTAGGTCTTCGCCTGTCGGTCACCGGCGTCGGTGAGGTCGAACTGCTCCAGCAGCTCGCCCGCTCGGCGCGCCACCACCCGGGAGGGGAGGTGCGCCAACCGGCCGATCATCTCCAGGTTCTCCTGACCGGTGAGGAGCTCGTCGACCGCGGCGTACTGACCGGCCAGGCCGATCACCTTGCGGACGGCGTCGGCGTGATGAACGACGTCGTGGCCCAGCACCGTGGCCGTGCCCTCGTCGGGCGTCAGGGTGGTGGTCAACACGCGCACTATCGTCGTCTTGCCCGCCCCGTTGGGGCCCAGCAGGCCCAACACGGTGCCCTCGGAACCGCCAGGTCGACGCCGCCGAGGGCGGTGACGTCGCCGTAGCGCTTGATGACGCCTCGCGCCTCGATCGCCGGTGCCTCGTCGGCCACCGGCCGAGTGTTGTCTGCCATTTGGTGGAGCTTTGCGCGGAAGGCGCCGCCGCGTCGACCCCGAGTCGTCCTAGCCCGGTCGGGACGAGTCCCGCTGCCGCTCGGCGCTGCGGGTGATGTTGCGCAGCATGCCGCCGAACACGACCCCGTGGAACGGCCAGACCAGCCACCAGTAGACGTGGCCCGCCAGTCCGGTCGGGACAAACGTGGCCAGCTGATGCAGGGTGGACCCCGACTCGTCGTCGCCACCCGCCTCCACCCGAAACTCCAGCCACGCCCGACCGGGCACCTTCATCTCGGCACGCAGCCGCAGCAGGTGGGGCCGGTCGAGCTCCTCGACCCGCCAGAAGTCCAGGGCCTCGCCCACGAAGAGTCGGTTGGGGTTGCGCCGACCTCGCCGCAGCCCCACACCGCCGACCAGCCGGTCCATCCAGCCGCGGACCGACCAGGCCAGCGGAAACGAGTACCAGCCCCGGTCGCCACCGATGCCCTCGACAACCTCCCAGAGCACCTCGGGTCCGGCCGCGCAGGACAGCTCCCGCTCGTCGAGGTAGACGCTGCCGCCGGTCCAGTCCGGGTCGCTGGGCAGCGGATCCGACGGTGCGCCCACCGTGGAGGCACCCGACCACCTCGTGGTGACCTCACCCCGCTTGATGCGCTCGAGCGCCAACGACACGGCCTCCTCGTACCCGGTGGGTCCCCACGGGGGCTCGCCGACCAGGTCGGTCAGGTCGTGCTCGTCGCTGATCACCTCGTGGATCACCGACTCGATCAGGGGCGCGGCGATCGACCGGGGCACCGGGGTGATCGCGTTCACCCAGTGCGCCGAGGATTTCGGCGTCAGCACGGGCACGGGAATGATCAGCCGGCGACGCAGGCCCGCCACCTTGGCGTAGCGCTGCATCATCTCGACGTAGGTGAACACCTCGGGGCCGCCGATGTCGAAGGTGCGGTTGGTGTCCGCGTCCAGGTGGACCGCCTGCGCCAGGTACCAGATGACGTCGCGCACCGCGATGGGCTGGATCCGATTGTGCACCCACCTGGGCGTGATCATCGCCGGCAGCCGTTCGGTGAGGTAGCGCATCATCTCGAAGGACGCCGAACCGGAGCCCAGGATGATCGCCGCCTGCAGCACCGCGGCCGGAACCGCGCCGTCGAGGAACACCTGCCCGACCTCCTGCCGGGAGGCGAGGTGCGGCGACAGGTCGTCGCCGTCCGGGTGCAGCCCGCCGAGGTAGATGATGCGGCCCACCCCGGCGTGCTCGGCGGCCTTGGCCACGTTGGAGGCGGCCCGACGGTCGACCTCGACGAAGTCGTCGCCGCCGAGGGAGTGCACCAGGTAGTAGACGACGTCGATGCCGTCCATCGCCGGGCCGAGCGTGTCGGGTTCGAGCACGTCGCCCTCGGCCACCTCGACCTGGTCCCGCCAGGGCACGTCGCGCAGCTTGGAGGGGGTTCGGACGAGGCAACGCACCCGGTGTCCGTCGTCGAGGAGGCGCGGGGCCAGCCGCCCGCCGATGTAGCCGGTGGCGCCCGTCAGCAGAATGTTCATCCGCCCAGCGTGCTGCGTGCGGGGTGTCGGTGCCCGGTCGCGCCTCGGAAGGGTGGGGGCCGAACCGGCGGCGCGGATCGCCCGGGGCGCCCATCCACGTTGCCGCGATGCGCCCGCAGCGGTCACGATGAAGGCCTATGGCTCGCATTCTGGTTACCGAGAAGATCGCCGATCCCGGCCTCGACCGCCTTCGGGAGGCCGGTCACACCGTGGACATCCAGTTGGGGCTCTCCCCGGAGGAGCTGGTGGCGACGATCCCGGGCGCCGCCGGCCTGATCATCCGGTCGTCCACCCAGGTGACCGACGAGGTGTTGGCGGCCGGCACCGACCTGGTGATGGTGGGCCGGGCCGGAATCGGCCTGGACAACGTCGACGTGGCCGCCGCCACCAAGCGGGGCGTCATGGTGGTGAACGCTCCGCAGTCCAACACGCTCTCGGCCGCCGAGCACACGATGGCGATGCTGCTCGCCCTGGCCCGCAACATCCCCCAGGCCTGCGCCGCGCTGCGGCAGGGCCGTTGGGAGCGCAGCCAGTGGAACGGTGTCGAGCTGGCCGACAAGACCCTCGGGGTGATCGGCCTCGGACGCATCGGCACGCTGGTCGCCCAGCGGGCGATGGCCTTCGGCATGAACCTGGTGGCCTACGACCCCTTCGTCTCGGCGGATCGCGCCCGCCAGCTCAACGTGGAGCTGCTCGAGCTGGACGAGCTGCTGCAACGCTCCGACTTCGTCACCCTGCATCTGGCGAAGACCCCCGAGACCGTCGGGTTGCTCGACGCCAAGCGCCTGGCGGCCGCCCGTCCCGGCCTGCGCATCGTCAACGTCGCCCGCGGCGGCATCATCGTGGAGGAGGACCTGGCCGACGCCGTGCGCTCGGGCCACGTCGCCGGTGCCGCGCTGGACGTGTTCGCCGCCGAGCCGACCACCGAGTCGCCGCTGTTCGAGCTCGACAACGTGATCGTCACGCCGCACCTGGGGGCCTCGACCACCGAGGCCCAGGACAAGGCGGGCGACGTGATCGCCGACATGGTGCTGCTGGCGCTCGCCGGCGACTTCGTGCCCTTCGCCGTCAACGTCGAGGCGGCCGAGGTTCCGGCCACCGTTCGCCCGTTCCTGGGTCTCGCCGACGAGCTGGGCCGCATCTTCGCCGGTCTTGTCGGGGCCAACACCCCGCACGTGGACATCGAGCTGTGCGGCCAGATCGCCGAACACGACACCAGGCTGCTGGCGCTGTCGGCCCAGAAAGGGTTCTTCGGCGCGGTCACCGGCCAGCCGGTGAGCTACGTCAACGCCCCGCAGATCGCCGAGCAACAGGGCATCGAGGTGTCGACGACCTCCTGTACCGAGGCCGTCGACTACCACAGTCGGATCACGCTGAGCGGCGGCGGCCGCTCGGTGTCGGGTGCGCTGGTGGGCCTGAAGCAGTCGCCGAAGGTGGTGGGCGTGGACGACCACACCGTGGACATCACCGTCGGCGCCCACATGCTGATCATCCACAACAGCGACGTCCCCGGGCGCATCGGGTTCGTCGGCGGGGTCCTGGGCGACGCCGGCGTCAACATCGAGGACATGAACGTCGGCAAGAACCCGTCCGGCGAGGGTTCGTTGATGGTCGTCACCACCACCCAGGCGACGCCCCACGAGGTGGTCGAGGAGCTCCGAACCGGCGAGGGGATCGAGTCGGTGCAGGCGGTCAGCTGACCGCCGCCGGGGTCTCGGCGCGCTCCGGACACGTTTCGCCGGTACGCCGCCCGGCGCGGCGACGTCGCCCGGTCCCTCCCGGCCGTGTCGCACACACGTTGATGTGCCTTCGAGCCGCTCTGGCGGCGCGTGGACACATCAAATCGGCCTGTGGGGTGACTGGCGGGTGGTCGACCCCGGGGACCGCTACCCGGTGACGCCCGGCCGGATTCGGTCGATGATCCGTACATGCTCGACGAAGCGGGTCTGCGGCGGCTGGCGGCCGCCCAACACGGCGTGGCGGCACGCGGTCAGCTGTACCGGCTCGGACTCACCCCCCGTGCGATTCGGCACCGAACCGACTCGGGACGGTGGGTGTCCATCGGCCGCAAGGTCATCGCGCTGGGGCCGGTGCCCACCGACACCCGCGGGCGGGCGCAGGCCGCGGCGCTGGCGCTGTCCGACGCCATCGTCAGCCACCGCACCGCGGCGCTGCTCCACGAGCTCCCCGGGCTGACCCTTCCCGCCCACGCGCCGATCGACATGTCGACGACGCGCCTGACTGCAGCAGGCACGTCGGGGGTGCGGCTGTTTCGGCGACGCCACAGGCCTCGCTTCCAGCACGACGGCGGGCTGACCATCACGACGATCCCTCAGACCGTGTGTGACCTTGCCGCGGTCTTGGACCACGCCGAACTGGACCGCGTGGTCGACCTGAGCCTCGCCCAACGTCGGCTCCCGCTGTCGGCGTACTCGACGACACCGCCAGGGCGCAGGCGGCCAGCGGCGTTCGCGGCACACGAGCGCTGCGCCGGATCCTGCAGTCACGTCGCGACCAGCCGGGTTCCGAGAGCGAGTTGGAGCGACTGTTCATCGAGGGTTGGGCGGCGCTCGGCGGGCCGGCGCCGCGGCAGCAGGTGGCGATGCCCTGGGGCGTTCGGGTCGATCACCTGTGGGACGACCAGATGGTGATCGGCGAGAACGACTCGCGCAGCTGGCACTCCCGGGAGCTGGACTTCGAGTCAGATCGTCGACGCGACGCCGAGGCGGCCTCGTTCGGGTACCTCACGGTGCGTATCACCTGGGAGCAGGTGCGACACGACCGCGAGGCGACGATGCTGCGCCTGGCCAGGATTCTGCAGAGCCGGGCCGGGATCGGCGGCTGAGGGCCGGTCGGGTGCGCCGACGCTCGCCGGTTGGGTCAGTTGTTGCGCAGCTTCGACAGCAGGCGCAGGATCTCGAGGTAGAGCCACACGATGGTGACCAGCAGGCCGAAGGCGCCGTACCACTCGTAGTCGCGGTGCAGGCCCATGCGCTCGCCCCGCTCGATGAAATCGAAGTCGAGCGCGAGGTTCATCGCGGCGATGCCGGCGACGACGACGCTGAAGCCGATGCCCAGCAGGCTCGGGCTGGAGAGGAACCTCAGCGACTCGCGCCCGGCGAACAGGCTGACGACGAAGCTGATGCCGTAGAACACCATGATGCCGATCGTGGCGAAGATGACGGCGCGACGAAACTTGTCGGTCACCTTGATGATGCGGAACCCGTACAGGAACAACATGGTGGCGAACACGGCGAGGGTGACGCCGACCGCCTGCACGACGATGCCGTCGTAGAAGGTCTCGTACATCTTGGAGATGGCGCCGACGAAAAACCCTTCGGCCAGGGCGTAGACCGGGGAGACGAACTTGGCGAGCCGTGGTTTGAACATCAGGCCGATCACGCAGAGAAACCCGACGCCGACTCCGACCCACGCCAGGACGGGGATCGTGTAGTCGTATTGGGCGCCGTTGATCGTCTGCACGATCTCGGGCTCGCCGGTGGCGACCCAGCCCATCGCCGCGCTGATCAGCAGCAGCACCAGCAACGCGCCGGTGGCCCAGGCGGTGCCGCGCATCGTCATCGCCCGGCCGTCGCCGTCGATGGCGCCGGGGCGCTCCATACCGGGCGGCGGCCACTGGGTCATCGTGTCGGCGGAGATCGCCGAACCGCGCGACCAGGTCGACGCCTTCTCCAGCGACTTGTTGTTGAGAACGGGGTTGGACATCGGCCCAGTCTAGGAGCGGCGCTGGTCAGGGCGGCCGCCGACCCGGGGACCTCGCTCAGGCGAGCGAGGGCATCCAGGCCGGGCGCTGTGCCTCGAACCTGGCGATCTCCTCGGCGTGGGACAGCGTCAGCGCGATGTCGTCGAGGCCGTTCACCAGGCGGTACTGCGCCGAGGGCTCCAACGTGAAGGACTCCTCGACGCCCAGCGCCTGAACCTCGACGGTGGCCGACTCGACGTCGATCTCCAGCATCAGGGTGGGATCGTCCTCCAGCGCCTTCAGCAGCCGTTCGCCGAGTTCGTGCGACACGGTCACCGGCACGAGGCCCACCTTGGTGGCGTTGTTGACGAAGATCGGGCCGAACCGGGGCGAGATCACCGCGTCGAAGCCGTACTGCTGGAGCGCCCAGACCGCGTGTTCGCGGGACGAGCCGGTGCCGAAGTTGGGGCCCGCCACCAGGATGTTGGCGCCCTGGTAGCGCTCGTCGTTGAGTACGAAGTTGCGGTCGTCGCGCCATTCGGAGAACAGGCCGCGGTCGAAGCCGGTGCGCTCGACGCGCTTGAGCCAGTCGGAGGGGATGATCTGGTCGGTGTCGACGTCGGAGCGGTCAAGCGGTACGGCACGGCCGGAGATGATGCGGACGGGTTCCATGTGGTGCTGCCTTTCGAGTGAGCGAGTGGGTGATCGAGTTGGTGGGAGCGCGGCCTACAGGTCGGCCGGTTCGGCGAAGTGGCCGGCGACGGCGGTGGCGGCCGCCACCTCGGGCGACACCAGGTGGGTTCGGCCGCCCCGGCCCTGGCGGCCCTCGAAGTTGCGGTTGGAGGTGGAGGCCGAGCGCTCACCGGGGGCCAGCGTGTCGGGGTTCATGCCGAGGCACATCGAGCAGCCGGGCTCGCGCCAGTCGAACCCGGCGGCGGTGAACACGGTGTCGACGCCCTCGGCTTCGGCCTGGGCCTTGACCGCATGGGAGCCGGGCACCACAAACGTGCGCAGGCCCGACGCCACTCGGCGGCCCTCGACGACGGCCGCCGCCGCCCGCAGGTCCTCGATGCGGGCGTTGGTGCACGACCCGATGAAGATCACGTCGACGGGCACCTCCTTCATCGGTTGCCCGGCCCGCAGGTCCATGTACTCGAGGGCGCGCTCGGCGGCGGAGGCCTCGGTGGGATCGTCGAAGGAGGCGGGGTCGGGCACGGCGCCGTCCAATGGCACCACCTGGCCGGGGTTGGTGCCCCACGAGATGTGCGGCCGGATCTGGGAGGCGTCGAGCGTGATCTCCTTGTCGAAGGTGGCGCCCTCGTCGGTGGCCAGCTGCGACCAGTCGGCGACCGCCTGCTGCCAGGCCTCGCCGGTGGGGGCGTGCGGACGGCCCTCGACGTAGTCGAACGTGGTCTGGTCGGGGGCGATCAGCCCCGCCTTGGCCCCGGCCTCGATCGACATGTTGCACACGGTCATGCGGCCCTCCATCGACAGCGCCCGGATGGCCGAGCCGCGGTACTCGGCGATATAGCCGATGCCGCCGCCGGTGCCGAGGCGTCCCAGGATGGCCAGGATGATGTCCTTGGCGGTCGAGCCGGCGGGCAGCTCGCCCTCGACGTTGACCGCCAGGGTCTTGGGCTTCACCTGGCTGAGGCACTGGGTGGCCATGACGTGCTCCACCTCGGAGGTGCCGATGCCGAAGGCCAGCGAGCCGAAGGCGCCGTGGGTGGCGGTGTGGGAGTCGCCGCACACGATCGTCATGCCGGGCAGAGTCAGGCCCTGCTCCGGGCCGATGATGTGCACGATGCCCTGGCGCTGGTTGCCCATCGGGTAGGCGGTGACGCCGAAGGCGTCGGCGTTGGAGCGAAGCGTGTCGATCTGCTTGCGTGACACCGGATCGACGATCGGCGCGCCGATGTCGGCCGTGGGCACGTTGTGGTCCTCGGTGGCCAGCGTCAGCTCGGGGCGGCGCATCGACCGTCCGGCCATCCGCAGCCCCTCAAACGCCTGCGGGGAGGTCACCTCGTGGACGAGGTGCAGGTCGATGTAGAGCACGTCGGGCTCGCCCTCGGCCGAGTGGACGACGTGGTGGTCCCACACCTTCTCGCTCAGGGTGCGTGGCTCGCCGGTTGCGTTCGACATCAGGGGCCTCTCTCTCGGGCGTCTCATATGTTGAGACGAACGTCTTGCTGTGTGGTACGATCGTAGCGATGTCTGCGATCGACGGCAACCCGATCACCGCCGTGGGCGTGCTCGACAAGGCGATGGCGATCGTCTCGGCGCTCGAGGACGGTCCCGCCCGCCTGGCCGAGCTCACCGAGTCCACCGGCATGAGCCGGGCCACGGTGCACCGGCTGGCCTCCTCGCTGGACGATCACGGGCTGCTGCGCCGGACCGCCGACGGCAGCTTTGCGCTGGGGTACCGCCTGGTGGGCCTGGCCGCACGGGCGCTGTCGGACTCGGCGCTCGCCGAGACCGCCCGGCCCGTTGTCACGCACCTGCGCGACGCCACCGGCGAGAGCGCCCAGCTGTGGCTCCCCGACGGTCGATGGCGGGTCTGCCTGCTGTCGGTGGAGGCCACCCACGAGCTGCGAACGATCGTCGGGGAGGGGGCGCGGGTGCCCATCGACGTTGGATCCGGCGGGCGGGCGCTGCTCGGGTCGGTCGGCCCCGACGGTTGGGTGGCCACGGTCGGCGAGCGGGCGGAGGGGGTCGGGTCGGTGTCGGCTCCGGTGGTCGGGGCCGGCGGCTCGGCGGTGGCTGCGCTGGGCATCTCGGGGCCCATCGACCGCATCGGCGACGACCCGGGCGGCAGCTACGGCCGGCAGGTGGTCGCGGCGGCCTCCGAACTGTCCGACGCCCTGGCGGGGGCGCCCGGGTCGAGTGGTGGCCGATGACGACGGCGGTGGGACGTGAGCGCAGCGGCGACGCGACGACGAGGGGCGTCGTGGCGGCCGGACATGCGGTCACCGCCGACGCCGCCGCCTCGATGCTCGAGGCGGGCGGCAACGCCTGGGACGCCGCGGTTGCAGGGGGACTGGCGTCGACCGCTGCCGAGCCGCTGTTCACCAGCCTGGCGGGCGGGGGGTTCCTGCTGGCGACCGGACCGTCGCAGCCACCGGTGCTCTTCGACTTCTTCACCGCCGTGCCCGGACTGGGACGCACCCGCCCGGTGCAACCACCGGTTCCGGTGCCGATCAGGTTCGGGGCGGCCACCCAGACGTTTCACGTCGGCCCGGGTTCGGTGGCGGTGCCGGGGCTGCTGGCGGGGCTCCTCAGTGTGCACAGGCGCCTCGGCACGCTTCCCCTGGCCCAGGTGGTGCGTCCCGCCGTCGAGGCTGCGGGGCTCGGCCAGAGCGCTGCGCCCATGGTGCGGGTGGTGACGCTGCTGGCGCCGGTCATGGCCCGCACCCCGGCGGGCTCGGCGCTGTTCCTCCGCGACGGGCGACCGTTGGACGCCTCCGACCACTTCCACAATCCCGCGCTGGCGGCGGTGCTCGCCGAGGTGGGGGCGGGTGAGCGCACGGGGTTCTCCGCCGAGGAGTTGGGCGGCGCGGTCACCGAGGCCGACCTCGATCAGTACCGGGTGGAGGAACGGACGCCGCTGGAGCTGGACCTGGGCGCGGCCGGCGGTTGGACCAATCCCGCTCCGGCGTTCGGTGGCCGCCTCGTGGCCCTCGGGCTGGATCGCCTCCGCCAGGATCGTCGTGGCTCGGACCGGCGCACACCGAACGGCGCCCTGGCGGTTGCGGAGGCGATGATCGCCCAGGGCGAAGCCCGTCGCTCGCTGAGCGGGTCGGTGCAGGGGACGACGCACCTGTCGGTGATCGACCGCTGGGGCAACGTGGCGTCGATGACGGCGTCCAACGGCTCGGGCTCGGGCGAGTTCGTGCCGGGCACCGGGGTGCAGCTCAACAACATGATGGGGGAGGAGGACCTGCACCCCGCTGGATTCGAGATGGCCCAGCCGGGCACCCGGATCCCGTCGATGATGGCGCCGACCGCCTTGACCTTCGCCGACGGCCGGGTGATGGCGTTGGGCAGCGGCGGCTCGGAGCGGATCCGTTCCACGATCATGCAGGTGACGGCGGACCTGGTGGCCGGCCGCCCGCCCGCCGAGGCCGTCGACGCGCCCCGGATGCACTGGGATGGAACCTCGCTGCAGGTGGAGCCGGGGCTCCCCGCCGAAGTGCTGGCGGCCCTGGCGGAGCGCTGTCCGGTGGTGGAGTGGGGCCACCGGGATCTGTACTTCGGGGGGCTGCACCTGGTGGCCACCCCCGATATTGCTGTTGGCGATGCCCGCCGGGACGGCGTGGCGCGGGTCGTCCGGTTTGTCCGGAACCGATGAGCGCATAGAGCTCGCACCACAAAGTCGAAACACGAGCTTCGATCAACTGGAACCCACTACGGTTTACGCGGAGCATCCGGATGCGTGTCATCCGTGGTGTTTGCGGGCGGGCGCTCGGTTCGGCAGTACCGGCTCGGCAGCACCGAGTCAACAGCACCGGTTCAGCGGTACCGATTCAGCAGTACCGGTTCAGCAATACTCGGTTCAGTAGTACCAGGGTAGGGCGACCAGTCCGACTGCGCTTCTCGAGGAACGCATCACGGCCTCGGCGGCCTCGTCGGTCATGTAGCCCAGCCGGGTGGCCTCCCTGGCGAACAGCTGCTGGCCCACCAGGCCGTCGTCGATCAGGTTGAAGCTGTACTTCAGCATGCGCTGGCCCATCGGGCTCTTGCCGTTGATCTTGGCGCCCCACTCCAGCGCCACCTCCTCCAGGCGGTCGTGGTCGACGACGGCGTTGACCATGCCCATGCGATGGGCGTCCTCGGCGGTGTACTCGTCGCCGAGGAAGAAGATCTCGCGGGCGAATTTCTGGCCCACCTGCCGGGCGAGATACGCCGAGCCGTAACCGCCGTCGAAGCTGGCCACGTCGGCGTCGGTCTGCTTGAACCTGGCGTGCTCACGGCTGGCCAGCGTGAGGTCGGACACGACGTGCAGGCTGTGCCCGCCGCCTGCGGCTCTGGCACCCGGGCACGACGCATCACCACCTTGGGCATGAACCGGATCAGGCGCTGCACCTCCAGGATGTGCAACCGGCCGAGCGGGCGGGTCGATGCTTCCGGCGGTCTCGCCCTCCGCGCACCGATAGCCGCCACGCCCTCGATGCTGGTCGCCACCGGAACAGAACGCCCAGCCGTCCTGGGGGAGGGGCCGTTGCCGGTCAGCAGCACGCAGCCCACGTCGGAGCTGGTGCGGGCGGTAGTGTTCGAGCACCCGCAGTACAGCTTCGTCGACGGTGGCCGGGCGGAACGCGCTTGCGGATCTCCGGACGGCTGAAGGCCACCCGCACCGTGCCCTGGTCGACCGCCCGGTGGTAGGTGATGTCGACGAGGTCGTCGAATCCGGGGACGTCCGACCATCGACCGGGTCAAACAGGTCCGGAAATGTGGGTGGGGTTGCTGATGCTCGGTGATCGGAGGACATGGCTGCCGCCATCGGCGGCCCCGGCACCACCCCGGGAAGTGGGGAGTCCGAGCGCGACTTTGTGGCGTTTCGCTCCCCGGTTTGTTGGGGGATGGTCAGGGCGGGGTCGTCGCCGCTGGGCCTTGCGTCGCGAGCGCTGGTTGGTCTGGCGCTGTTGCTGGTGGCGGCGCTCGTCGAGCTCGTCGTCGAGGCGGGCCGCCTCATGCAGCGAGCGGTACAGCTCCAGCCGCTGGGCGTCGACCGCGCCGTCGACCGCGCAGCCCGCCTCGCCGGTGTGGGCACAGTCCTCGAACCGGCAGCCGGAGGCGGCTCGCCTCGACGTCGGAGAACGCCATCGACAGCCCGTGCCAAGCCTGCCACAGGCCGACCCCGCGGATACCCGGCGTCGATCAGCAGGCCGCCGTCGGCGAGCGCCAACAGCTGGCCGGTGACCGTGGTGTGTGCCCCCGCAGGTCCCGCTCACGGACGTTGCCGGTGAGGGCGATGCGTCGTCCCGCCAGGGCGTTCACCAGGCTGGACTTGCCGGCGCCCGAAGCGCCCAGCAGCGCCACCGACGTGCCGGGGGTGAGCAGCGGTCGGAGCTCGTGCAGGCCATGCCCGGTGAGGTTGGACACCGCGACGACGTCGACGCCCGGTGCCGCCTCGGCGGCGACGGCCCGCGCCTCGGCGAGGGTCTCGGCGTCCACCTGATCGGACTTGGTCAGCACCACCGCCGGCTGCGCGCCGCTCTCCCAGGCGATCACCAGCTCACGGACCAGGCGGGCGACGTTGACCCCGGTGTCGAGGGGTTGGAGCACCAACAGGTGATCGAGGTTGGCGGCCACCGCCTTGGCGGTCAACGCCAGATCGTCGCGATCGGCGCCGGGCGATCGTCGCTCGAGCACGCTGCGCCGGGGCAGCCGCACCTCGATGCGGGCGGCGTCGGGGTTGAGCCCGCACCAGTCGCCCACCACCGCATCGCGGGCCTCCTTGCTGGCCACGATCAGCTGCCGCCCGAGCGACACGTCGGCCCCGTCGACGCTGAGCCCGCCCTTGTCGATGCGGGTGACCCTGACCGGGATCAGCTCCGGCCGGTTCGCGTCGGTCCAGGTGGCCCCCCAGGTGTCGTCCCAGCCCAGTTCCGATCGCAGCACGGGCCCAGTCTTGCAGCGTGGCATCGGTAGGGTTGAGGTGAGTGACCGCCGAATCCGACGCCCCGACCGCCATTGCCGCCATCGACATCGGTACCAACTCCATCCACGTGGTGTTGGCCAAGGTGATGGACCAGGGCCGCTACGAGGTGCTGACGCGCGAGAAGGCCACCGTGAGGTTGGGCTCGGGTGCCGACGACATGGACCGGCTGTCAGACGACGCCATGGATCGGGCCATCGCCGCCCTGTCGCGTGCCGCCCAGCTGGCGGCCGATCGTGACGCACTCGTGGTGGCGGTGGCCACCAGCGCGGTGCGGGAGGCCACCAACCGGAAGAAGTTCATCCGCCGGGCCGCCGAGGAGGCCGGGGTGAACGTGGAGGTGATCTCCGGGCTGGAGGAGGCCAGGCTGATCCACCTGGGCGTCCTGGCGGCGTTGCCGGTGTTCGACCGTCCCCACGCGCTGATCGACATCGGCGGCGGCAGCACCGAGCTGCTCTTCGGCGAGGGTGACGAGGTCATGGCGTCGCGCAGCTTCAAGCTGGGCGCCATCCGAACGACCAGGCGGTTTGCGCCGGAGGGCTGGTTCGGCGACGACATGTCGAAGAAGGCCCGCCGGAAGGCGGTCGAGGCGACGAGGGCGCACGTCGCCTCGACGCTGGCGCCGTTCGTCAACCTGGTGGGCGAACGGCCCGTCGACGTCGTGGCGGGCTGTTCGGGCACGATCGAGACCCTGGCGGCCATGGCCCGAGCCAAGACGGGGGAGGACCCCCGCTCGTCCAACGGACTCGTCGTCACCCGTCGCGAGCTCGATGCCGTCGTCGAGGACCTGCTGAGCGTCACCTCGCTGGAGGAGGCGAAGGCGCTGCCCGGCATGGACGCCGGCCGCGCCGACATCATCACCGCCGGAGCGCTCGTGGCGCAGGGTGCCCTCGAGGCCTTCGGCTGGGACCGGTTGACGATCTCCGAGGGCTCCCTTCGGGAGGGCGTGTTGCAGGAGGCGCAGGCCCGGCTGACCGGGGAGGGAATGGGCCACCTGGCCGACCTTCGGCACCACTCGGTGGAACACCTGCTGGCGGCCGCCGACGAGGATCCGGCCCACGCCCGGGCCGTCGCCCGCCTGAGCCTCGACCTCTTCGACGGCCTGGAGCGGGTGCACGGCCTGGGTGCGGAGCACCGGGAGCTGCTCGAGGCCGGAGCCCTGTTGGCCAACGTCGGGCTGATGATCAGCCACAGCGCCCACCACAAGCACGGCTACTACATCATCACCAACACCGATCGCCTCACCGGCTTCAACGACCGGGAGATCGAACTGGTGGCGCAGGTGGCCCGGTTCCACCGCAAGGCCCGCCCCGACGAGTCGCGTCACGAGGAGTTCGCCTCGTTGTCGCTGGTCGACCGGGCGGTGGTGCGGACGTTGGCAGGGTTGCTCCGGGTGGCGGTGGGCCTCGACCGCTCGCACGCCGGCAAGGTGGGTGAGGTGGCGGTGGTGGTCGGCTCCGACGACATCAGGGTGAAGGCGTCGCCGGCGGAACCCGGCGGCGACATCGATCTGGAGCTCTACGCCGGTGCGGCCCGCACCGGGCTCCTGGCCGACGTCCTCGGTCGGCGGGTGCTCGTCGAGGCCGCCGGAGGCGAGTAGCGCCCGACGCACCTGCGCCGCCGGGTTTGAGCCGACCCCGACGCGACCCGGGGAGCACCCGGTGAGGTGCTCCCCCGTGATCACCACCTGGCGGGCCTCGGCGGCGTTCGCCGCCCGGGCACCGGCCCGTGGTTGGCTCAGCGCGGCTGTTGGGCGATCTGCTCGAGCAGCGCCACCATCTTCTCCTCGTTGGTCGGCTCGACGTCGGCGTCGGCGGCCGAGCGCTCCTTCCACTGGTTGTACGGGCGCACGACGATGAAGAAGATCGTCGCCGCGATCGCCACGAAGCTGATGACGGCCACGATCACCGGGCCGTAGAAGAAGTCGGAGTCGCTGATCGTGAACTTGGCAGTGTTGAGGTTGTCCATGCCGGGGAGGATCAGACCGATCAGCGGGCTGAGCAGTCCGTCGACGAACGCATTGATGATCACCGCGAATGCGGCGCCGATGACCAGACCGACGGCCAGGTCGAGCACGTTGCCTTGGTTGATGAACTTCTTGAAGTCTTCGATCATGGGTGAGGCTCCTCCTGAGCACAGCGGAGCCATCGGTGGCGGGCCCCGCGATCCGCCTGGTGCGAGGTGTCGCACCGGGCGGGACGGTAGCCCAAAATCACGCTCGGTGGGCGGGGATGAGGCAGACGACCTATCAATCGTTACAAAACCGACGGTCGACGTCGACGGCTTGCGAGATCACCACCACGCAGAGTGAATATCCTGCCGGTCCGGTCAGCCGTCGATACCGACGATTTCGACGCTGATCGTGTTGCCGTTGGGGGCGGTGAACGACACGGTGTCGCCGACCTTCCTCCCGTTGAGTTCGACGCCGAGCGGGGAGGTGGGCGACACGACGTCCAGCTCGTCGGACTTCTCCTCGATCGAGCCGTAGAGGTAGCGGTCGACCTCGTCGTCGCCCTCGTAGCGGAGCGACACGGTGACGCCGGTGCGAACCTGGTCGCTCGGCCCGTCGCCCCCCACCACCACGGCGTCCTCGAGGATGCCGGCGATCTGGCTGATGCGGGCCTCCATCTTGCCCTGTTCGTCCTTGGCGGCGTGGTAGTCGCCGTTCTCCTTGAGGTCGCCCAACTCCCGCGCGGCCTCGATCTTCTCGGCGATCTCGAGCCGGCCCCTGGACGTGAGGTCGTTCAGCTCGGTGCTCAGCCGGTCGTGGGCGGCTTGTGACAGCTCGTTCGTGTTGGCCATAAGCGACCCACGATATCGCCGACGGTGGGAGCCCACATGCCGTCGGAACCCCAATGACACGGCGGATGCCACGCTGGTAGCATCGGCCGCCATGACCCGGGCCGCACACGACCAACACAACCGTCGTACCGCCAGAGCGATCATTCGCTAGCACGCACCGAACCCGGTGCGTGCGTCCAACCGTCCACCGAGGTGGGCGGTTTTTTTCTGCCCCCGAACCAGAACGTGAGACTTGATGACCGCACACGAGAACGCGCCGCACCGCATCGGGGTGATCGGGGGCGATGGCATCGGCCCCGAGGTGACCGAGCAGGCACTGCGGGTGCTCCAGGCCGCCGGCCTGACGATGGAGGCGACGCACTACGACCTGGGCGCGGCACGGTACCTGCGCGACGGCACCGTGCTGCCCGACGAGGTGATGGAGGAGTGGCGGGAGCTTGACGCCCTGCTGCTCGGAGCGGTCGGCGACCCGGCCCCCGGTCAGGCGGCGCCGGCGGGGCTCGTCGAGCGCGGGATCCTGCTGCGGATGCGCTTCGAGCTGGACATGTACGTCAACTACCGGCCGTTCCGGCTGCCGCCCACGGTCAACTTCGAGGTGATCCGCGAGAACACCGAGGGCACCTATGCGGGCGAGGGCGGGTTTCTGCGCAAGAACACCCCGCACGAGGTGGCCACGCAGGGCTCGGTCAACACCCGGCACGGCGTCGAGCGGTGCATCCGCTACGCGTTCGAGCAGGCGGCGGCGAGCGACCGGCACCACCTGACGCTGGTGCACAAGAAGAACGTGCTGACCTTCGCCGGCGACCTGTGGCAGCGCACCTTCGACGAGGTGGCCGCCGAGTATCCCGTGGTGGACACCGCCTATCAACACGTCGACGCGGCCTGCATCCACTTCGTCGAGCGGCCCGAGACCTACGACGTGATCGTCACCGACAACCTGTTCGGCGACATCCTCACCGACCTGGGCGGTGCCGTGGCGGGCGGCGTCGCCTATGCCGCCTCGGCCAACCTCAACCCGGATCGCAGCGGTCCCTCGATGTTCGAGCCGGTGCACGGCACCGCGCCCGACATCGCCGGGACCAACCGGGCCAACCCGATCGCCGCCGTGATCTCGGCGGGCCTGATGGCCGACTTCCTCGGCGAGACCGAGGTGGCCGCCGCCATCGCCGCCGCAACCGCCGACCCGCAGCGTTACAGCGGGTCGACCAGCGACATCGGCGACGCCTTGGTCGCCGCCGTCTCCGGCTGAACCCACCCCGACCCAAGCCCCAAGCAGCCACCAGGCCGGTCGCCGGCCCGCCCACCCAGCCGACCGCCCGGACGAGGAGCGAACACCATGCCCATCACACCCACCCCCAAGATCTGGATGAACGGCGAGCTGGTGCCGTGGGACGACGCCACCATTCACGTGCTCACCCACACGCTGCACTACGGCACCGGCGTGTTCGAGGGGATTCGCGCCTACCCGACGCCCGACGGCCCCGGCATCTTTCGGCTGACCGATCACATCGCCCGGCTGAAGCGCTCGGCCGACATCCTGATGATGCCGCTGCCCTACAGCGTCGACGAGTTGGTGGCCGCCACGAAGGAGACGGTGGCCTCCACGGGGCTCGACGGCTGCTACGTCCGGCCGATCGCCTACTACGGCTACGGCGAGATGGGCCTGTCCACCATCGGCCTCAAGGTGGATGTGGCCATCGCCTGCTGGCCGTGGGGGGCCTACCTGGGCGACGACGCGGTCACCAAGGGCGTGAAGCTGAAGATCAGCTCGTGGCAGCGCCACGACCACAACATCATGCCGCCGGCGGCGAAGACCACCGGCAACTACGTCAACAGCTCGCTGGCCAAGGTGGAGGCCCAGCGGGCCGGCTACGACGAGGCCGTGTTGCTGAACCGGGCCGGCTGCATCGCCGAATGCTCCGGAGAGAACCTCTTCATGTTGAGCAACAACACGATCACGACGCCGCCGCTGCACGCCGGCGCGCTCGAGGGCATCACGCAGCACACGGTCACGCGGCTGCTGGCCGACATGGGCCACGAGGTGGTGGAGAACAACCTGGTGCGCAGCGACCTCTACACCGCCGAGGAGGCGTTTTTGGTGGGCACCGCGGCCGAGGTGTCGGCGGTGAACTCGGTGGACGACCGTCCCATCCCGTGCCCCGGTGCGATCACCACCGAGCTGGCCGAGCGGTACGCCAACGTCGTGCGCGGCGGCGACGACGCCTACCGACACTGGGTGGAGTTGCCATGACGTCGCCGGCGGGGGCGGACGGACCGATGGATGTTGCGGCGTCGTCGCTGGATCCGCCGGGGCTGCCCGAACGGGTGGAGGTCTTCGACACCACCCTTCGGGACGGCTCGCAGTTCGAGGGGATCTCGCTGTCGGTCGACGACAAGTTGCGGATCGCCGAGCAGCTCGACCACCTGGGTGTCGATTGGATCGAGGGCGGCTATCCGCAGGCCAACCCCAAGGACGCCGACTTCTTCCGCCGGGCTGCGGCGCGGGAGTTGACGCTGGACACCTCCCGGCTGCTGGCCTTCGGCTCCACCCGCAAGCCGCTGGGCAAGACCGACAGCGACCCGACGCTTCAGGCGCTGCTCGACGCCGGCACCGAGACGCTCTGCATCGTGGGCAAGGGGTCGGCCTGGCAGGTGCGCGAGGCGCTGGGCACCACGCTGGAGGAGGGTCGGGCGATGGCGGCCGATTCGGTTCGCTTCCTGAAGGCCGCCGGGCGGCGGGTGTTCTTCGACGTCGAGCACTGCTTCGACGGCTACAAGGAGGACCCCGAGTTCACGCTGTCGGTGCTCGAGGCGGCGGCGCTCGCCGGGGCGGACTGCATCGTGCTGTGCGACACCAAGGGCGGCTCGCTGCCGCACGAGGTGCAGGCGATCACCGCCGAGATCCACCGCTACCTCGACGGCGTGCAGCTGGGGATTCACACCCAGGACGACACCGGCTGCGCGGTGGCCAACACGCTCGCCGGTGTGCTGGGCGGGGCCACCCAGGTTCAGGGCACGATCAACGGCTACGGGGAGCGGACCGGCAACGCCGACCTGATCACCGTGATCCCCAACCTCACCCTGAAGCTGGGGGTGGCGACGCTGCCCGAGGGCCGGACTGGAACGTCTGGGCCCGGTGAGCCGCCACGTGGCCGAGCTGGTCAACCTTCCGCTCGACCCGGCCGCCCCGTACGTGGGTACCTCGGCGTTTGCGCACAAGGCGGGCTCACACCTCGGCGCTGCGGCGGGCCGCCGGGCGGCCTACGAGCACGTCGACCCGATGCTGGTGGGCAACCACAGTCGGGTGCTGGTCTCGGATCTGGGCGGCCGCACCGGCATGGCGATGAAGGCCGACGAGTTCGGGGTGGACCTCGACGACCGTGCCGCAGGCGTGCTCAACGACTCGCTCAAGGAGCTGGAGGCGCAGGGCTGGGTGTTCGAGGCCGCCGACGCCTCGCTCGAGCTGCTGATGCGTCGCGCCACCGGCTGGGTGCAGCCCTACTTCCGCACCGAGGCCTATCGGGTGTCCGGCTACCACCGCGAGGACGCCGCCAACCCCGATGCCGCCGCCGACCTGGCCACCGAGGCCACCCTGAAGGTGTGGGTCGGCGACACCCGCATCGCCTCGGTCGGCGAGGGCAACGGCCCGGTGAACGCGCTGGACGCCGCACTGCGAACGGCGCTCGGGGCACACTACCCCCGGCTGGAGCGCATCCACCTGACCGACTTCAAGGTGCGGGTGCTCGACGGGGGCGCCGCCACCGGAGCGGTCACCCGGGTGTTGATCGACTCGACCGACGGCGACGACACGTGGACCACGATCGGGGTGTCGCCCAACGTGATCGAGGCGTCGTGGATGGCACTGGTGGATTCGCTGGTGTTCGGCCTGACCCGCGCACCGGACTGAGCCGCCCCGGATCCGACCGGTGGTCGCCCGGTCGGTAACATGACCGGCACCATGGCAGCGCCCCGACACATCGCCGAAGACCCCGTCCGATCCGCCCGCAGCTACACCTCGGCGCCGCACGTGCCCGACGGCTGGCGGGCCGATCGCCCGGGTGAGCTGCAGGGCCCGCAGCCGTGGGGCACCCGCATGGGCACCCCCGGGCCCGACTCCGGGTACGCCCTCACGCTGGCCAACCGGGTGATCGACGACCTGACCCTGGCCGACGGCGAGCATCGCGCCGACGTGGTCGCCGGGCTCGCAGCGGTCGCCTCCAAGCGGGCGGCCTCCTACGGCCGGGCCCCGGTGCGCCACGACGTCGAGGTGGCCGCCACGATCTGGGGCTATCGCTCGACCGTCTCGGAGCCCGAACTCGTCGAGCTCAGGCGCCGGGTCTTCGAGGGCGTGGCCAACCCCCACCACTACGAGGAACTTCGGGCCCTGGCCGACCTGGTGCCCGAGGCGGCGCTTCGACAGACGCCGACGGCGATCGCCGAGGCGCACGCTGCCGACTGGCGGTCGGCCCTCGAGGCGCCCGCCGAGGGCTAAGCCCGATCGGGCTCAGGCGGCGTAGACGTCCACCGGGGTTCCCAGCGGCAGCCCCGCCAACTGATTGATCACGGCGTCGGGCACCCGGATGCACCCGTTGGAGCGGGCGCTGCCGAACGCCGAGGAGTCACGCCAGCCGTGCATGGCCACCTGTGGTGCGCCCCCGTCGAAGGTGTCGAGCTGCTCGGAGTACGCGCTGATCCCCAGGCTCCACGGGTAGCGCTGCGCGCCCTGGGGTTCGTCGAGCTTGTCGGTGATGAAGTGACGACCGGTTGGCGTGCGCGTGGCGTTCGTGCCGACCGCCACCGGCGTCTCCGCCACCAGCTGGTCGCCCTCGAACAGCCGGAGGTTGCGCTCGGCGACGTTCACCTCGACGTGTCCGGTGACCTCGCTCAACGTGACGTCGGATGCCTTCACCCAGGCGGTGGTGCCGTTGGGCCGCACCGGCAGCTGCACCTGCACCCAGTCGCCCGAGCGTCGCACCACCAGGAAGGTGAGTGCGTCGCCGAAGGGCTGCGGGTTGCTGAAGCGGTAGCCGGTGGACGTGGCGAAACGACCTTCGACCGGCTGCTCGATCCGTGGGAGCGGCTGGGTGGCGCGTTGGTCGGAGGAGAAGGCGGGTCGGCCGTTGGTGGGCGGGGCGTCGGTGTCGACGCCGGCGGGAGCTGCCAGTTGGGCCTCCACCTCCGACACCGTGGCCGTGGCCACCTGGTAGGGCCCGGCGTCGCTCCGCGGTGCCGTCGTGGCACCCGGCTGGGGCTCGGCCGACGCCTCGGGAGCGGCGGCGGAGGTCGGCGCCGCCGGCGATGTCGTAGTGGTCGCCGTGGTGCTCGTGGTCGAGGACGTGGTGGTGGGGGCCGTCAGGGTCGACGAGGCGGCCTCCGGATCGTCGCCGCGGCTGAGCAGGATTACGCCGCCGGCCAGCACCATGACCGCCACGGCGGCGCCGGCCGCCTTGGCTCTCGTACTCATCGACTTGATCATCGGGCCTCGTTTGGGTGGGCGTCCGCCGTGACCCCACAGTCTGCCACCGGCGCTCAGTCCAGTTCGCGCAGGACCTCGTTCATCTCGCTGCGGAACCGACGAAGTTCGTCGCGATGCAGGAGCGACAACGACGCGAGGATCCGCTCGCCCCGCTCGGTCAGGCTGGTGAGGTGCTCCCGTCGGTCGGTCGGATTGGCCTCGCTGTGCACCAGGCCGGCGGCGGCGGCGCGTTGCACCAGCTCGACGGTGGAGTTGTGTTTGAGCTGGAGCCGCTCGGCCAACTCGGCCACCGAGGGGGCGGCGGGTCCCGGCCAGCCCTTGACCGCCAGCATCAGCTGATGGTGTGCCGGGGTCACCTCCGCGGCCCGGGCGGCGTCCTCGGAGAAGCGGAGGAACACGCGGAGCGCATGTCGAAAGCGGGAGAGGGCCTGGTAGTCCTTGTCGGAGAGTGATCGGTCGGTCAACTCGGGTGGCGGCGGGTCCGGATGCGCGGCCGCTCCGGCGGAGGTGCGGTGTCGGGGGTCGAGGTCATCCATCGGTTCGGCTCGTCGGCGGCGTGGTGGGACGTTCCCGCTGGGTGTCTATCAGGGAGACGCGGTTGGCGACGAGGATCGCGGTCACGGCGGCGATCAACAACACCGGCAACAGCGGGAGGCCGGCCATCTCGGTGACGACCAGCGTCGTGCCCAACGGCGTCTTGGTCACTCCGACACACAGCGCCACCATGGCGCACGCCATCAACACCGACCGGTTGGTGCCGGCCAGCCAGGGATGTGCCAGTTGGCCGAGTGCCGCCCCCATGAAGAACAGCGGGATGATGAACCCGCCCTTCCAACCGGCAGCGAGCGTCACCGTGGTTCCCAACAGCTTGGCGAGGACGGCCACCGCCAGCGCACCGGCGCCGAGTCGCACGTCCAGCAGACCGGAGAGCTGCACCTCGCCGAAGGTGAGCGCATAGGGCGACCACCAGCCGAGCAGACCCAGGATCAACCCGCCGAGCACGTAGCGCCACGAGGTCGACACCAGCGCGAGCACCTGCGCCACCACCGGGTGACGCGGGCGAACACGGCGGCGCCGAGCGCCCCGATCACCCCGATCGCCACCGCCAGGGCGAGATCCACGGTCCTCAGCTCGCCGACGCTGGGGAAGCTCCACACCGAGCCGATGCCCAACCCGCTGAGGCCTAGGGAGACGGCGTACCCCCAGAGGGAACCGGCGACGGCCGCAGCAGGGCCTCGTAGTACTGGAGGCCTCTCGGCGGCAGGATCTCGAGGGCGAAGAGGGCCGAGCCGAGCGGCGCGCCGAACAAGCAAGGTGAAGCCCGCCGCCATGCCGGTGATCGTCAGGACCCGGAGGTCGTCGGTCGAACGGCCGCCCCGGGCGCCGACGACCGTTCCGATCGTGCCGGTGGTCTGCACGAGGGGCGCCTCGGGGCCCATCCCGCGCCTCGAGGCCACGCACAGCAGCGACGTGGGCAGCAGCGATCTGAGCGCGGAGACGTCCTCGGCGCCACCGAGCACGTGGATGTTGTCGACCAACAACTCGGTGTTGCCGGTTTCGCCCCACACCCGGGTGATCAGCGCCACCGCGGCACCGACGGTCACCAGGATGGCCGCCTGGGCCGGGCCGGAGTGGTGCTCGGGCCCCAGCACCCCGCCAAGCACGTGCAGCAGCCCGACGTAGACGGCACCGACCGCCCCGCCGGCGGCCCCGACCACCACCACCGCCGGACCCATGCCCCGGCGCACCTGGATGACGGCACGATCGATGACCTCGGGGATCCGCACCCACAGAATCTATCGTGAAACGATATAAGGACGAATCCGGATCGCTCCCGGCACCGGACCGCGCCCCGAGCCGACAGTGACGCGACTCGCGCGCCGAGCCCCGCGCCGCGAGCGCTCAGCGGGGGAGGCGGGCGCGCAGGGTGCTTCGCAGTCGCTGGGCCGCCACGACCACGGCCAGGGTCATCGGGAAGACCTCGAGGCGGCCGATCAGCATCAGCAGGCCGAACACCGCCCGCTCCGGCGCCGAGTAGATCAGAAAGTTGGAGGTGGGCCCCGCCTCGCCCAGGGCGGGTCCCATGTTGCCCATCGCCGACACCGCGCCGGACAGGCCCGAGGTGACGTCGGTGCCCGCCAGCGTCACCAGCAGGGCCGACACGATCACCATGAGGAAGTACAACATGACGAAGCCGCCGATCCGGGTGACGACGGGCTCGTCGAGGGGCTCGGACCCCTGTTTGATCGGTCGCACCACCTTGGGCAGCGACGCCCGGATGACCTCCCGCCAGGCCACCCGAGCCATCACCTGGGCGCGCATCACCTTGATCCCTCCGGAGGTGGACCCGGTCATGCCCCCCACCCACATGAACAACAACAGGATCACCTGCGCCGCGGGGGCCCACACGGTGAAGTCCCCCGGCGAACCGGCGTAGGTGGCGTTGCCGAACCCACACGAGGTGGCCAGGGTTACGACGTTGAAGGCCGCCGCCCGCAGCGCGCCGGCCGGCCTGAACCCATCGTGGACCAGGATGGCGGTGACCGCCGCGATGCCGAGCGCGATCGCCGCGAGGTACCCGAACTCCGAGCTGCGGGCGTACACGCCGACGCGGCCCCGAAGTGCGTTGTAGTGCAGGGGGTGAACGAGGCCCTCCGTAGATCGTTTGCACGATGAGGATCACCTCGACGATCACCGAGTCGTAGGCGCCGACCGAAGCGGCCTTGGGGCGAAACTCCCCCGGTGGACACCAGCGCCGCCGCCAGACCCGCCGAATCGAACCACCCGATGCCGGTGGCCATCAAGGCGACGATCGACAGGACGGTGAAGCCGACGTACACGAGCCACAACCGCTTGGCGGTCTCCTTCACCCGGGGGGCCAGGCGGTCGGAGGTGGGCCCGGGGGCCTCCGCCCGAATCAGGCCGAGACCGCCGACCCCGAGGAACGGCAGCACGGCGATGGCCAACACGATGATGCCCATGCCGCCGAACCACTGGCTGAGCTGGCGCCAGAACAACACGCCGGGACTGGCGGCGTCGAAGTCGGCGTTGCTCAACACGGTCGACCCGGTGCAGGTGAACCCGGAGATCGACTCGAACAGTGCGTTGTCGACGCGGTCGATGAGGCCCGAGGTGAGGAAGGGCAGGGCCCCGGCCGCGGAGGTGGCCAACCACGACATCGTGACGGCGACGAACACGTTGGCCGGGCGGATGTCGTCAGATCCGGCTGTTGCGCCGACACAACTCGCCGACCGCCGCAGGGATCCCGGCCGAGGCCATCAGGCCCCGGCCGCGCTGCCGCCGGCGGCGAGGTCGACCACCGCACACAGAATCATGCCCGCACCGACGAACAACATCGACAACCCGGCCATGCAGCCAGATGCTGGGAACGCCACGCCACCGTGAGGCCGGGGCGGAGGGTGCGACTGCGGATGCCCGGACGCCCGGTCATGTCGCCGCTCCCGCTGGGCGTCGCCCGCCGGTCATGTCGCGCCCGCCGCCGCAGCGCCTGCCTGGCCGCCCGGGCGGGCCTGGTCACGCCGGGCGGCCAACGCGGCCCCAGCACCGGGTAGAGCTCCACCTTGCCCGCAAACATCAACGTTCCGACGACGAGCAGCGCCTCGTCGTTGAGCCCGGCGATCGAGCGGCCCACCCCAGCTCGCCCGGCGCGGACCGAACGTGGCGAGCGAGCTGACCGCCCCGGCCGTGGCGGTCACCACGTCGGCCCCGCTCAGCGCCAGGCCGACCATGCCCCCCGCCGCGGTGATCAGAAACAGCACCTGGTAGCCGAGCATGCGGCTGACCATCCGATCCTCGATCACCTCGTCGCCCACCCGCACCCGCTGCACGGCGTGGGGCCGAAGCTGGATGATCACCCTCACGGTGCAGGAAGTCACCAAGGGCCATCGCCCGGGCCACCTGAAAAACCGCCGCCCGAGGACCCCGACATGGCGCCGACGCCCACCAGGGCCACGATCAGCAGCTGGGGACCCGAGCCCCAGGCGGCCCAGTCGGCGGCCCAGTGCCCGGTGGTCGACACCGCCGAGGTGGCGGTGAAGGCCGACAGGCGGAGCGTCTCCATCGGCGTCGCCGGGCGACTCCACCAGCGCGATCACCAGCGTGGCCCCGCCGATCAGCCCGCAGTAGGCGGCAAACCCCGGGAGCGCAGCACCACCTGGTGTCGTCCGCGGAGCGCGCCACCAGGCCAGCGCCAGCGACAACCCGCCGAGGAACATGCCGGCGACGCCCATCCACTCCAGGGTGGGGGAACCGAAGTAGGTGAACGATCCGGCGTGGTTGGCGAACCCGCCGGTGGAGATCGTGGTGAACGCGTAGGTGACCGTGCCGAAGGGGCCCATGCCTCCCAACAGGTACAGCCCGGCGCCGATCGCACTCAGCGTGGCGTAGAGCTCCAGGTACTGGCGCAGGATGCGGCGCACGTGGGGCGAGTGCAGGTGCTTGCCCCCGACGGTGCCTTTGGCCTTGGTGGGCGCCGGGCCGCCGACGCCGAGGAACGGCAGGACAGCGATCACGGTGGGCCAGGCCGCGAACCCGCCGATCCACTGCGTGATCGCACGCCAGAACAGCACCCCGTTGCCCTGGGTCTCCGGGGTTGCCCGGCGTGCTAAGGTCGCGCCGTGGTGGTGAAGCCGCGGTTCCTTCGATGAGGGCGTCGTCGACGGTGGTGATCGCCCCGGTGGCCAGTAGGCCAGCGCCGACGTGGCGATCATCGTCAGCAGCGCCGTACGCGGCGCGCAGGGCGGCCTTGGGAGGCACCCGGTCCGGAATGCGGCAGCTTCGTCGCAGCAGCGCGCCGGCGAGCCCGGCCGTTGGCGCCGAGTGCGGCCAGCGCGGCGGTGTCGCCCGCACCGTCGGTCAGGTCGACGAGCGCCGAAAGTCCCAGGCCGCTGCCGCACACGACCAGGCGAGGCCGCAGATGCTGCCCATCGCCGACGGGCGGCGCTCGGCGGGCGCCCGCCGCAAGGGCGGCCGGGACATCGCTCACGCAAACAGCCTGGCGATGTCGTCGACGGCGGAGGACATGGCGAACACCACCGCATGGTCGCCGGCGCGAAGCTCGTTGCGGCCCCGGGCGATCTCGGTCGTTCCGTCACGCACGATCGCGCCTAGCAGCACGTCGGCCGGCAGGCGCATCCTGGCGACGACGGCGCCGTCGGCCGGGCTGCCCTCGGCGACCTCGAACCGATGATCTCCACCGACCTCTCCAGAACGTGGCCGCCGCGATCTTCGCCGCGCACCAGCCGCAGCACCTGGTCGGCGGTGGCGGTGCGGGGCGACAGCGCGGCGTCGATGCCCGCCTTGCCCAGCAGGTCGAGCAGCTCGAGCCGGTGGGCCACCGTCAGGGTTTCGCGGGCCCCCTTGGCCTTGGCGAACAGGCACGAGATGATGTTGGCGTCGTCGGCGCCGGTGAGGGCGGCCACCGCGTCGAAGCTGCCGACCTCGGCCTCGATGAGCACCTCGCCGTCGGTGATCTCGCCTTCGAGCACCGTGACGCCGTGCAGGCGCTCGGCGAGCTCCTGGGCCCGCCGATGGTCGCGCTCGATGATCATCACCTCGGCGCCCCGCCGCACCAGCGGTTCGGCGACCAGCTCGGCGGTGCGGCCGCCCCCCAACAGGAGCACCTTGCGCGGCTTGCGGTCGGTCAGGCCCAGCAGCCCCATCAGCTTGTACCGGGCGTCGCGCTTGCACAGCACCCGCACCGAGTCGTCCTCGCGCAGCTGATGGTTGCCGCGGGGGATCGACGTCTCGCCGTCGCGGGTGATCGTGCCGAAGAGAAACTCCCAGTGGGGCTCGTGGGCCTCGGCCACCTCGAGCAGGGTGCGGCCGACCAGCGGCGAGTCGGGCCGCAGCCGGGCGCCGACGATGATGACCTCGCCCTGGGCCAGCACCTCCACCTCGCTGGCCCCGGGCAACTCGAGCAGCTCGAGGATGTCCTTGGCCGCCTCCTCGTCGGGGTCGATCACCAGGTCGGCCCCCATCGCCGCCCGCAGCTCGGCGGCCTCCGGACCCCGCAGTTGGGAGGCCTCGAGGCGCACGAGCGTTCGGGGAACGCCCGCCTGCTTGGCGACCAGCGACGACACCAGGTTCACCTCGTCGTCGTTGGAGACCGCCACCAGCAGGTCGGCCCGTGCCGCGCCCGCCTCGGCGAGCACGCCCGGGTGGGTGCCGCTGCCGCGCACGGTCAGCACGTCGAAGGACTCCTCCAGGATGTGCAGCTGGTGGGCGTCGGTCTCGATGACGGCGACGTCGATGCCCTGTCGGCTCAGCCGTTCGGCCACATAGGAGCCGACCTCGCCGGCTCCGACCACGATCACATGCATGTCGACCTACTGCTGTTGTTGGGCCTGCGACGCCGGTGCGCCGGGCGCGGCACCCGGGTTGGCCTGCGTGCCGAGGTGTTGCGGGCGTCCCACCGGCACGCTGATCGGGGTGGCACCCAACAGCCGCGACCGTGCGGTGTTGTGGGGGTCGAGCTTGCGGATGGTGACGTCGGCCGAGCCGGTGGAGGTGCCCGGCCCGGAGTAGGTGCCACGCATCGGCAACACGTCGTCGTAGCTGCGGCCGTGGCCGATCTTGACGTGGCGCTCGCCCACCATCTGACCGTTGGTGGGGTCGAGGGCTGTCCATCCGGCGCCGGGCACCGCCGCCTCGAACCAGGCATGGGTCTGCACGACCACCGTGCCGCCGTCGGGCACGTCCCCGACCGAGTCGTCGGCGGTGAACAGGTAGCCCGAGACGTAGCGGGCGGGGATGCCGACCGACCGGCACATCGTGACCGCCAGGTGGGCGTAGTCCTGGCAGACGCCGACGCCGCCCTCGAGCACCGCTGCGGCGGGGGTGCCCACCTCGGTCGAGTTGGGCGTGTAGGCGATGTGGCCGCCGACGTAGCGGTGGATGGCCATCGCGGCGTTGACGACGTCGTCGCCCGCCAGCTCCCGCTGGGTTCGGGCGGCCTGTTCGATCGCAGGGGTCGGGTGGTGTTGCGGTCGGACTCGGAATACTCGACGTGCGCGCCGAGGAAGGCGTCGTCGAGCCGGTGGAAGCGGACCGTGGCGGCCGGGAGCGGTCGGGTGGAGGTCTCCACCGAGGCCTCGGCGGTGATCTCCATCGACTCATGTGGCCGCCGGATGCCGAACGCGTCCACCCGGGTGCCCCACGCGTCGACGAACGAGAACACCCGTGCGTTCGGTGTGATGCTCACCCGATAGTCGAGCAGCTGCTGGAACTCGTCCTCGAGCGGGCAGGCCCGCACCTCGTTCTGGTTGTCGACCACCGGCTCGGAGTAGGTGAACGAGGAGCTGTAGCGAATGTCGAGGCGCATCAGGCGAACTCCGAACCGGTGCTCAGCGAGGCCGCAACCGGCCCGGGCGTCAGGCGGACGGTGTGGATCTGGTCGAGGTCCAGCCGGGCCTGGAAGAACTCGGCGGCCACGGCGCTGCACGCATCGGCCAGGATGGCCTCGTAGTTGCTCAGCTCCTTCATCGGGTCGCCGCTGAGCACCTCGTCGATGTCGGCATAGTCCAGCTCCGCCTGCATGCGTCCCAGCATGCGGGCGGCCAGCGGGGCGCTGCGCGGGTCGGCCGCCAGCTCGAGCAACAGGCGTTGGGCCTCGGTGGCGCCGAAGCGCAACGACCTGGGCAGGGTGTCGCTCAACATCAACAGCCGGACCGTCGTGCGAAGGGTGGGCATCCCGGCGCGCGTGCGACGATGTGCGGCCATCGCCGAGGTGACCCGGAGGAGCGCCTCGAGCTGCGGCCCTTCGCCGGACTCGGCGCTCTGCAGGTGGACGCGGATGATCCGGGCGACGAACGACGCCCGCTCGAGGTGGCGGCCCAGGGTGAAGAAGCGCCAGCCGTCCTCGTGCACCCAGGTCTCTGCGGCGACGCCGGTCATCGCCTGCGCCCGCCGCCGCACGAACGAATAGAACTCGTGGGGCTGACGGGTGAGTTCGGTGGCCACCCGTCGCCGCTGGAGGGCCAGGTGGAAGTCGTTGATCTCCTCCCACAGCTCGGTCGACAGCTGTTGGCGCACGCCCCTGGCGTTCTCACGCACGGCGGCGACCGAGCTGAGCACCGACGAGGGGTGGCTGAGGTCGGTGACCAGATAGGAGGTGACCGTCGCCTGGCTGGGGGACGGCTGGGAGGCGGAGGGATCGGAACCGTCGTCGCCGCGCCGCTCGAAGGCCTCGCGGAGGCCCGCCGAGTCGAGCACCCCACCCCAGGCACCCGGGTCGTCCGGTACCCTGCTCTCCACCAGCCGGTGGTAGGTGTCGTCCAGCAGGCGGGCGGTGTTCTCGGCCCGTTCCAGGTACCTGCCGATCCAGAACAGCGCCTCGCCGGTGCGTGCCAGCATCAGACCTCCTCGGTGATCGGGGCGGGGTCGTCGGCGTCGATGTCGATGTCGAGGTCCGCCTCGCCCTCGGCGGCCAGCACCCAGGTGTCCTTCGACCCGCCGCCCTGCGAGCTGTTGACCACCAGCGAGCCCTTGCGCAGCGCCACCCGGGTGAGTCCCCCGGGGATCGCGGTCGGTTCGTCGGTGCCCAGCACGAAGGGGCGAAGGTCGACGTGGCGCCCCTCCAGCCGGTCGTTGCACAGCGTCGGATGGCGCGACAGCGGGACCACCTCCTGGGCGATCCAGTTGCGCGGGTCGGCCTCGATCGTCGTCGCCAGCGTGGCCAGTTCCTCGTCGGTGGCCTCGGGGCCGATCACCAGGCCGTAGCCGCCCGCCTCGGCGACCGGCTTGACGACCAGCTGGTCGAGCCGGGCCAGCACCTCGTTGCGTTGGTCCCGATCCCACAGCAGATAGGTGGGTACGTTGGCCAGCAGCGGCTCCTGGTCGAGGTAGTAGCGGATCATGTCGGGCACGTAGGCGTAGATCGCCTTGTCGTCGGCGACCCCGTTGCCGACCGCGTTGGCGATCGTGACCGTCCCGGCCCGGGCCGCCGCCATCAGGCCGGGAACGCCCAGCGTGGAGCCGGGGTTGAACACCACCGGGTCGAGGAAGTCGTCGTCGATCCGTCGGTAGATCACGTCGACCCGTTCGAGCCCGGCGGTGGTGCGCATGTAGACGACGTGGTCCTCGACCACCAGATCACGGCCCTCGACCAGTTCGGCGCCCAGCTGCTGGGCGAGGAACACGTGCTCGAAGTAGGCGGAGTTGAACGCGCCGGGGGTGAGCACGACCACGCACGGGTTGTCGCCGCTGCCCGGCGGGGCCACCGACCGCAGCGCACCGGCCAACAGCCGGCCGTACTGGTTGACCGGCCGCACCTCGGCCCCCTCGAACATCTCGGGCATCAGGCGGGTGAGCGCCGCCCGGTTCTCCAGCACGTAGCTGATGCCCGACGGACTGCGGAGGTTGTCCTCGAGCGCCCGGTAGGTGCCGTCGCCGTCGCGGATGACGTCGACGCCCGCCACCAGACAACGCGACGCGTTGGGCACCGGAACGCCCACCGCCTCACGCTCGTAACCGCGGGAGGACAGCACCAACCAGCGGGGCACCACCTGGTCGTTGATGATGGCCGACTCGCCGACGTACAGGTCGTCGAGGAAGGCGTTCAGCGCGGTCACCCGCTGGGCGAGACCGGCCTCGAGCTCCGCCCACTCGTCGGCGGGGATGATGCGCGGCACCAGGTCCATCGGAAAGGTGCGCTCGGTGCCCTCCTCCTCGCCGTACACGGTGAAGGTGATGCCCTGGGTCAGAAAGCTGTCGTTGCGCTGGCGCTCGTGGTCGGCCAACTGCTGGTGGTTGAACCGATCGAGGCGGTCGGCCACCGATCGGTAGTGATCCCGAACCGAGCCGTCGGCGCTGACGACCTCGTCGAAGAACCCGTCGGTGGCGTAGTCGTCGAACCAGCTGGGTGCGGAGGTCACCCACCCGACCCTAGAGGACGCGAACCGCCGGGCCGTCGAGGTCGCAGCGACCCTCCGGTGCGCCGCCGGGCCGGAATTGGCCGGTTCGCTGCGATGAGCACCCCCAACGGGATTCGAACCCGTGCCGCCACCTTGAGAGGGTGGTGTCCTAGGCCGCTAGACGATGGGGGCAGGACGGCGGGTCACGATAGCAGCGCCGACGGAATCGGTCGTCTGGGTCGCGCAACCCGCTATGAATTTGTCTTGAGCTCGGGGGGGAGGACTCGAACCCCCAATAGATGGACCAGAACCACCTGTGTTGCCGATTACACCACCCCCGAAGGGCTCAGGAACTTTAGCGCCGGGTTGGCGCCGGCGCACACTCGGTTTCGTGTGGGGTGGGTCACGTCCGACTGCGGCGGGCTCCGGTGAACCCACACGGCCCGAGGTTCACGACCGGGAGGCGGGTTCCACGCCGGCCGCCGCGAGCGGTCAGCCACACCCGACATCATCCGAAACGCAGCAGGCGTCGGTACCCGAGGAGCCGACCGACCGCCACGGCTCCGGTCTCGGAGAGCAGGTGGCCGACGTCGGCGTCGGCGTCGGTGGCCGACACCCCGGCGTTGAGCCCCAGGTCGTCGGCGGTGCCCAGCAGGCGCTGGTTGTGGTACGGATCCGACACCAGCAGGACGTCCCGCTGATCGAGGCGGTCGAGCTGGCGGGCCGCGGCTGCGAGCGACTCCCAGGTGTTGGCCCCGTCGGTGATGATCAGCAGGTCCTCGTCGGGCACGCCCTGGTTGCGCAGGTAGGTGAATCCGGAGAAGGCCTCGGTGAACCGGTCGCCCGGCTGCTTGCCGCCGGTGAGCACGATCTCCGGGGCGACGCCCTCCTCGTAGAGTTCGAGGGCATGGTCGAGCCGCCGCTCGAAGACCGGGCTGGGGCGCCCGTCGTACTGGGCGGCGCCGAGCACGATGATGGCGTCGGCCCGGTCGCGGTCGTCGCGGGTGGTGGAGCGGCCCACCTCGAACAGGGTGTAACCCAGATAGAGGGTGATGACCGCGGGAACGGCCAACAGCAGCCACATCCGGAGGCGGCGGGGACGGGGCACGGCGGCGGGTCCGGCCCCGGCTACCCGGCGGCGGGCGGTAGCGCGCGCCTGAGCCGGTCGATGGTGGTCGCTCGTCCCAGCAGTTCGAGCGCCTCGAACAGGGGTGGTCCCACGGTGCGCCCGGTGACCGCCACCCGGATGGGGGCCTGGGCCTTGCCCAGCTTCACCCCGTGGGCCTCGCCGAGCTCGAGGGTGGCGGCGTGCAGCGCCTCGGCGGTCCACTCGACCGAGCCGAAGCGTTCGATGGCGGCGCCGAGCAGGGGGACGGCGAGTTCGTTGTTGGTGATCGCCTTGGCGACCGAGCCCTCGTCCATCAAGGGTTGGGGCAGGAACAGGAAGTCGACCATGTCGGGAACCTCGGCCAACGTCTTGACCCGGCTCTGCACCTCGGGCGCCATCGCCAGGAACACGTCCCGGTCGAAGTCGTCGGCGCCCCACGGGGCGGCGGCCAGGAAGGGCTCACTGCGGGCCAACAACTCCTCGGGGTCGAGCGCGCGCAGCTTCTCGGCGTTGACGTGCGCCAGCTTCTTGGGATCGAAGCCGGCGGGCGACGGGTTGATCGCCTCCAGCGAGAACTGCTCGATGATCTCGGCGGTCGGCCGCACCTCGACGCCGTCCTTGGGTCCCCAGCCGAGCAGCGCCAGGTAGTTGACCATGCCCTCCGGCAGGTAGCCGGCGTCGCGGTAGTTCTCGACGGCGACGTCGTCGCGCCGTTTGGACAACTTTTTGCGGCCCTCCCCGACGATCAGCGGAAGGTGGGCGAAGATCGGCGGCTCCCCGCCGTCGAGGGCCCGGCGAAGCAGCAACGCCTTCGGGGTGGAGTTCAGCAGGTCCTCGCCCCGCATGACGTGGGTGATGCCCATCTCGGCGTCGTCGATGGCGTTGGCGAGCAGAAACGTGACCGACCCGTCGCTGCGGGCGATGACGAAATCCTCGAGGTTGACGCAGTCGAAGGAGACCCGGCCGCGGACGACGTCGTCGATGTCCACCGAGCCGGTGTCCGGGGTGGCGAACCGAACCACGGTGTCGGGGCCGACGCTGAGGTCCCGGTCGCGACAGTGGCCGTCGTAGCCCGGCGGGCGGCCGGCGGCGGCGTTGCGCTCGTCGACCGCCGACCGCTCGCAGTCGCACGCATAGGCGGCACCGGCGGCCAGCAGCCGCTCGACGGCGGCCCGATAGAGCTCGGCCCGTTGGGACTGACGGGGCTCGTCGCCCCGGTTGTCCCAGTCGAGGCCCAGCCAGTCGAGCGTGGCGAAGACCTGGTCGATCAGCTCCGGCCGGGACCGTTCGGCGTCGGTGTCCTCGATTCGGATCAGGAACTCGCCCGACACAGATCGGGCGAAGAGCCAGTTGAACAGGGCGGTCCGGGCCGAGCCCAGGTGCAGCGAGCCGGTGGGGGAGGGGGCAAAACGAACGCGGGTGGTCACCCGCCCGAGGGTAGTGCCGGGCCGCCTCGGGCCCGGTGCGGCCGAGCGGGGACTGCGCCGGGCCGTCCGGTCACCAGCGGTCGTGGTGGATCACCTTGGACTTGTCACGCCGGGGCCCCGGCTTGAAGTCGGTTCCCAGCGTGTAGGCGGTGGGGATCAGCGCCACCTGGGTGACCCGGTCGTACGGGATCCCCAGCAGCTCGGCCGCCTGCTCCTCGAACGGCAGGTGCAGGGTGGTCCAGGCCGTGCCCAGGCCGCGGTCCCGGGCCGCCAGCATGTAGCTCCAGGTGGCGGGAAGGATCGACCCGTACCGGCCGGCCATCATCGACTGGTGCAGGTTCTCGGGTCGACCCGAGATGCAGGGGATGAGGTGCACCGCTGCCCGGTGAAGGTGTTCGGCGAGGTACTCCGCCGAGGACCGGACCCGGTCCTGGGTGGCCGCGGTCTCGGACTCGCCCAGCTTGGCGGCGGCCTCCTTCTGCATGGCGAGGTAGCCGGAGAACGCCTCGCGGTAGAGGTCGGCCAGGCCGCGACGCAGCTCGGGGTCGCGCACGACCAGGAAGTGCCAGCCCTGTGCGTTGGACCCGGTCGGGGCCTGAAGTGCAGCGTCGAGGCACTCGTCGATCACCTCGGGCTCGACGTCCCGGTCGAAGTCGAGCCGCTTCCTCACGGCCCGGGTGGTGGCCAGGAGTTCGTCGCTTCCAAGGTTGAGTCGCATCCCCCCTGTGTAGTCGCTGTGCTGGCCGGCCGGGGCGTACGCCTGGGTCGGGAGCACCATTGACCTCGCCTTCGCGCTGGGTCACCATGCCCGGGTCGCCCGGCAGGGGTGGCCGGCGGCACGGGAGGCATGGACTTGGCGATGGGACGGGCGCGGTCGAGTGGGCCGGGTCGACTGGCGGTGGTCCTCGGCAGCGTCACGGTGATGACGCTCGGGGTCGGGTCACGCATCGAGGCGCGCGCCGCCGCACCGGGCCCGGCCACGCCCGTCACCGTCGCGTCGCTCGGGGGCACCGGGCCGATGGACTGGTGGCGGCTCGGGTCCGAGTGGGGAACCCCCACGGCCCCGCCCTCCCGGACGCCGGGCCGCGACGCCACCCGGCGGTCACCGGTCGCCGCGTCCGCGGGCCTGACGACCAGTGAACCCGGCATCACGTTTCCGTCGGCGTCGTCATCGCCCGGCACGGCTGGGACGGCGCGGTCCGGCCGCCAGGCAACCGACCGGGCAACCGACCGGGCGTCAACCGAGGGGTCCCCAACCGATGGGTCTCGAGCGGCCGATGCCCCGGCGGTGCCGCCCACCAGCGATCCGCCCACCAACGATCCGCCCAGCACCGATCCGCCGACCACCGCATCCGAAGCGGCCGGGGCGGCGACGACGAGTCCGCCCCGCCCGGCCGGCCAATCCGCCACCCCGGAGGATCCGCCGTCGTTCGAGCCCAACGCCCCAACGCCTGCGCCACCGGTTGCGCCCACCGGCCAAACGGCGGGCCGGGGGACGCCCGAGGAACGGGGTGGCGCGCTGCTGGGCTCGCTCGGCATCGACGTGGCGTCGTTGATTCCCGGCTGGTCGCTGCGGTTCCTGGGGGCCGACCCCGGGTACCGCGGCAGCACGTTTCCGGGCGAGCGCCGCATCGAGATCTACGTGCGCGACGACCTGACCGACCTCGAGGTGTCGCACACGATCGCCCACGAGGTGGCCCACGCCATCGACGTCGATCGCCTCGACGAGGCGGGTCGAGCCCGTTGGTTGCGGGCCCGCGGGCTGGTCGGCCTGAGCTGGTGGGCCCCGAGCGGCGTGTCCGACTACGGCGTCGGATCGGGCGACTTCGCCGAATCGGTGGCCTGGGTGATCACCGGGGGCGGGGAGTGGAACTCCACCGTGGGCGCACCACCGACCGCCGCCCAACAGCGCCGGCTGGCCGAGTTGACCCCGCTGGGCTGACCCGGTCCGGGTCATGCGACCGCGGCCTCGACGACGTCGCACACGGTCCGGGCCAGGCGGTCGGGGAGCACGACGCCGAGTGCCTCGCACTGATCCTGTGGGTCGGGATAACGATCGAGCAGCCATCGCGCAAACGCTCCACGGTCCATCCAGGCGGCCCCCGCCGGGTCGAGGTCGCCCCACCGGGCGGCTCCGGAGGCCACGGCCAGCCGGATCGGGTCCCACCCGGCGGCGGCGAGGTCGGCGGTGGCCGAGACCACCTCGGGTGCGGTGTCGCCGGGTCGGTACAGGGGATGGTGGGCTGCGGCCGTGGCCCAGGTGTCGATCCTCCCCGGTGCGCCGACCGCCGCCGCGAGCAGCCGGTCCAGCCAGACCAGGCCGACGAGATGCCCGGGGGTTCTGGCCTCGGGGGGCGTCGCCAACCCGAGATACAGCAACATCGCGTCGACCGCCGCACCGCGACCGCCGGCGACGGTCACCTCGGAGGGCCAGCTGCCGACGGTGACCGAACAGTCGCCGGATCGGGTGGCGACGACCGCGGCGAAGCGTTGCGGACCGGGCACCCCGTCGACCAACCGGCCGGGGTCGACGGCGCCGAGCATCAGCCCGGCCAGGTCGACGTCGCGGTCGGCACGACGGGCCCACACCAGTCGAAGCGGATCGGGCTCGCCGACCGGCCGAGGCGACCACCACCGGAGGGCGCCGCCGACGGTGAGCTCCACCAGGGCGGGCGAGGGCTCGGCCAGGCCGACCAGCGCCGCCGCCCAGGCGGTGTGCGAGCGGCTGCCCAACGGCAGGCCGGCGTGGTCGGGGGTGCCGCCGGAGGACGGCGGGGTGGGTGGTTCGGTGGGCGTGGACACGTGGGACTCCCGAGTTGCCGGCGCACGATGGTGCGATCTGCTGCAAGACCCGGGAGTGGGCGAGTCCGACCCGTGGCACCATGGTGGCGATGGCCGGTGACACTCTGGAGCCCACGTCGAGCGCAGCCGAGGATCCCTCGTGCGTGTTCTGCCGGATCGTCGCCGGGATCGAGCCGGCCCATCTGGTGTTCGACGACGACGTCGCCGTGGGCTTTCTCGATCGGGTGCCGTTGTTCCCCGGTCACGTCCTCGTCGTGCCCCGACGACACGTCGAAACGCTCACCGACCTTCCTGCGCACTCCCTGCCCGGGTACTTCGCCAGGGTCCAGCGGGCCGCCTCGGTCGTCGAGGGCCTTCCGGGCGCCTCGGGCACCTTCGTGGCGATGAACAACCGGGTCAGCCAGTCGGTCCCGCACCTGCACACCCACGTGGTGCCCCGACGCCCGAAGGACGGGCTGCGGGGCTTCTTCTGGCCTCGCACCCGCTACGGCGACGACGCCGAGGCCGCCCGAACGGCGCAGACGCTGGCGGAGGCCTGGGACGAGGCCCAACGGTTGTCGGGCCTCCCTGGAGCCGAGCCGACCGGCGAGTAGCATCTTCGCTCGTGGCGGACGCTCCTCGACACCCGATCCTCAAGCGCCTGGGCGGATCCGCCGTGCGTCTCGTGATGGTCGCCGCGATCGTCGGCGCCGTCGGGCTGGGCATCGGCCAGGCGGTGGGACAGGCGGTGAGCCAGCTGCCCGACCCCACCGAGGGGGCGGTCGTGCTCGATCAGCTCAGCCTGGGTGGGATCGAGCCGACCACGCTGCTGTTGGAGGAGGGCGACATCCCCGCCGACTGGGAGGTGGTGCCGCCGTTCCCCGGGCTGGTCGGGCAGACCTGGTGCGGCGAGGAGGTGGAGACCACCGGCCTCAGGTCGTCGCCGCTCGACACGAGCACCTTTCTCTTCCCCGAGAACAACAGCGTGCTGGTCTCCGAGGTCGCCACCTTCGACCGGCCGCAGTTCGCCGCCAACTACGTCAGCGACGTCACCAGCATCCTGCTGGACTGCTCCGACTACTTCGAGACCGCGCTCGACGGGGAGACCAAGATCCGGATCGACGTGTCCGATCCCGGCGGTCAGCAACCGATCACCGACTACGTCAGCCGCATCTTTCAGCTGAGCGACCGGTCGTCCTATGAGATCCGCACCGTCTTCCAGGTGGGCTCCTCGGTGGTCACGCTGCACTACACCGGGCCGGAACGCCCGCCGCGCAAGCTGATGACGGGCGCCGAGGAGGCCATCCTGGCCCGCGTCAATCCCGACGAGTTCGGCGACACGTCGACCACCGTGGCCGGCGTGGAACAGCTGCCGCCCGAGTCGACCAACACCCTCGACGCCGACCAGCTCGAGGACGCCCCCGACGGCAACGACACCGACGACGGCATCCCGGCGCCGACCACACCCGGATCGCCCACGCCGACCACCGCCGGCGGCTGACGCGCCGGCAGGCGCTAGAGGTCGTCCATCAGCTTGAACGGTTCGCCCAGCGGCGATCCGAACGGTCGGGCGGCCTCGGCGAGGAGGCGCCGCTCGCGCTCGACGAACTCGGCGTGCAGCTCGGCCTCCTCGAGCCCGGACCCGCTGCCGCCGACCCGGTGATAGTGGGTGGTCTCGAACTGCGACCGGTGTTCCTCCAGGGCGGCGATGCGGGCGAGCAGGTGCTCCTCCTCGGCCGGCTCAAGGTGGTCGACCTCGTCGGCCTCGAACAACAGCAGCGCGTCGGGCCGATGATGCGGCAGGCCCAACTGCGGCAGAAAGTGGGGATCCCGGGCGGCGACGATGCCGTCGATCGTCAGCCATCCGGCGGCACGGTGGTCGGGGTGCAGCCGGTAGCGCTTCCAGGGGTCGTGGCCCACGACGACGTCGGGTCGAATCGAGCGGATCGCCCGCACCACCTCGAGCCGGGTGTCGGGGTCGTTGGCGAGTTCGCCGTCGACGCATCCGAGGAAGGTGACCTCACCGGTCCCCCCGAGGGCGATCGACGCGGCCCGCTGTTCGGCCTGTCGGCGCACGACCAGCGCGGGCAGATCGGCGTCGACGTCCCAGGTGCCCTTCGAGCCGTCGGTGCAGATCAGGTGGTGGATCCGGGTGCCGGCGGCCGCCCACCGGGCGAGGGTGGCCCCGCACCCGAACTCGACGTCGTCGGGGTGCGCCCCGATCGCCAGGGCCACGCGGGGCGTGTCAAGTGGCACCGCGGAGGCGCTCGCCGCACTCACGGGGCGGCCCGGCACGGTTCGGCGGGCGCCGGGCGGGGCAACTCGTCCGGCCAGCGGCCCACGTCGGACGGCGGCCACAGGTCGGCCTCGGTGTCGACGTCCCAGGCCAACCTCGGATCGTCGACCGTTCGCACCTCCAGGCCGAGCCGCCTCGCCTCGGCGGCATGACGATGCGACGAGCGCGCCCCATAGGACGGGCGAAACCCGACGCCGGTGGGCACGGCCATCACGTTGGTGCCGTCGAGGTGGCGGTCGGGCACGATCACCGCGCAGCCCGGGACCACCAGCGAGCTCAGCGACCGGGCGAAGGGCAGGTCGGCGTGGGCGATCACGGCGTGGGCGTGCCCGGCCTCCGCCGCCCGCTCCAGCGCCGCGCCGACGGCGCCGTTGAGGCCCCGCCCGGGCGTCCAGCACACCTCGGCACCGTGCTCGAGGGCGAACCGGGCCACCACGGGGTCGTCGCAGACCACCCACACCGGGGCCGGGGAACCGGCCGAGATCACCCGTGCCGCCATCGCACGGGCGAGGGTGGCCCGTCGGGGCGGCGTGAGGGCCTCGCTGAGACGGGCCTTGGCGGCCCCGAAGTCCTTGACCGGCACCAAGACGACGTCGACGCCCGGTGCACCGGCGGGCCGGGTCGTCGTGGTCGCACGCTGGCTCGCCATCGTGGAAGATCGTAGCGGCGCGGCCCCCACCCTCCCGTGGGCGGGCCCGCCGATCGGTCGGTCGCACGACGTGCCGGCTGGGCTAGGTTCGCCCACAACCGGAGGAGGTCCGAGCATGAAGCCAGTGTCGGTATCGGTGATCGGGGGCGGTTCCTGGGGGACCACGGTGGGCCACCTCGCCGCGCACAACGCCCAGACCCTGCTGTGGGCCCGCGCCCCCGAAACGGTCGCCGAGATCAACGAGCACAGCGCCAACCGGCGCTATCTCGACGGCTACGACCTGCACCCCGAGCTTCGGGCGACCGACGACCTGGAGGAGGCGGTGCGCTCGGCCGACGTGCTGGTGATGGGTGTGCCCAGCCAGGCCTTCCGGGAGACGCTGGGCAAGGTCGGCGAGTTCCTCCGCCCGTGGGTGCCGGTGGTCAGCCTGACCAAGGGACTGGAGCAGGGCACCCGCAAGCGCATGAGCCAGCTGATCCACGAGGTGCTGCCCGGCCATCCCGCCGCGGTGCTGACCGGGCCCAACCTCGCCAAGGAGATCCTGGTGGGCGACGCGGCCGCAACGGTGATCGCCACGCCCGACCCGGTGGTGGCCGAGACGCTCCAGGCGGTCTTCGCCACCGAGCGGTTCCGGGTGTATTCCAACCCCGACGTCATCGGCTGTGAGCTGGGCGGTGCGCTCAAGAACGTGATCGCGATCGCCTCGGGCATGGCCGACGGGCTGGGCACCGGCGACAACACCCGGGCGGCGGTCATCACCCGCGGGCTCGCCGAGCTGACCAACCTCGGCGTGGCCATGGGGGGCCAGCAGGTGACGTTCGCCGGGCTGGCCGGCATGGGCGATCTGATCGCCACCTGCATCTCCCCGCAGAGCCGCAACCGTCACGTGGGCGAACAGCTGGGCAAGGGCCGCACGATCGAGGAGATCGTCGACGAGATGAACATGGTGGCCGAGGGCGTCAAGACCTCCACCGCGGTCATGGAGCTGGCCGAGGAGTTCGAGGTGGACACCCCGATCACCGCGCAGGTGCGCGCGGTGTGCCACGAGGGCAAGTCGGCCACGGAGGCCTACAGCGGTCTGCTGGGGCGCCAGTCGGGCGTCGAACACCAGGCCTACGAGTGAGCGGCACCGGCGTGTTGCACGGCCGAACCCGTCGTGCCGCCGGGCGAACCGAGGCACCGGCCCAGACCAACGTGGCTCCGGGCTGGTGGGTCCGCCAGCATGATCCCGACTCGTCGCTCTACTTGCCGACGCCGCTGGCCTCCCGCAACCGGGTCGAGGTTGGCTGGTCGCTGGTGTCCACCCTCGACGGCGCTGGCGCCGCCTCGGTCGACCGCCGAGGCGCACTCATGGTGCCCGGTGCCACCTGGCTACTCGACTGGTGGTTCAATCACGACGGCACCTGGCAGCGCGCCGCCGAGGCGGCGAGCGTGCGCCGACACCGGGGCGACGGCCTGCCGTTGTGCGAGACCCGGGTTCGGGTGGGGCCCAACGAGCTGATCGTGCGCCACGGGGCCTGTCCTCGACGGGGCGCCCCCGGAGGAGCCTGGGTGACGATCGAGGTGGAGGTGGACGGGCCCGACCCGGTGGGGCTCGCCCTGGTGGCCACGCCGTGGACCCTCGGCGGGCCGGGCCGGATCGATCGGGTGGCCGTCGAGCGGGGGGTGTTGTCGGTCGACGGTCGCACCGCCCTCGTTGCACAACGTCCGCCGCGGGCGGTCCACCTGGTCGAGGCGGCCGACGACCTGATCGCGGTGCTGGGTGCGGCCGATGGGGTGTCGACGTCCCCGGCAACGGCCGGGCCGTCGGTGGCCGACCACGTCGCACACTCGGCGGTCGACTCGTCGGCGGGAACCGCCGGGGCGGCGCTGGTCTGGCCGATGGCCCATCGCTCGTCGTTGCGCCTGGGCGTTCCGATCGGTCCGGACATCGAGGCTGGCACCGACACCCTCGACCTCGCTGACGCGCAGGCGGAACTGGAGCGGGCGCCCGAGCTCGAGTCGATGACCAAGGGGTGGGACCTCCACCTGGGGGTGGGCGCAACGCTGGAATCGCCCGACGAGTCGCTGACCGCGATGGCGCGCGCCGCCCGCCCAGCTGTTGGCCGCCGCCGACGGTCGCTGGTTCACGGGTGCCGACGCCTCGGCTGCGGCGGTGGCTGCCGGGGCCCTGGCCCGCCTGGGCCATCACGAGGTGGTCGCCGAGGTGGTCGCCGAGGTGGCCCGGGTGGTCGACGACGACCCGGCCGGCCTGTCCGCGGTGCTGGAGGCCTCGGTGGGGCTCGGCGTCACGAGGAGCGCCGAGGACGTGGCCGAGGCCCCGGACGAGCTGCTGGTGCACCTCGCCCGGGCGGTGCACGTGATCCACCGGCGGCTGAAGCGCCACGGCGCGGGCTGGTGGCCCGAGGACGATCAGGCGCGGCTGCGGTCGCTGGTGGATGGCGGGCGCGCTCGCCGATCGGTGGGGCCAGGACGGCGTGTCCGACAACGCCCGCTCGATCGCCGGGATGTTGCCGATTGGCCGGCAATCGGGCGTCGGGGGCGACCAGGTCACCCCGTCCACCGACGTGGTCGGCGACCCCGGGTCACCGGTGCCGCCCGACCCGGCCGCGGCCCACGACGGGGAGGTGCGCTGGGTGCGCCGGGCGCCGGGTGCCGACCTCGACCTTCCGGCCACCCTGGCATCGGCGCGCGCCGACATCGCCGCGGGTCGCCCCGCCGGTGCGACCACCGTGGCGGCGGTGGCCGCCCTGCTCCAACGCCTGGAGTGCTGGCCAGACGTCGTCCACCCCACCCGCCCGTTGGGGGTCGGCGACCACGGGGCATCGGTCGCCACCATGGGGTTGCTCGTGGCGGCCGCGCTGGATCTGGCCGCACCCCTTGCGGGTGACTCGGTGCCCGCCTTCGCCGGGTTTCCCTCCGCGTGGTGGGGGCGCCCGGCCCAGTTCAGCGACCTTCCGGTCGCCGACGGCACCGTCTCCTGTGCGCTGCGCTGGCACGGTGCCCGGCCGGCGCTGATCTGGGAGCTGACACCCTGGGCGTCGCTCGGCGGTCGTCCGGCGCCGGCGCCCCTTCGCGCCCCGGCGCTCGACCCGGGGTTCTCCACCTCCGAGGTTGCCGGTGAGGCGCTGCTCGCCATGCCGCCGGGGGCCGAGGAGCTGCTCGTTGCTCGTGCGGAGGCTGCCGTTTCCGCCGTCGCGGTCGGCGCCGATGCCAACCCGGACGGCGAGGCCGCCGACACCGCCGGGGCGGGTGATCAGCCGTCGGGCTCGACGCCCGGTCCCGGCATCACGATGGGGGTCGACCTGCCCACCCGCAGGCGCCCGGACGGCACCTGAGGGCTCCGACGCGGCGCGCCTCGAACGGGCGTGCCTCGAACGGGCGTGCCCCGGCCGGGCATGCCTCGGCCGGGCGTGCATCGCGTGGGAGCAGTTCCGGTGCGTCTCAGCACGTCGGCGGCACCGCTCAGGACCGTCGGCGGAACCGGGCGACCAGCCGGCCCAGAAGCCCGGGACGGGTCGCGCCGGCGCGGTCGGCCTCGATCGCCAAGCGAAGCCGGTGCACCCCGCCGTGCTCGGGATGGGACTCCTCCAACTCCGCGATCAGTGAGTCGGCGCGCCGCAGTTTGCCCCGCCGCCGGGCCACCTCCGCCTCGCCCAACCGCCCGTCGGGTTGGTCGGGCGCCAGCCTCGCCAGAGCCACGGCGCCCGCCTGGGCGGCATCGAGGTCGTTGGCGGCGAGGCCGGCCCGCATCAGCGCACGCTGATAGTTGGGCACCATCGGCTCGCGGGCGACGGCGGCCTCGGCCGCTGCCAGGGCCGGGGCGTGCTGGCCGAGCTGGAGCAACACGCGGGCACGCAGGTGGTGCCCCTCGGCCGCACCCGGGTCGGCATCGACGGCGTTGTCTGCGGCGCGCAGGGCCTCTTCGGGCTGGTGCAGGCTCAACAGCGTCGAGGCCAACAGCGCGTGCGCCTCGCCCAGGTGGGGCTCGGCGTGCAGCAGCCGTCGCAGCCGGCTGACCGCCAGCTCGGCACGGCCGTCGGCCACCAGGGCGCGCAACGCGCTCAGCTGCGCCGCACCGTCTCCGCCCCCACCCACGTTGGCCGCACCCGTGTTGGCCGCACCCGGGTTGGCCGCACCGTCGTCGTTCACCCCGCCACGCTATCGAGCGATGGGGAGGGTGCCGGCGGGGTGCCCCCACACTCGCCGAGCCCGCTGAGGATGCGGCATGTGGGCCATGCTCAATCCTCATCGGGCACCCGCACCCACCTGCTTCACCGGCCCGGTTGCGCGGTACCGTGGCCGACGATGCGCATCGCCTACGGAGCGGACGAAACGATCCCGGCAACCCGGGCCGTGGCCGCCTGGCTGCGTGCCGCGGGGCACGAGCTGGTGGTGGAGTTGGTCGACGCCTCCTGGCCCTCGGTGGGTGCCGGCGTCGCCGACGCGGTGGCGAGTGGGGCGGCAGAGGTGGGCGTCGTCTGGTGTTACACCGGCACCGGCGTGGCGATGGCGGCAAACAAGGTGCCCGGTGCGCGGGCGGCGCTGTGCGTCGACGCAGCCACCGCCACGGGAGCCCGGCGCTGGAACGACGCCAACGTGCTGGCGCTGTCGCAGCGCCTGACCACCGACGAGGTGGCGAAGGAGATCGTGGCCGCCTTCCTCGCCGGCCAACCCGATCCGGCGGAGCTGCCCGTGATCGCAGAGCTGCCGGTGATGGCGGAGCGAGCGACCGAAGCGCAGCCGGGGACGGGCGCGCCGCCCGCAACCGGGGACCCGGCGGCGACCGCCGACCCGGGGACGATCACCGATGCGGCCGGTGCCGACGGCCGTGGGTAGCCCACAGCGGGCCTCGACGCGGCGGGCCCGGACCCCGAAGCGAGGTCGTGCGCCCAGCCTGAGCTTCGAGCGCGCCTGGTGGGATCGCGGTGCAGCGTGCGTGGTTGGCATCGACGAGGTGGGCCGGGGGTCGTGGGCCGGCCCGCTCACGGTGGGGGTGGCGGTGCTGCCCACCGACCGACGGGTCAACGGCGTGCGCGACTCCAAGATGCTGACCGAGGCCCGGCGGGAGGCGCTCTTCGATCGGGTCGCCGAGTGGTGCCGCGGGTGGGCGGTCGGGCACGCCTGGCCCCACGAATGTGACGAGCTCGGCATGTCGGCGGCCCAACGCCTGGCGGCCGCACGCGCCCTGGATTCGCTCGGGCTGCCGGTCGACGCGGTGTTGATGGACGGCAAGTGGGACTTCGTCGGCCATGACAACACCACGATGATCGTCAAGGGCGACGCCAAGTGTCTCTCGATCGCCACCGCCTCGATCCTGGCCAAGGTCAGCCGCGATCGCATGATGCGACAGGCGGCCATCGACCATCCCGGCTACGACTTCGAATACAACAAGGGGTACCCGTGTCCCCGACACCAGTTGGCGCTGCTGGGCTACGGGCCGACGGCCATCCATCGACGCAGCTGGTCGTTCTGCGACGACCTACCTTGGCCGCATCAGCGCTACGTCAGGCCCGACCCCCAGATGAGCCTGTTTGGCTGATCACCCCAGCCGGTAGCGTGGCCGACGTATGCGGGACACCTCGAAGCAACACACACGGGTTCGGATGCCGGCGACGCGGGACGAGCGGCCATGAAGTGGGACGAGGACGCCACGCCGGACATGTCCAACGTGGACGATCAGCGGTCCTCGGGCGGACGGTCCGGGGGCGGATTCGGGTTTCCGTTTCCCAGCGGCGGCAGCGGCGGAGGGATGGGCCTGCCGGTGGGCAAGGGCACCGGCGTGCTCGGCATCGTGATCGCGCTGGCGGCGGTGTTTCTGCTGCCCAGGCTGACGGGCGGGGGCGAGGGGCTGCCGTTCAACGTCGACCAGTTGGATCTCCCCGGCGCGGTGCCCGAGGCGTCCGGCTCGGAGGGGCGGGTGGACGAGGCCCCCACCGACGAGGCGGGCCGCTTCATCGTGTGGGTGTTCAACGACGTCCAGCGCACCTGGGCCAGCGAGTTCGCCCAGGGCGATCGAACGTACTCCGAGGCCAGGCTCAACCTGTTCCGCGGCACGGTCGACAGCGGATGCGGCAGGGCCTCCTCGGCGATGGGGCCGTTCTATTGCCCGGCCGACTCCGAGGTGTACATCGACGAGACCTTCTTCGATGAGCTGTCCAGTCGCTTCGGTGCGCCGGGCGACTTCGCCCAGGCCTACGTGGTGGCCCACGAGGTGGGCCATCACGTGCAGAACGTGCTGGGGATCTCCGACGATGTCCAGCGTCTGAGCCGGCAGAACCCCGACGAGGCCAACGCGCTGTCGATCCGGCTCGAGCTGCAGGCGGACTGCCTGGCCGGCGTGTGGGCTCGCAGCGTCTACGTGGACGATTCAGCCGACCGGGGCCTCGAGCAGGGCGACATCGAGGAGGGGCTCAACGCCGCCGCAGCGGTCGGCGACGACCGGATCCAGGAACGGGCCACGGGCCGCATCGACCCGGAGTCGTGGAACCACGGGAGTTCCGAGCAGCGGGTGAAGTGGTTCAAGGTGGGATTCGACAACGGCCAGGCCGAGCAGTGCGACACCTTTGGGGTGGACCAGCCCTGAGCGGTACGATGCCGGCCCTATGGGTCAGCCGGTCGTCGTCACACAGAAGCAGTCCAGTCGCCCCGGCGTGGTTCGCTACGAGCTGAACCGCACGCTCACCGGCACCGGCCACGAGATCTACCGGCCGGGCGTGGAGATCTCCGGTGCCCGTCCGCCGGACGAGCTGGCTCGGCGCCTCTTCGACGGGGTGCAGGGCGTGGGTCGATCCACATCAACGGCGGCGTCGTCACCGTGGAGATGTCCTTCCGGATCCGACGCCGGGGCCGCCAAGGGCATCATCGAGGATCTCTACACCTACTACCGGCCCGGCGTGGAGCCCCCGTCGTTCGACACCCCGGCGCCGGCCGAGTAGCCGCCGCCGGCTTGGGCCCGCCGAGCGGGTCAGCCGGCCACCCCGTCAGCGTGTGCAGTCCGAGGGCAGCCACGCTGGCGCAGTCCGGCCCCGATGGATCAGGGTCGGGGTCAACGCATGACCCGAGCGTGTCGCCCACGACGAGAAACCCGCCGTGCACCAGCAGCGATGCGCTGACGATGCCGACCACCCAGCCCGGCCCGAGGTTGGTCCCGGCGCTCACGGCCAGCGTGGCGAAGGCCACCAGCGTCAGCGGATTGATGGCGCACAGGGCGGCGAACCGGGCTGCCAGGCTCACCGGGGCGCGATGTGCGCCGCCGGCGTTGCGTGACGGCTCGGGGAAACCCGCCGGTCCGGTTGCCGTGGCGACGGCCGCCGACGTCGGCGCCGAGTCCCGGACGTGGCGCATCAGGTGGACGGCCAGGGCCAGCAGGGTGATGCCGCCGGCGACGCCGATGGCCACCTGATGCGCTCCGAGCACCCGCTGGAGCCCCAACCCGGCCGCGGCGGCCACCGAGCCGTACACCAGGTCGACGCCGACGACGCCGAGCGGGGCCGGCCAGCCGCGGCGCACGCCGTCGGTCAGGCCGGTGTCGACGATCATCAGGGCGATCGGTCCGACGATGATCAACAATGGCAGGGAGGGTGGTGAAACCCACGAGCAGTCCGTTCATGGGGTGCAGTGTGCCGAGGGCGTCGCCGTGGCCGAGCGGGGTTCCCAGCGGCTAAAACGGCGACATGACCGTGGAAACCGTGGCAATCGACGAGATCGACCGTGCTCTTCTTGGCCTTCTGCGCAAGATGGGACGGATGTCATACCGAGATCTGGGGGAGGAGGTGGCGCTGGGCGCCAGCGCCACGGCCGACCGGGTGCGTCGGTTGGAACGGCTCGGCGTGATCGCCGGGTATTCGGCGGTGATCGACCCCGAGGCGATCGGCCGGACGCTTCGGGCCGCGGTGGACGTGCGGCTGCCGGCCGACGGCGACCACGAGGGGTTCGAGGTGGAGATGAGCCGCCTGGACGAGGTGGACCTGGCCGCCCACGTCACCGGGCCGTTCGACTATCTGATCCTGATGTCGGTTGCCGGGGTGCCCCGACTGGACGACATCGTTCGCACCTGGGGGCGCTCGTTCCTGGCCGAGACCTCGACCCGCATCCTCCTGCACACCGTCGAGCTGGCCAACCAGCCCGGTTGAGGCGTCGCTGATCGGCCGTGCGCTCGGCGGGTGGCGTCATGCTGGTCGGTGGCGAGGCCACCGTGGCGGGCGATCGAGCCCGATCGGTCGTGCAACGCCGACGCGCCGGTGGTCCGCCGAGCGATGGTCCGCCGAGCGATTGTCCGCCGTCCGGTGGGTCGCCCACCTCGGCACGCCGGTCCTCTACCGTTCGCCCATGGCCGTCAACCGCAGCCGCAGGGCGAGGGCGTCACGGAAACGCCAACGGCGCATGGGACGGGTGGCCCACGACCTGACCGACGAGCAGTGGGCGGCGATCCAGGCGGCCTGGGGCGGATGCGCGTACTGTGCCGCCGTCGGCGTGCCGCTGCAGAAGGATTGTCTGTTGGCCCTGTCCCGAGGTGGTCGCTACACGCTGGACAACATCGTTCCCGCCTGCCGCTCGTGCAACGCGAGCAAGTGCAACGACGAGGTCACCGGCTGGCTGCGGCGCAAGCGACTCGACGAGCGGGCGTTTCTCACCCGCCACTACGAGCTGCGCGCCGAACTCGCCGAGCGGTTCGCAGCCGAGGCGGCCGACGCCTCGTAGCCGGTTCGCCCCCCCCGCCTCTCTCCTCCTGCCTCCCAGCGCCGGCCGGGAGCTCACTTCAGCGCTCAGAGGGTGGCGAGCCAGTCGGGATCGGGCGGGCATTCGGAGCTGACGTCGATCACCTGGCCGTCGGGGTCGGCGATCAGCAGGCGACGCTGGCCGAAGAACAGGTCGCGGGGCGCCTCGATGATCTCGATGCCCCGATCCCGGGCCAGCGCGTGGACGGCGTCGACGTCGTCGACCACCAGGGTGATCGTGCCACCGACCGGGGCCGCACGCATCGTGTCGGCGACGATCTCGTGGTCGATCGCGATGATGCCCAGCTCCAGCGCGGGGTTCACGGGATCCCGAAGGTGGACAAACCAGTCGCTGTCGAACTCGACCTCGTAGCCGAACAGCGACGTGTACCAGGCCTTCGAGCGGGGCAGGTCGGCGCTGAGCACGGAGAAGAAGGCGCGTGAGGGCATTGGCGGATCGTACCGAGCCCGATCGCTCAGCCGGTCTCCTGCCAGAACCGGATCAGCTCCACGCCGTCGAGCCGGTGCGACCCGATGGGGGTCCAGGAGTCCTGCGCCTCCGGCGGGATCGTCAGCAGGCCTCGCTGGGTGTTGGAGAGGTAGGTCACCGCCACACGGGGGCCCGTCCCGGGCGGACAGATCATTCCCAGCAGCCGAACGTTGCACAGCACGTAGCCCGACTCGCCGAAGCGCTCGTCCAGCCAGTCGTCCGCCACGGAGCGCTCCTCGCCCCAGTTGACCATGAGCTGACCCGACGCCGACTCCAGCCCGCCGACCACGGGATTGAAATACGTCAGGTCCCGGTCGGCGACCATCAGCGCATGGCCCCAGAGCGCGATCACACCCGCGACGCAGGCGGCGGCCGCCACCCTGGGGGGCCGGTTGCGGAGCCGGTCTCGCACCAGATCGCCGACGAGCAGGTCGATCGAGACGGCGGTCAGGATCAGGCAGCCCGCGATCATGGCCGTGGCATAGCGGTCGAACTTCTTGGCCGATGCGGCGATGACGAGCAGCTGGGAGGCGGTGAAAAGGCCGAACAGCCACCACCTCGTGTCGATTCGCCGGGCGACGAGCGTCGCCGGAATGGCGAGCAGGGCGAGGAACGACCAGGGGGTGAGGCGGTACGCCACCACCCACAGGTAGTAGTACCAGGGCGGCGCCATCGTGACCGCACCCCTGAAGAACTGGCGGTGGCCCTCGTCGGCCAGCAGCGCGGAGGACCTGAGGGCCCCCAACTGCCGAGCCGGGTCGACGACCAGTGCCGGCCAGGCCACCACCACCGTGATCAGCCCCGCCCCCACGCCGGCGGCCACCACCGCCGGGAGCCGACTGCGCATCAGGCCTCGGAGGCGGTCGCCGGCCGGGCCGGCCTGGCGGCGCCACGCTCGAGCGCCGGCCCAGGCCACGCAGACGACCAGCGCTGGAAGAACGGCGACGGCCGACAGCTTGGTCAGGGCCGCCGCGGCCAGGGCGACGCCGGCCAGTGCCCCGAGCGCTACCGGGTTGCGTTCCCTTCCGGCGAGCTCCAGTGCCCGGCAGAGCGCCACAAACCCGATCAGGGAGAACGACATGACCAGCGAGTCGGTGTGAAACATCGTGCGCAGCGTGGCGAGGAACGGTTCGGTCGCAATCAGGAAGCAGGCGAGGAAGGCGGTGCCGGCGCCCAGAAGCCTGCGGCCGACCAGCCAGAGCATCGCCACCAGCGACGCTCCCAGCAGCGCCATCGCCAGGTGAACGTGTGGCAGGTCCGGCCCGTCGGAGTCCTGCACGCAGCCGCTCCATGACGCCTGGGCCCGGTCGGCGGCACACTCCGCCAGGATGACGGCCGAACCGACCCACAGCGTGGGGATGCCCGGCATCGTCAGGCTCGTCGACGTGGTGTCGAGTTCGACGTCGTAGGCGGTCAAGCGGTGGGGGTCGCCGGTGACCAGGCCCGTCGCAAACTGCTGTGAACGGTGTTGCCACAGCTCCTCGTCGTTGAACCGGGTGCGGTCGACCGAGCTCAGCGAGACGGAGAAGGCAACGAGGACGAGGGCGCCGGCGACGACTGCCGGCACGCTGCGACGGGTGCCACCGGGCCGGGCGCGTGACGGCATCGAGGAAGGCTACGGGCCCGCCCGGCAGGCCCTCACACCTCGGCCTGGTACGGCGGGGCGGGGTCGTAGGCGATGTAGTGCTGCACCTTCCGGGCGTGGCCCGGGTCGTGGATCTCCCCGATCAGCCACAGCGCCATGTCGATGCCCGCCGACACGCCCTGGCTGGTGACGACGTTGCCGTCGCGAACCCAGCGGGCGTCGCGGACCACGGTGCAGTCGCCTCGCTCCTCCAGCGCATCCTCGAATCCCCAGTGGGTGGCCACGCGGCGGTTGGCGGCCAGGCCGGATCCGACCAACAACAGCGAGCCGGTGCACACGCTGGTGACCCAGGTGGCCGTCCGGCCGGCGGACGCCAGCCAGGCCATCAGCGCCTCGTTGGTGATGGCGGTTCTGGTGCCTTGGCCACCCGGAACGACGATCACGTCCAGCGGAGGGTGGTCGTCGATCGTGTGATGGGGGACGACCACCATGCCCTTGGCACAACGAACCGGTTGGTCGGTCTCGGCGATCATCACCGCCGTGTCGGCGTCGGATCCGTTGAGCTCGAGCAGCATCGACGAGGCGGTGATCACCTCCCACGGCCCGACGAAGTCGAGCTCCTCGGCGTCGTCGAACAGCAGAAATCCGTAGGTGGTCATGTGTTGGTTCCTTGGTGTTGGTGGTGATGGGGGGAGGGGATCGGGCCGGTGGGTCGCCCGAAGCGGTGGCGGTAGTCCTGGGGTGGCACGCCGACGCATCGCAGGAAGGCCCGGCGCATCGTCTCGGCCGTGCCGAAGCCACACTGCCGGGCGATGGTGTCGGCGGTGTCGGTGGTCGACTCCAGCCGATTGCGGGCCGCCTCCACCCGCACCCGCTCGACGTAGCGGCCGGGCGTGCATCGGATCTCGCGGGTGAACACCCGAGAGAAGTGGCGGGGGCTCATCGCTGCGGCATCGGCCAGCGCGGCCACCGAGTGGACGGCGCCCGGGTCGCGGTGGATGGCCTCAACCGCCGCTCGGATGCCGTCGCGTTCGGGTGCTCCCGTCCAGACCGGCGCCGCAAACTGCGACTGGCCGCCCGGCCGCCGGAGGAACATCACCAGGTGCCGGGCGATGCTCTGGGCGCACTCGGCGCCCAGGTCGTCGGCCACCAGCGCCAGCGCCAGGTCGATGCCGGCGGTGACCCCGGCGGAGGTCCAGACGCCGTCGCACAGGAAGATCGGGTCGGGGTCGACGGTGGCGGTGGGGAACGCCGCCGCCAACTGCTCGGCCCGGGCCCAGTGGGTGGTGACGCGACGATCATCGAGCAGCCCCGCCTCGCCCAGCAGGAACGCGCCCGAACAGACCGAGGCCACCCGGCGGCTGCGCTCGGCGGCCGCACCGACCCACTCGACGAGGCGTCGGTCGTGGCGGGCGTCCTGGACACCGTCGCCGCCGGAGACGATCAGCGTGTCGATCGGACGGTCGTCCAGCTGCGTCGTGGTCACGATCAGCCCGCTCTCGGAGGCCACCGGCCCGCCACCGGCGGACATGATGCTCAGCCGGTAGACCTCGCGGTCGGCCCAGGTGTTGGCCCCGGCGAACACCTCGTGCGGGCCCGCCAGGTCCAGGATCTGGAACCCCGGGTAGGCGAGCAACGCCGTCGCTTTGGGTTCGTCGGTCGGGGGCATGGACCCAGCCTGAACCGGGCGCAAGGTGGCGTCAATGTCGCCGACCCCTCCGATCCTGCCATCCGTCGGCCGGCGCTCGGCCGGAACGACGGCCTCCGGCGGCCGCGGTCAGACTGGAGCGATGGGCACCACCGAGGACCGACTCGACTCGCTTGGGCTGACGCTGCCGACGGCGTCGACCCCGCAGGGCAACTACGTGCAGGCCAAGCGGGTGGGCGACCTGCTCGAGGTGGGCGGGCACGGCCCGATCTCGGGCGACGAGATCGTGATCGGCAAGGTGGGTGTCGACGTGACGCTGGAGGAGGCCCGGCGGGCGGCCCGCCTGACCGGCCTCCAGATGCTGGCCACCGTTCAGGCCGAGCTGGGGTCGCTCGACCGGGTGGCGCAGGTGGTGAAGGTGTTCGGCATGGTCAACGTCGGCGACGGCTTCGATCGGATGCCGGCGGTGATCGACGGATGCTCCGACCTGCTGGTCGAGGTGCTGGAGGAGCGGGGTCGTCACACCCGCAGCGCGGTCGGGATGGCGTCGCTGCCGTTCGGCATCGCCGTCGAGATCGAGATGCGCCCGAGGTACGCGACCGACCCGGGCGCCGGGGCTACCGATGCCGGCGATCAGGTAACCGAGCCAGATGCCGTGCGCTTCCAGCGCGCGCAGTGAGGCTAGGCCGACGAGCCGGTTGAGGTGATGCACGCCGGGCGACGGCGGTGGTTCGTGAGTCGATCCGTTGCCGCCGCGACGACCACGGCGGTTCCATACGACTGAGAACGGCCCATCGCCCAACGCCCGGTTCCGTCCGCAGCCCGAACAGACCCCGCCCACCAGTCACCGCCCAACTTCAACCCCGAGCAGGCCGTCTCCGTTCGAGTGCGAGCGCCGGCGTGGCGCCGCCCGGAATGCGGGCGATCGCTGCGAGGGCGGTCGTGGCCACCCGGGAGTCCATGCAGTAGGCGGTGATCACCGGGTTGCCGAGCTGGCCGGGCAGGGTCACCTGGTCGGCGAAGTCAAAGCGCCACGCCGTGCGTCGACCGAACCCTCCCGGAAACTCCACCCGCACCGGATTGGTGAAGTTCCGAAAGGAGCCTCTGGGGCTTGCGGCGACACGACCCAGCCGGGACATCGTCCAGCCGATGGCGGCGTCGCCGTGCGCTTCGGCGGCACCCAGAAGCACGCCGATGGTGTTTGTTGCCGCCATCGGTACGGTCGAGTTCACCACCATCCCGAGTGGTCCGGGCAGCGCCAACACCGCTGCCGCTGAGCTGGCGGGACGGGTCGAGCGGTGCGAGTCGATGGGCCCGCACCCGAGTTCCGGTGCGGAGCCTGTCAACCTGGCAAGTAGGCCGACACCCAGCACCAGCGTGCCCGGCCCGGGGTCGATGCGCTCCAGCCGTGAGATCTCCTCGCCCGACGCGGCGATGTCGAGTACCAGGTTGCCGTCGTTGACCCAGGCGGCATCGACGGCCGGGTCCTCGATGCCGGTGGTGTTGATCACCGCGCCGAACGGGCCGGTCGAGGCGAACGTCGCTGGGACTCGGGCATCACCGACAACGGTGTGGCGGCTGCTGGGTGCGTTGTTCGCCGCCGGGTTCCTGCCGGCGAGGGCCGAGGCATCCCAAGCCGGAGCGGCGGACCCGGCGGTCGGCGGGGCACGCGAACCCGGAGTGCTACCCACCACCTGATCGAGGTGCGAGCCGGTTCGCCCTCAGCGGGCGCCGATCCGGCCGATGCCCGGTAGAAAGCGACCGACGTCCGCCGCATAGGCGCCGTAGCCGGGCTGCACGCGCATCAGGTAGGGCTCCTCGACCACCCTCACCTGCAACTGCAGTCCGACGGCGAGGCCGACGAGCCCGAGCATCGCGAGGGCGTTGGGCACCATCAAGGTCAGCCCGACGGCCGTCACCAGCATCATCGAGAAGATCGGATTGCGAACCAGCCCGAACGGGCCCGAGGTGACCAGATCGGTGCGCTCCTCCGGATCCACCCCGACGCGCCAGGACTCTCCCATGGCGAACTGGGCGGCGAGGGTGCCTCCGATCCCGATGACGGCGAGCGCCGTGCCGACTCCCTGAAACCACCGGTGGCGGAGCGGAGCGAGGGGTTCGACGACGCCGATGAGATCCGCAACCGGCGCCAGCGCCCCGGCGGCGATGGCGACGACGAAGAGTGTGCCCGCCCACCACTCGGCGGACGTGGGCCCACCGCTGAACCCCCGATACCCGCTGTCGCCGGTGCGTCGTCGCTGCACGACGGCCCGCCATCCAAACGCCGCGAGGCCGTAAACCAGGTAGAGGGCAAGTGCCGCGGCGGCCATCAGGTGGCCGCCGATCGGCTGCGAACTGGTCGGTTGGTGGAGCGGTGGAGCACCTATGGAGGTATACCTGCACAGATATGAAGATGTCAAGTGGCCCGGTGGGAGGCCGAGTCGCGTCGTCGGCCATGCTGGAGCGATGGCCGCGCAACGACGAGCGATCGGGCCCGTCGTTCGGCCGGCCTCGCCCGGTGGCCCATGAGTGTCCCCACGTTCGTGATGGTGCTCGCTGCTGCCATGTTGCACGCAGCCTGGAACCTGGCGATGAAGGACAGCGACGATCGCCTCGTCGCCGCCTGGGCGATCATGGGCATCCACCGCGTTCGGGGCGCTCGGTGGCTACCTGTTTCTTGGTGAGAAGGTGACGCCCAAGCACGCTGCCTCGATCGCCGCCGCCCTCGTGGGCGCGCTGTTGATCCTGGCCGGTTCCTGACCACTCCGGTCGCCCTTCGATGCAGTCAGGGGGCCCAGATGAGCAGCAGGTCGTCGGCGACCTCCCCGGTGACCGGACCGTCCGGCGTGTTGCACGTGACGGCGACGGCGGTTCGCCTCGCCGGATCGAGCACGAAGCCGGTGTCGAAACCTGACCACCCGCCAGAGTGGGTCAACACGGTGCCGTCGCCCGACGGCGCCGCGTACTCCATGATCCCCAGGCCGTATCGACCGTCGTCGCCCATGTCGACGGAACGGTCCATCAACAACTCGTCGAGGCCGTCGGGCAGCTCGGAGTCCCAGTACCGGGTGCCCCACCGGGCGAGCTGCTCCGGGGTGGTCTGCACGGCACCGTCGCCGACCTGGGTCCAGGGGCTGTCCGCACGCACCCAGTCGCCGCCCTCGTCCTCGTAGCTGTGGGCCCGTCCCTCGCTCGCGGACTCGTCCGTCGATGAGGCGCCCGGCGCCATCTCCGCGTCCAGGCCCAGCGGTGCGAACACGTGCGTCGCGAGGTGGGTCGCCAGATCGTCGCCGCTGACTGCCCGCACCACCTCGGCCATCAGCAGGTAGTTGCTGTTGGAGTACTCGAACCTGCTTCCGGGTTCGAACTCGAGGTCGGTGCCGTCCAGCGACTCGATTGCATCCTCCTGGGTCGACGGTTCGAGCAGATCGACGCCCAGGCCGTCCAACAGGTCGATGTAGTCAGGGATGCCGCTGGTGTGGTGCACCAGGTCGTCGACCGTGACCCGCGCCGACCAGCCGGGGAGGTCGTCGAGGTGGTTGCCGACTGGATCGTCCCAGGCAAGCGCGCCGTCGGCGATCAGCAGCCCGATCGCGGTGGCCGTGAACTGCTTGGACGCCGACCCGATGTCGACGATCGTCCCCGTGGTCAGCGGTTCACCGCGGTCGATGGAGGCGAGGCCGTAGGCGGCCGACCAGGCGATCTCGCCGTCGACGTTGACCGCCGCGCTGCAGCCGGGGCCGTCGGGCCCGATCGCCTCGAACAGCGCCGCCGAGGCGGCGGCCGAGTCGTCGAGTGCCGTGTCGTCGAGTGCTGTGTCGTCGAGTGTCGCGTCGGCGGTGTCATCGGCGGTGTCGTCCGCCGGGTCGTCGGTGATCGCCGAGTCGGTCGTTCCCTCCGATGCCGATGGATCGGCCGTGCCGCACCCCGCGGGCAGACACAGGAGAGCCGCCGCGACACCCAGGCGCATCATCGGCCGACCGAATCGAACAGATCGGGAAACACCCTGGCCACCTTGGCGGTGAGGTAGTCGCCGTAGGTGCCGGTCCACGCCAGCGGGTCCGCTCCGTCCCAGCGATCGGTGGCCACCGCCGGGGCGGCGTCGGCCGGGTCGAGGGGCAGGGGGCGGACGCGGGCGTCCCACGACGGATCGAAGAACAGCGGGAAGGACAGGCGGCTCCGGCCGGAGGTGTTGCGCACCCGATGCAGGGTGGAGCGGTATCGGCGCGCCGTGATGGCCTCGAGCATGTCACCCAGGTTGCAGACCAGCACGGCGGGGTCGGCGGGCACCTCCACCCAGCCATCGTCGGCTCGAACCTCCAGGCCACCGCTGTCGTCCTGGGCCAGCAGGGTCAGCAGGCCGTAGTCGGTGTGTTCGGCAACGCCCCAGGAGGAATCCTCCCCGGTGTCGTGGGGCGGGTAGTGGAAGATGCGAAACAGCACGGTCGGGTCGCTGGTCAGGTCGGTGGCAAACCAGCCGGGGTCGAGGCCGAGCGCGATCGCCAGCCCGGACATGACGGCGTGACCCACCCCGGTGACCGCAGCCATGTACTCGAGCGCCGTCGGGCCGAGGTCGGGCGGATCGGCCGGAAACAGGTTGGGCCCGTGGAGGGGGACCCCGGCGAGCACCCGGGGATCGTCGGCCGCCAACTCGACGCCGATGTAGAGCCCCTCCTTGCGGTCTGGCCGGCCGGAGGTGAGTTCGTCGCCGACGGGAAACCACCCGCGCCAGGCCGATCCGGCCCGCGCCATGGCCACCCGGGCCTTCTCCGCCTCGGGTCGACCGAAGAAGTCGCGGGCCGTGGCGTCGAGGCGGGCGATCAGCGTCGGATCGATTCCATGGCCGGCGACCCGAAAGAACCCCCAGGTGCGGCACGCCTCGTCGAGGGCGGCTGCCACCCGCCGCTGGGCGTCGCTCACGGTGGATCGTGGGGACGGCTCGATCAGGGGGGCGATGTCGACCAGGGGCGGGAGCTCCACCCCGGCAGTCTGGCCGACGGCGGGGCGGCGAGCGGGTCGCAGCCCGATCCTTTCTACCGACGCACGTCGCTGGGCGCCCGTGGAGGATGGCGCATGATGGACGTGCGGATTCCTCAACGGGGTCGGGTGGGCGTCTCCCTGCGGTGGGCCTGCTGAGGATTCGGCAGGTTGGACGTGCGGATTCCTCAACAGGGTCACGGCGAACCTCCCGTGCGGGATGATGTCCCATTGACAGGAACGAACGGGTGTTCGATGCTGGGCCGATGGCTGTCGCACTCCCTCACGACCTGTCGATCCCGGCGCTGGCAACCCGCATCGACGACCCGGCGGAGCGGCGGGCCCGGGTGCGCCAGCTGGCGGCCGGCCTGGCCCCGGTGAGCCTGTCGTCCCAGCAGGGGCTGCCGGTGGTGCGGCGTTGGCCGACCTGCTGCCGTCGGGTGGGTTGGCCCGAGGCGCCACCGTGTCGGTGGGCGGGAGCTGCGGTGCGGTGTCGCTGGCGGCGCTGTTGATGGTGGAGGCGAGCAAGGCCGGTTCGTGGGTGGTGGCGGTGGGCATGGACGAGCTCAACTGGGAGGCGGCCCTGGCGCTGGGGGTGGTTGCCGAACGGTCGGTGGTGGTGCGGGTGGCCGAGCGCTCCCAGGCCACCGAGGTGATGGCGGCCGTGGTCGACGCCGCCGATGTGGTGCTGGTGGGGCCCGAGGTGGTGCTGGCCGCGTCGGCGGTGCGTCGGCTGCGGGCCCGCGCCAGGGAGCGGGGCAGCGTGCTGATCCGGGTCCAGCCCAACCATGCCCGGCGGGCGGGGTCGCAGCACCGCACCGCCGACGACCGTTGGGACGGGCCCGAGCTGTCGCTCCGGTCCCGTGTCGTTCGCTGGAGCGGCCTGGGGCGGGGTGGGGCCACCTGGATGGTCGGTTGCTCCCGAGGTGGCGGCGAGCGGACGCCGGCAGTCGGCCGGTGGTCGACGGGAGCTGCTGTGGCTGCCCGACGCCCGGGGGTGTGTTCGTCGGCCCGAGCCGGGGGAGCTGGAGGGGCTCCGGGGCGAGGGTCCCGGCGGCCGCGGCGGCACGGTGTTCCCGGGCGGCGAGATCGCGCCGGTGGTGCCGCTTCGTCCCACCGGCACCGGCTGAGCTCCGGCATGTCGAAGGACCCCGTGAGCCGGGCGTCGGCGGGCACCACCCCGTCGCCCCGCGGCCCGGAGCGGGTGCTGGCGCTGTGGTGCCCCGACTGGCCGGTGGTGGCCTGGGGCGTCCCCCGGAGGTGCCGTCGGTCGTGTTGTCGGCCAACCGGGTGGTGGCGGCCAACCCGGCGTCGCGGCGCGACGGGGTGGTGATCGGGTTGCGTCGCCGCGAGGCGCAGGCCCGGTGCCCCGAGGTGCGGTTGCTGGACCGCGATCAGGCCTGAGAGGCCCGGGCGTTCGAGCCGGTGGTGCGGGCGCTCGACGACGTCACGCCGCCTCGAGCTTCATCGGCCCGGTCGAGGCATCGTTTCCCGCCGGGCCGCCATCCCGGCACCTGGGTGGTGACGAGGCGCTCGTCGCCCGGGTTCTGCGGTTGGCCGCCGGAGCGATCTCGGCCGGAGCGACGCCCGACAGGTCGGATCCGCACGACCCGAACGGGTGGGCCGGCGGTGGTTCGACGGCGAGATCAGGGTGGGCGTCGCCGAGGGGCCTTCGCCGCCCGTACGGCGGCCCGTCGGGCGGTCGACGGGCCGCTGATCGTCCGGCCGGGCACCACGCCGGCGTTCCTGGCGGAGCTGCCGGTGGCCCAACTGCGCCTGGACGATCCCCGGCGGGAGGAGCTGGTCGATCTGCTCGAACGGCTGGGGTTGCGCACGTTGGGCGCCTTCGCCGCACTCGACCCGGCCGACGTGGCCGGTCGCTTCGGTGCGGCCGGGCTCGATGCGTGGCGTCTGGCCTGGGGCGACGACGACGTCCCCACCGATGCGGTCGCCCCACCCGCCGACCTGCGCGTGATGCGGGAGCTCGATCCACCGGCCGACCGGGTTGATGCGGCGGCTTTTGTGGTGCGGGCGTTGGCCGAGGAGTTTCATCTGGCGCTCACCGGTCGGGGGCTGGCGTGCGAGTCGGTGGTGGTGATCGCCGAGACCGAGCACGGCGAGCGGATCGAGCGGTGCTGGCGCCACGAGGGGGTGTTGAGCGCCACCGGGGTGGCCCAGCGCCTGCGTTGGCAGCTCGAGGGGTGGCTGTCGGGCCGCGGCGCCGGTGGGAGCCCCGCCCACCGGGTGCCGCTGGCCGATCGGCTCCAGGGCGGGTTGGTGCGGCTCGAACTGGTGCCCGACCGGGTGGTGGCGGCCACCGGACGGCAGCTGGGGTTCTGGGGTGGACGAGACTCGGCCTCGGAACGGGCCCGCCGCGCGCTGGCCCGGGTGGAGGGCCTGCTGGGCGCCGATGCGGTGTTGATGCTGGAGTCCGCCGGTGGCCGGGCACCGGGGGAGGGGGTGGCGTTGGTGCCCTACGACACCCGTCCGGACCCCGGCGGAGAGGCGGGTGTGCCGACGCGGCCCGCTGCCGCCGACCCGTGGCCCGGGCGCCTGCCCCCGCCGGCCCCGGCCGTGGTGCACGACCCGCCCCTGCCCACCCGGCTGATCGATCGCCACGGGCGGCTGGTGGGCGTCAGCGGGCGGGGGCGGCTGAGTGCCCCTCCACAGGCGGTGGACCTGGGCGGCGCACGCCTGGAGGTGACGGCCTGGGCCGGACCCTGGCCCATCGACGAACGGTGGTGGGATGCCACCGAGGGGCGCCGCCGGGCCCGTGTTCAGGCGGTGACCGCCGACGGCGTGGCCCGCCTCTACACCGTGGAGGCGGGCCACTGGGGGGTGGAGGCCACCTACGACTGAACGTGGCATCAGGCGAAAGCGCGGGGTGCGGTCGTCGCGGGTCACAATGGTGCGGTGCGAGTACTGGTCGTTGAGGACGAAGTAGAGCTGGCCGCCGCCGTCGCCCGCGGGCTGAAGGAGGAGGGCTTCGACGTCGACGTCACCCACGACGGCAAGGACGGCTTCGAGCGCGCCCGTTCGGCCACCTACGACGCGATCGTGCTGGACATCCTCCTCCCGGGAATGAACGGCTTCCAGGTGTGTCGGTCGCTGCGCGAGGCGGGCGTGTGGACGCCGATCCTGATGCTGACGGCCAAGGAGGGCGAGTACGACGAGGCCGAGGCGCTGGACACCGGTGCCGACGACTTTCTGCGCAAGCCGTTCAGCTACGTCGTGCTGATCGCCCGTCTGCGGGCCCTCACCCGGCGGGTCACCGAGGGGGCGCTGGCCCCGGTGATGGTGGGCGACCTCGAGTTGGACCCGGTGGGGCGCAAGGTCCGTCGCGATGGCACCGACATCGCCCTCTCGCCGCGCGAGTACGGGCTGCTCGAGGTGTTGATGCGCCGTGCCGGCGAGCCGGTGTCCAAGCGGGAGCTGCTCGAGCAGGTGTGGGGCCAGGACTTCGCCGGGGATCCCAACGTGGTCGAGGTGTACGTCGGCTACCTGCGACGCAAGATCGACCGTCCCTTCGGCCGGGAGGACCTCCGCACGATCCGCGGATCGGGCTACGTGTTGGGCGAACTCACCACCCCGACGACGCCGACCCCGACGGGGGCTAGGCGATGACCGTGGTCGCGGATGTCGGTGCGGGGTCGCCTGACCCTGACCGTCACCGTGGCGTCGGCGGTGGCGTTGATGGCGCTGTCGTGGCTGATGCTGGCCTGGCTGCGGGGCGCGCTGACCGACGAGGTCAGCCGACGGAACGACATTGCGCTCGGCGCCTACGTCGACTTCGTCGCGGCGACCCCGACGAGGTCGCCAACCTGATTCGTTCGAGGGACCCGAACGGGGTCTCGCTGCCGGCCGACCGGCTGACCAGCCTGGGCATCGCCCCAAGCGACACCCTGGCCGCGGTCGCCCTCCAGGAGGACCCGCCGGTTGGTCTGGTGGTTCCGCGGACCAACGTGGAGTCGGTGGATTTCGTCCTGCAGGGGCGGGTCTCCCGGCCGAGGCCGACCCCGACGACTACGTGGTGTCCTCGGCGACGATCCCGGCCACCAACGGCACGCTGACCGTGCAGGTGGCCACCAGCCTGAGCGACGTCAACCGCTCGATCGCCGTGGTGCGCCTGGCGCTGGGCACGCTGGTGCCGACGCTGGTGTTGGCGGTGGCGATGGGCTCGTGGGTGATGACCCGCCGCAGCCTGGAGCCGGTGGCCGTGCTCCGGCGCCGCGTGGGGAGATCACCTCGAGGACCCTGGACGAACGCCTGCCGGTGCCGCCGACTGACGACGAGGTGTCGCACCTGGCCATCACGATGAACGAGATGCTGGACCGCCTGGAGGCGAGCTCCCGGCGGGAACGGCAGTTTGTCTCCGATGCCGGGCACGAGCTGCGCAGCCCGGTGGCGGCGATTCGAACGCAGGTGGAGACCGCGCTGGCCTATCCGGACAAGGCCGACTGGCCGGCGGTGGGGACGACGGTGCTCGCCCAGGGTGAACGGCTCGACCGGTTGGTCGGCGACCTCTTCACGCTGGCCCGGCTGGAGGAGGGTGCGTTCGGCCCGGTGCCCGACACCGAGGTCGATCTGGACGAGCTGGTGCTCGAGCAGGTCGAACACCTCAAGGGCCGCCGCCTCGACCTGTCGGGACTCAGCGCGGCACGGGTGCAGGGCGACGCCGGACAGCTGGCCAGCGTGGTACGCAACCTGGTGGAGAACGCGGGACGCCACGCCTCGGAGACGGTGCGGGTGTCGGTGGGTGCCGAGGGCGACGTGGCCCGCATGGTGGTGGAGGACGACGGGCCCGGGATCCCACCGGATCAGCGGAAGTCGGTCTTCGAACGTTTCGGGCGGCTGGAGGAGGCGCGCAGCCGGGATCACGGCGGCGCCGGTCTGGGGTTGCCCCTCGCCGGCCGCATCGTCGAGCGGCATGGCGGAACCCTCGAGTTGGACGACAGCGAGCTGGGCGGCGCCCGCTTCGTGGTCACGCTGCCCGTGGCGCAACAAAACGACACGTGAGTCTCGTCATCCGATCCGATGGTGATCCCTACTTGTATTACGGTCTTACGTCGTTACACTGGTCAATTGTGACGATGAGGTAACGATTGGTTCCGTGAGTGGGTAATCGCCCACTGCCAGTAGTTGGTCACTCCGCCTATGAAGTTCACCCCCCGCCTGCGCTCCATCGGAGTCGGACTCGCTGCGCTCACGGCGCTCGGTGCCGGTTGCACCGCCGCTCCGAACGCGATCGTGAAGACCGACAACTACGCCAACCAGTTCGACCGGTTCCCGGTGGTCGGCTCGGTGAGCTACCAGAACGACTACGGCGCCTCGCGTGGCGGCGGCACCCGCAGCCATGCGGGCGTGGACCTGATGGCGAAACGGGGCCAGAAGGTGGTCTCGGTCGAGTCGGGCACGATCACGTCCAAGAAGTACTCCTCCAGCTGCGGGTACTCCCTCGGGATCAGCGGCGACGACGGCAACTACTACCTGTATTGCCACCTGAACGGCTATGCGTCCGGGATCGCCAACGGCACGCGGGTGTGGGCCGGCCGGCAGGTCGGAACGGTCGGAAGCACCGGCAACGCCTCCTACGCCTATCCGCACCTCCATCTGGAGATGCACCGCAACGGCTCCTACGGCTCGGCGATGAACCCCTACTACCGGCTTCGCAACGCCGAGGGCCGGACCGGGGTGCTGACCAGCCCGCCCAAGGGCTGGCGCTAGCCCAGCGTGCCGTCGATCCAGGCGGTCGTTCGGCGCCAGGGTTCGGCCGTGGGGTCGATCACCACGAAGTGATCGGCCCCGTCGACGGCCTCCAGGGTGACGTCGTCACCCAAGGGCCGGGCCGAGTCGACGTAGGTCTCCGACTGGGTGGGCGGCACGTTGGTGTCGGCGGTGCCGTGTACGCAGAGGGTGGGCAGTCCCAGCGGCAGCAGCGCCAACGGTGACGCCACCGCGTAGCGCTCCGGCACGTCCCGGGGGTCGCCGCCCAGAAACTCGCCGACGACGCCGTCGCCGACGCCCTCCAACGCGGCGCCCCGCAGGTCGAGCACGCCGGCGAGCGACACCGTCGCCTTGGGCTTCAGTGCCGGGTCGGCGCCGACCGCCCCCGGCTTCAGGCGGGGCCGGGCGGCCGCCCACACCGCCAGCTGCCCGCCGGCGGAATGCCCGACGGTGATGACCGTCGGCGGCATGGCCCGGCCGAGCCGCTCGCCCGCCGTGGTCAGCAGGTCGATGCCGGCGGCAACGTCCTCCAGGGTGCCGGGCCAGCCGCCGCCCTCCTCGCCCAGGCGTCGGTACTCGAGGTTGGCCACCGCATAGCCGCGGTCGATCAGGTCGCGGGCCAGCGGGGTCATCAGGTCGGCACCGAAGCGGTCCAACCAGAAACCGCCGTGGATCAGCACGACCAGGGCCGGCGCCAGGTCGGTCTCCGACGTCTCGTCCTCGGGGGCCGCCGAGGGAAACGCCACGTCGATCCACTGGCTGGGCGACTCGCCGTAGGCGAGGCGCCGGGCGCCGGCAACCTCCGGCAACGACGTCGCCTCGAGGATGTCGATCTCGTCGTCCCCGCCGCATCCGGCGGCCGCCAAGGCGACCCCCGCGCCGAGGCCGGCGCCCAGCCGGAGCAGGTTCCGTCGGTCGAGACGGCCGGTGCGTGCGGCCGTCGGTGGGCCCGTGCCGCTCACCCGAGGCGACCGGCCTCGCCCGCCGCCGCCTCGGCCGCATCCAGCTGCGCGGCCACGATGTCCAGGCCGGCGTCCCAGAATCCCGGATCGGCCAGATCGCAGTCGACCATGGCGGCCAGCTCCTCCGGGCTCCTCGATCCGCCCGCAGCCAACATGTCCAGGTAGCTGGGCACGAACCCCTCGCCTTCGGCCTGGTACCGGGCGTACACCGACAGCGCCAGCAGCTGGCCGAAGGCGTAGGCGTACACGTACCCGGGGGTGGCCATGAAGTGGGGCACGTAGCTCCACCAGTTGCGGTAGCCCTCGGTGACCTCCACCGTGTCGCCCAGCATCTCGGTCTGCGTGGCGGCCCAGTGGTCGCCGAAGTCGTCGACCGACAGCTCGCCGACGTCGCGCCGGTGGGTGTGGCACGCCGACTCGAACCGGCTCATCGCCACCTGGCGGAACACGGTGGCGATCGAGTCCTCCAGCGTGGAGGCCAGCAGTGCGAAGCGTTCGTTGGGGTCGCTCAGCCGGGCGAGCAGGGCGTTGTTGGTGACCGCTTCGCCGAACACCGAGGCGGTCTCGGCCATCGTCAGCGGGGTGTCCTGGCTGAAGATGCCCTGGGGGCGGGCCAGGTAGGCGTGGATGCCGTGGCCCAGTTCGTGGGCCAGGGTCAGCACGTCGCGGTCCGAACCGGTCCAGTTCAACAGCAGGTACGGGTGGTGGCTCGCCACCGTGTAGGCGCAGAAGGCACCCGGGCGCTTGCCGGGTCGCACCGGGGCGTCGATCCAGTTGCCGTCGATGAACTCCCGCACGATGTCGGCCAGCCGGGGGGAGAAGCTGTCGTAGGCGTCGATCACCAGCGACGACGCCTCGGCCCACCCCACCTTGCGGTCGCTGTTAGCCACCGACGCCGAGCGGTCGTAGTCGGCCAGGCGGTCGACGCCCAGCACCTTCGCCTTGAGCGAGTACCACCGTTGGGGCAGGTCGTAGCGGGCGACCACCGCATCGATCAGCGCAGCGACCGACTCGTCGGAGGCCTCGTTGGCCAGGTTCCGGCTGGACAGCCAGGTGGGATAGGAGCGCAGCCGGTCCTGCACCGACTTGTCGAGCAGCAGGGTGTTGTAGATGTAGGCGCGGGTGCGAAGGCCCGGCTCCAGGGCCGTCGAGACCGCGTCGGCTGCGTCGGCTCGCACGGTGCGGTCCGGGTGCTGCAGCAGCGACAGGCCCTCCTCGGCAGAGGCGGTGCGTTCGCCGCCGGGCGCGGACCCGGGCATCGCCACCTCGATCGCGGAGGTCTGCTCGTCGAAGAGCCGCACCCAGGCGGCGGCGCCGCTGACCGAGGTCTCGGTCAGCACCTGCTCCTCGGCCTCGCTCAGCAGGTGGTTGCGGTACCGGCGCATCGTTCGCAGGTGATGGGCGCAGAAGCCCAGCACCGGGTCGGCGAGGAGTGCGGCCTGCTCGTCGGGGACGGCCGCCCATTCGAGGTCGAGGAACACGAGCTTGGTCGACAGCTCGGTGGCCGCCTCGGACAGCTTGGCCATGGCGGCGCCGCGTTCGGGGTCGAGGGTGTTCTCGGCCAGTCGCAGCCCGACGTAGGAACCGGCCCGCCCCAGCAGATCGTGCAGCTCGCCGACCCGGCCCATCAGGGCCGCCATGCCGGCGGCGTCGAGGTCGGCGATCGTGCCCGGGCCTGTGCCACCTCGTCGGCCAGCTCGGCGGCCCGCGCCATCAGGTCGTCGGTGGAGGCGCCGTCGAGCAGGTCGTCGAGCTCCCAGGCGATGTCGACGGCGGTGAGGTCGGCGTCGGCGACAGAGTCGTCGCGGGCGGCGTCGTCGACCGGGGCGGGTTGGGTGGCGGCGTCAGGCGGGGGAGTCATGGCCGTCCACGCTACCGGCGTCGGCGACCAACGGAACGGCCGCCAGGGCATCGACGGCGATCGGTTCGGCGGCGGCGTTTCGGCGGCACGGCGGGCCCCGCCTGGTGTCGGCCGTGGCGGAGCCCGTCGGCGCTGAGCAGCGCCAGGGCCACCCAGACACAGGCGAACCCCGCCAGGCGGGCCGGCGGGACGTCCTCCCCGAAGACGAAGACGCCCAGGACGAACTGGATCACGGGCGTGAAGTACTGGAGGAGGCCGATGACCGACAGCGGGATGCGCACGGTGGCGACGCCGAAGGCCAGCAGGGGCGCGGCGGTCACCGCCCCGGCGGCCAACAGCAACAGCTTCATCGACACGGGGGCGTCCGGGAAGTCCAGCTCGCCGGCGACGAGCGCCCAGCCCATGCCGGCCAGTGCGATCGGCGCCACGGCGAAGGTCTCGGCGGTCAGCGCCTGCACCGGGCCGAGCCCCACCTGCTTCTTCAGCAGCCCGTAGCTGCCGAACGACGCGGCCAGGCCGAGGCTCACCCAGGGCACGGCCCCGTAGCCGACGACCAGCACCATGACCGACACCGCACCGGCTCCGACCGCCGCCCACTGCAGCGGCCGGAGGCGTTCGCTCAGCACCAGCACGCCCAACAGCACGGTGACCAGCGGGTTGATGAAGTACCCGGCGAGGCGTCGACCACGCGGTCGTTGGTGACCGCCCACACGTAGATCAGCCAGTTGGCCGACAGCATCGCCCCGGCGAGGGCCACCGATCCCGCCCGCCGCCGGTCACCGAGCAGCGGGCGAACCCACCCCCAGCCCGCCCCGAGCGAGATGACGCCGGTCATCAGCACGGCGGTCCAGACGATGCGGTGCCCGATGATCTCCAGCGGCGACGTGGGCTCGAGCAGGTGGAAGAACAGCGGGAACATGCCCCACATGCCGTAGGCGCCGACCCCGCCGAGCACGCCGATGCGGTACTGGGCGGCCGCCTGGTGTCGAGCGGACGTCCCGGCCTCGGTGCTCGAATCGACCTGCGTCACGCGGCGCACGCTACCGGCGCCGCCGGATCGCCACCCTCCCATTTGGTGGTGAGTCAACGGTCACGCCACGTGCCGCCGCCACCTACCATGGGCCGATGAACCGGGAGTCACCCAGGAACGCCGCATGACCATCGAGTTTCGATCGTCGCCCACCTCGTCCCTGGGCGTGGAGGTCGAGCTCAGCCTGGTCGACGGGGAGACCAACGAACTGACGGCGGCGGCCACCGACACGCTGGGCGACGTCGAGCCCGCGGACGGCTCAGAGCACCCGGCGCTGAAGCACGAGCTGTTCGAGTCGACGGTGGAGTCGATCACCGGCATCTGCGACACCGTGGCCGACGCCCGCCGGGACCTGGAGGCGGGCATCGCCGAGCTCCGCACGGTGGCCGACGCCCGGGGGGTCGGGCTGCTGTGTTCGGGCACACACCCCTTCAGCTCGTACCGCGACCTCGAGGTCAGCCCGTCGGAGCGCTACCGGAAGCTGCTCGACGAGATGCAGTGGCCGGTCAGGCGCCTGGCGATCTACGGCATCCACTACCACGTCGGGGTTCGGTCGGCCGAGAAGTGCGTGGCCACCGTCAACTCGCTCACCACCTACCTGCCGGTGTTCCTGGCGCTGTCGGCGTCCTCGCCGTTCTGGCACGGCTACGACACCGGCCTGTCGTCGGCCCGCACCAAGATCTTCGAGGGCCTCCCCGCCGGGCTGCCGCCCAGGCTGACGTCGTGGTCGACTTCGAGGCGTTTCTCGATGCGCTGATCGGGCGGAGGCGATCGAGTCGGTGCGGGAGGTGTGGTGGGACATCCGGCCCCACCCGGACTTCGGCACCGTCGAGCTGCGCATGTGCGACGGCATGCCCACGATGACCGAGATCACCGGGGTGGCGGCGCTGGCCCAGTGCCTGGTGGCGTGGATGGACGCCCAGATCGACAACGGCGTGCCCCTGCCCGGCGTGCGGGAGTGGGTGGTGCGTCAAAACAAGTGGTTGGCCGCCCGCCACGGGCTGGACGCCAAGTTCATCGTGGACGACACCGGCAACCGCAAGCCTGCCCGCCAGATCGTCGACGAGCTGGTGGAGTTGCTCTCGGGCACGGCCGCCCGGCTGGGCTGCTCCGACGAGTTGGCCTCGCTGCGCGACCTGGTGCGCATCGGCAACTCGGCCGAACGCCAGCGCCGAATCGTCGCCGACGGTGGCACCCTGATCGACGTGACCGCCGCCCTCCGCAAGGAACTGCTGACCGATGTCCCACAAGCCTGACGGCCCGTCCTGGCTCGACGGGTTCCTCGAGTCCCACGGCGACGAGCTGGTGGCGTTTCGTCGCCGCTTGCACGCCCACCCCGAGGTGTCGTGGGCCGAGATCGAGACCACGGCGGCGGTCATCGACCGTCTGCGAGTGGCCGGGATGGCCCCGTCGCAGCTGCCCGACAGCACCGGTCTGGTCTGCGACCTGGACACCGGGGCGTCCTCGCCCTTCGAGGCGCCGCCCGGCGACGTCCCCGTGGTGGGGCTGCGGGCCGACCTCGACGCGCTGGCGATGGAGGACGAGAAGGACGTGGACTACCGCTCGACGCGACCCGGCGTCGCCCATGCCTGCGGGCACGACGTGCACACCACCGTGGTGCTCGGTGCGGCGTTGGCGCTGGCCCACGCCGCCGAGGCGGGCGAGGTCTCCGGCGCCTTCCGGTTCATCTTCGAGCCCGCCGAGGAGGCGTTGCCCGGAGGTGCCCTGAGGGTGATCGACGCCGGCGCACTGGCCGGGGTCGATTCGATGCTGGGCGTGCACTGCGACCCCAAGATCGACGTCGGCCAGGTGGCGCTGCGCACCGGGGCGATCACCTCCGCCGCCGACATGGCCCGCATCACGATCTTCGGGCCGGGCGGGCACACCGCCCGCCCCGAGCGCACGGTCAACCTGCTCGCCGTCCTCGGCGAGGTGCTCACCCAGGTGCCCGAGCGGGTGGCCAAGCTGGCCGCACCGGCCGAGATGTCGGTGGTGTTCGGGTCGACGCACGGTGGCGACGCCCCCAACGTGATCCCCACGAAGGCCACCGCCACCGCCACGATCCGCACCCCGGATGCCGACGCCTGGGAGGGTGCGGCCGGGATCCTCGAGCAGGCCACCAGGCAGGTGGTCGAGCCGTCGGGCGCCACGCTGGAGTTCGCCTACCGCAAGGGCGTGCCCCCGTCGGTCAACTCGGCCGCGCCCACCGAGTCGCTGCGCGCGGCCGCCGTTCGGGTGGTGGGGAGCGCCACACCGTCGAGGCCCAACACAGCCGCGGCGGCGACAGCTTTGCCTGGTACGCGCGTGAGGTTCCCGCCTCGTACGCCCGTCTCGGCACCTTCGATCCAACCGCCGGGGCGCCTCGGCCCGACATCCACTCCGGCGACTTCGACGTCGACGAGCGCTCGATCGAGATCGGCGTGCGATTGCTGGTCAATGCGGCGTTGGCCGAACGCACACGTCTACTCACCCCGGGTGACGGCTGTGTGTGGATTTCAGCACGTCCGCGTCGATTGAAGACATGTGTGGTTATTCACACTTTCGCCCAGGAGCTGCTAGTGTGTCGATATGGGCACACGACGCTTTCGCATCCGCGTTCCCGAGGATCTCGGGCGGACGGTGGCCGAGGCGCGTCGTGCGCGTGAGCTGACGCAGGAGGAGCTGGCCAAGGCGACCGGGCTCGACCGGACCTACCTCGCCCGGCTCGAGGCCGGTGGGTCGACGATTCAGATCGAACGCACCCTGCGGTTGCTCCAGGAACTCGGTGTCAGCATCGAAGCGGAGCTGTCCGACGATGGCTGAGAAGGTGCTGCGGTGCTGGTGGGGGGACACCCACGTCGCCGACTTCGTCGCCAAGCGGCCGTGGGACCTGCGGTGCCGCTACACCGCCGAGGCGTTGGAGCGCTGGCCCGGCAACCTTCCGCTGCTGTCGTGCTCCCTCCCGCTGCAGGCCCGGGCGCAGCAGGCGTCGCCGTTCCTGCGGGGCCTGCTGCCCGAGGCGCGCACCTTCAGGCGATGGCGTCGCTCGCCGGCGTGGCCACCAACGACACCTACGGCCTGCTGGCGCGTTCGGCCGGGAGACCGCCGGCGCTCGAGGTGGTCGCCGGCGACGACCGCCCGGACCGCTCGTCCTGGTCGATCGAGCCGTACTCGGACGCACAGCTGGCCGCCGAGGTCGCCGACCTCGGCCCGGGCCTGGGCGTCCGTGACGACACCGAACTGTCGTTGGCCGGCCTGCAGAACAAGATGCTGCTCGTCTCGACCGGGCGGGGATGGGCGCGCCCGGTCGACGGCCATCCGTCCACCCACATCCTCAAGGTGGACGACGATCGGTTTCCGGGCCTGGTCGCCGCCGAGGCGGCCGCGCTGAGGCTGGCCCGTCGCCTGGGGCTCGGTGACCTCCAGCCTCGTCTCGAGACCATCGAGGGGTCGACTGCCTGATCGTCGCCCGCTACGACCGAAGTGTCGCCGTGGACGGAACGATCGAGCGCCTGCACCAGGAGGATGCGTGCCAGGCGTTGGGGGTGATGCCCGACGCCCAGCGGGGGCGCGGCAAGTACGAGGCCAACGGCGGACCCACCTACGCGCAGGTCGCCTCCCTGCTGCGGAGCTTTTCGGCCGATCCGACGACGGAACTCGACCGACTCGTTCGCACGGTCACGTTCACCGCGATCATCGGCAACGCCGACGCTCACGGCAAGAACCTCTCGTTGCTGTCGCCCGAGCCGGGGCTGCCGACCTTGGCACCGCTCTACGACACGGTGCCGACCGTCCTGTGGCCCAAGCTTCGGTCGCGCGCCGCCATGTCGGTGGCCGGAGCCACCGACTTTGATCGGGTCGACCTCGATGCCGCGGCCCGGGAGGCCGAGGGCTGGGGCGTGCAGCCGCAGCGCGCCCGGGAGGTGGCCGCCGAGACGGCGTCCCGCTCGCTTCGGGCCGCGGACGATCTGGGTCACGAGTGGCTGAGCGAGCTGGTCACCTATCGGGCGGGCCGTCTGCTGGCGTGAACCACGGGACGCCCCCAGGCGCTACGCCGACGCCGCCGGGTCGTAGCCCAGCGCGGCGACGAAAAACTCCCGGTCCTCGAAGAGCGAGACGTCGCTCATGTACATCTTGCCGTAGCGCTCGAAGTACATCAGCTGTTTGCTGAGGAGGAACGTGGCCCGGTCGAACGCGGTGGCCACCGCGCCCTCGGTCTCCACCAGCTTGCGGGCCTTGCGCTGCTCGTTCAGGCGTCGCAGCTTGGCCTTGATCGAGCCGTCGGCCGGGTCGATGCCCGAGGCCTCGGCCACGGCCCGCTGCGGTGCCAGGATGAGGTCGGCCAGGCTGACCTGCCCGAAGGGCTGGGTCAGCACCGGCTGGATCATCGTCTTGATGAACGCCGTCAGGCCCTCGTCGTCCAGCCCGAGGGCGGCCTCGATCACCTCGCCGTAGTTGCGCTTGAACACCGAGGCGATGTCGGCCCACGCCGTGTCGTTGCCCAGCGCCGCCTCGATCATCTTGCGGAACAACAGGTGCGTGTCCGGGTCGAGGCGGCCGACGATGCCCCAGTCGATCACGCCGATGCGCCCGTCGGGACGGAACAGCAGGTTGCCGGCGTGCACGTCGCCGTGGAACGTGCCCCACCTCAGCGCGGTCAACAGGAAACACTGCACCACCTGTTGCACCACCGCCGGGGCGTCCGCCCCGTAGCCATCGATCGTGGCCAGGTCGTCGACGGGCACGCCGTCGATGAACTCCATCGTGAGCACCCGCCCCGCCGTCAGCTCCGGGTGGACTGCGGGCACGGTCACCATGGGAAGGTCGACGACGCCCAACAGCTCGTCGAAGTGCACCATCGCCCGGGCCTCGTTGCGCAGGTCGAGCTCCTCGCCCAGCTGCAGGCGGAAGCCGTCGAACTGCTGCAGCATCGACACCGCCGCCTGCTCGCCGGTGGCCTCGACCACCTTGGCCAGCAGCGGCTGCAGCAGGTCGAGGTCGACCGCCACCTGGCGATCGACGTCGGGTCGCAGCACCTTGACCGCCACCTCGTCGCCCTCGTGGGTGGTGGCCCGATGCACGACGGCGATCGAGGCCCGCCCGATCGGCTCGGGGTCGAACGTGGCGAAGGCGTCGTCGAGCGACCGGCCCAGCTCGTCCTCGATCAGGCGGCGCACCTCGTCGGGGGCCACCGCAGGGCCGGTGTCGAGGCAGCTGCGGAACTCGCCGGCGACCTCCTCGCCGAACACGCCCGGCGCCGAGCCGACCAGCTGCCCGAACTTCAGAAACGTCGTGCCGAGCTCCTCGAAGGTGCGGCGGAGGGCCGGCACCCAGTCGTCGGTGGTCAACCGACGGTTGAGCGCGCCGGTGGCCAGCGTCGGCCCGAAGTGCCTGGCGACCACCCGGGTCATCGTCGCCGCCCTGCGGGCCCGCTCGCCCCGCGAGGTGTCGGGCAGCCGCCTGCCGAACAGGTAGGGCGGGTCGAGGGCCACGGCGTCGGCCGCCTCGAGCGATCGGGCGGCGACCGCCAGGGTGGAGGGGCTTGGGGATCGGCGTGCCGCGGCGCCGTTGTCCTCGGCCGGAGTTGCCACAGGGTTGGCGTCGCCGGGGCCGTCGAGTTGGTCGGTGGCTGGTTGCGGCATGGCGTGAGCGTACCGATTGTGGTCGCCGTTCAGAACCATCGCGCGCTGGGTGGGTGGGCAGGCCGCGTTGGTGGGCGAGCGCCCCTCAGCGGGCGTTGATCAGGTGGTCCGCAGCCGAGGTGAAGTATCCGGTCAGCTCGCTGCGCTCCGGCTCGGGCACCTCGAGGGCGTCGATCGCGCCTCCCATGGCCGCCAGCCATTGGTTGCGGGCGGCGGTGTCGATTCGGAACGGAGCGTGGCGCATGCGCAGCCTGGGGTGGCCGCGCTGTTCGGAGTAGGTCGTGGGCCCGCCCCAGAACTGTTCGAGGAACATGCACAGCCGGTGGCGGGCGCCCTGGAGGTCCTCCTGGTCGGGGTAGTGGCCGAGCAACTCGGCGTCGGCCTCGACCCGGTCGTAGAACTCGTCGACCAGGCGGACGAAGAACTCGTGCCCGCCCACCCGTTCGTACAGCGGCGGGGGCGGCGGCTGCGATCCGATGCTGAGGCTCATCGGCCGAGGATCCGAACCAGTACCAGCAGGCCACAGGCGCCCAGCACCGATCCGATGAACCCGCTGGCGGCGAGGTCGATGCCCTCCCCGTCGATCATGTTGGCGACCGTGCCGCCGATCAGCGAGCCGATCACGCCCAGAAACACCGTGCCGACGCAGCCGAGGTCGCGGCCGCCCTTTCCGGACGGCACCAGGATGCGGGCGGAGAAGCCGGCGATCAGGCCAAAGATGATCCAGCTGAGGAGTCCCATGCCCACCAATCTGCCACGCGCGGCGCCACCCGGTTTCCCGTTGCGCCGATCAGCGCGTCGGCCGGCGTCAGCCCATGGGCACGACCTCGAAGGTGGTGGCGTAGCCCACGCCGAAGCGCGCCCCCTGCTCGGCGGCCATCGTGGAGAGCCACTTCTGGGTGGCCCCCGGGGAGGCGTCGACGTGGTCGAGGTAGGTGGCGTGTTCGGCCAGCGACGCCCGACCCGCATCGTGTGAGTCGGTGGTGTCCACCCAGTGGGTGGACTGCGGGGATGCGCCGAAGGCTACGAACCGGACGCCCTCCCAGACCGCGCCTCGGTCGGGGAACACCCACGGGTTGGCGGCGTCGCGCACGGCGTCCAGCAACGCCTCGCCCACGTGACGATGGTCGGCGTGGTTCCAACCGGGGCCGCCGAAGCTCTCCCGGAAGTTGATCGACAGGATCACCTCGGGCCGATGGGCCCTGATCGCCTCGGCCAGGTCGGCCCGGAGCTGCAGGTTGGCCTCGACCAGGCCGTCGGGGTGATCGAGGAACGAGAGGTCGGTGACGCCCACGGCGGCACAGCTCCGACGCTGTTCCTCCTCCCGCAGCGGGCCGCACTCCTCGGGCGCCATCGTCGAGATGCCCGCCTCACCCCGGGTGGCCAGCACGTAGGCCACCTCCTTGCCCGAGGAGGTCCAGCGGGCCACCGCAGCGGCGGCGCCGTACTCCATGTCGTCGGGGTGGGCCACGACGGCCAGCGCCCGTTCCCAGTCCTCGGGCAGCGGCAACATGTCGGTCTGGTTCATGGCGACCTCACTTCTGTTTGGTGAACTCCTCGGCGGCCTTGGTGTCGGCGGCAACCAGCAGCACGTCTCCCTCGCCGATCACGGTATCGGCGGTGGCGTAGGTGAACGTGGCGCCGGCGGGCTTGATGCTGACGATCGTCACCCCGAACCGGCGCCGCACCTCGAGTTCCTGCAGCGACCTGCCCACCATCGAGGCCGGGGCGGCCGACTCGACCAGGGCGAAGCCGTCGTCCAGCTGGAACCAGTCGATCATGCGGCCGGTCACCTGGTGGGCCACCCGCACGCCCATGTCCCGCTCGGGGAAGACCACCTCGGTGGCGCCGATGCGCTCGAGGATCCGTGCGTGTGGCTCGGTGAGCGCCTTGGCCCAGATCGTGCTCACGCCCAGATCGACCAGGGCGGCGGTGGTGAGGATCGACGCCTCGATGTCGGTGCCGATGGCGACGACGGCGGCGCTGACGTCGTCGGCGCCGATCTGTCGCAGGGTCTCCACCCGGGTGGTGTCGGCCTCGAGCACGTGGCTGAGCGAGCCGGCGTGGTCGGCCACCAAATGCGAGTCGAGGTCGACGCCCAGGACGTCGTGGCCCATCCGCTCCAGCGACATCGCCAGGGCCGAGCCGAAACGACCCAGCCCGATCACCAACACGGTGTCGGCGCGGCCCAGCGGGCCCGAACTTCGGCGCTTATCCAATGAGTGGGCGCTCCTCGGGATACTTGAAACGGCGGCTTCGGTCCCGCAGCACCATCGCCGCCCCCAGGGTGACCGGACCGACCCGGCCGGCGAACATCATGACGATCAGCACCGCCTGCGACGCGTTGCTCAGGGTGGGTGTGATGCCGGTGGACAGCCCGACGGTGCCGAACGCGCTGGTGGCCTCGAAGAGGCCATCGCCCAGGGGAATGCGATCGAAGGTCACCAGCGCCATCGTACCGAGCACGACCAGCGCCACCCCGGTGAGCGCCACGGTGACCGCCTGGCGCTGGACCGCCGTGGGGATGCGACGGCGAAACGAGTCGACCTCGCGGTCGCCCCGCAGCTCGGCCCAGATCACCCAGCCGAGCACGGCGAACGTGGTCACCTTGATGCCGCTGGCGGTGGAGGCGCTGCCGCCCCCGATGAACATCAACACGATCGTGACCAGGATCGACGACTCGCGCATGGCGCCGTAGTCGATCGTGTTGAACCCGGCGGTGCGGGGCGTGATCCCCTGGAAGACCCCGGCGGTGGCCTTGTCGAACACCCCCATCGGGCCCAGCGTGTGGGGGTTGGTCCACTCGATGGTCAGCACGGCGGCGGCGCCCCCCACCACGAGGAGCGCTGTGGTCACCAGCGTGATCTTGGTGTGCAACGACCACCGCCTGGGGGTGCGGAACTGGCGTCGCAGCTCCATCAACACCGGAAACCCGATGCCGCCGAGGATGACCGACACACCGATCACCCCGGAGGTCCACGGATCGTCGGCGAACCCCGCCAGGTTGTCGCTGAACAGGGTGAGACCGGCGTTGTTGAACGAGGTGACCGAGTGGAACACCCCCAGCCAGGCGGCGCGCCCCACCGGCTCGCCGTGGATGACGACGAAGCCGCCGAACAACGCGACGGCCACGGCGGCCTCGATGCCCATCGACCACTTGAACACCCCGAGGATCACCGAGCGGAAGTCGGCGCCTCCCTCGAGGTTGACCTCGGTCTGGGTGGCCAGCCGGTGCCGCAGGTCGAGCCGCCCGGCCAGCGCCACCGCAACGACCGACGAGATCGCCATCAGGCCGAAGCCGCCGATCTGGGCCAGCGCCAGGATGACGGCCTGGCCGAAGTGGGTCCAGCCCTCGGCGGTGTCGATCACCTGCAGGCCGGTGACCGTGCCGGCCGACGTGGCGGTGAACAGCCGATCCTCGAAGCTGTGCTCCACCCCGTGGGTGGCCACCGGCAGGTGCAGCAGGGCGGCGCCGCCGAGGATGATCAGGATGAAGCCGACGGCGACCACCCGCGTGGGGTGCCATCGCCGCAGCGGACCGTCCCAGAGCAGTGATCGGTCGGCCACGGCCATCACAGTAGAGGGAGATGGCGTCGGTCGGTCCTAAAGTGGGCGCCGATGGGTCACGGACGGCGTCTGGCCGGTGCGCTGATCGCACTGGTGGGCGTGCTGGTGCTGGGGTTCGTCGGCTACCTGATCCTGGGGTTCAGCCCGCTGAACGCGGCCTACCAGACGGTGAGCACCGTCTCGACCGTCGGGTTTCGCGAGGTCGAGCCGCTGTCGAGAAACGGGATCGCGTTCACGATCGTGTTGATCCTGGTCGGCGTCAGCTCCGCCCTGTACGCCTTCAGCGTCATCATGGAGGGCATCGTCGAGGGTCGCATCAACGAGTTGTTTGGGAGACGCCGCATGAACCAGTCCATCGCCACGGTGCGCGACCACGTGATCATCTGCGGCTGGGGGCGGGTTGGTCGTGCGATCGCGGATGAGGTCTCGGAGGCGGGGCGCGAGCTGGTCGTCGTCGAGCGCGACCCCGACAAGGTGGACGGCGTGCCCCATCGGGTGGTGATCGGCGACGCCACCACCGACGACGTGTTGCGCAAGGCGGGCATCGACCGGGCGATGTCCCTGGTGGCGGCCGTCGACGGCGACGCCGACAACTCCTTCATCACGCTCAGCGCCCGGTCGATGCGGCCGGACCTGTTCATCGTGACCCGGGCGCGAAGCCACGACAGCTCCGAGAAGCTGATGCGGGCCGGCGCCGATCGCGTGGTCAACCCCCAGAACATCGGCGGCGCACGGATGGCGGCGTTCGTGCTTCGGCCCAACGTGGCCGAATTCGTCGACGTGGTGATGCACGAACGCTCGCTCGAGTTCCGCCTCGAGGAGGTGCCGGTGGTCGCCGACTCGCCGATCGTCGGGCAGACGCTGCGCGACACCCACCTGCGGGATCAGACCGGGGCGCTGGTGCTGGCGCTGCGGCGACGCGACGGCACGTTCCAGACCAACCCGTCGCCGGACATCGAGATCCGCGAGGGCCAGGTGATCATCGCGATCGGCACCCAGGACGAGCTCGACGCGCTGGTGGCCTTCGTCGCCCCTTGAAAACGAACAGGCGTTCGATAAGGTGCCTCCGTGGGATGGAGGAACCCGGCAAAGTCGTGGTCGGAGTTGGAAGCCCAGCTCTCGGCGGTCTCCGGATCGCCCGGCCGCGCCGGCAAGCGGGAACCCGCCCCATCCGGTGTCGACCCGGACGACCCGACGACGCGAGGCGACGATGTCGAGCCTCGCCGACGTGGGGAAGTCCGGGATCGTGCCGCGCAGCCGGGATCGCGGCGACGCGGGGCCGCCTACGCCGAGCTTCACGCCCATTCGCACTTCAGCTTTCTTGACGGGGCCTCCTCGCCGGAGGACCTGGTGGACGAGGCGGTGGCCCTCGAGCTGGACGCGTTGGCGCTCACCGACCACAACGGCTTCTACGGGGTGGTGCGCTTCGCCGAGGCGGCCCGCGAGGCCGGGCTGCCCACCGTGTTCGGCGCCGAGGTGTCGATCGGGGCGGCCGAGCCGCGGGCGGGGGAGGGCACCAGCCACGATCCGGCCGCCCGCCACCTGGTGATCCTGGCCCGTGACCCGGAGGGCTATGCCCGGCTGGGCACGCTGTTGTCCACCGCCCAGATGGCGGGGGAGAAGGGGCGGCCACGGCTGAGCTTCGCCGAGCTGGCCGAGGCGGCCGGGCGGGCCCGTGGGCACTGGGCGGCGCTCACCGGCTGCCGCAAGGGCACGGTGCCGGCAACCCTGGTGGCCGACGGGCCACGGGCGGCGGCGCGGGAGCTGCGGGCGCTGACGGCGTCCTTTGGCGCCGACTCGGTCTTCGCCGAGCTGTGGGACCACGGCGACCCGTTGGACTCGGCCCGCAACGACGCGCTGGTGCGCTTGGCCGATGCGGCCGGCGTGCAGCCGCTGGCCACCAACAACGTGCACTACGCCACCCCGGCCGACCGGCGGCTGGCCGCGGCGATGGCGGCGGTTCGGTCGCGCTCCAGCCTGGACGGCAGCGACGGGCACCTGCCCGCCAACGGCGGCGCCCACCTGCGGTCCGGCGCCGAGCAGCTCGCCCGGTTTGCCCGCTACCCGGGGGTGGTCGATGCCGCGGCGGCGCTGGGGGGTGAGTGTGCGTTCGACCTGTCGCTGGTGGCCCCGTCGCTGCCGCCCTATCCCTGCCCGCCGGGCCCGGACGGCGAGCCGATGAGCGAGATGGCGTTCCTGCGGCGGCTGGCCGAGGAGGGTGCCGCCGTCCGCTACGGCAGCCGCCGGGCCGAGACCGCGCCGGGCGCCTGGGCCCAGATCGACCACGAGTTGGGCGTGATCGAGGCCCTGGGATTCCCCGGCTACTTCCTGGTGGTGTGGGACATCGTCGAGTTCTGCCGTCGCAACGACATCTTCTGCCAGGGCCGCGGGTCGGCGGCCAACTCGGCGGTGTGCTTCGCGCTGGGCGTCACCAAGGCCGACGCCGTGCGCCTGGGGCTGCTGTTCGAGCGGTTCCTGTCGCCCGAACGCGACGGCCCGCCCGACATCGACCTCGACATCGAGTCCGGGCGTCGGGAGGAGGTGATCCAGTACGTCTACGAGCGTCACGGCCGCAGCCACGCCGCCCAGGTGGCCAACGTGATCACCTATCGGGGGCGATCGGCGGTGCGCGACGCGGCCAAGGCCCTCGGCTACTCGGTGGGCCAGCAGGACGCGTGGTCGAAGGAGCTGGGCCGCTGGGGGCCGCTGCCCAAGCCGGGGGAGGGTGCGCCTGCGGGGTTGAGCGCCCCCGACGCGGTGATCGACCTGGCCGGGCAACTGCAGGGCGCACCCCGGCATCTGGGCATCCATTCGGGCGGCATGGTGATGTGCGACCGCCCGGTGGTGGAGGTGTGCCCCACCGAGTGGGGCCGCATGGAGAACCGCTCGGTGTTGCAGTGGGACAAGGACGACTGTGCGGCGGCCGGACTGGTGAAGTTCGACCTGCTGGGCCTGGGCATGCTGACCGCGCTGCACGCCGCGGTGGACCACGTCGCCGCCGCGCGGGGGGAGACGATCGACCTGGCGACGATCCCCCAGGACGACGAGGTGTACGACATGTTGTGCCGGGGCGACTCGGTGGGCGTGTTCCAGGTGGAGTCCCGGGCCCAGATGGCCACGCTGCCCCGGTTGCAGCCCCGCTGTTTCTCCGACCTGGTCGTCGAGGTGGCGCTGATCCGCCCCGGGCCGATCCAGGGCGGCTCGGTGCACCCCTACCTGCGCCGCCGCCGGGGCGAGGAGCCGGTGAGCTACCTGCACCCGCTGTGCGAGCCGGCGCTGAAGAAGACCCTGGGGGTGCCGCTGTTTCAGGAGCAGCTGATGCAGCTGGCGATCGACGTGGCGGGTTTCACCCACGCCGAGGCCGACCAGCTGCGCCAGGCGATGGCGGCCAAGCGGTCGGCCAAGGCGATGACCCGGCTGGCGCGACGTTTCGACGAGGGCACCGCCGCCAACGGGCTGGACGAGGCCACGCGGGAGGAGCTGTGGTCCAAGCTGGCCGCCTTCTCCAACTACGGCTTCCCCGAGAGCCACTCGGTGAGCTTCGCCTACCTGGTCTATTCCTCGGCCTGGCTGAAGTATCACGAACCGGCGGCGTTCCTGGCCGGGCTGTTGGACGCCCAGCCGATGGGGTTCTGGTCGCCCCACTCGCTCACCCAGGACGCACGGCGTCACGGGGTGGAGGTCGACGCACCCGACGTGGCCACCTCGGCGGCGAAGAGCCGACTGTGGTGGCCCGACACCGCCGGCGACGAGGTGCCCGGCGATGAGGTGCCCGGCCATGAGGTGCCCGGCGATGAGGTGCCCGGCCATGAGGTGCCCGGCGATGCCGGGGCCCCGTGGCCCGACCAGCGCTACCGCTGGAACCGCCACCGTCGCCAACCCCGGGTTCGCCTGGGGCTGTCCAGCGTGCGCCACCTGGGTGAGGAGGCCGCCGAGGCGGTGGTGGCGGGCCGCCCGTATGCGTCGGTGGAGGACCTGGCCCGGCGGGCGGGGCTGACCCGCAACCAGCTCGAGGCGCTGGCCACCGCCGGCGCGCTGGGCTGCTTCGACGACCCGCAGCGGGGTCGGCCGCTCGATCGTCGTGCGGCGCTGTGGTCGGTCGGGGCGGCCGCCCAGAGCACCCCCGACCGCCTGGCGGGCATCGTCACCGGCGCCGAGGCGCCGCGCCTGCCGGGCATGGCCCAGTGGGAGGAGGCCCAGGCCGACCTGTGGGCCACCGGGGTGTCGGCCGACGGGCACCCCACCCGGTTCGTGCGCCACCGGCTGGACGCACTGGGGGTGGCGACCACCCAGGGTCTGCTGTCGTTGCCCGATGGCACCAAGGTGAAGGTGGGGGGCATCGTGACCCACCGCCAACGCCCGCAGACCGCCGGTGGCACCATCTTCTTTAACCTGGAGGACGAGACCGGGCTGGTCAACGTCGTGTGCTCGCCGGGATGCTGGGTGCGCTACCGCAACCTCGCCCGCGACGCGCCGGCGCTGATCGTGGCCGGACGCCTGGAGCGCACGGTCGACGACGTGGTGGCGGTGGCCGCCGAGCGGTTCGACCCGCTGCCGGTGCCGACGGGCACCAACCCCGGCGGCCGCTATTCCGGCACCTCCACCGGCCGCGGTCGCGGCTCGGGGCGTGGGCGCACCGGCCTTCGTTCCCGTGATTTTCAGTAAACGAACGTGTACCAACACGGTCGGGTGGACAACCACGCCCGGCGCCGGGCCGAAAGCCGGTGGTAGCCTCGGGTGTTCAGTCGTTCACCGCTGATTCCGCCTGTCGCACCGACGGCGACGTTCCCCGACCCTGCGAGGCACACCGTGCACACCGCCACCCACGGTCGACTCCCTGACGAGCGCGTTCAGGTGAGGTCGTCCATCCCCTTCTTTCTCGTCCACCTCACGCCCCTGCTGTTGTTCTTCACCGGCATCAGCCGCACCGCGGTCGTGCTTTTTGTCGTCACCTACGTGGGGCGCATGTTCTTCATCACCGCCGGCTATCACCGCTACTTCGCCCACCGCAGCTACAAGACCGGCCGGGTGTTCCAGTTCATCCTCGCCTTCGGCGGCACGATGGCGGTGCAGAAGGGTCCGCTGTGGTGGGCCGGCAACCATCGGCTGCACCACCGGTACTCCGACACCGACGCCGACCTGCACTCGCCGATCAAGGGGTTCTGGTGGAGCCACATGGGCTGGATCCTCTCCGAGAAGTCCTCGCCCACGCCCACCGACGACATCTCCGACTTCGCCAAGTACCCGGAGCTTCGCTTCCTCAACGACAAGGACTGGATCGGGCCGGTCACCCTGGCGGTGATCTGCACGGCGATCGGTGGATGGTCCGGCCTGGTGCTGGGCTTCTTCGTCTCCACCGTGGTGCTCTGGCACGCCACCTTCCTGGTGAACTCGCTGGCCCACGTCATGGGTCGCCGGCGTTTCGTCACCCACGACACCAGCCGCAACTCGGCCATCATCGCCGCGCTCACCATGGGCGAGGGCTGGCACAACAACCACCATCATTACCCGGCGTCGGCCCGCCAGGGGTTCTACTGGTGGGAGTACGACGTCAGCTACTACGTCCTTCGGTTGCTGGCGGCGCTCCGGGTGGTTCACTCGGTGAAGGTGCCCAATGCCAAGGCCCTGAGCAACGCCCGGGTCCGCGACGGGGCCTTCGACGTCGGCATGTTCCGATCGCACCTCGAGCAGGCCGCGGTGCGGTGGCCGCGTCACGCGAACGCAGCTCACCTGCTGACCGACGGTCGCGAGGCGATCGTCGTCGCCGCGCCGGCGGCCAGGGAGGGCCTGGAGGCCATGGTGGAGGGCACCCTGGAGCGGGCGGACGAGGTGGCCAAGCTCCGCGCCGTCCCCGCGCGGCCGCCGTGTCCGGACTCCTGACCCGCGTCGATCAACCCGGCGTTGGCCGGGCGATGGCCAGACGGAATGAAACCGACAGAGTTTCCCGCGTCCGGGTGTAAGCGCCCGCGGTTCGGTACCGTGAGGCACAACACCGGCCACGACGGGGAGTCCCATGCCAATCCATTGCAACGAGCTGACCACGTTCTCCGAATCGGAGGCGACCGACCAGTTCGTTCACCAGAACAAGAAGCTGCTCAAGGTGAACCTGTCGTACGGGCCGGTCCACGCCCGAACCGGTTCCATGGTCGGCTATCAGGGCGACGCCCGGTTTGAGAACACCGGCTCGGGCGGCATGTCGAAGATGTTCAAGAAGGCGGTCACCGGCGAGGGCGTCGACGTGATGAAGATGTCCGGCTCCGGTGAGGTGTTCATCGCCGACCAGGCCACCGACATCATCATCATGTACCTCGAGAACGACATGGTGTCGGTCAACGGCAAGAACGTGCTGGCCTTCTCCGACTCGATCGAGTGGGACATCCAGCGGGTCGGCAGCGGCATGGCCGGCATGACCGCGGGTGGCCTGTACAACGTGGTCCTGCGGGGCACCGGCTACGTGGCGGTGACCACCGACGGGCCTCCCGTGATGCTCGACGTCACCCAGCAGGCCACCTTCGGCGACGCCCAGGCGGTCGTGCTCTGGAGCGCCGGGGTGCAGATGAGCATCAAGACGGACTCCGGGGGCATGAAGTCGATGCTCCGCGGCGGCACCGGCGAGACGTTCCAGATGGCGTTCGGCGGGCAGGGCTTTGTGCTGATCCAGCCCTCCGAGGGCTCCCTCGGTGGTCCGGCGGCGGCGAGCGGCGGCGGCGGAGGCGGCGGTGGCGGTCTCCTGGGCCAGCTCAGCGGCTGACGCCACCACGACCTCGAGCCGGGCCCCCGGTGAGCCGATCGCTCCCGGGGGCCCGTCCGCGTCCGGGCGGACCACGAGCGATGGCGGGATGGGCCGGACGGCCCATTGTGCGCCGGGGGTGTTGACGCGAGGCGGCGGGACGCCGACTGGTGGTGCATGGACTCCTCCCGCCGGTCCCCGTTTTCTCCCCGCTCGCCCCGAGTTCGTCGGGTCGCCGAGCGCACGCTGCTTGCGGCGGTGATCGCCGGCAGCGTGCTCGTCGCCGAGGTTCCGGCCTCGGCCCAGGATCCCGACGAGCTGAAGGAACGCCAGGAGGAGGTGCGGGCCGACCGTCGGGCCGCCGAGGACGACCTGGACGTGCTGGGCGCCGATCTCTCCGATGCCCAGCGGGCGTTGAAGGCGACCGACCGACGAATCGCCGACGTCGAGCGGAAGCTGGCGGTCTCCGAACGTGACCTCGCCGACGCCAACCGCCAGGCCGAGGAGGCGGCGAGCCAGCAGGCCGAGGCGTCGGGGCAGGTCAACCGGCTCCGCCGTCAGGTACGCCGAATGGCCGTCGACTCCTACCTCCAGCCGGGCCGCGAGCAGATGGAACTGCTCGAGTCGGACGATCTGGGCACCGCTGTCCACTCAAACACCCTGCGCGGCTTCGCCACAGGTGAGCGACAGGACGTCATCGACGACTTCCGCTCGGAGCGTCAGGACCTCGAGGCCGCCGAGGAGTATGCGGTGAAGGCGGGCGAACGGGCTGCAGAGCTGCGCGACGAACTCGACGGTCAGGCCGCCGAACTCGCAGAGGCCGAAGCGGAGCAGCAGGAGTTGGTGGACGCGTTGGACGACGAGCTGGGCCGCCGGTCCAGCGAACTGGCGGCGCTCGAAGCCGAGGACGAGAAGCTGGACACCGAGATCAAGGAGGCACAGGCCCGGCTGGCGGCCGAGCTGAAGGCGGCGCGGGAGGCGGCCGAGAAGCGCCGCAAGGCCGAGGCGGCCCGAGCGGAGCAGGCCCGGGAGGCCGCCGAGGCGGCGGAGGCGGCGGAGGCGGCCAGGCTGGCCGAGGAGGCGGCGGCACGGGCCTCGTCCTCGACCACCGCGGCTCCGGCCCGATCGACGTCGACCAGCCCGTCGACGAGCGCCCGGCCGGCGCCGATCACGACCCAGGGCCCGCAGACCACCTCGTCGCCGAGCCCGACGACGGGAACCTCGACGACGAGCCGACCCACCCAAACGACCTCGACCACGACGACGTCGACCACCACCAGGCCGACCGGACTGCCCTCCAGCTCCGACATCGTGACCGTGGGCGGCATCTCCGTGCATCGCTCGATCGAGGGCAACCTGCGGCGCCTGCTGGCCGCCGCCAAGGACGACGGCGTGCTGCTCGGCGGGAGCGGCTATCGCAGCTACGACCGCCAGGTGGCCACCCGCCGCACCAACTGCGGCACCTCGTACTATTCGATCTACCTGGCCCCGGCCTCGTCGTGCAGCCCGCCGACCGCCAAGCCCGGACGGTCCCAACACCAGCTGGGCCTCGCCATCGACTTCGGCTATCAGGGGCGCACGATCTGCTTCCCCAGGCGGTCGTCGGCGTGCCAGGGCAACGCGGGCTACAACTGGCTGAAGGCCAACGCGTCCCGATTCGGGTTCTACAACCTGCCGAGCGAGGCCTGGCACTGGTCGTCTACAGGGAACTGACTTGACGGGGAACTAGCGGCCGGGCGCCTTCGACAGCCGCCCGAGGCCCTTCAGGCCGCCGGTCGGGGAAAGGGCGCCCGCAGGATGGTCAGCGACACGCTGACCAGCCAGACGTCGAGCTGGTCAGCCCGATCCGCTGGAGTAGGCCGCTCGCCTCGACGAACGGGGTGGCGGCCAGCGTGGTGGAGGCGACGACCGCAGTTGCCACCGAGAGACCGCGAGGGCCCGGTGGTTCGCCCGATGCAGCGGCCCGGCCGCCGCGGCGGCACCGTAGATGAAGAGGACGTAGCCGACCGCTGCGGCCACGCCGTGGGCGGCGTCGACCGCGTCGCTGCGGTCCAGCGGCAGGGCGGCGACCACGGCGGTGGCCAGTCCGGTTCCCAACACGCCGGTCCAGGCGCTGCCCGGGACCGCCCGGCGGATCGCCGCGGCGGCCGGGATCGAGGCGGCGGTGAACCCGAGAAACCCGGCGGTCATCAGCCAGCGGGTGTCGGCGCCGACCGCGGCCAGCCGGCTGATCGCATCGGGCACCGGCGAATAGCCGTCCAGCACCACCGTTCCCGTCGCCCAGGCGCCGATGAAGGCGGCCGGGCCGACCAACCCGCCGATCGCACGGCGTCGGGTAGCGGCCTCGCCCGCCGGCGACGCGCCGAAGGCCGAGCGGAACCACCCGGGCCCCGTGACCTTGAGCCCCTCGTCGATGGTGGGGGGCGAGGCCTGCGGATCCGTCACGCGGTCAGCCTGTCACGCGACACTGGTGGTCATGGCTCGCGATGACGGTGACGACGACGAGGCGGAACGGGCGCTCGAGCAGGTGCGGACCATCTGTTTGGGCCTTCCCGAGGTGAGCGAACGGCTGAGCCATGGTGCGCCGTCGTTCTTCATCCGGGGCAAGAAGTCGTTGGCGATGTTCCACGACGACCACCACGGCGACGGCGAGCTGGGCATCTGGTGCCCGGCACCTCCCGGGGTGCAGTCACAGGTGGTCGAGACCGAACCGGAGCGGTTCTACGTGCCGGCCTACGTGGGGCACCGCGGCTGGCTGGGCATGCGCCTCGACCGCGACCCGGACTGGGGCGAGGTTGCCGAGGTGATTCGTGAGGCCTACCGCACGGTCGCCCCGAAGAAGCTGATCGCCCTCCTCGACGAGTGACGTTGAACCGCCACGAGTGTGCCCTGAGCGGGCACGTTCGTGGCGGTTCAACGCAACGTCGGTTCCGGCCTACTCCTGGGTGGGGGTGTCGACGGCACCGTCGCCGGCCTTGGGGCCGTCGGCGGCAACCGACTCCTTGACCCGTTCGCGGCCGCCGCCTCCGCGGCTGGCCGCCAGGTCGGCCTCGTCGACCAGCTTGCGGCTGACCCACTCACGCCCCTCGGCGTCGGCCCACACCAGCATCGGCGGGAGGATCACCAGTGCGGCGGCCAGGGCGACGATGACGTTCATCGCCACGATCGCACCGAAGTCCCGCAGCAGCGGCAGCGGCGAGGTGGCGATGACCGCCACGCCGGCCACGCCGGTGAGCGCCGACACGATGAACGCCCGGCCGGTGCGGGCGGCGGCGGTGTCCGCCGCCTCCTGCGGGGCCATGTGTCGCTTCCGCTCCTCGACGAAGCGGAGCAGCATCAGCGACGTGAACTCGGTGCAGATGGCCACGATGAGCGGGCCGCCCACCGCCGTCATCGGCGACAGCTGCAGGCCCAGCGCGAAGGCCACCAGCGACGCCAGGCCGGTGGCGATCAGCACCGGCACCAGCGACAGGATCGACCGCACCAGGCTCTTGAGTCGCACGGCCAGGAACAGGCCGACGAAGCCGATGGCCAGGTAGGTCAACAGGATGCGGTTGGACTCGATGTTCTCGAGCAGGCCGACGCCGACGACGGCGAGGCCGGAGGGCACCGCCTTGACCGAGTCCGGTGATTCCTTGGTGACGTCCTCGCGCACGGCCTTGACGACCTCCTCGCCGTCGGTCAGCGACGTGTACCCCACCCGGAAGATCAGGTTGAGGTTCTTGGCGTCCGGGGTGGCGGTGAACTTCTGGAGGCTCTCCGGGGCCACGTTCCAGGCCGCCTCGACCAGCTCGGGGTCGGGCGCCCGCGGGATCTCACCCTCGGGCGTGGCGCCGGGCACGTTGACGATGCCGCTCATCGTGGTGACGATGCTCGACGCCGTCAGCAGGGCCGGTTGCTCCTCGCCGTTGTCGTTGAGGAACGTCCGCTCGGCACGCTGGCGGTAGGCGAAGTTGTGGACGAAGTCCACCGTCTCCTCGTTGAAGACGTCCTCGGAGCTGACGTAGATGCCCAGTTCGGAGCTGCTCTTGGTCTGCTCCTTGATCGTGTCGATCTTCTTGATCGTCTCGGAGTCCTGGTTGACCCAGTCGATCGGGTCGCTCTGAATCTCCAGGCTGGACTCCACCGACAGGCCGCCGACGAAGATCAGCAGCGAGCCGATGGCGAACGGGATGGCCAGCTTGGCGGGCAGGCTGCCGATCTTGACCACGAACCGGCCGAGCCAGCCCTCGGCGTAGTTCTTGTCGGAGCTGGTCGGCGACTTGTACTCCCGGATACCCAGGGCGGCGAGCGGGGCGATGATCGAGACCACGCAGATCACGGCGATGCCGATCGCCAGCAGCAGTCCGAAGTCCCGGATCATCGGCACCTTGGCGAAGCGCAGCGCCACGAAGGCGAAGATGGCGTCGAGGGTGACCACCAGCAGCGCAGGGCCCAGGTTGACCGCCGCCTCCTGGATCGGGTGGTCCTCGCGGTCCAGCAGCACCTCCTCCTCGATGCGGCTGTGCATCTGGATCGCGTAGTCGATGCCGATGCCCAACATCACCGGCAGGCCGGAGATCGTCACCAGCGACAGCGGAATGCCGAGGTAGCCGGCGAGACCGAACGCCCAGGTGACGCCGATGAGGATCACGCCCAGGGGCAGCAGGCGCCAGCGGACGTCGAAGAGCAGCAGCAGGATGAGGATCATCGCCACCACCGCGATGCCGCCCAGCTTGAGGATGCCGCCGCGGAGGTAGTCGTTGATGTCCTTGAGGAGGGTCGGCGAGCCGACCACGGTGACCTCGGCGGTCGGTTCGAGGTCACCGGCGACGCCGTCGATCGTGTCGGTGACGAACGTGGCCGCCTCGCCCTCCAACTCGATCGACATGTTGCCGTCGAGTCGGGTGACGATCTGTGCGGTCTGGCTGTTGGGGAAGAAGGGGCGCAGCGACTCGCGCACCTCGCCGGAGTTGTCGTAGAGGAGGAACCGGCGCCACTCGACGTTGTCGAGCGTGCGGTCGGCGGGGTCGGGGATCTCGCCCAGCCGGGTCAGCGTGGCGGCGGAGTCGGCGTTGCGCACCTCCGCCTCCTCGGTGTTGCCCTCCTCGGTCGCCTCGGCCGATGCGCCCAGCAGCGACATCCCGGCGATGCTGCCCGTGATGTCGGCGGCCACCTCGCCGTCGGGGTTGTTCTGGATGAGCGTGTCCGACAACACCAGGGTGTTGTAGGGGGTCGCCACGGCGGAGAGGCCCTCCTTGGCGATCAGGGTCTCTTCGACGTCCTCGAAGATCTGCTGGTTCTCCGGGGAGACGAACTCTTCGAGGGTGGTGCCCTCCTCCAGCCGGAGGGCGGCCAACATCGCCTGACCGCCGAACAGGTTCTGGTACTCGACGCTGTCGACCAGCACCTGTTCGCCCTCGTTGAGGTAGGCGTCCTGGTCGGTGGCGAAGTCCAGCTTGGTGAGGCCGAATCCCATGATGATCGTGATCACGAGTCCGACGGCCGAGACCACCCCGGCGCGTTTGCCCATGTTGACGGCCAGCCACCGCCAGGCTGCATCCATGCGTTCCTTCATACCCTTGTCCCCTCCGAGGCCGACTGTGGCGTCGGATACCGTAGTGGTGTGACTCAGGGCACGGCGACTCCCACGGAGAGTGGCTGAGCGGGGAAGGTCAGTGAGGCCCGCCGCCGATTCCCTGCTCGTCGGGGATGGACGCCAGCGCCCGGTCGTGGGGATCGGCCAGCCCCGACAGGACCGACCGACCGAGCAGCTTGCGGTGTTCGCGCAGCGGGACGGCCCGGTTGGGGGCCTCGGCGGTGGCGTCGAGCAGGTCGTCGAGCAGGGCGCTCAGCCGCCGTTGCACCTGGATCGATCCGGCCCCGTACTGGCGCACCTCGGTCAGCGCCAGATCGAGGTAGTCCTCCCACCGGTGGGTCGGCCGCATGGCCCGCAGCGCACCGGCGTCGTCGACGTAGTAGCCGGTGGGGTACTCGGCGGTGGCGAGCCGCCTGAGCAGATCGTGGATCTGGTCGAGGGCCTGGATCGCCGTCGTCGGATCGTTGATGCCGGGCGACAGGGCCTTCTCGGCGATGTCGACCAACTGGCGGAACCCGAACGCCACATCCTGGCCCATCGTGCGCTCGCGGCTGAGGGCCACGTTGGTTCGAATCGCGCCCTCGGTCGGCGCCGAGTCGTGACCGGGGTCGAACCAGATGCGGGCCAACGGTGCGCCCGAGGGCACGAAGTCGCCGACGTAGGGCACGACGCCGATGCAGCAGTGGTGCTCCTTGGCCAGTTCGACCAGGCCGGCGTTGTCGACGTCGGTGACCATGCCCGGACCGAGTGGGTTGGCCAGCAGCACGTCGGGCGGCCCGGCCGGCAGGGCCGTCGGGTCGGGAATCGTGCCCGCCCCGATCAACTCGTCGATCGTCTCGCGGGTCTCGATGGCGACCGACTCGATGATGTGCACCACCCGGATCGCGTGGGCGACGTGGTTGATGTAGTAGATGAACACGCCCAACGCCACCAGCGTCAGCAGGAACGCGCCGGACACGGCCACGCTGGGCACGAACTGGCCGAGCGCGTCGGTGCTGGGCACCACGGCGCGCAGCACGACGATGCTGTAGACGAAGGTGCCCAGCAGCATGCCGATGGCCACCTTGGTGCCCCGGTCCCGGAAGAAGGTTCGCATCACCCGGGGCGAGAACTGCTGTGAGGCCAGCTGCAACGCCACGATCGTGACCGACAGCACCAGCGTGCTCATCGAGAGGATCGCCGCGGCGATCGTGGAGAGCAGGTCCTGGGCGCTCGACGCGCCGCCGGTGAACGAATAGAACACCCACTCCTCGAGCACCCCGTCGAAGGCCACGATCGCCTGCGCCACGATGCCGTAGCCGATCACGAGCACCATGGGGATGAACCACAGGCTGTTGGTGAGCAGCTCCCGTATCGACCCGATCCAGAGATGTCGTTTCCGGTTCTTGGTCGTCACCGCCACGCAGGTCAAGCTATCGGCATGAGGACGATGGCCACCGCGCTCGACGCCGTTGACGTGCTCGGAGAACGGTTGGTCGAGCCCCTCCGCCGGGTGGAGGTTCTCGACCGGGGCGCGGTCCTGGCGTCGTGGGCGGGGGAGGGCGCCGCCCTGTGGTTCGGATGGGGTGCGCTCCGGCTGGCGCTCGACCGCCGTGACGATCCGCGGCGTGCCTGGGTGGAGGGGGCCGGGCTGGCCGTCACCCTGGGAGTGGAGTCGGTGGCCGTCAACGTCGGGCTGAAGGGCATCGTGCGTCGGCCCCGGCCGGTGCTGCAGGCGAGATCGGGACGGGAGTTCCGAACGACCAGCTTTCCGTCGGGCCATGCGGCGTCCTCGTTTGCGGCCGCCACGTTCCTCGGCCGCGGCGGCCAACGGGCGCCGCTGTTGGCGGCGGCGGGCGTGGTGACCGCCAGCCGGGTCGTCATCGGCGTGCACCATCTCTCCGACGTGGTGGCCGGGGCCGCGGTCGGGGTGGGCTTCGGCCTGCTCGGACGCCGGATCACCGAGGCCGTGCAGGCCCGCTCGACCCAACCCTGATCCGCGGCCGGCGGCCGGGACCACCCGCGGGCCGCCGGGTGTCGGGGGACAATGGCGGGGCCCGCAGGTAGTATCTCGCTGCGCCTATGGACGATCGCCCCCGCAGTCTCCGAGCCATGTTGGCGGAGGCCAAGGACAACTCCGAGCTGATGATCGACCTGGCCTACGCCGCGGTGTTCTTCAACGATCCCGGCATGGCCGACGAGGTGGCCCACCTCGAGGAGAACATGAACGACCTCGTGCAGTCGATGCGGGCCGTGTGCATCCTGGCGTGCCGACGGCCGGCGGAGGCCGAGTCGATGGCGTCGGTGCTGCAGCTGGTGTCGGCCATCGAGGGCATCGCCAACGCGGCGATCGACATCACCCGGATCGTGACGCACCGGCTGGGGATCCCCCGCGAGCTGATCGCCGACCTCTCCAACGCGGAGGAGGTGTCGCACCGCGTGTGGGTGCGCGACGAGTCCCACATGGCCAGGCGCACGCTGGCGGCGCTGGAGCTGCCGGTGGCCACCGGCATGCGGGTGATGGCCATCCGGCGGGACCGGTCCTGGATCACCGAGCTCGACGGGGAGGAGATGCTGCTCCCCGGCGACGTGCTGTTCGTGCGCGGGTCCCCGGCGGGGCTGGTCCGACTCCACGAGCTGGCGGCGGCGCCCACCTGGGATCCCCCGCCTCCGGCGCCGTCGGGTGCCCTGACCGAGTTGGACCGTGCGGTCGACGTGCTGGTCGACATGAAGAACATCTCCGAGGCGGCGGTGGGGCTGGCGTACTCGGCCCTGGCGCTGCGCGACGTCGGGCTGGCCTCCGAGGTGCTCCACCTGGCCGAGCGTCTCGACGAGATGAAGGACCACCTGCAGCTGTGGGTGTTGCGGGCCGCGGCCAACGACGCCGACCACTCCCAGCTGCGCGGGCTGTTGCAGCTGTCGCAGGCCGCCGAGGAGCTGGGCGATCAGGCCAACCAGATGACCTGGCTGATCCGCGAGGAGGTCGACTTCCACCCGGTGGTGGGGATCGCCCTGGGCGATGCCGACGAGGTGGTGGTCAGGATGCCGATCGCACCGGGAGCGGCCTGTGACGGGTCGCAGTTGCTGGACCTCCAGCTCGACATCGAGCCGGGATTCTCGGTGCTGGCCATCCGCCGCGAGGGTCGCTACGTGTATCGCCCCCGCGGGTTTGCCACGCTGCACGCCGGCGACGAGCTGATCGCCACGGGGCCCGACGAGGGTCGCGCCCGGTTGGCCGAACTCGCCGGATGGCGCCAGGTCGAGGACGACGAGGACCCCGAGGCCGGGGTGCGCCTCGAGCCGTTGGAACCCGACCCCGCCAGCTGACCCCGCCGAGGCGGGATCTCAGTTGAGCTGTTCGGGTCGGAGCCCCGCCAGTGCGGGCTCCTCTCCGGAGGAGGGCGTGGTGGCCTCGGTGGCACGGGAACGCAGGTCCGGGGCGTCCTCCACCGTGCCGTCCGCGTGGACGAGGCGCCCGTGGAACTTGGGCCCGAACTTGTTGGACAGGCCGGAGTCGTTGGTCCAGCGGATGAACAGCGCCAGGATCGTGCCCCACACGATCGGGGTGGCGCCAAGCTTCATGATCACACCGGCGAACTGTTGATCCTCGACCGCCGACCACCCGGCGAACACCCGGGGGGCCAGCTCGTAGGTCCGGTAGATCGGGTCGGCGGAGATGATCAGCGCCGCCGACGGCACCACCACCACGATCCCGACGGTGAGGAACAGGTACACCATCTGGGCGGGGTAGGACGCCAGGCGCTGCGACCTGATCGGACCGGCGACGGGCAACCACAGCGCCACCGCGCCGGCGATCCAGAGAAGGTCCATGACGAAGGACCCCAGCTGGTCGGCCCGCAACGAGTCGGTGACCGGAGGTGAGTGCGTCGACACCATGACGGCGTTGAAGACGATGGCGGCGATCAGGGGCTTGGACACGAACCTGGTGACCGCGGTCAGCCGCAGCCGGGCGAGCGCCCCTGCGAACATCTCGGCGGGCATGCCGAGCAGGATCAGCGGAACCGCGACGACGGTGTAGAGGACGTACTGGGCCATGTGGGCCGAGGCCATATAGCCCGCACCGAGGGTGCCCAGCGGCCAGTCGCTGGCGGCCCAGAGCACGAGCACCCCGGCGGTGAAGAGAACCTTCTGGCGACGGCTGGTGGTGTATCGCCCGGCCTCGTCGGCGCGCTTGACCGCGCGGAAGTACGCCACCAGCGTGGCGCCCATGGCGAGCCAGACACCCAGGTAGATCTGCGGGCTCCAGGTCCAGGGGGCCGTGCTGGCCGCGCACCACCAGGTCATCGGTCCGCCCCGGTGTGGGCGCTCACGAGGCGGCCTCGGCGACGGGGACCACCGGCACGAGCACGTTGAACTCGCCGGCCTGTTCAAACGTCAAGGTGACCGGCATCAGGTCGCCGGCCTCGATCGCCTTGACGTCGATCAGCATGGCGTGGGTGCCGCCCGGCTCGAGCGTGGCCGTGCCGTCGGCAGGCACCTCGATGCCGTCGGGCAGCGGGCTCATCGACGTGGTGTCCCCGTCGGTCACGGTTTCGTGGAAGGCCACCTCCGGCGCCGACTCGGTCGTCGCCGCCAGCAGCCGGTCGTCGTCGCCGGAGTTGGTGACCGTGAAGGCTGCAGGGCGGCGTTGGGGCCGGTGGGTTCGGCGGCACGGGCATCGCTGACGGTGAGGTCGCCGAGGGTGGCGCCGCCCCATGCGGTGGCCGGTTCCGTGGTGGAGGATGCGGCGGCTTCCTCGGCGCCGGAGTCGGGCTCGATCGCGGCCAGCAGCGGGATGTCGTCGGCGTACTGGCTGGTGCGGGTGCCGAAGGGGTACACGGTGTAGCCGAGGTTGTCCGGGGCGTAGGCGAGCACCTGGCCGGCGTGCGACACGGTGTAGCCGCCCTCGGGATCGGGTTGCCCGTCGGCGGTGTCCAACTGCGCCGGCGGCACCCCGGCGGCGTCCTCGGCGGCCAGGATCTCCGCGTCGGTGCCGGTCAGCCCGATGAACTCGGGATCGAAGTTGCCGAGGAACTTCTTGAGCGCCTCGGGCGTGTCGCGCGTGGGGTCGGTGGTGACGAACACCACCGTGGCGTTGGGCATGCCGGGGCGGGCCAGGATCTCGGAGAGCTGGGCCATGTGCACCGGGCAGATGTCCGGGCAGTTGGTGTAGCCGAAGAAGAGGAAGGTCAGCTTGCCCTCGGTCTCGGCGTAGAAGTCGAACGGGTCGCCGTCGACGTCGGTCAGCGTGAAGTCGGGACGTTGGGTCGGCTCGCCGAGGACGACCCCGGCATACTCCGACCCCGCTCCCTCGGGGGCGGCCTGCTCGGAACCGGCGTCTCCGCCGCACCCGGCGATCAGCACCGCCGCGACCAGCGCGACCGCCATGAGCCTCACCGTCCGACCGCGTCCTCGTCGCCTCGTGTGAGCGATTGCCGGGGGGCTCATGAGCTCACGCTAGGCCCTGAAATCGGGCCGGTCCCAGTCGCCCGAGGCCGACACGCGTCACAGCGGTGGTTGGCCGCCCGGGCGTTCAGCCGTCGGCCTCGGAGGTCTCGGTGTCCATGTCCATGTCGGCGTCCATGTCGCCGCCGGCCTCGGCGTCCGTGTCGTCGTGGTCCATCTCCATGCCGCCCCCGAGCTCGGTCAGCGGCACCACGGGCACGACGATCTCGACGTCACCCGCGGTCTCGAAGGTCAACGTCACCGGTACGTGCTGATCGGCGACCAGTTCGTCCACCTCCATCAGCATGGCGTGCAACCCTCCGGGCTCGAGGTCGATCGACTCGCCGGCCGGGATCTCGATCCCCGGACAGCTGGTTCATCGAGGTGGTGTCGCCGTCGGTCACCGTCTCGTGGAGCTGCACCTCGGGGGACACGTCGGTGGCCACCGCCACGAGGGTGTCGGGCTGATCGCCCGCGTTCTCCACCGACAGGAACAGGCCGGCGGTGGGGCCGGCGGGTTCGCCGATGCGTGCCGTCGTAATCGTCAGGTCGCCGGCCTCGGCGGTCGCGCCCGTCGTGTCCATGGCCATCGTGGTGTCGGAGGCAACCGTGGTGTCCCCGGCACCGGTGGAGTCGCCGTCGTCGGAACCGCAGCCCGCCAGCAGCGCACCGGCCGCCACCAGGACGGCGACGCCGAGCGGTCGGCGCAGGCGGCCCGTTCGAGGCGTGGGCGTGGCGGACCGGGACGACGGAACGGGAAGCATCGATGCGGACGTGCCAGTCATGTCACTTACCTAGGCGCAGGTTGGCGGAGCGGGCAAGTCGGTGCACCGTGGCGCCGGTCACCACGCGACCACGGTCTCGCTCGCCGCCTGCGGGCGGCGCCATCCGCCTGTCGCGGGCCGCCCCACGTCGTTAGCGTGGCGTCGTGAGCACCCCAGAGACCCCCAGCCCGCCGAACGGGGCCGCCGGCGCCGACCGGCGACCAACGCCGACCGATCGCCACGGCCGGCCGTTGCGGCTGCTCAGCATCCACGCGCACCCCGACGACGAGGCGTCGAAGGGCGCCGGAACCGTCCGCAAGTACGTCGACTCGGGCATCGGCGCCACGTTGGTGTGCTGCACCGGCGGCGAGGCCGGCGACATTCTGAACCCGGCGATGGAACGGCCGAGCGTGGTGGAGAACCTTCCCGCGGTGCGCATGATCGAGCTCGGCCGCTCGGCCCAGATCATCGGCTACGACCGGGTGGAGCTCCTGGGGTACCGCGATTCGGGGATGGAGGGCACCCCCGCCAACGAGCGGCCCGACAACTTCGCCAACGCCCCGTTCGACGAGGCGGTGGCGCGGCTGGTGGCGCTGCTCCGACGGGAGCAGCCCCAGGTGGTGATCACCTACGGCGACGACCAGCGGGCCTACGGCCACCCCGACCACCTGCGGGTTCACGACATCTCGCTCCCGGCCGTCGAGGCCGCCGCCGACCCCGACTACCGGCCCGACCTCGGCGAGCCGCACACGGTGGACAAGGTGTATTCCACCGTCTGGTACCGCAAGCGCATGGAGGCCCTCCACAGCGCCATGGAGGAGGCCGGGCTCGAGTCGCCCTTCGACGAGGGCTGGCGCAAGCGCTGGGCCGACTTCGATCAGGACCACCGCGTCAGCGCGTTCGTCAACGTGGCCGGGTACTACTGGGTGCGCCAGGAGGCCCTGTTGGCCCACGCCACCCAGGTGGATCCCAACGTCGGCTTCTGGTTTGGCGTGCCCGAGGAGGTCGCCGACCGGGTGGAGCCCTACGACACCTACGTGCTCGATCATTCGGCGGTGGAGGCCCACTCGCCCGAGGACGACCTGTTCGCCGGGATTCGGGCGTAGACGGCGCCCCTCCGGGCCCCCACCATCCGCCGACGCCGCCCGAGCCGCTTGTAGCGTCGGGGTGCGGCAGGCGATCCCCTGGAGGTGAGCCGTGCAACAGGCGACGGCCCCAATCCGGCACTCGGGCGTTGGAGGATCGCGCGCGTCCGTCCGCCGGGGCGTGGCGCTGGCGCTGACCGCGGTGCTGATGCTCGCCGGCTGCACCGACGACGGCAGCGCCGACTTCGGCTCGGTCCTGGCCGACGACACGCTGGTCGACAACACCCCGCCGGCGAAGGGCCCCTCAAGATGAGCCTGTCGCGGGGGCTCGACGAGGAGATCGCCGACGCTCCGATCGGGGAGAACTACGCGGTGCGCTTCACCCTGCGCAACGGCACCGGCGGCCCGGTCAGCATGGACGGGCTGGAGCTGGCCCAGGTGGAGGGCGACCTGCGTTTCATGGACGCGCTGGCTGACGTGCGAACGAAGGGCCTCGACCGTGAGGGCCGCGTGTTCAAGGGCTGGCCGCCCGACCGCGAGGAGGTGGGCATGGAGGAGATCGGACAGTTCTCCACGGCCACGATCCCCGCAAGCGGGGCCATCGACGTGCTGGTGGCGTTCCGCCTGGGCTCCGGGCAGCTCGGTCGCTTCTCGGGGGTCACCCTGGTGTACAGCGCGGCGGGGGTGACCTACCGCCCGACGTTCGACATCGCCGTGGCGTTGTGTCGTGGCGACTTCAACGACGGCGAGGACTGCGCCGGCGACTCGCAGCTCGAGAAGCTGATCGACCTCGACGAGGTCCCCAAGGACCCCGACCTGCCCAACGACGTCGACCCCGCCAACTGACGCAAGATCACCCCGCGACCGCGGTGCCGGTACGCTGCGGGCCGGATGAGTGCGTTGTGCGAGGCGATGGGAAGGTCGGCCGACGACCGGCTGGTGATCTTCACCGCGGACGGGCTGGGTCGTAGCCACGCGGCCAACGAGGGGTCTACTCGGCGCTGCGTCGGGGCCTGGCCACCTCGGCCGGGCTGATGGTGCCGGCACCGTGGGCCCGCCACGCGGCGGCCCGATATCGGGGCGAGCAGGTGGGCCTGCTGCTGACGTTGATCGCCGAGTCCGACCTGTACCGCTGGGGTCCGGTCACCAGCGCGCCGTCGTTGCTCGACGGGGACGGCGGGTTTCCCCGCACGTTGGAGGACCTGTGGGATCACGCCGACCTCGACGAGGTCTACCGGGAGGCCCACGCCCAGATCGAACGGGCGATCCTGTGGGGCTTCGACATCTCCTACCTGTCGTCGCACCTGGGTGCGATGGAGCGACGGAGCGAGTTCTTCGGCGTCTATCTGGAGCTGGCCGAGGAGTACCGGCTGCCGATCCGGTTGCCGTCGGCGTCGGATCAGCGAAGCCTGGGCGTGCCGCTGAGCGACCTGGCCGCTCGAGCCGGCGTGCTCACCCCGGATCACGTCGTCGCGGCCCGAGGCGGTTCGGCCCGCTCCACCATCGAGCGGGCGTTGGCCTCGCTGGAGCCGGGCGTGACCGAGCTGCGGCTGCGCGGCGGTGGACACCCCGAGCTGCGCGCGCTCGGCGGAGACTGGGCCGACCGGGTGGGCGACCTCGACGTCGTGATGGACGCCGACATCTCCGTGCTGATGCAGCGCGCCGGGGTCGAACCGATCGGCTGGGCCGAGCTTCGGCGGGCGATGGGCCGCCGGACCGGCCCCGGCGACGTCGCAGCGGGCTGACCGCCCGCAGGCCGTGGGTCAGGCGAAGGGTTCGGCGCAGGCCCCCACGCCCCGAGACGCCGCTTCTGGCCCGGTTGCGGGCGGCGGCGAAGTCGGCCACGTAGGCCGTGTTGGGGCCGATCCTCAGCGTGTCGGCGAAGCCTCCCGCCAGCAGGTGCCGGTTGATCGACAGGTCGTCGTCGAGCCGGGTGACGTAGGCGAGGAGCCGCCCGTAGCGGTCCCGCAGCTCCACGTCGCGCTCCAACCGCACCCAGGTGCCCGGCGTGAGCAGCCGCTTGGTCTCGTGGCTGGGCCTCGGGCCCGAAGCAGCCCACCGGCCGCCGGGGTCGACGGTTTCGGGCGTGTCGATGCCGAGCAACCGAACCCGCTGGGTGTGACCGTCGAGCGACACGTCGATCGTGTCGCCATCGGCCACCGAGACCACCCGGGCGACTCCGGGACCCTCGAACTCGTCGGGGTGACGCCCCAGCCACGACCAGCCGACGAGGACGACGGCGGCGATGCCCGCCACCAGCCCCGCCGACCCGACCCGGGACCTCACCGGATCGGGCTGGACGGGGCCTCGGCGCCGACCGGGGTCCGACCCGACGGGTCAGGCGGCACGGCGCGTGCGCCGTGAACGGCGAACCGGCAGCTGGAGGGCGTCGTCGGCCGGCGCAGCCGGGTCGAGGCCGATCACGCCGGTGAGGGCGGCGCGTTGCCGGGCGTTCGCCTCGGACTGGGCCGCCTGCACCGCCCGCTCCCGGGCGGCGGAGACCACCTCACGCGCCTTGGCGACCCGTCGGCGGCCCAGCTCGCACGTGCCGGCATCGAGGCGCACGGCCACCCAACCGGGGGCCGGCGTCGCCTCGGCGGGACGCTTGGATGCCTGCTGCAACGAGGCGCGGGCGGCGGCGACGCGGGGGTCGCCGCCCGTGGCCGACCCGGCCGGGGCGGGGCCGATCTGGTCGGTGATGAGGTCCAGGAGGGAGAGCTGCTTACTCATGGATCCCATCATGACGACGGGCTGTGACAAACAAGGACGGGGATCGCTCCCCGGGGTTGGCGGCCCGGTCAGACCGGCGCGTTCGGCACCACCATCGGCCAGGGACACTGCGCCTCGGCGATGGCCCCGAGGTCGAGCAGCAGCTCCTCGGCGTGGTGCCGGGTGGCCACCTGCATGCCCACCGGCAGGCCGTCGAGCTGCTCCACCGGAAGGGTGATCGCCGGGTTGCCCACGATGTTGTAGGGGATGGTCAGCGCGCCGTTGTTGCTCAGCTCGACCTTTTCGCCCGCCACCCTGGTGTTCACCTCGAGCCGGGCGGGGAAGGCGGTGTCGGGGTTGGTGGCCGAGATGATGAAGTCCACCTGGCCGAACAGCTCGGCCATCGTGGCGTTGGCGCGGGTGCGGGCCGCCTCGGCCGCACCCATCGTCGCGAGGTTCATGGCGGCGTCGGACATCTCCAACCCGAGGGCGGTGGCGCGGGTCAGCTGTTCCAGCTTGTCCCGCCAGTCGTCGCCCAACTCGTGGCGGAGGTGGCAGAGGTTGCCCATCGCCCACTCGAAGCCCAGGCCGGGCAGCTCGACCGGCACGTCCACCAGCTCGAGGCCGGCGTCGGCGGCCAGGGCCTCGCCGGCCTCCCGCACCCGACGGGCCACCTCGGGGTTCACCGTGGCCACGCCCAGGTCGGGGGCGATCACCGCCCGGCGCCCGCGCAGCGAGTCGCCGTAGCTGCCCAGGTTGGCCTCCCATCCCTCGCGTCGGGGCAGCGAGTAGGGGTCGGCCGGGTCGTAGCCCGACGCCACGTCGAGATGCCGGGCGAGGTCCCGGATCGATCGGGCGAGCACGCCGGTGACCACGGTCATCGGGTGGACCGAGGCGTTGGGGCCCCGCGGGATCCGTCCCGCGGTGGTCTTCAGCCCCGGCAGCCCGCAGAACCCGGCCGGGATGCGGATCGACCCGCCGCCGTCGCCGCCGCTGGCCAGCGAGCAGATGCCGGCGGCCACCGCCGAGGCCGACCCACCCGAGCTGCCGCCCGGCGTCACCTCGGGGTTCCACGGGTTGCCGGTGATCCCGTTCAGCCGGGTGTTGGACACGTTGAGGCCGCCGAACTCGCTGGCGGTGGTCAGGCCGAAGGGCACCGCCCCGCCTCGTTCCTCGGTGCGGGCCACGTTGATCGACGTGTCGGTGGCCACCTCGTCGGCGTAGAGCAGGCAGGCCTGCGTGGCCGGCCAGCCCTCGTAGTGGTCGAGCTCCTTGACCCCCATCGGGACGCCGCCGAAGGGCTTGGAGGTGTCGGCCTCGGCGGCCTTGGCCAGCGCCTGCTCGGGGTCGAGGTGGCTGAAGCAGTTCAGGCCGGTCGCCTCCGCCGCGGTCAGCGTCGCCTCCATCTCCTCGGCGGGCGACCGGTCCCCCGATCGAAAAGCCTCGACGAGCGAGCTGGCGTCCCCGGTCCACGGTGCGTCGGTCATGCGGGCGACAGTACCCTCGGCGCTGTGGATGTCGGAGAGTTTCTCGGTCTTGAGGCCACGCACAACCCCAACCGCTGGTTTCTGCCGGTGGCGCCCGGCCTGGCGACGCTGGGACGGTTCCTCTTCGGGGGCGCGGGGCTCGGTGCGGCGATCCTGGCGCTGGAGCGCACGACGGAGCGCCCGGTGGTGTGGGCGACCGCGCAATACCTCAGCTACGCCATGATTGACGAGATCATGGACCTCGACGTCACCATTCCGGCGGCCGGGCGGCACACCGCCCAGGCGCGGGTGGTCGGCCACGTCGGCGACCGCGAGATCCTCACGGTCAACGCCGCCCTCGGCGAACGCGAGCTCGAGCAGACCGGCCAGTGGGCGACGATGCCCGAGGTGCCGGGCCCCGACGACTGCGAGATCCGCGAGTCCACCGGCGGCCTGGGCACGTCGATCATGTCCCGCATCGAGAGCCGCCTGGCGGTCGGCCAGCAGTGGGACCAACTCGGCGGCCAGCCGCCACCCGAAGGCAGGGCCTCGATGTGGGTGCGGCTGCGCGACGTCGAACCGTCGGCGGCCAGCCTGGCGGTGCTCGGCGACTACGTGCCCTGGGGCATCAGCCAGGCCTTCGGGTCGTGGACCCGGTCGAACAGCCTGGACAACACGATGCGGGTGGTGCAGGTGGTGCCCACCGACTGGGTGTTGTTGGACGTTCGAATCCAGGCGGTGCACCACGGGTTCGGCCACGGCGACGTGTACCAGTGGTCCCAGGACGGCACGCTGATGGGCATCGCCAGCCAGTCGGCGATCGTGCGGGAGGTGGCCGACCCGACCCCGGGGAAGCTGCCCCCGTGGATGCTGAATCAGCCCGCGAAGCCCCAGCCGACGGCCGATCGCCCGCAGTCGGGCTGAGGCTCCGGGCGGGCCCGCCTTCTCATAGGGTGGGCGGATGCGCCTTGGAATGACGATCCCGTTCGACAACGTCCCGCTGGGCGAGCAGCGGGACCGGTTCCTGGAACTCGAGGACGCCGGGTACACCGACCTGTGGTCGGCCGAGGCGATGGGCGCCGACGCCTTCACCCCGCTGGCGTTGGCGTCGGTGTGGACGCCGTCGATGCGGCTGGGTACGGCGATCGTTCCGGCGTTCACCCGCGGGCCGGCGCTGCTGGCGCAGTCGGTGGGTTCGCTGGCCCAGGCCGCACCCGGGCGGTTCACCCTGGGGCTGGGCACCAGTTCGGACGTGATCGTCGAGCGCTGGAACGGCATCGAGTTCGAACGGCCCTATCACCAGGTGCGCGACATGGTGCGCTTCCTCCGGGCGGCGCTGGGCGGCGAGAAGACCTCCGCCGAGGTCAACGGGCACGACGTCAAGGGGTTCCGCCTGGGCGTCGTGCCGCCCGAACCGGTGCCGATCCACATCGCGGCGTTGCGCGAGGGCATGTTGCGCCTCGCCGGCCGTGAGGCCGACGGGGTGATCCTCAACTGGCTGGCATCCACCGACGTGCCCCGGGTGACCGGGATCGTGCACGACGCCGCCGACGGCGCCGAGCGGGAGGTGGTCGCCCGCCTGTTCGTGGCGGTCACCGAGGACCGCGACACCGTGATGGCCCTCGGCCGCCACGCGATCGCCGCCTACCTCAACGTGCCGGTGTACCGGGCGTTCCACGAGTGGCTCGGGCGCGGTGAGCAGCTCGGCGAGATGTGGCGGCTCTGGGGCGAGGGCGACCGCAAGGCGGCGCTGGAGGCCATCCCCGACTCGGTGGTGGACGAGCTGATCATCTGGGGGTCGGCGGGCGAATGCCGCGAACGACTCGACGCCTACGTCGACGCCGGCGTCACCACCCCGGTGGTGGCGCTCCTGCCGTTCGGCTTCGACGAGCGCGAGGCGGCCAAGGCCCTGGCGGCGGCGGGCTGACCCGCCCGGCCCTCCGGCGGGTGCTCAGCCCGCCGGGAACCAGTTGCCGTGGAAGCCGAACGGCACCCGACGGGGCAGCTTGACGCGGGCCACCGGGCCCGCTGCCACGTCGCGGGCGTCGAGCACGTCGAGGTAGCTCCGGTCGCGGGCCAGGTCGGTGGTGATCGTCGTGAGCCAACCGTCGTTCTCGGCGGTGCCGGTGGGATCCGGCGCAAACGACGGCTCGCCCACCGCCTCGGTGGCGGCGCACTCCCAGGTGGTGGACTCGTTGCGCTGGAAGTCCCAGGCGGTCACGCCGCCGAACGTGGCGTCGCCCTCGACGACGTCCCGGAGGCACCCGACGTAGCCGAAGCGGTTGGGTCGCCCGGTGAGCCGGTCGTCGATGCGGGGGAAGTCGCCGGGCCGATCGTCGAGCCGGGTGGTGGTCACCGACGGGGCCGCCGGCGAGCCGGCGGTGTCGATCGTCCACCGGTGCAGGGTGGGGGAGACTTCCGCCGGCGGCTGGTCGCCGAAGCTCACCGGCAGCGTCTCGGCCCGGCACCCGATCACCTCGATGACCCCGTCGACGGTCTCGGAGGCGTTCAGGAAGTGGAAGACGTAGCAGGGGTCGATCTCGTGCCAGGTGACGTCCCCCGTGCCGTCGAGTGCGATCGTGCCGATGCGGGCGCCCAGGTCGGGCTCCCAGCGGGTGAACGGCCGGCCCTCCATCATCGCGGCGATGTCGAACACGGCGGGCAGGTCGAAGAACACCGCGTGGCGGTCGGTGATGACGAAGTCGTGCATCATCACGGGCTGCGGGATCTCGATCTCGGTGCTGTTCAGCAGCACGCCGTCGGGCGAGGCCACGTGGTAGCGGAGGAACGGCGGCAGCGGGGAGTAGCCGAAGAAGTGGAGGTTGCCGGTGTCCGGATCCACCTTGGGGTGGGCGGTCATCGGCCCGGCGAGGGCGCCGCCGAAGGAGAACTCGCCGACGGTCGCCAGCGTGGCCGGATCGACCTCCGTGGGCGGTGCCGCCTCCATCAGCGCCAGCATGCGTCCACCGTGGGCGACGATGTTGGTGTTCGCCGTGTTCTTCAGCACCCCGACCTTGGCGATCACGTCGTCGGGCGGCAGCTTGTATTCGGCCAGGCCGCCGAAGAGCGGATGGCCGGCCTCCACCTCGGCCAACAGCCCGGCGGAGCGGATCCAGCGGTTGCGGTAGGCGGCGCCCGACACGTCCAGGGTCACGCCGTGCAGCATCGCGTCGCCGTCGAAGAGGTGATAGGCGCCGGTCGGGGCGAAGAACGGGTTGGGCCCGTTCCTGACGTAGCTGCCCACCAGGCCGGCGGGCAGTTCCCCCTGCACCTCCATGTGGTCGACGTCGATCTCGTCGTGGACGGGCCGATACTGGCCGATCAGGTGCGGGTTCTCGCACCGGGTCCAGGCGGCCAGCGCGGCGTCCCCGAGGGGGAGGGCGGTCTGGGACGGTGCGGTGGTTGCGGTCATCGTGTTCCTCCGGAGGCGGTCCTCGGCACGTTATTGCCCGACGCCCGTCCTGTCCCCGGCGGGGAGTGCACGGCCAGGGCGGTGGGTAGAACGCCCCAGGCCGGATGTCACCAACAAACCGGGCGGCAATCCACCGATTGGCCCTCGGCAGCGGGCACACTGGTGGCCAGCGGGCGGTCGACCGGGAGGTCTCCTCCATCATGCGCGTGCGGACAGCTCTTTCCTCACCTTCCCCCTTGCTCTGCGCTGCCGCCGCCGCGGTCACCGCCGCCGCGCTGCTGGCCGGCTGCGGAGGTGGCGACGAGGCCGCCGTGCGCGAGCTGTCGATCACGACCACCTCGCCGACCACGACGATCGCCGGTACCACCGACGGACTGCGGGCCCCGGGCGCGACGTTGCCCCAGGTGGACGGTGAATCCGCGGTTCCCTTCGAGTCCGCCGAGCTGGTCTCGATCACCAACCCCGCCGTGGCGTCGGTCGCCGCCCGCACCTGCGAGGGCGACGTGGTGCCGTCGACGGCCTTTGCCATCGACGCCAACCACTTCGTGGCCAACGCCTCGTCGCTGGCCGACCGGAACGGCGATCCGGACGAGGGCGTCGATCCCCGCCCCTGGCTGCACCTGGGCGACGGGTCGTGGGTTCGTGGCACTGTCGTCGGGGTCTCCAAGTCGCCCAACCTGGCGGTGATCGAGGTGGAGGCCACCCTCGACCGGTCGCTCGGCTGGGCCGACGACCGCCCGTCGAAGGACGACTGGGGGGCCGTCGTCGGCTATCCGGCCCGCTCCGATGGCGGCTCCGACCTGTTGGCCGCACGGGTGGCCGACCCGGTCGGCGAACCCGACGTCCCCATGGTCACGGTGACCGGCGCCGCCGCCGGCCGGTCGGGCCCCGGCAACATGGGCGCCCCGTTCGTCGACGCCGAGGGCCAGGTGCAGGGCATGGTGGTGGTGACCGACGGCAAGGGCGACACGATGGTCGTCCAGGAGGCGACGATCGTGCGCGATCTCGCCGAGGGGTTCATCGAGACGCCCGAGAAGCCAAAGACCGTCTGCGAGGCGAACTCCAAGGACCGCCTCAAGCTGGGCTGGGGGCTGTTGCTCGAGCGCGACGGAAGCGAGACCGAGGCGACGCAGCTGGGCGGACGCGACTCGCTGGCCGAGCACGGACGCGTGGGCGTGGTCGACGGATCGTTGCCGGTTTTCGTCGCCGACGGTGCCTCCGCCGCCGTCGTGCTCGGGCCGTTCGGCAGCCTGGAGAAGGCCGAGGCCGCCCAGAGCCCGGTCGCCAAGGCCACGGCCAAGCTGGACCTCGACGGCGACGCCGAGGTGGTGCTCGTGCCCTGGACCACCTTCCCGGCCGAGGCCCCGGCGCCGCCGACGACCATTCCGGTGGCGCCCCCGACCACCCCGGCGCCCACCACGAAGGCGCCCGCCACCACCACGAAACCGACGACGACCACCAAGTCGACGGGGACGACCACCGACGAGCGTGCCTCGTCGGCCGACTGCTCCGGTTCCCGCTCGGTTCGGGTCATCCGGGGCGCACCGGCCGGGTACAGCTACAAGATGCGTTCCGGCCCGTCGAAGAGCGCCGCGGCGGTGGCGCTGGGTGCCAACGGCAAGCAGGTGTCGGTGGTCAACGGTTCGGCAACCAACGGCTACGTGAAGATCGCGCTGCCGGACGGCCGCTGCGTGTGGGGCGCCAGCCAGTACCTCGGCTAGGTCGGCGCCGGGTCCCGTCCGGGCCGCCTCGTCAGCCGAGCGATGCCTGAAGCTTGCGCATCCCCGCGAGCCACCGCTCGCGGTCGGCCCCCTTGTGGGCGGCGTAGCGGGCCACCTCCTCGTGGGGCAGGATCAGGAACCGCTCGTCGGCGAGCCCGGCGACCACCGACTCGGCCACGTCCTCGGGTTCGATGATGTTCATCGATCGAACCACCTCGGCGGCCAGCACCGAGTCGTCGCCCTCCTCGCCGGGCGGGAACAGCAACGGCGTCCGCACCCCCTGCGGGCACAGGCACGACACCTTGACGCCCCGGTCGCCGTAGGTGATCGACACCCACTCGGCGAAGGCGACCGCTGCGGCCTTGGTCACCGAGTACGGGGCGTCGCCCAGGTTGGTCAACAGCCCGGCGGCCGAGGCGGTGGTCAGCAGGTAGCCGCCGCCCCGCTCCAGCCACAGTGGCACCAGCGCCCGTGCGGCCCGCACGTGGGCCATCGTGTTGATGTCCCAGATGACGTCCCACGTGGTGTCGTCGCCCTGCTCGGACGCCCCGGTGGCGATGCCCGCGTTGGCGACGAACAGGTCGATCGGCCCCACGTTGGTTTCGACGTCGGCCACCAGTGCCTCGTTGGCGCCGGTGCGGCCCACATCGAGTTGGCGCGGCACGCACTGCCCGCCGACGCCGGCAGCCACCGATCTGGCGACCTCCCGGGCCCCGTCGATGTCCCGGTCGGCCAGCACCAGGTTGGCCGGACCGTCGGCGGCGAACCGCTTGGCGAGCGCGGCGCCGATGCCCGAGGCGCCTCCGGTGATGACGATGGTGCTGCCGGCGAGTTCCATGTGCCGACCCTACGCCGCCGCGTCCTCGAGGAACCGCCAGAAGTCCTCCATCGTCCGCCGTGTGGTTCGCGGGCTGCCAACGGCCACCCGGATCGCCAGATTGCCGTCGACCAGCGTGCGGGTGCACAGGAACCGCGGGTCGGCGGCGATGGCGTCCAGCAGTCGCTGGGTGGCCGGGTCGCCGTCGGCGTGGGCAAGGCACACCAGCGACAGCGAGCGCGGCACCACCAGGTTGAGCTTCGGATGGCCTTCGATCCGCTCCTCGAGCCACTCGGCATCGGAGACACCGGTGCGGATGTGGTCCCGCAGCCCCTCCAGCCCGTAGTGGCGCATCACGAAGAACAGCTTGAGGGCGCGGAAGCGGCGCCCGAGCGGCACCTGCCAGTCGCGGAAGTCGACCACCTCGCCCGCCTCGGACTGCGAGGTGCGGAGGTACTCCGGCACGATGCTGAGCGCCCCGGTGAGCGCCTCCCGGTCGCTCACCCACAGCGCCGAGCAGTCGATGTTCACCAGCAGCCACTTGTGCGGGTTGAACTGGTAGCTGTCCACCCGGTCGACGCCGTCGGACACCCACCGGTACTCGGGGGCCACCCCGGCGGCGCCCGCCCAGGCGGCGTCCAGGTGCAGCCACACGCCCAGCGGCTCGGTGACCTCCGCGATCGCCGCCACGGGATCGAAGGCCCCGATCGACGTGGTGCCGGCGGTGGCGCACACCATCAGCGGGATCAGGCCGGCCTCCCGGTCGGCCTCGAGCGCGGCCGCCAGCGCCTCGGGCACCATGGCGCCGACTGCGTCGGTGGCGATCGCCCGCACCCGGTCGGCGGACACCCCCATCACCCGGGCGTCCTTCTCCAGCGACGAGTGGGTCTCGGCGGTGCCGTAGACCACCATGCGTTCCAGCGCGACTGCGTCGTCGTCGACGGTCTGGTCCGGTCCGCCCCAGCCCAGCCGATGACGGGCAGCCAGGAGCGCGCACAGCGTGCCGGAGGAGGCCGAGTCCTGGATCACGCCGCCGCCGGGGCTGGGCGAACCGTCGGGGAGGGAGTGCCGGAAGTGGTCGGGCAACCCACACGCCTCGACCAGCCAGTCCAGCATGTGCTGTTCCAGCTCGGTGATCGCCGGGGACGTGGCCCACAACATGCCCTGCACGCCCAGCCCGGCCGACACCAGCTCGGCCAGCACGGCCGGGGGCGAGGCGTTGGCCGGGAAGTACCCGAAGAAGCCGGGCGCCTGCCAGTGGGTCAGTGCCGGCACGATCACCCGGTCGAGGTCGGCGAGCGCCCCGGCCAGGTCGTCGCCGGTCTCCGGCGGGTGGGGGTCCAGCTGGTCGCGCAGCCACCCCGGTTCCACCGAGGGCCCGACGGGCAGCTCGTCGGTGCGGCCCCAGTAGTCGGCAACCCAGTCGATCAGCTCGTGGCCGTGGCGACGGAAGGCCGCCTCCGCGGTGTTCAGCCGCACGGTGCGGGGCGCGGGTGTGTCCGTTGGTTGGGCAGCGGCCCTTTCGAACCCGGCGGCCTCGACCTTCCGTGGCTCGGCCTCCGCACGTAGTGGCGCCGCGGCCTCCATCGTGGCCCTGATCGTGGCCATGCGGTCCTCGCCCCAGGGCAGCGGCATGATCACGGCCTCATCGACCCCGGCCTCGACGTAGGCGTCGACCGCCGCCGTCACGGTGGTTGCGTCGCCGCAGATGTTGATCGCGTCCACCATCGCATCGCTCATCGCGCCCACGGCGGCCGCCCGGTCGCCCGCCTCCATCGCCGAGCGAAGCGCGGCGACCTCGTCGCCGAAGCCCGCCCGGGCGAAGGCCTTGCCGTAGGCGGGCACCACCGCGTACCCGAACAGGTCGCGGCGGGCCTGGGTCCGGCCGCCTCGGGGTCGCAGACCCCAACGTGCACGTAGGCCGAGATCCGCACGGAGCCGGGAGTCCGTCCGGCCGCCAGCTCTCCCGCCCGCACCTGCTCGACGCACCACGGCACCGCCGTCGCCGGCAGGTAGTTCAGCAGCACCCCGTCGGCCAGCTCGCCGGCGAGGTGCAGCATCCGCCGGTTGAGCGCGCCCAGCACCAGGCGGGGACGCCGCTCGCGCAGCCTCACCCCCAGCCGAACCGACCCAAACCGGTAGTGCTCGCCCTCGTGTTTCACCTTGTCGCCGTTGAGCAGCGGGCGGGCCACCTCCAGCCATTCCCGGGTCTGGCTCAGCGGTCGGTCGCCGTAGGTGGCCCCGTGCCAGCGGCCCACCACCGCCGGCGACGAGATGCCGACCCCCAGGTTGACCTCGCGCTCGGGCGCCAGCGCCTGCAGCGTGGCCGCACCCTGCACCGCCAACAGCGGGGTGCGCAGCTGCAGCGCCAGCACCCCGGTGCCCAGGCTCAGCGTCGGGGCGGCGGCGCCGATGCCGGCGAGGGAGGCGAACGCCTCGGCGCCCGTGGTCTCGGCGGTCCAGAAACTGTCGTAGCCCAGCTCCTCGGCCCACCGTGCGGCCTGCATCCCGGCCTCCATGCCCAGCGCCTGAAAAGAGGCGAACGTGAGACCCGTCCGTCCGCGTGGGCGGACGGGGTCGGTGGCGCCGTCGTGGGGATCGGTGTCGGTCATGGGCGGCACAGTACCGGCGACGTCTTGGCAGGGTGGCTTGTCTCCGGGCGATTCCCGCATAGACTCATCTCCGTGACCGAGACGACCACCGCCGCCGCCACCGAAGGTTCAACCGAGACGACGCTGGCCGAGCTGAAGGCCCTCGTCGATCGTGGCCTGGGTGGCATCAACGAGCGCCAGCTCATGCCGTCGGGTGAGGTGGCCGACCTGCTGCTCGACATGCGCATGCTGCTCGCCCATCTCGAGCGCGAGCCGCAGGCCAACTGAGCGGTCGGCGCCACCGACCTACGCGGTCAGCAACTCGAACGCCAGCCGGATCTGTTCGGCGAAGTCCTCGGCGCTGTCGATGGCCGCATCGTCGGTGTGCACGCCGATGTCCATCAAGCCCCGGTAGCTCATCGTCGTGACGTTGGCCGCGGCGCCGGTCAGCGGTCCCATCGGGTAGTTCGCCTCCGAGAGGGCGCCGCCCATGAACGTGTCGAAGGGCGCGGCCTTCAGGTTGGACAGCACCAGGTCGATGTTCGAGGTCACCCACTTCCCCGCGTGCGTCAGGACGGTGGTGGGCATCATCCGGGCCCCGGCGGCCAGCGGGCCCATCGCCGTCACCGACGACTCCTGCTTGGCCCGGGTCATCACGGCGGCGATGGACTGCAGGCGTTCGGCCGGGGAGAGCTCGGGTGAGGCCGACAGGATCGTCAGCGTGGGGGAGAAGAGGTTGCCGCCCGAGTTGCCCTGCCGGGTGCTGATCGGCACTGCGACCCGCAGTTCGGTCGGCGTGGTCTCCGCCGCCAGGTGCAGCTGCACCGCCGCCTCCACCACAGCGGTCGTGAACACGTCGTTCACGGTGTAGCCACCGTCGTGCGCGGCGTCGATCACCCGGTCCAGCGGAAAGTTGAGGGTCGCAAACGATCGCTCCATCGATCGCCCGACCCACAGGGGGCTCAGGCGACGGTCGACGCTGCGGGCCTGACGGGCCAGCGACGAGGCGACGTCGATCACCTCGGCCCCGGTCTCGGCCAGCCGGGTGGGATGGCGCACGTGGTCGAGCACCTCGCCGACGCCGGAGATCGCCCGGTCGAGTCGCTTGCGGGTGACGTGGCCCACCGTCTCCAGCAGGTCGCCCACGGGATGTGAGTCGGGCGCCTCGTCGGCGAAGGGGTCGCCGGGGATCGGCGGCGGCGCCGGGGCGTCCCGTTCCAGGTCGATGAAGGCCATCGACATGCGAAGGCCGCCCTCCCCGTCGGTGACGGTGTGGTCCATCCGCTGGATCATCGCCGCCCGGTCGTCGTCGAGTCCGACGACCAGCACGAACTCCCACAGCGGCCGGTCGCGGGGCAGCTGTTGGCTGTCGAGGTCGCAGGCAAACGCCTCCAGGCCGCCCGGGCGCCGATACTGCTCGGGCAGCTCGGTCACGCGGAAGTGGTTGTCGATGTGGAAGTCGGGGTCGGGTCGCCAGCAGGGCGCTGCGATGCGGGCGGGCGCCTCCTCAACGCGGAGCCGCAGCCGGGGCACGATCTTGGCGGCCCGCTCCAGCCGGGACCGGAGCGCCTCGACGTCCGGGACGGAGTCCAACATGGTGAGGTTGGCGAACTGCGACGTCAGTACCGGGTCGGATTCGAGCAGCCACATCAGGTACTCGAGGTCGTTCATCCGCTCGACCGTCGGCCGTTCTCCTGCCCCAGTTTCTGGTGGGTCGCCCGCTGCCATCTGCTCATCGTAGGCGTGAGGCCACCCGGGGTGACACGAACGTGGTGGCGCGTGCCGCCCGGGGGGTGCCGTTTGGAGGCTCCTGTATGGTGCGGTCGAGAGGCGCGCGGAGTCATTGGGGGCGGGTCAACCGAGGGGACCCGACATGGCAAGCACACGAGTACGAAACTGGGCGCTGGGCGCCGCCTGCGTGATCGGCCTGTCGGCGTGTCACCCGATCAGCGGCTGCGGCATCGGCGGGTTGTTCGCCGGCATGCCCACCGACCAGGCGGTGGCCGCGGGGTGGGCGTTCGACGAGGCGATTCCCGGGTGTGGCTTCTACCTCAACCCCAACGCCGCCGACGATCACGTGATCGGTACCGGCACGCCGACGGAGGTGGCGTGGGCCGAAACCCGCAGCGCGACGGATCGGCTGGACAACGGCATCGGTGTGGGCTCGACGTTTGCCGAGCTGAAGGCGGCCTACCCGGGGCGTCTCGACGTGCACGTGAACAGCGCGTTCGCCGACCCGGGTTCGCTGGCGCTCTACCAGCCGGTCGCCATCCTGAAGAGCGGCGACAACGCCATCACCTTCAAGATGAAGGCGCCGCTGGGTCAGCCGATCGCCAACAGCAAGACGGTCGAGTCGGTCAAGGTCAGCATTTGGTCGGCGCGCGGCGACGACGAGGGCTGTGCCTAGGCGACGTCGCGGTCTGCCGGTTCGGGCTCGTCAGCTCCGCTCCGGCGGGGTTCCAACGGCACCAGCTTGAGCGCGGCCTTGCCCATGGCGTAGCCGATCAGCCCGCCGCCCAGCGTGTCGACCATCCAGTGAATACCCACGTGCACGCGGCTGAGCGCCACCGCGCCCGCCAGGCCGAACCAGACGGGGGTGGGCACATCGCTGTCGTCGGACAACAGCACGGCAGCGCAGAACGCGGCGCTGGAGTGGCCGCTGGGGAACGACGATGTGCGAGGGGTGCGCAACGACCATTCGTTGAACCGCGGCACCGGGCGGGGCCGAAGTACCAGGGCCTTCAGCGGCCCGTTCACCAGGGCGGACTCCAGCCCCAACGTGCCGGCGAAGCGCGCCATGCGCTTCCACCGGTCGTCGCGGGGCAGTGCCTGCCCGGCGCCGAGGACGATCCAGAGCACGCTGTGGTTGGCCGCCTCGGTCAGGCCGAACACCGCCCGATCGACGGGGTCGTGTCCCCGCAGCCGGTCCCACCACGAGTCGACGGTGCCGTCCAGGTGGTCCACCCATGCCGGTACCGGGATGAGGCCCGTCGAGCGTGGCTCGACGGCGACGCCGACCGGTTCGCCGGTGCCGGGAAGCGGGAGGGTGCTTGGCTCGTCCATCGCCCGATCGTAGGGCCGATGCAGGTCAGGCCGCCCGAGGGGGCTTGACGCCCAGTTCCACTCTGGCCTGGGTCGGGTCGCCGCCCTGGGTCGGGCAGAACGCCGTAAACGAGCACCAGTTGCACAGCGGTCCCGGTTTGGGGCGGAAGTCCTCGTGCTCACAGGCCCGCTCGACGGCGGACCAGATGGCACCCACCCGGCGCTCCAGGCCCTTGGTGGACTGATCGCTCGGGGTTGCGATGATCGCCTGCGGGTTCTTGCCGAGGAACAGCAGCTGAACCCTGGCGGGGCGTCGGCCAAGCACCCGTTCGCACAGCAGCGAGTAGAAGTGGACGCCGCCCAGCTTGGACTGCTCGAAGCGTTCCGACGGGGGGCGGCCGGTCTTGTAGTCGGTGACCACCAGTTCACCTTCCGGCGTCAGCTCCAGCCGGTCGATGATGCCCCGAAGTCGCGTACCGGCCAGCTCGGTCTCCATCCGCAACTCCAGGCCCACCGCCTTCACCCTGGTGGGATCCTCCAGCAGGAAGATGCGCTGGGTCATCTCCGCCGCCTCGGCCTGGAAGGTGGCCTTCGCGTCATCGTCCAGGCCCAACTCGACGACCTCGGGGTCCTCCCAGGCCTCCAGCGCCGCCTGATCCAGGCAGGCGGCGGCGGCCTCCGGCGTGCGTTCGTCGGCGGGCATGACGTACAGGTCCTCCAGCGCCCGGTGCACCAGCGTGCCCCGGGCGGCCGGGATCGACGGCGGCTCGGGCAGCCGCTCCACCGCCGAGAACCGAAACATCAGCGCGCAGTCGGTGAACGTGGAGACCTTCGACGGGCTGAGTGTCTTGGGAAGTTCGAGCGCCATGGGGCACGGTACGAGAGGAGGACATCAGAACGACCGAGCATCCGACTTCGGATCAGAAGGTTGGACCATCCACCACCGCACTTCCACGTCAGGTACGGCGAGTACGAGGCCCAGGTTGCCATCGCCACTGGTCGGATCCTCAACGGCAAGCTGCCACGTCGCGCCGCCGATCTCGTCGAAGAGTGGACCGACTTGCACCGCGGTGAGCTGATGGCAAACTGGGATTTGGCCCTGAGGCAGGAACCATTGCGAAGGATCGAGCCGTTGACATGAGTGCGCCCTACGAAGTTCGAGCCGTCGAACACGTCGACGGACACCGCCTCCGGCTCACGTTCGCCGATGGGATGACTGGCGAAATCGACCTCACCGCCCGCTTCGCGGGGCAGGTCGGCCCGATGTTCGAGCCACCGCGCGGTTGCGTATTCGCGCAGGTCGCCGTCGATGAGGAGTTGGGCACCATTGTGTGGCCAAATGGCGCCGATCTTGCGCCGGATGCGCTCCACGAGCAGATGATGAGCCTTGCCTGAGCGCGCTGACCAGCGAGGTCCCAACCAGCGCCTGGGACGATCGGGTCCTGCAGACCCAGCGGTGGCTTGAGGCGCCGGCTGTAGCGTCGCCTGCCACCGAGGCGGGATCAGTCGGGAAGGACTGCGGTGGCGATCGAGGCGGCGATGGCGTCGGGCACCTGCATGGGGCCGAAATGCCCCAGGTCGGGATGTAGCTCGAAGGCTGCGTCCGGGATGCGCTCTGCGATGTGGTGGGCGAAGGCCGCCGGGGTCATCGGGTTCGCCCTGTCCGGCGGACGGGATCGTCGTGCGGAGGTCGATGCGGCCCACTTGTCCGCAGTGAAGCGGCGTGACCCTCGACGTAGGTGCGTGACTCCAGTTCAAGGGCAGCGCAACGAGATTGCGCCATCGTTGTCCGGTTCGGTGAAGCCCCACGTGAGGTAGGCCTCCATCGCAGCCGCCGAGAACACGTTGAGCGGCGGTTTGGTGGAGAAGTTGGTGCGGGCCTCGACACGGTCGCCGAAGGTGGCGCGGCGGCGCAGCGCGCCGACCGCCAGCGGATTGTCCTCCGGGTCGGGCAGCTCGGTGTCGGCGGGAATGCCGAGCACGTCGAGGGGCGGGAAGATGATCGGCTCGTAGGCCCAGGTGGCCTTGAACAGCTCGGGCCGACGGGCCGAGGCCGCCAGCACGGCGGCTCCGCCCATCGAGTGACCGGCGGCCACCGGCGACCCGGTGAGCTCGGCGATGTGCTGAGCGGCGGCGATGGCGTCGTCGGCCACGCAGGACCACACCATGTCGTCGGGTATGGCGGGGGAGTGGCCGTGGCCCCGGAAGTCGATGGCCCAACAGAGGTTTGTCCGACCAGGTGACTTGCGACCGGTTGCCAAATTCCGCCGGCGAACCCCGTGGCATGGGCTACGTATGGCGGTCCTCGCCGCCGAGGGTGCCGAGCGCCAGCTGCACGCCGTCGGACGAGGTGACGCGGGTGTCTGGCTGGCCTGGGTTGTGGGGAAGCGATGCCGCTGGCGGACTGACCGGTCACGAGAAGGCGGCCTGGCCGGTGATCGCCTGGCCCAGGATCAGCGTGTGGATCTCGTTGGTGCCCTCGTAGGTGTACACCGACTCGAGGTTGTTCATGTGGCATCACCGGGTATTCCAGGGTGATGCCGTTGCACCCAACACCGACTCCGGCGGTGCTGGCCACCTCGCGGGCCATGCCGACGTTGTCCATCTTGCCGAAGCTGACGTGGGGTGGCCAGGGACCCATGTCTTTCATACGACCTGTGTACACCAGCGTGCCTGCTGCACGGCCACCATCATTCTGCACCAGCTTCCGCTGGGTCAGCTGGAACGACGATGGCCGGTCGAACTCTCGCACGCGATTCCCTGGTATCCAGCGCCGCCTCGTAGCAGGCACGGGCCGCACCGCAGGCGCCGAACAGGATTCCGAAGCGGGCTTCGTTGAGGCACGAGAGCGGCCCTTCATGCCGGTGACACCCGGGAGTACGGCATCGGCGCGGAGCCGCACGTTGTCCATCACCAGCTCCGAGGTGATCGAGGCCCGAAGCGACACCTTGTGGATGACCGGCGCCGAGAAGCCGGGCGTGTCGGTCGGAACGACGAAGCCCCGTACACCGTCGTCGGTGCCGGCCCACACGACGGCGACATCGGCCACCGAGCCGTTGGTGATCCACATCTTGGTGCCGTTGAGCACCCAGTCGCCGCCGGCGTCCTGCTTGGCGAACGTGCGCATCGACGACGGGTCGGAGCCCGAGTCGGGCTCGGTGAGGCCAAAACAGCCGATGGCCTCACCGGCGGCCATGGCGGGCAGCCAGCGCTGCTTCTGCTCCTCGGAGCCGAACGCCCAGATGGGGAACATCGCCAGGCTGCCCTGGACGGACACGAAGCTGCGGGCACCGGAGTCGCCCGCCTCCAGCTCGAGGCAGGCCAGGCCGTAGGCGGTGGCGCTGGTGCCCGCACAGCCGTAGCCCTCCAGGTGCATGCCCAGCAGGCCGAGCTTGCCGAACTCGGTCGCCATCTCCTTGGGGAAGGTGCCCTGTTCGTACCAGTCGGCCACCTCGGGCAGGATCTGGTCGCCGACAAACTTCCGCACCGTGTCGCGCAGCAGCACCTCGTCGTCGTCGAGCAGGGCGTCCAGCGCCAGGACATCACGGGGGTTCACCTGGTGGGACAGCGGCTGGTGGCTCATCGGGCCAGGGTACAAGCGTGCGAGCGAGGGCTCGTGCGCTTGGAACCGGTGGAGGAGTCCTCGGCCCCGGACGCCTTGAGGCCTAGAAACACCCTTGCTGGGAGGTGTCGGCCCGGCGGCCGCAATCGCACGGATTGAGCACGGTGAGTCGTAGCGGGTTGAACCTCGCCCACTACGCTCGATTGGGTTCCCGTCACCGAGGTAGGCCGCGTGCCCTCACCAACCAGCGCTGCGCCAGATCAGCCCCAAGAACAACCCACGGTCATGGTGTCCTACGCCCACGAGGCGGCGGAGGGCCCGGAATGGATGACGGACGTCGCCAAGTTGGCTGCGCTGATTCGAGCGAGCGGGTATGCCGTGTTTCTTGACCAGGATCACGCGGACGCGCACGTCGACTGGCACGTGTTTGGGCCGAAGCGCTGCCGCGATGCCGACGTGGTGCTCGCGCTGGCGTCGCCGGAATACAAGCGTGTGTGGGAGGAGGACTACGCCGGGACCGACAACGGGGATAGCAACTACGGGGCGTTCAAGGAGACTCGTGCGATTGTCGCCCGGCAGAAGGCTGCCGGGGATCATGTTCCCACTTGGCTAATGCTCGGGAGCCGCACTAGCGCCGATATGCCGGAGGACGAGTCCCACAAGAACTACGTCGCTGTGCCCTCGCTGACCAGCGAGGGAGTGTCGGGTCTACTGGCTCGGC
>JAWKIE010000008.1:0-131181 GCA_041394485.1 Microthrixaceae bacterium
CATTCCGAATGGAAGATCAGGCTGCCGCCGTGCGCCAGGTTGGTGCCCGGCCCGTACATGCAGAACAGGTTGGGGAACCTCGGCACGGTGATGCCGAGGTAGGCGGCCGGCCGGTCGCCCCACGTCTCCCGCAGGTCGACGCCTCCGCGCCCGGTGAGGTTCATCGGCCACAGCACCCGGTTGGCATGAAAGCCGGTGGCGTACACGATGACGTCCACCTCGTGACGCTCGCCGTCGTCGGTGACGATGGCGTCGGCCTCGAGGTGGTCGATGCCGGTGCGCACCAGGGTGACGTCGTCCCGGGTGAGCGTACGCAGCCAGCTGCCGTTGTCCTGCAGGGTGCGCTTGCCGGTGGCCGGATAGTCGGGCACCACCTTGGCCAACAGCTCGGGGTCGTCGCCGACCTGCTCGGTGATCCAACCGGTGAACATCTGGCGGGTCAGGTCGTTGATCTCGCTCACCGCCAGCTGCGGATCGCCCTCCCAGTCGGGGTCGACGCGTGCGGCCTCCAGCCCCTTGTCGCATCCCGGCCAGAACAGCAGGAACCGGTACCACCGCCCGTAAAACGGCAGGTGACGGAGTGCCCAACGCACGCCCGGCCCCACCGCCTCGTGGTAGTTGGGGTTGGGGAACATCCACTGGGCGGTCCGTTGAAACACGGTGAGGTGCGCCACCTTGTCGGCGATCGCCGGGGCGATCTGAAAGCCGCTGGCCCCGGCGCCGACCAGGCCGACTCGCTTGCCGGTGAGATCGAGCGAGTGGTCCCATCGGGCGGAGTGAAAGGCCGGCCCCTCGAAGGTGTCCGCCCCGGGGAACTCGGGCACGTTTGGACGGTTGAGCTGGCCGACCGCCGAGATGAGCGCTCGTGCCACCAGGGTGTCCTCGATGCCGTCGCCAGATCGGACCCGCACCCGCCAGGTTCCCGAGTCGTCGTCCCAGCTCGCTCCCAGCACCTCGGTGTCGAAGCGCACGTGCTCGTCGATGCCGCGCTGTTCCATGATCGTCTGGAAGTACGACTGAAGCTCGGGTTGCCGGGCGAAGTACTCGCTCCAGTGGTCGCTGGGCTCGAAGCTGTAGCAGTAGAAGTGGTTGCCGACATCCACCCGGGCGCCGGGGTAAGTGTTCTCCCACCAGGTGCCGCCGACGCCGGAGTTCTTTTCGACGATGGTGAACGGCAGGCCCGCCTCCTGCAGCCGAATGCCGGCCAGCAGCCCCGACTGCCCACAGCCGATGACCACCACCGGGAACTCCGCCCGTTCGTCCGGTTGGGCGACCGGCCCGGCGGCCGCCGGGTCGGCGCCGTCGAGTTGCATCTCGTCGGCCAGCATCGGCACGTACTCGGCGGGCACCTCCTCGGCGACCAGCCACTCCATCATCTCGTGCAGCAGCTCGGCCGAGACGGCTTCCGGCTCGGGACAGCCCCGATCCCGGTAGTCGGCGATCACCCCGAGGGCGAGTGCCCGCACCTCCGCACGATCCTCCTCCGACATGAACCCCTGCACCTCGTTGAGGAACAGGCCCGCCGGTTTCAGTCGACCCCGAATCAAGTCCGGATCGCCCGACATGTGCACCAACGACATCATCAGGGTGGGGATGGAGACGTCGAGCAGTGCCTCCGCGATCTCCTCGTCGGACGTCTCAAACGGGATCCCCGCGTGTGGATTTCGCATGCTCGCCCCCCATCACGGCGCCCGAGGCTCGACGCGCCGACCGGCGGCGAGCGTACACATCGGAGGGCCGGTCACTCGGCCGGAACGACGACGGCGGAGGTCGGATGCCGGGCTGCGGGATCCGAGTGTGTCACCGCCCGGAACCGGGGATAATCTCTGGTTATGCATGGATATTGGAAGATCACGTGTTTCGCAGATAGCCCCGACCGTGCCTGACTCGCTTGGAGCCCCGGTCTTCGAGGTCAAGGCGGAGTTGTTCAAGGCGCTGGCGCATCCGGCCAGGGTGCGAGCGTTGGAGATCCTCGCTCAAGGACCGGAGCAGTCGGTGGGGGACCTGGCCGGGCAGGTCGGCGTCGAGGCCGCCCACCTGTCCCAACAGTTGGCGATCCTTCGGCGCGCCGGCGTCGTGGTCGCCCGTCGGGAGGCCACCACCGTCTACTACTCGCTGCGCGACCCGCTGTTGGTCGAGTTGCTCGGCGTCGCCCGCAAGCTGCTGATCTCCAGGCTCGAGGAAACCCAGGACCTGCTCCGGGGTCTCGCAAACGAGGAGGCGGGACGTTGACCACCCCCGCTGACGCCTCGGCCCCGGCCGGCCCCGATTCGGCAACCACGTCACGCCTGCGGGCCGTGTTGCCGCAGCGATCCGACTACGACGGGTTCCTCCACTGGTGGCGTCGGGACCTGGTGGCCGGTCTGACCGTTGGCGTCGTCGCCCTGCCGCTTGCGCTGGCGTTCGGCATCACCGCCGGGCTGGGCGCCGAGGCCGGGCTGGTCACCGCCATCGTGGCGGGCCTGGTGGCGGCGGTGTTCGGCGGCTCGAACGTTCAGGTCTCCGGGCCGACCGGGGCGATGACGGTGGTATTGGTGCCGATCGTCGCCCGCCACGGGGTTGATGCCGTGTTCCTCGTCGGGCTCATGGCCGGCGTGCTCATCGTGGCCGCCGGGGTGGCCGGGTTCGGCAGGTACCTGGCGTTCATCCCGTGGCCGGTCATCGAAGGGTTCACGTTGGGGATCGCGGTCATCATCTTTCTCCAACAGGTGCCCGCCGCACTCGGGGTGGACAAGCCCGAGGGTGAAAACACCGCTGCGGTCGCCGCTCGTGCCGTCCGCGCCGCAGCGAAAGGGGGCGGGCTGTGGTGGGCCGTCGCGCTGGTGGCCGTCGTCGTGGTGTTGATGGTGTTGTTGCCCAGGCTGCACCGGGGGCTGCCTGCGTCACTGCTGGCCGTGATCGCCGCAACTGTATTGGCCAGGATGGGAAACGCAGGTGTCGGCGTCATCGGGGAGCTGCCGTCATCCCTGCCGTCCCCGTCGCTCCCGGCGTTCGACCTGGGGCTGATGTCGGAGTTGTTCGGAGCCGTGCTGGCGGTCGCCGCGCTGGGGGCGCTCGAAAGCCTGCTGTCGGCCAAGGTGGCCGACGGAATGGCCGGGGTCGGGCGCCACGACCCAAACCGCGAGCTGGTGGGACAGGGCCTCGCCAACATCATCTCGCCGCTCTTTGGGGGCATGCCCGCAACCGGAGCGATCGCCCGCACCGCCGTCAACGTGAAGGCCGGCGCCCGGACCAGGGTGGCGGCGATCATTCACGCCCTGGTGCTCGTCGGCGTGGTGTTCGCCGGATCGGGCCTGGTGGCAGAAATCCCATTGGCGGCGCTGGCGGGTGTGCTGATGGTGACCGCCGCACGGATGGTCGAGGTGCACAACATCCGATCGCTGTTTCGGGCGACGCGTTCCGATGCGGTCATCCTGACGGTCACCGCCGTCGTGACGGTCGCCTCCGACCTGATCCTTGCGGTCGAGATCGGCATGGCGGCGGCGGCGTTGCTGGCCCTGCGCCAACTGGCGCTCACGTCGGTGCCCGTCGCCGAGCCGCTCCCCATGCTGGATCGCGACCAGGCGTCGGCGTTGCACGCCGAGCACATCGTGACCTACCGCCTCGACGGCGCCCTGTTCTTCGGTGCCGTTCAACGCTTTCTCACCGAGTTGGCCTCGATCGACGACGTTCGCGTGGTCATTCTTCGGCTGCCCGATCTTCAGATGCTTGACGCAACCGGGGCGCAGGCCCTCGGCGAGATCATCGAGGACCTGGAACGACGCGGCGTGACCGTGCTGCTGAAGGGCCCCCGGCCGGAGCACCTGCGCATTCTGCAGGAGGTGGGCGCCGTCGATCGCCTCGCCCACGAGAACCATCTGTTCACCGACCTGGACGCGGCCATCGAGCACGCCAAGCGCCACGTTCAACACGACGCCCCGGCGCACCACGGCAGCACGGGGGTGGTCAGTCGGTAGGGGAGAGGACGCCGGCCGGGACCTCAACCCGGCCGGCACGTCGGATTGTCTGGGTGGGATTCGACTCGGTTTCGGAGCCCAATCCCACCCAGAGTTCGGATCCCGCAGCGCTACGGATGGAGCGAGATGATCCGGCCGACGTCGGGAGGGACGGAGCCGGCGTGGACCTCGGCCCAGGTGGCCGCTGCCGCCTCCGGGCCGGCGGAACGCTCCACCCGCAACCATTCGCCTGAGCCCTCGATGAACCGAGCGAGCGCATCGGCCGATCGCGCCTGCAACTCCGCCTGATCGACGCCGCCCTCGGCCATCTGGCTCATCGCGGTCGGGGCGAAGAACAACTCGGGTGTGGGTCCATGCTCGGGGGAACTCGTCGGGGCGTCGTGATGGCTGCGTCCGACGATCATCGAGTGGGCGAGCGAATCGCCGAGATGCTCGTGCAGGGCGGCGGTGGCCGGCCCGTTGCCGGCCATGTCGACCGCTACCGCACCGCCGGCTGGGATCGAGGCGATCTCGTCGTAGGTCACGACCTCGCTGTAGCGCCCGAGCCCACGCACAAAGTCGACGTTGCCCGGTGAGGTCACCCCGATCAGCCCGTCCAAACCGCGTGGTGCAGCGCAGTCGGCGAAGGCGATCGCCGTCTTGGACGACGCCGACATGACGACCGCCCGGCGGGCGCCGAACCAGTCGTTGAGCTCGAAGAACGCGTCGATGAAGAACCCGGTCAGAAACAGGCCACGCAACAGGGCGTGGCGATCCTCCAGGTCGCCCAACTCGGCCCCGCCGGCGGCCGCCGGTGGGAGCCAGAGATCGGTTCGGCTGTCCTCGAAGGTGCGGTACACCGGCGCATGGGCGGCTCGGTGCTCACCGTCGTCTCGCAGGCCACGCCCGGCCGGGTTGACCGCCAGGTCGACCTGCCCGACCATGGGGAACCACCCGTAGTAGCGCCCGCCGACCTCGACCTGCGGGTGCGCCGACGCCACCACCTCGGCCCAACCCATCGCCGGAACCCGGCCCCAGGTGTCATCACCGGTTGGATAGAAGTCCCAGTAGCCGAGCAGGTCGCCCATCTCAGCATAGGTGATCGTGTTGGCGGTGATCGCCAGGCGGTCCACCCGGAACCGCACGTGGCCCTCGGCCAGATCGTCCGGCGAGGGCAGCCGGTCGGTGATCAACCGGGTGACCGAGGTGTCGCTCCGGTTCACTTCGAGTGCATCGCTGCCAACGGTCATCAAGGCTCCCTGGGTCGGACCGGCTGCGTCGCCGATCCCGTCCCTGGGCTACCAGCCGGAGGTGCCGGGTTCGCCCTTGAACGGGCCGACGACGTCGTCGGTGATCCACCCACCGTAGAAGCCCCCGGCCTGCGCCCGCACCGATTCGCCGTCCACCCGGCACTCGACACGGTCCGGATAGAAGCACACCCAACCGGCGTGGTCGGCGAACTCGGGATACGGGTCGGGATAGCGCCAGCCGACCGGCTCGGTCGTGACGGCGATCGCCACGTACTCGGCCGCGCCCTTCCATTCGCAGTGGGAGGTGCCGGTGGTGGCCACCAGACGCCCCGGCAGCACCGACTCGGGTGGGAGATAGAACGCCGGTGGATGCGAGGTCTCGAGCACCCGCACCGAGCGCTCGGCCCGGGCGACCGGCTCGCCCTGGTGATCGACCTCGATCACCCGATGATCGGAAACCACCGCCGGGGGTCGCGGATAGTCCCACGCCGACTCCTGATCCGGCCCCGGCTCCTCGGCGAACTCCGGGCGCCGGGCACCCCGGTAGCGCCACTTGTCGCGGGCCTGCTGAAGCCAGGCTGGGGGATCGTCCGCCACGCCCGGCAGGCTACGGACGATCGCCCGATCCGAGCCGTCGCGTCACGGATCGGGCACTCACTACACTGCGCCCGATGTCACAGATCAACCGCCAGGTGGTGCTTCGTCGGCGACCGAGCGGCCTCGTTGCGGCCGACGACGTCGAGCTCGTCGACGGCGACCTGCCCAAGCCGGCGGACGGAGAGGCGCTGGTCAAGACCAACCTGGTGGGCATCGATGCGGCGGTTCGAACGTGGCTGGACGACCAGCCCGGGTACCTTCCGCCGGTCGGGATCGGCGAGGTGGTGCGCGCCGCAACGGTGGGCGAGGTCGTTGACACCAAGTGTGACGCCTACGAGGTCGGAGACGTGGTGACCACGCTCGGGGGTTTTAGCGACTACTCGATCGCCCGAGACGATCTGTTTACGACGGTGATGGGCCGCGTGAGCGAGGGAACCGGGGACGTCGACCGGGCGGCGCTGCTGGCGCTGTTCGGCTCGACCGGCGCCACCGCCTACTTCGGCATGCACGACATCGGTGCGCCCAAGGCGGGGGAGACCGTCGTGGTCAGCGCCGCTGCCGGAGCCACCGGTTCGATCGCCGGCCAGCTGGCCAAGGCGGCGGGTGCCCGCGTGGTCGGCATCGCCGGGTCGGACGAGAAATGCGCGATCGTCGTCGACCAGTTCGGCTTCGACTCGTGCATCAACTACCGAACGGCCGATCTTCCGGCCGCCCTCCGGGAGCACTGCCCCGATCGGGTGGACGTCTATTTCGACAACGTCGGCGGTCCGATCCTGGACGCGGTGCTGGGGCGCTTGGCGATGAACGCCCGCGTGGTGCTGTGCGGCGTGATCTCCAGCTACGTCTCCGGTGAACACCCCGGCCCGGCCAACTACGTGAAGCTCCTGGCGATGCGGGCCAGGATGGAGGGCTTCAACACCCTGGACCACTGGGGGCGTTTCGACGAGGCCAACGCCGAGCTCCAGCGGCTCTTCGACGCCGGGGAGCTCACCTACCGAAGCCACGTGTTCGAGGGCCTCGACCAGGCGGTGCCGGCGCTCAACGCCCTCTTCGAGGGTTCCAACATCGGGAAGACCTTCCTCAGCCCCTGAACCCGGTTGTGCCACACCACTCCGGGCATGTTGCCATCGCTTCCGTCCACAAAGTTAGGCTGACCTTGCACGGGTCCGGGTGCGCGCTTGATGCCCGACCCCGACGCCGAGCAAGTTGGAGGACCAGCACGTGTTTCAAACGTTCCTGACCGGACTGCGGGAGGGCCTCGAGGCTGCGCTCGTCGTGAGCATCCTGCTGACGTTCCTGGTGCGGGGCGGCCACCGAGACCGCATCCCGGCACTGTGGGCGGGCGTCGGCGTGGCCATCGCGCTGTCGTTCGGATTCGGTGCGGTGCTTCACTTCACCTCGGCGAGTATGAGCTTCGAGGCACAGGAGGCGTTCGGCGGAGTCCTCTCGATCGTCGCCGTCGGATTCGTCACGTGGATGGTGTTCTGGATGAAGCGGGCCTCGCGGACGATCAAGGGCGACCTGACCGACAAGATGGAGGCGGCGCTCAAGCTGGGCGCCTCCGGCGTGTTCATCGCCGCGTTGCTGGCGGTGGGCCGTGAGGGGCTGGAAACCGCCCTGTTCCTCTACCCGACGCTGCAGGCGCAGGGCGCTGGGGTGGGCCCGGCGCTGGGCGCCGTCCTGGGCATCGCCACCGCCGTCGGTATCGGCTTTCTGCTCTACCGCGGCGCCGTTCACCTCAACCTGGCCGTGTTCTTCAAGGTCACCGGCGCCGGCCTGATCGTGATCGCCGCCGGGGTGCTGGCCTACGGCGTGCACGACCTGCAGGAGGCCGCCATCGTGCCCGGTCTCGACACGCTGGCCTGGAACATCGAGGGCTGGGACATCACCAGCTGGTACGGGACCCTCCTGAAGGGCATCTTCAACGTCGGCCCGCAGATGACGGTGCTGGAGGTCGTGACCTACGTCGCCTATCTGGTGCCCACCATGGTGCTGTTCCTTCGGACCGCGCCGCCCACGCCCGCGGCGGGAGCGTCGCATTCGTCCACCACGGGCGACGCCAACCGCGTCCGCACCGTCGTCCCCGCCGGTGGCCACTCATGAGCACCGCCTCCCGGTTCGCCATCGCCGTCGCGCCCTGCCTGCTTGCCACCACCATCGGGCTGGCCGCCTGCTCGGGCGGATCGGCCGACAGCGCCTTGGAGGTCACCGGCACCGACGACGCCTGCACCATCGACCGCGACATCGTCGGTGCCGGCAAGATCGACTTCGAGTTCACCAACAACGGCGACGACGTCTCCGAGCTGTACGTCGTCAGGGCCAACGGTGACGTGGCCGGCGAGGTGGAGAACGTCACCACGGGCACGTCGCGCACCTTGACCGTCGACCTGGTGGCGGGCGACTACCGGGTTCGATGCAAGCCCGGCATGACCGGCGACGGGATCGAGTCGGAGTTCACGGTCACCGGGGAGGGTGGCACCAGGCAGGCCGATCCGGACCGGACGATCACCTTCGACGCCGTCGACTTCGCCTACGAGGACCTCGACCTCGATGGCATCACCGCCGGCGACACGATCCGCTTCGAGATGACCAACAGCGGTACCGAACCCCACGAGTTCGAGGTGCTCGACCCCGGCGGGGAACCGGTCGGGGAGGTCGCGTCCACCGAACCCGGCGAGACCGGCGGGGCGACGATGACGTTCTCACCGCCGGGCGAATACAGCTACCAGTGCATCCTGGTCGACCCCGAGACCGGGAAGAAGCACTCGGTGTTGGGGATGGCCGGCACGTTCACCGTGGCACCGGCCTAACCGGCGCCGGCGCTCAGCCGAGCCGCTCCAGCGTGCCCAGGTCGAGGGCATGCCGGGCATGCCGCGCGCCCATCGCCACAAACATCTCATCGCCCCGCTCGGTCTGTTCGACCAGCATCGAGGCCACCAGGGTCACCAACATGCCGGCGCACGCTCCATGCCGATAGGCCGCCCAGCAGTCGTCCAGCGAGTAGCCCTCGACCCCCTGCGCCGACAGCGCCCGGTGGTAGCCGGCCACCAGGTCGCCTTCGTGGGCTCGGCGAACCTCGGGGAGCAGGCTGCCGCCGAGAAAGTAGGCCAGGTCGGATCCGCCGGGGCCGTGCGCGACCCCCTGGAAGTCGACGACGCCCACGCGGTCGCCGTCCACCCCGAAGAGCAGGTTGTCCAGGCGGAAGTCGCCATGGGTGATCGTGAAGGGCCGGGGCGCTGCGTCCAGGTAGGCGGTCAACCGCTCGGTCAGGCGTTCGTAGGCGCCCAGCAGCTCCCCGCCCATCCGATCGCCGTAGCGCTCGGCGAAGCCCGGCAACACCATCGTCGCCACCGCATCCAACTGCGCCAGATCCTCGGGGCCGCGGCGGTTGAGCCAGGGGATCGCCTCCAGGCCGGGATCGCCAAACCGGGGCCCGTGCAACAGCGCCAGCTCCCGCAGCGCCAGGTCGGCCTCGTCGGCCGAGCATCCGGCGATCTGGTCACCCTGCTGTGCCGGGGCCAGGTCCTCGAAGATCAGCGTGAAGTCGTGCGTGTCGGGATCGAACAACGCCAGGTGACATCGAGGGGTACGCACCGGCAGATCGGATGCCAGCTGCTGGTAGAAGCGGCACTCCAGCTCGTAGCTCCTGACGGCGACCCCGGCCGCCCTGCTGGCCGGATCCGCCGCCGGCAGCTTGGCGATGAGGGAGGTCGGCGCGTCGGCGGGCGCACCCTCCAACGTCAGCCGAAGCCGGAACGCGTCGCCCACCTGCCCCGTGCCCACCGGCTCGTGGGCTACGCCGGTGACGCGGCCGCCGCCGAACCAAGGCGCCAACGCGTCGCTCAGCCACTCCGGGCCCAGGTGATCGGGGTCGGTCGCGATCCGTGGCGTCAGGTCGTCGGTCGTCATGAGTGCGTCCCCCTGCACAGCGGCGGTTCGGCTCCGTCGGATGGGCCGCACAGCCCACGGAGCGTCCCCCTGCGTTCCTACGGTAGCCGGCCATGCACCCGCACGCGCCCCGATCCTCTCGACGCGACCGGCAGGTGGATCGGGCCGTAGCGGCGGGGAGACATATCGCTCGACACTCGAACACCGCAGCGGCCGAATAACCGTAGGATCGGCTCGGTCAGGACCGAGATCAACGATCGCAGGGGGCGCCACGCATGGCTTGGGACTTTTCCACCGAACCGGAGTTTCAGCAGAAGCTGGATTGGGTGGAGGAGTTCTGCCGCGAGCAGGTCGAGCCCCTCGATCTGGTCTTTCCCTACGCCGTCCGATCGAAGGACCCCAAGCTGCGAGCCCTGGTTAAGGGCCTTCAGGACCAGGTGAAGGAACAGGGCCTCTGGGCGCTCTTTCTCGACGAGGACCTGGGCGGACCCGGCTTTGGCCAGCTGAAGCTGGGCCTCCTCAACGAGATCCTCGGGCGTTACGGCTCGGCGCCGCAGATCTTCGGAGCCGGCGCACCGGACACCGGCAACATGGAGATGCTGGCCGCCTACGGCACCGACGAACAGAAGGAGCGGTGGCTGACCCCGATGCTCTACCAGGAGCTGTGGTCGGCCTATTCGATGACCGAGCCCCAGGGCGGCTCGGACCCCAACCTGTTTCGCACCCACGCCGTCAAGGACGGTGACGAGTGGGTGATCAACGGCGAGAAGTGGTTCACCAGCGCCGGGCGGGTGGCCGACCTGCTGTTCGTCATGTGCACCAACGGCATGTTCGTCGTGCCCCGTGCGACTCCCGGCGTGGAGATCATGCCCGAGCCCCGCAACCACAACCACATCATCTACAACGACGTGCGGGTTCCCGCCGACCATCTACTCGGCCCCGAGGACGGAGCCAAGGTGTTGGCGCAGCGGCGGCTGGGAGGCGGCCGCATCCACCACGCGATGCGCACGATCAGCCAGTGCAAACTGGCCTTCGACATGATGTGCGAGCGGGCGCTCAGCCGTGAGTCACACGGCAAGATCATCGGCGACCACCAGATGGTGCAGGAGAAGATCGCCGACAGCTACGCCTCGATCCGAATGCTGCGGTTGTACGTGCTCGAGACCGCCTGGAAGATCGACAACACCAGCACCCAGGAGACCCGCACCGACATCGCCGCGGTGAAGTACACGATGGCCAAGGTGCTGCGCGAGGTGTCGTTCAACGCACTCCACATCCTCGGTTCGTTGGGCACCACCAACCTGACCCCGCTGCAGAACATGTACGCCACCGCACCGACGATGGGGATCGCCGACGGGGTCGACGAGGTGCACAAGGCCACCGTCGCCCGCAACGTACTGAAGGGCTACCGGCCCCACGAGGGGTTCTGGCCCACCGAGTACCTTCCCGCCAAGCGGGCGGCCGCCCGGGAGCGCTTCGAGCCGCTGTTCGCCGACGACCCCGAGCTGCGGGACATGGCCGACGCCTACGCCGCCTACCTGGCCAAGAAAGGCTGAGCGAGACACGGGCGTCATGAGCACACCCCGCATCGCCGCACTCGCCGCCGCCGTCGTCGCCGCCACGCTCTTCGTGGCCTTCGGCGGGCTCGGATGGGTGCTCGAGGACGGCAACGTCGAGGAACTGCTCACCGAGACCGGCGCCCTCGGACCGGCGATCTTCATCGGGATCATGTGGGTCACCCAACCGTTCGGGGTGCCCGGCTTCGTGTACATGGTGCCCGCCGGAATCGTGTGGCCGTTCCCGCTGGCCGTGGCGGTCTCCTGGGTCGGCAACATGGGGTCGAGCTACCTCGGGTTCAGCTTTGCTCGATGGTTCGCCCGGGACTGGGTGAGCGAGCGGATCCCCCCTCGGATGCACGTGTTCGACCAGCGGCTCGCCGAGGGCGGCCTCATGCCGGTGATCGCGCTGCGGCTGGTCTTCGGGCAGCTGCCGCCCGCCGACTGGTTGCTCGGGGTCACCAAGATCTCCCGCGCCCGGTTTCTCGTCGGCACCGCCATCGGCATCGTGCCGGGCGCCGTCATCGCCGTGGTGGCCGGGGGAGGGCTGGTTCGGCTGCTGTTCGACCTCCCCCCGACGGCCCGCCTGATGGCCATCGGGGCGGTGGCCGTGGCGATCCCGGTGGGCGTGTACTGGTGGAGAACCCGGCGTCCCGGGACGTCCGCGGGCGTCGAGGCCCTCCCGAACGGCGACGAACCCCGTGTGATCGGCTGACCGGTGGTGGACGTGCTCAGCGTGTTCGACATGTTGAAGGTGGGCGTCGGACCGTCGAGTTCCCACACGCTTGGCCCCTGGCGGGCGGTGCAGCGGTGGATGGGGGAGCTGTCCGACCGTCCGGCGGGGCTCGCGGGTGTCACGTCGGTGCGGGTGCATCTCTTCGGTTCGTTGGCGCTGACCGGCCGGGGCCACGCCACCGACCAGGCGGTGGCGCTGGCCCTGCTCGGCCACGACCCCGAGACGATCGACGTGTCCGCCATCCCGGCACTGGTCGCCGACCTGGCCGCCCGGCGGACCATCCGGCCGGGCCCCGCCGCGTATTCCATCGCGTTCGATCCGGCGACCGACATCGTCTTCCATCCCGACGAGCGGCTTCCGGGCCATGCCAACGGCCTGACCTGCGTCGCCGGCATCGGCGGCAACGAGACCGAAACCACCTACTACTCCGTGGGCGGAGGGTTCGTGCTGCGGGCCGACGAGCTCGACGAACCGGCGGGCGGGCCGAACGCTCAGCCGACACTGCCCAATCCGACCCAGGTTCCGGACGACCTCCGCGCCCACTGCGCGGCGACGGAGCGCACCATCGCCGAGGTGGTTCGGGACAACGAGACCGCCTGGCGATCGGGGCCGGAGATCGATCGCGATCTGGACCGGATCTGGCGGGTGATGAGCGAGGGTGCCTACCGGGGGTGCCACACCGACGGATCGCTGCCCGGGGGGCTCGGCGTTCACCGGCGGGCGGCGCCCTTGGCCAGACGGCTCATGGGCGGTGACGGGGCCGAGTCGGTGGACGCCTGGATGGCGGCGATTCGCGCCACCGATCACGACTTCGGCGAGGTCCTCCAGTGGATCAGCGCCTTCGCCATGGCGGTCAACGAGGAGAACGCCAACCTGGGGCGGGTGGTGACCGCACCCACCAACGGCGCCGCCGGGGTGATCCCGGCCGTCCTGCTCTACCACCTGTGCCTCGCCGACGACCCTCCGGCCGACCCCACTCGAGCGGTACGCAACTTCCTGCTGGTCGCCGGCGAGATCGGCACCCTGTTCAAAAAGGGCGCCACCATCTCGGCGGCGATGGGCGGCTGCATGGCCGAGGTCGGGGTGTCGAGCGCCATGGCGGCCGCCGCGCTGGCCGAGGCGAAGGGCGGATCGGTCGACCAGGCGCTGATGGCGGCGGAGATCGCCATGGAACACCACCTGGGCATGACCTGCGACCCGGTGGGTGGCCTGGTGCAGGTGCCGTGCATCGAGCGGAACACGATGGGTGCGGTCAAGGCGATCAACGCGGCCGAGTTGGCCGTCGCAAGCGACCCGACGTTCGCCCGGGTCTCGCTCGACGAGGTGATCCACACGATGCGCGACACGGCCGAGTCGATGTCGGAACGCTTCAAGGAGACCTCGCAGGGTGGGCTGGCGGTCAACGTGTCGGTGCGGGTGCCCGAGTGCTGAGGTCCGGTGCACCCCGCACCGGTCCTCGGGCGATGGTCTGCGAGGATCCAACCCATGGTTCTGATCAACCCGCACTACAACGGCCCGACCGGCTGCGGCCATGGCGGCGTGTCCGCCGGCCGATTCGCCGAGGTGATCAACCCGACCTCGGCGTCGGTTCGCCTGGCGAGGCCGATTCCGTTGGGCACCGAGCTCGACGCGACCCACACCGACGACGGGCCGGTTGAGTTTCGGGCGGGGGAGCGACTGATCGCCACGGTCACCCCGTTGGCCGAACCGCTGGGCGTCGGAGACCTGGTGCCGGTCGCCGACGACGTGCTCGCGGCGGCCGAGGCCCGGTCGCCGTTCGCCTTCGGCAAGGATCATCCGTACCCGCTGTGTTTTGGTTGTGGCAACGCCCGGCCCGACCACGACGGCCTGGAGCTGTTCGCCGGACGGCTCGACCACGGCGACCGGTTCGGTGTGCGGTGGACCCCGGCCGGGCTCGGTGAGGTGCCCCGTGGTTGGTGTGGGGCGCCCTCGACTGCCCGACCGCCGCACCGGCCATGGACGCCGTCGAGTCGGGAAGCAAGGTGCTGACCGGCACGTTGACCGTCGACATCCGAGACTCGGTGGTGGCGGGTCAGCAACACCAGATCCTCAGCCGGTTGGTCGACGTCGACGGCCGCAAGGTCCACACCGAGGGCGCCTTGCTCGCCGCCGACGGCGCAACCCTGGCGGTGGTCGCCGCCACGTGGATCATCGTCGATGCCGACCTCGAGGTTGGTGCGTGAGGTGATGCCGGGCGAACGCGACCTCGCCGCACTGGTGTCCGGGCTCACCGTCGGCCGTCGACCTGGACGCTTCACGCTGGTGACCCTGGATCATCCGGTCGCGCTCGGCGACGGCGTCGAAGCGCTCATCGCCGAGGCGGAGGGGGTCACCGCGGTGACCACCGTCGAGACGGCGATCGACCGTGGCTGGGAGCATCACTTCGACGGGGCCTGGCTGACGCTGGAGGTTCACAGCTCGTTGGAGGCGGTCGGGCTCACCGCGGTGGTCTCCGCAGCGCTCGCCGAACGTGGCATCGCCTGCAACGTGCTCGCCGGCTACTTCCATGACCACCTGCTGGTGCCCTCGGCGCGTGTCGAAGACGCCGTTGCCGCCCTCGAGCACCTCCGCGCTGACAACTGAACGCCGCCCGATCCGGACTGCAAGGTTTGCCGCACGAGGCACGCCGGGTACCCGCTCGCCCATGGCCCGCCATGTCGTCCACGTTCGCACCCCACGTCCGCCGGAGGAGGCGTTTGCCTACATGGCGGACCTCAACAACTTCGAGCGGTGGGACCCCGGGGTCGAGCGCGTCGACCAGGTGAAGGGGTCGGGGCCCGGCACCGAGGCGGTCTTCGACGTGTCGGTCAAGGCGGTCGCCGGGACGATGACGCTGCGCTACGAAACGATCGACTACGAACCGCCGAGCCGGGTGGTCGCCCGGGCACAAAGCGCCATGCTGACCTCGCTCGACACGATCACCGTTCGCCCCGACCCGGACGGTTCGATCGTCACCTACGACGCCGAACTCACCCTCAACGGGCTGCTGCGACTGGCCGACCCGCTGCTCTCGCTTGCGTTCAAGCGCATCGGCGGACGAGCGGCGGACGGCCTGATCGACGCACTCGACGGGGATCGGGTCGAGCACCCGGCCTAGCACACGTTCGAACCAGACCCGGGGACTCGACCGCTACGACCGCCGGCGTCGATCGACGGTCAGGCCGCCGAGGATCAGCAGCGCCGCACCGGCCGCCACCAACCCCAGGTTGCCACCGGTCCTGGCCAACGGAAGCGGGGAGGAGTCGTCTCCGGCCGCCGGGTCGGCTTGATCCGTGGTGGCGACGACGCTGGTGCCGGAAGGGACCGGCTCGACCTCGACGGTCGCCGGGGGCGTCGAGGTGGCTGCGGGTGAGGCCGCGGGAGTCATCTCGGCGGTCGTCGGCGAGGCCGTGATCGGAGTGTCCGGCGGGTTCGAGGTCGAGGTGGGCGATGGCGACGAGGTTGGCGTCGAGGAGGACGCACCGGTCGAAGTGGGGCTGGAGGCCGGGGTTGTCGTCGACCCGCCGTCCGACGGAGCGGTGGTCGAAGTGGGCGCAACGGTGCTCACCGTGGACGGGGTGGTGGTCGGCGTCGTGGTGATGGGGGCGCCCTCGTCCGTCACCGCCAGCCTGGCACCGACCCACGACAGGTGCTCGGTCCCGCCGGAGCACTGCGACGGCGCGGTCTGGGCGCAGGAGTCGTCGTCGCCCACGGTGACCAGGACCTTGGCGAACGGCTCGTTGGACACCCACCCCAGCCACCGCGTGCCCTGGTTTCCGCATCCCAACCGATCCGAGCCGGTCGAGGCGCCGCCGCACTCCGCATCGGTGGCGGAGGCCGACTCGGCCGTCTCCACCGCTCCCTCCTCGATCACGTTCCCGGCCGTGTCGAACAACTTGTACCAAGCGGGCGTGTCTCCTCGAGTCTCGAGGTCGGCGAAGAACGCTCCAAACGACTGGACCGGCGACGAGAACTCGAAGAGCACCCCGTTGAGGTTGGTGCCGTCACCTGCGTTCTCGTTCCACGCCGGTTCCTGATCCGCTGCGGAGGCGCCGTACAAGGAGGCCGGATACGGGGCGCAGTCCTGGAGGGTCCTCGACGACGACACCTTGACGTTGGGCCCGTTATTGTTCACCGTGGCGAGCGCGCCCACGGACGAATCGAGTGCGGGGCCGCCGTGGCCGAGCACCGTCGACGGCGCGACGTTGCGGAGCGACACCTCCATCGAGATGCCACCGGGAAAGGACATGGGTGTCGGGTGCGCGGTCACCGGGTCGGCGGGCGGCCCCATGTCCACCGGTTGCACGACCGAGAACCCGGCGGCCGCCGCACTGAGGGCCCATGGGTCGTCCAGCGCGTCGACCGCCGTGCGGATCGGAGCCGCGGCCTGACCGGACCCGGCGCAGCCGCTGGACGTGCTCGGGGCGTAGACGGGCTCCGAGAAGACCGCCGAGTACCCGGAGGCACCGGCCACCAGCGTGACGCCCACGAGCCCGATCAGGGCAACGGCGATGGCCGCCAGACCGGCTGCGGGCTTGGTCATTGGTCGATGATAGGTCCAGCCGGACGACGCGTCGTAGCCCGCCGGCGGGTCGTGGCAGGGCGCAACCGATCACCCGCCTGCTTACACTGCTGCGCATGCCATTCGACGGGCCGGATTCAGCGTGAACACGGCCGGAGCGCTGACACGGCAACTCCAGGAACTGGTCGTCGATTGCCTGGACCGGGCGGAGCGAACCCACCTTCCCGAGTGGCGGATCCCCCGCACCTTCGCCGGGCACCAGGTGGGCGGGGACGTTCGAGCCGACGTGTGCTTCACGCTGCACCATCTGCTGAGCTCAGGGGTCACCGAGATCGCCGGCCGGTCCATCCCCGAACTGCTGACAGACCTGCTGGCCGACATCGACGGTGCCGCCACGCACACGTTCTTTTCGTACCGGATCGCCGAGACGTTGCTCGCCCACGGGCCGTTCGACGGCAATCCACTGCTGAGCGGCCTCGACGACCAACAGGTCGAGCAGGTGGCGCTGGCGGTCGACAGCTCCGACTGGCTGGAGCTGTTGGACGCCGAGGTGCTGCCGCGCAACTACGCCGGGGTGTTGGCCCGCTGTGAGCTGGGCCGAGTGCAACTGGGGCTGGTTTCGGAGACCCCCCGCCTCGACCAGCTCGTCGACCGGGTGCACGGGGTCTTGGGCGCCAATCCGCTGGGGGCTCTCGACGACTCCAACGACGGCACCGGGCGCTTCGACATCTACACCGCGGACGTGTGGCTGTTCACCGAACCGCTGGCCGACCGCCTGGGCGAGGTGTGGCGCCGCGGCATGGACCGTGCCCTCGATCTGGTGTTGGCCGTGGGGGACCGGCACGGCTCGTCGGTGCCGTGGGGTCGTTCCACCGGCGACCTCTCGACGGCGTTGACGCTGGAGCTGGCCGCCTGGGCGCTGCGATCCGACGAGGGTCACGGGGCGACGCCCGAGGCGTGGCTGAGGCGTGCCGCGGACGCCGCCCTCACGCTGACCGGCGGGTTCGACGACGGCGGCCTGACCACCGCACACGTGCACCGCGATCAGGACGCGTACCGGGGCCCGGAGCGCCGCCTGCAGTTGACGTTCGACCTGTTGGGCAAGATCGCCTGGGCCGCCGCCGCGCTCGGCGGCACCGAACCACAGCTGACGCCGGCCTCCGCCCGGGAGGCCTACCCGTACCACGATCGCCTGATCGCCTTCGAGGCGGAGCGGCCGGCCGGGGTGTGGGCCCACCGCTCGGCCGGCGCCGAGCTGGTCGTGCCGTTCGTCGGCGCCACCCGAAGCCACTACCTCCCTGCACTGCATCGGCCCGGCCGATGGGAGGTGCCCGTCGACCGCGACCTGCCCACCTGGACGCCGCTGGTGATCGATCGGCTGAAGCGCTTCACCGCCGGGGGGCTGCCAGCGTCGACGGAGCACCGCGACGGGGCGGTGACCGCCCACTGGGACGGCTGGCCCGAGTCGGGCAAGGGCGTGGAGGGCGAGGACGTGGCCCCGCCGTTGGCCGGTTCTCGCACAGTGAACCTGTCGGTGGAGGGTCGAACCATCGTGCTGCGCGACGAGCTGGCCTTCGAGCGACCCCCGGAGGCGGTCGCCATGGCGATTCCCGAGGTGGAGGACGTCCCGCTTCACGTCGATTGGTCCGTCGAGGTGGGGGAGGGCCAACCCGCCTCGATCCCGGTCGGCGGCCTGAAGGAATGGCGGAGTGCGTGGTCGCAGCTCACCCGGGTGCACCAGCTCGACCTCACGCCGGCGACGGCGCTCGCCTACACCGCCCGGGTCACGCCGCTGATCCGGGCGGGTTCCACCGCCTTCGGTCACCACTACCACGACTCCCTGTATCCCCACATGTCCGCCCGGGTGGTCGGCCGCCCCTCGCCGATCGGCTGGGACGCCGTCGACGACCCCGCGTTCCGCAGCGTCGACCTGCTGCACCTGCATTGGCCGGAGTGGGTGGCCTTCGACGACCTCGACGCCCACCAAGCGTTGATCGCCCGGCTGGCCGACGCCGACGTGCCGGTGGTGTGGACCGCCCACAACCTCACGCCGCACGACAAGCGGGCCGAGGTGTACGAGCCGATCTATGCGGCCTGGGCGGCGGCGGCGGATGCGGTGATCCACCACAGCGCCTGGGGGGAGGCGCGCATGAGGGAGCGCTATCGGTTTGCCGACCGGTGCCTGCACCGAGTGATCCCGCACGGCCACTTCGGGGACATGTGGGGCGACGCCGGTCTGCCGGACCGGGCCGAGGCCGAGCGACGCCTCGGCCTGACGCCGAACAAGCTGCGCATCGGCGTCGTCGGTGCGCCGCGGGCCGAGAAGCTCACCCAGCGGCTGATGGAGGGCGTCGCCGCCTGCGGGCGCGACGACGTCGAGCTGGTGTGCTGGTCGCTCGGCGGCGACGAGACCGTGCCGGACGACCCGCGCATCGCCATCGCCGAGCGGTACCGCATGGTCGATCGGGGCGTCTACGCCACCCGTTTGGCCGCCTGCGACGCGTTGGCGCTGATCTTCGACGAGCACGGCGACATGTTGACCACCGGCGCCGCGGGTGACTCGGTCGGCCTCGGACTGCCCACGCTGCGGTCCAACTGGGGGTACCTGGTCGAGCATCTGGGGGAGGCCGGCATCCCGGTCGGCCAGACCCCTGTCATCGATCGCTGCGGCGCTTGACGCCCTGACCGGCGACGCTCTGGGACGGGCGCGACGGCGGCACGGCGGCGTCCGCGGAACTCGACTGGTCGGTGCTGGGCCCGCCGACTGCCGAGTTGTTCGAGGCGGCCATCCTCGCCCGGGGCGACGCGTGAGTCGGGCCCGGGTCGGTCCGGTCAGCGCTCCGGAAACCGGCGGTCGACCAGCTCCTCGCTGAGGGTCCACAGCCGCTCGACGTGATCGTCGTCGAGCAGATAGCTCATGTACCCGGTGGTGTTCAGGTCGCCGCCTGAGACGCCCACCTGGCAGTCGGCCAGGTACGCACCGTTGTGTTCGGCCAGGTCCGCGACCGAGGCCCACACCTGGGTGGCCGCACCGGCCTCGACGCTCTTGAACCTGAGCCCGCCGGAATCGCCGGGGGCGACCTCGCCGCTGTTCCGGAGTGCGCTCCTGGGTTCTCGCCATCATCTGTTCGATCAGCTCGTCGGTCAGGTGGCGGCCCAGCTCGGTCACGATGGCCCCGGGGTGGACCGAGAACGACAGCAGCCCCTGGTCGCCGAACCGCCGGGCCAGGCCCCGGGCGAACAGCGCGTTGGCCGTCTTGGACCGCCCGTAGGCGATCCAAGGGTCGTAGTCGCCGGCGTCGAAGTTGACGTCGTCCAGGTTGACGTCGGCGGTGCCGTGGCCGGCCGACGACACCGTGACCACCCGCGGCTCCTCGCCGGCGAGCAGCGCCGGGCCGAGCAACGCGGTCAGGAGGAAGTGCCCCAGGTGGTTGGTGCCGAACTGGGTCTCGAACCCATCGACGGTGGTGCCCCGGGGGCAGGCCATCACGCCCGCGTTGTTGATCAGCACGTCGATCGCGTCGTGGGTGCCCAGGTAGTCCGAAGCGAACCGGCGGATGTCGTGGAGGTCGGCAAGGTCGAGGGTGCCCAACTCCAGTTGGGCGTCGGGCCACCGCAGCCTGAACCCGTTCGGCCGCCGCCTCGTTCTTCTCCATGCTCCTCGCCAGCATCGTCACCGTGGCGCCCTTGGACGCCAGTGCCCGGGTGGTCTCCTGGCCCAGTCCGCCGGAGGCCCCGGTGATCACCACGCGGCGCCCAGACAGGTCGATGCCCTCCAGCACGTCGTCGGTGGTGGTCTCGGCCCCGTAGCTCGTCATGGGCCCAGCATGTCAGAGCATCGAGGTGCCGCACCGACGGTCGACGGTGCGCGACCTTCGAGGCCTGCGACGCTGTGCGCCGTTCAGGTACTGTTTCGGTTCGAGGGGGCCGAGATGGGTGCACACGTGCGACGACGGTCGATGGTGTTGGTTGCGGTCGGGCTGTTGTTCGGCCTCCCGGCGATCGCCGCACCACCGGCCGGGGCCCAGGACGGTCTCCCGGGCTATTGCGGCCCGCTCGGCGAGCTCCTGGCGAGCTGGTCGCCGGGCCCGGCGACCTACGCCGAGTATGCGGCCCAGGCCGACCGGAGCCCGGCGCTGCTTCAGGCGGCACGCGACTCGTTGAACGACGGCGGCGGGGGCGGCCCTCCTGCAGGAGGGCCTCCGGTGTTCGAGACCAGGCTCGACGAACTGGCCGAGGCGGTGGCCAACGCGGGCGGCAACCTGACCGACGTCCCGGGCGCGCAGCGCGAGGAGTTGGTGTCGAACGTCGTCTTGGTGCGCAACGGCCTGGGACGGGTGCGGTTGGACCACTGCGGCTCGTCGGCGATCGGGGCCGTCATCGAGGCCTGCGATTTTGGTCCGGTGTCGCTGCCCGACCTGGTGGGAGTGATCACCATCGGTGACCCGGTCGACGTGACGATCAACCGATCGGTCGTCACGGTCGGCGCCACCGCCGACCCGGGCGATCGCACGCCGGGCGAGCTGGTGTTCACCCCGATCGAGGCCGGTGTCGAGGTTGACGACCTCCTGCTCGACGGTCAGCCGGGGAAGATCATCGCGGAGCTGACCTGCGACGACGTCACCGCCGGGATCGACCAGTCGGACTTCACCAACCTGATCAGCGCCACGATGCAGCCGAACTGCGAGGACGTGACCCAACCCGAACGATTGGTGCTGACGCCCAACCAGTCGCTGTCCCAGGCGCTCGGAGTCGCCGCTCAGAACGGCGGCGACGGGGCACCGTTCACGCTGGCGGTGGAGATCGATGGACAGACGATCGACGTGCCGCTTCCCGACGGCCTGGCCATCAGCGCCCCCAGCGCAGGCCCAGCCGTCACCGTCGGCGGTATCCCCGTGCCGGTTGCGTTCGCCTCGTGCGGGCCGATCGATCCCTCGAGCCCGAACGGCCCGCCGAGTTCGACCGATTCGGCCGCGGATGCGCCAGACTCCGCGGCGGCGCCGCTCGCCCCCGCCTTCACCGGCTAGCGCTTGGCCCGCTTGCCGAACATCACGCCGGCCACCCGGCGGATCTGAATCTCCTCGGAGCCCTCGGTGATGCGGTAGCGGCGGTGGTGGCGGTAGATGTGCTCGAAGGGCAGGTGGCGGGTGTAGCCCATGCCGCCGCAGGTCTGCATCGCCTGATCGGCGGCGTCGCACACCAGCCGGTTGGCCCGGTAGTTGCACATCGACACCGCGTCGGTGACCTCCATGGCGTCCTCGCGGTCCATCCGCCAGGCGGTCTGGCGGATCAGCGCTCGCAGCATGGCGGCCTCGGTCTGCAGCTCGGCCAGCGGAAACTGGATCGCCTGGTTCTTCCACAGCGGCCGGCCGAACGGGGCCCGCTCGGTGGCGTACCTGGCGGCCTCGTCGATGCAGTACTGGGCGGCGCCGAGGCTGGAGGCGGCCTGCCGGATGCGATTCTCGTGCACGAAGATGTTGGCCAGCTCGAGGCCACGTCCGACCTCACCGAACACCGCGCGTCGCCCACCCGAACGTCGGTGAAGTGGACGTCGGGATGGTCGGTCGGCATGTTGAAGGTCCACCAGTAGGTGCCGATCTCGACCCCCTCGGTGGCCGTCGGCACGATGAAACAGGTGATGCCGTCGGCGTCGCCGTCGTTGCCGCCGGTGCGGGCGAACACCATGTCGTGGGTGGCCCGGTGCATGCCGGTGTTGAACCGCTTGGTGCCGTTGATCACCCACCCCTCGCCGTCCGGTACCCCGGTCGTCTCCAGAAACGTGGCATCGCTGCCGTGGCCGGGTTCGGTCAACCCGAACGCCACCAGATGGGTGCGGTTGAACGCGCCCTCGATGAACTCGGCCTGCTGGGCGTCGGTTCCCTTGGCCAGCATCATCAGGATGAACGGGAAGTTGCCGACGATCGACGCCTCGTTCTGGAGGTCGTTGTGCAGCCCGAGGCCCCTGGTGGCGAGATGCTCACGGATGACCGCCATGTCCAGGTTGGAGCCGCCCCGACCGCCGACCTCCTCGGGCAACGCGTAACGCAGGTGCCCGGCCGCATCCGCCCGGCGCATCATCTCGCCGAGCAGCGCCTCCCACTCCGGGCGGGGCAGGCCACCGTTGTCCCAGTCGGTGCGGGCGTGCTCGCGCCGATGGTCGAAGTACTGGACGTGCTCGGCCTCCAGCGGCGCAATCTCGGCGTCGATGAAGGCGTCCAGCTCGGCCAGGTAGGCGGTCAGCTCGTCGGGCAGGTCAAAGTCCATCGGGGTGCTCCTCGGTCGCGGGATCGATCAGGTTCAACAGGTCGTACTCCAGCTCCGGCACCCGGCGACCGCTGGCGGCCAGCACGATCGAGTCGGACAGCCCCGCCGAGAACGCAGCGGCCTGGGCCGCCAACCCGCAGGCCCACCAGGCGCTGCGGGCGGCCATCCACCATCGGAAGGCGTCGTCGCGCCAGGTGCCGCCCGACTGCTCGTAGGCCGATCGGAGCGCGTCGATCGAGCCGAAGCCGCCCACCGGCAGGTCGTCGTTGCCGAAGCGCCAGGTGCGAAGGCACAGGTAGGCCAGGTCCTCCATCGGGTCGCCGACGTGGGCCAGCTCCCAGTCGAGCACCGCGCTCAGGCGGCCGTCGTCCACCAGCAGGTTGCCGGTGCGGAAGTCGGCGTGCACCATGCAGAGCCGTGGCGGGGGCGACGGCGGGTTGCGGCGCAGCCACTCGACGCCGAGTCGTACGGCCGGATGGGGATGAGGAAGCTGGTCCAGTCGGTCGGTCAGGCCGTCGCAGTAGGCACCGAACGGGTCGATCGGATCCAGCCGCTCCAGTCCGGCGGGCGCGGCGTCGGCATCGAGGCCATGGAGCCCGGCCAGGGCGGCGCCGCAGTCCCGGGCCAGCGCCTCGCCCGTGCCGAGCTCGGCGACCGAGCGCAGCAACCGACGGGGGATCGACAGGCCCGGCTCGCGGCTGAGCACCTGCGCCGGTTGACCGGAATCGGGCAGCGAGTCGGTGACGGCCAACACCCTGGGCACCGGAACCGCCGCCTCGGCGGCCAGCGAGATCAGCGCCGCCTCGGTCGTCGCTGGCGTCGAGGCGACGATGCCACTGCTCAGTTGCGCGACCGCGGCGGTGGTTTGGTCGGCGCCGGTGATCTCGATGAACAGCGTCGAGCGCTGGGCGCCGACCGACGCCGCCCCGGTGATCGTGACCGCCGGTTGGGCCCAGCCGGCTGAACGAAGCAGGTCTGCCAGCGCCGACTCCGTGGTCGACGACGACCCAGCCGACCCGGTCACGTGGTCTCGGGTTCGGTCGCCGATGCGTCTTCGTGTAGGTACGACGGCTTCGCGATGGCCAGGCGCCGTTCCACGTCGCGGCGCAGCACCGGCAGTGCCGCCCGGGCGAACTCCGGGTCGCCGTGCGCCAGCCGTGCGTCCAGTGCCACCAGCACCTCGTCCGAGGAGGCGACGCCGCCGGGTCCGTTTGCGTCGTCGCCGAGGAGCTCGCGCAACTCGTCCACCGACGGGGCCCCGCCTCCCGAGGCCGCCTCCCGGGCCAGGATGCGGCACAGGTTGGCCACCACCCTGGCCGCATGCTGCGCGCCGCCGGTGGTCGCCGGGACGATCTGATCGGACACCGTCGCCGCCATGGCGTTCAGTAGCTCCTGCGCGTCCGGCCGATCGCCCACCGTCCGGAATGTACCCGCTGAGGTGCCGGGCCTGTCGAGCATCGCCCGGACGGGTCGGAACGCTGCGCGCCCGAGCCCAGGGCCCGGACGCGCAGCGACCGGACGGCCGCTCGGGCTCGTCCGGTCGCTGCAGTGTTCACCACCGAGGTGGCGACTGGTGGGGGGGTTAGAACCAGTGGTTGCGTCCGCCGACCGCGTTGCCGGTCGCTCCGAGAATCCAGAGGATCACGCCAACGACGGCGAGACTCCCTCCGATCGTGTAGAGGATGCCGATGTCGGCAAGCGCTCCGATGACGATGAGAATGACACCAAAGACGATCATGATGTGGGCCCTCCCTCAGGCCGGTTGCCGTCAGGGACGACCTGTCCCTCCCGCCCCCCTCCGATACCCGATGTTCCGGGCGCCAAACCTGCACCTCCATTCCGGCGACCCATCCGCCCGCCCAATCCGTCAACCGGGGAGCCCAGGCGACCGGAACAGCGCGCCGAGCGCTCCCCGGTTCGCCGGGTTGGGCATCAGCCGAGAAAGCCGGCCCGGGTCGCGGGCATGTCGGAGGTGCCGTCGGCGTGTGACCGCACGGCCAACACCTGGTGGACCGACGTGCGGCCAACCTGAAAGCCCACGGCGGACGCGATCAGGTAGAGCCGCCAGATCCTGGCCCGGCGCTCGCCCACCAGGTCGACCGCGCGGTCCCACTGCTCGTCGAGATGGGCCGACCAGCGGCGCAGGGTCCTCGCGTAGTGCTCACGCAGCGAGTGCACATCGCGCACCTCCCATCCGTGGGCGGCCATGGCGCTGATCGTGTGGCCCACCTCCAACAGCGCGGCGTCGGGGAAGATGTAGCGGCCCATCAGCGACCTCGGCTCCACCCGTGCGTCGGACGCCGGGTCGGGTCGGCTGATCGCATGGTTCAGCAGGCGTCCGCCGGGACGAACCAGGCCGAGCAACGTGCCGAAATAGGCGTCGGTCTGCTCCTGGCCCACGTGTTCGAACATGCCGATGCTGGACACGGCGTCGAAGCACTCGCCGGCCAGCTCCCGGTAGTCGCACTGTCGAATCTCGACCCGGTCCTCGAGACCGGCCGATCGAACCCGGCGACGCGCCTCCGTGGCCTGCTCGGCGGACAGCGTGATACCCACCACCTCGACGCCGAACCGGGAGGCGGAGGTGAGCGCCATCGACCCCCATCCACAGCCGACGTCCAGGAGGCGCATGCCGGGTCGCAGCCCCAGCTTCGAGCCCACCAGGCGGTGCTTGGCCTCCTGCGCCTCGGCGAGCGACAGGTCGTCCCGGGCGAAGTAGGCGCAGCTGTAGGTCATCGCCGGCCCCAGCAGCAACCGGTAGAAGTCGTTGCCGACGTCGTAGTGATGGCTGATGGCCGCGGCGTCGCGACGCAGGCTGTGGAGGCGGGCCGCCCGGGGCACCCGGGCCTCCTCGACCGGCGGCCGTGGCGGCGGGCCCAGCGCACCCAGGCGGACCGCCGTTCCGAGCAGCGACGGCAGGTCGCGCAGGCCGACGGGGTGCAGTTCGGTGTGCGCGGCGAGCAGCGCCTCCGCGTCGCCCTCGACGTCGAGATCGCCCACGACGTAGGCCCTGGCCACACCCAACTCGCCCGGGCTCCACAGCAGCCAACGCAGTGCACGTCGCCGCTTGACCACCAGGGTCGCCTTGGCGTTGGCGGGGCCGAACCCGGTCCCGTCCCACGCCCTGACGGCAAAGGAGGGTTGACCGCCGATCAGCGCCTCGACCAGCGGCTTCAGCCGAGCTGCCGCCGACCCGGGTGGCGGTTGTGGAGTGGCTGGGGCGCCCGCCTGCGCCCGAACTGTTCCCGCTGTGCTCATGAGGTCCCCGCTTGGTTGTTGGGTCCACCTCCAACCGCCCTGCGGGTACCAGGCTGCCACCGACGATTTTGGCCACACAGTCACCGGGGTGGATGGCGATTCGCACCGCCGTGGGGTGGGTATGGTCGAGACGGGGTCGGCACCGACGCCGCCCCGAGAGGAGTCCACCGATGTCCACCGATCGCAGATACGCCGTCAACCGGGTGCTCGACCCGGCGCCCGTTGCCACCTTCGACGACTACGTGGCCGGCGGCGGGGGAGCGGGGCTGGCGGCCGCGGCGGCGCTCGAGCCCTCCGAGGTGATCGCCCAGGTCAAGGCCTCCGGCCTGCGGGGCCGGGGCGGTGCCGGGTTCCCCACCGGCGTGAAGTGGCAGACCGTGTTGGGCAACGAGTCCTTCACCGCGCCGACGTCGGTGGTGGTCAACGCCGCCGAGGGCGAGCCGGGCACCTTCAAGGACCGCACCCTGCTGCGCACCAACCCCTACCGGGTGCTGGAGGGCGCCTTGATCGCCGCCTACGCCGTGTCGTCGCCGCGGGTGGTCATCGCCATGAAGGGATCGTTCGAACGCGAGCTCGAGCGGGTGCGGACCGCCATCGACGAGATGCGCGACGCCAAGGTGGCGACCGACGTCGACATCTCGGTGGTCGAGGGCCCCGACAGCTACCTGTTCGGCGAGGAGACCGGCCTGCTCGAGGTGATCGACGGGCGGGGACCGTTTCCGCGCATCGCCCCGCCGTATCGACGCGGCATCGAGCCCGAACACCGCAACACCGAGCGCAACATGGCCTCCGGCGTGCAGCTGGCCACCGAGTCGGGCAGCGCCGAGTCGCCCGCGCTGGCCAACAACGTGGAGACACTGGCCCACGTCACCCAGATCCTGGCCAACGGCGTCGACTGGTTTCGCGAGCTGGGCACCGAGGACTCGCCGGGAACGTTCATCGCCACCGTCTCCGGGGACACCCCTCGGGCCGGGGTGGGGGAGTTCCCGATGGGCGTGTCGCTGCAGGCCGTGATCGACGACCTGGGCGGCCCACCCACCGAGCAGCACCGCTACGTGGCCGCGGTGTCGGGCACGGCCAACGCCATGGTGCCCGCTGCCGCCTTCGACACGCCGGTGACCTACGAGGACCTGCGAGCGATGGGGTCCGGGCTGGGCTCCGCCGGGTTTCTGGTGTTCGACGACACGACCGACCTGGTGGCGGTCGCCGCCGGCATCGCCCACTTCCTGGCGGTGGAGAGCTGCGGCCAATGCCAGCCGTGCAAGGACGACGGTGCCGCCATCAGCACGCACCTGGACACGATCCTGGCCAACGACGGCTCCCCGCGGACCCTGGCCGCGCTCTCCAGCCTGTCGAGCACCGTCTCCGACGGAGCCCGATGCGGCCTCGGCCGTCAGCAGGAGGACGTCACCGCCGGCGCGCTCAAGCTGTTGCGCACCGAGTTCCGCGAACACGTCGAGGGCCGGCGGGCCGAGGTGCAACGGGTGTTCATCGCGCCGATCGCCGACATCGCCGGCGACGAGGCGCTGCTGGACGGCCGCTACGCCGACAAGAACCCGGACTGGAGCCACGGCGGGGTGGATTCGGGCGAAACGCCGGTGGACCGCCTGCGCGGCGACAGCCCCGAGGTCGTCGAGGCGACCGAGGAACGCCCGAGCGCACCCGAGGCGCCGGTCGACGAGGGCAAGGGGTACCCCTTCGAGCTGTTGGACGTCGCCCACCAGGCGATGCGGTCGGCACTCGATCAGGCCAAGGCCACCTCGGGCGACGAACGGCTCCGGCACCTGGACGAGCTCGAACGGGTGCTGGCGATCTACCTGGACGTCGGCCAGCGCATCCTGTTTCCGATGTTGCGTCGCGTGGCCTCGGTGCCCGGCGACGACGCCGCCTGGACCGCCGCCTACGACGCCGACCTGGCCGAACAGTGCCTGACCCAGCTGCGCGACGCCCGGGGTGAGGGCACGCTCGACGACGTGACCGCCGACATCGAGGCGCTGATCGCCGAGGAGGAGATGGTGGTCGAGCCGCTGCTGAGCCGACATCTGAGCGACGCCGACATCGAGGAGCTGGGCCAGGCGATGCAGGCCACGATCGACTTCGAAGCCCGACGAGACGTCGCCGAGTAGAGGCGCCCGGCGCACAGGGCTAGCGTCGCCTCCCGGGCCGCGTCAGGCGACCCCGGCGCCGACGTGCGGCGTCCGAACCGCAACCGAGGAGCCAGCGTGGAGTACCGCACCGAAACCGATTCGATGGGCGAGGTCAAGGTGCCCGCCGACGCCTACTACATGGCATCGACGCAGCGGGCGGTCGACAACTTTCCGATCTCGAATCTTCGGTTCAGCCGTCGCTTCATCTGGGCCTTGGGGCTCATCAAGGGGTCGGTGGCCACCGTCGCCGCCGAGCGGGGCGACAAGGGCGCCGAGGAGTCCGAGGCCACCCGCCGTGCCGCCGACGAGGTGATGGACGGTGCGCTCGACGAGCAGTTCGTGCTCGACATCTTTCAAACCGGCTCGGGCACCTCGACCAACACCAACGCCAACGAGGTGATTGCGGCCCGGGCCTCCGAGCTGCTCGACGGCGAGCGGGGCACCCACCGGGTGCACCCCAACGACGACGTCAACTTCGCCCAGAGCTCCAACGACGTCATCCCCACCGCCATCCACCTGGCGACGGTGGCCGCCATCCGCGAGGAGCTGATCCCGGCCCTCGACGTGCTGGCGGTCGATCTGGAGGCCAAGGCCTCCGAGTTCGCCGACGTCGTCAAGTCGGGCCGAACCCACCTGATGGACGCCACCCCGGTGACGCTCGGCCAGGAGTTCGGCGGGTTCGCCAGCCAGATCCGCCACGGCCAGGCCCGGCTCGAGCGGGTGCTGCCCGAGCTGGAGGAGCTGGCGCTGGGCGGCACCGCCGTCGGCACGGGCATCAACGCTCCGGAGGGGTTCGCCGCCCGGGTGATCGAGGTGATGGCCGAGCGCACCGGGATTCCGTTCCGGGAGGCCGACGACCACTTCGAGGCGCAGGCCGCCAAGGATGCCGCCGTCGCCGCCGCCGGGGTGCTCAACACGATCGCGGTCAGCTACGTGAAGATCGCCAACGACATCCGGTTCCTGGGCTCCGGCCCCACCTCGGGCATCTCCGAGTTGAGGATCCCGTCGCTGCAGCCCGGCTCCTCGATCATGCCCGGCAAGGTCAACCCGGTGATGTCCGAGATGATGATGCAGGTGGCCGCCAAGGTGGTCGGCAACGCCTCCACCGTGAGCTGGTCGGGCGCACTCGGCAACTTCGAGCTCAACGTGATGATGCCGGTGTTGGCCCATTCGCTGCTCGAGTCGGTCGACCTGCTCGCCAACGCCGCCACCACGTTCGCCGAACGGTGCGTGCGCGACTGTGAGGCCAACGCGGAGCACGCACTCGAGCTGGTCGAGCGCAACGCCATCGTGGTGACCGCGCTCAACCCCTACATCGGCTACGACAACGGCAGCCGCATCGCCAAACAGGCGGTGGCCACGGGCACCTCGGTGCGCGAGCTGGTGTTGGCCGAGGGCCTGATGGCCGAGGACGAACTCGACGCGGCCCTCGACATCAAGAAGATGACCGAGGGCGGTGTGATGTAGGGCCGGCGCCTCGGCGCCGCCCCCGGATCAGAAGCGGCGGTCGTTGGTCTTCTTCTTGGGCGGCGCCTTGAACGGCGCCTCGAGCATCATCTCGAAGCGGCCGTCGTCGGGCTGGTTGGGCCCGTTGAGGTTCTGGAGGAACAGCTTCAGCGACCTGCGGGCCGGGGGCACGTGGTCGCCCTTGAGCCCGGCGGAGCGGCTGAGCGCGTCCTTGGCCTTCTCGACCCGTTCTTTGCGCTGGGCCTTCTCCTCGTCGGAGAAGGTCCGCTCCTTCTTGTTGGCCTTGGCCTCGGCGGCGGCGATGCGGCGGGCCTCGGTCTCCTGGAGCGGGCTGAGCTTCTTGCGGGGCGACATCGTGTGCGTTCCTTCGGGTGGGGGACCGAGCAAATCTAGCTGAGCAGCCCGACGCCGATCAGCAGCGCGCCGGCGGCGCTCAAGGTGGCCACGGCCCGTGCTGCCGGCACGGCGGCCTCGGGAGCGTTGGGGGACCAGGCGACAAACGCACCGAAGCCCGACGTGACCGCCAACAGGATCTTGAGGCTGAGCGCGATCTGGTAACCGATGCCCAGCGCCGACATCGTCGGCAGCGACAGGATGTTCCAGATGCCGGTGACCACCAGCAGCGCGTAGGCGGGCCACGCGAACCGGGCGAAGGATCCGGTCACCTTCGACGGCGCCTCCGAATCGATCGAACGCAGCGTCGGTGCCAACCCGGTCAGCACCACGAGGCCGCCCAGCCAGATCGTCGCCGACGAGACGTGGAGAAACAGACGCAGCACATCGAGAGCGGGAAGCATGCGGGCCTACGAGTCGTCGGGGGAGCCGGGGGTGACGGTCGGCGGGGCAAAAAGACAGGTGGCCCCCGGGATGGGTGGGCATCCCGGCGGGCCGGGGTCCAGTATGGCAGACGAGCCGGCTGGCGACCACGCGGGTGACCGACGTCTCAGCAAGCCGATGTAGCGCACGGGACGGCGGTGGCTCAGGTGAGCGCCTCGAGTACGTCCGAGGCGGGGAGGCGGCGGTCGGCGTCGACGCTGTCGCCCGGGGTTCGGCCGAACCCGAGCCCGGCGATCAGCTCGATGGCGCCGCGCAGCTCCCGCAGCGCACGCGGCGGCGGGAAGTACTCGTCCTCCTCGGTGATCCGCAGCTCCTCGACGCCCTTCGTCGGCGACAGGCGCTCGATCACCGAGGCCACCAGGTCCTCCGGTGCCGAGGCGCCGGCGGTGACCCCCACCGTGCCGGTCAGGTCGTCGGGAAGCTCCTCCGCCGCGTTCACCCGGTAGACGCGGCTGCATCCGCCCTCCCGTGCCAGCTTCTCGAGGGCCAGCGTGTTGGAGGAGTTGGCCGAGCCCACGACGACGACGGCATCGCAGCGCGGCGCCATCTCCATCAGGGCCGACTGCCGGTTGGTCGTGGCGAAACACAGGTCGGAGCGTCCCGGCATCCACATCTCGGGAAAGCGGTCGCGGGTGGCGTCGGCCACGTCGGACCAGTCGCGGTGGCTCAGCGTGGTCTGCGCCAGCAGCGCAACCGGCGTCTCAAACGCCGGCAGGGCCTCCACCTCCTCGATCGACTCCACCCGGTGGATCGCGTCGGGTGCCACCGCCATGGTGCCCACCGCCTCCTCGTGGCCGTCGTGGCCGACGTACACGATCTGATAGCCCTTGCCGGCCCGCACCTTCACCTCGTGGTGCACCTTGGTCACCAGAGGACACACCGCATCGACCACCAGCCCGCCGCCCGCCTGGGCGGTGGACACCACCTCCGGCGCCGACCCGTGGGCCGACAACATCACCGGCGCGCCGTCGGGCACCTCGGACACGTCGTCGACGAAGATCACGCCCTGCTCCTCGAACCGCTTGACCACCCGGGCGTTGTGCACGATCTCGTGGTAGCAGTACACCGGCGGCTCGTAGGTGCGCACCAGCCAGGCCAGCGCCTTGATCGCCATCTCGACGCCGGCACAGAAGCCGCGGGGCGAGGCCAGCAGCACCGCCTCGACCCCCTCGATCGGCGCGGCCGAAACCGTCGGATCGATCGGGGACTCGCTGGTTGTCGCAACGCTGGACGGTTCGGGGGCGCTCACGCCGTCCAGGGTACCGACGGCTACGCTGTCCGAGTGTCAGCCCCTGTTGTCGTCGCGGTCGTTCCCGACAGTCCCGCCGAGTTGGCGGGGCTGGAGATCGGCGACGAGCTGGTCAGCGTCAACGGCCAGGCGATCCGTGACGTCATCCAGTGGCGGGTCCTGACCGACGAGGCGGAGGTTCACCTCGAGGTCGACCGCGGCGGCCTGGAGACCGAGCTCGAGGTGACCAAGGCGGCGGGCGCCCCGCTGGGCATCGAGGTGGACGCCGCCGTGTTCGACCGGGTTCGCACCTGCGACAACCACTGCGAGTTCTGCTTCATCCACCAACTGCCCCCCGGCATGCGGCGCAGCCTGTCGCTGCGCGACGACGACTATCGGCTGTCGTTTCTCTACGGCAACTTCACGACGCTCACCCGGTTCACCGAGGCCGACCTCGAGCGCGTGATCACCGAGGGCCTCAGCCCGCTGTACGTCTCGATCCACGCCACCGATCCCCACGCCCGCACCGAGATGCTGCGCAACCCCCGTGGGGCGACCAGCCTTCGGTGGCTGCGGGCGCTGCTCGACGCCGGGGTGGAGGTGCACGGCCAGATCGTGGTGTGCCCGGGCGTGAACGACGGCGAGATCCTGAGGACACCCTGGCCGGTGTGCTCGAGGAGTACCCCCTGTTCGGCCGACGTGGCCCTGGTGCCGCTCGGGGTGTCCCGGTACAACAAGGAACCCCGCATGCGCCCCCACACGACCGCCGAGGCCCGTGCGGTGGTCGAGGCCGCCGAGCGGTGGGCGGAGGTGGCCGTCGAGGTGCTGGGCCGCCGCATGATCCACGTGGCCGACGAGTACTACCTGCTGGCCGACCTGCCCTTTCCCACCGCGGAGGCCTACGAGGGCTTCGGCATGCACGAGGACGGCATCGGCATGGCCCGGGCGTTCGAGGCCGAGCTGCTGGGCGCCGCCGACGAGGCGATCGGCGTGCAGCCCGGGTTCTTCTCCTGGGTCGACGGCGCCCCGGCAACCGGATACCGGGCGCCCAGGTGGGAGGGCGGCGCCGCCGTCTCGGGCGATCAGGGCGTCGGCGGGGGTTGCGGGGTGACCTCCTTCGGGCCCGACGCCTCGACTCCCGCCCCGGTCGACCAGCCTTCGGCCGACCAGGCCTCGGCCGCCGCCGAGACGCCGGTCAGCCTTGGAGCGCCGCGCCGCGGGGCGATCGCCGAGGCCGCACCGGTCGGGGTGCTCACCGGACCGCTCGGGGCGCAGGTGCTCGAGCCGCTGCTCGCCCCCCTCGGGCTCGACGACGTCCGCCTGCTCGTCGTGGAGAACCGGTTCTTCGGCGGCAACGTCGGGGTGACCGGCCTCATGGTGGGCGAGGACCTCGCCCGAACCCTGGCCGACGAACCGGCGGACCACCGCTATCTGCTGCCCGACGTGTGTCTGTCGCAGGGCCGGTTTCTCGACGGGCTGACCGTCGACGACCTGCCCCGTCGCGTCGAGGTGGTGGCCACCGACGGCCTGGCGTTGCGCCGCGCCCTCAACCTGGACGCCCGGAAACCCGCCGACGAGAACGCCGACGCAGGCGGCCCGGCAACACGTGACCTGATCGGGAGCAGCAAGTGAGCCAGAGCCCAGCTACCAACCCCGCCGCCGACGAGGGGCCACCCGACTCGTCGCTGCCGCGTGTGGCCATCATCGGCCGCCCCAACGTCGGCAAGTCCACCCTGTTGAACCGGGTGATCGGCCGACGCGAGGCCATCGTCGAGGAGCGCCCCGGCGTGACCCGGGATCGTCACGAGACCGAGGCGTCCTGGGCGGGACGCCGCTTTGTGCTGGTCGACACCGGCGGTTGGTCGACCAGTGGCGACGAGCTGGACGCCAAGGTGTCCGCCCAGAGCGAGGCGGCGCTGGACGAGGCCGACGTCATCCTGATGGTGGTCGACGCCACCGTCGGCACCACCGACGACGACGACCAGGTGGCGGGCCTGATCAGGCGCCGCACCGCACCGGTGCTGGTCGTGGCCAACAAGGTCGACGACACCGGGCGCGAGGCGCTGATCTGGGACTTCCTCGGCCTGGGCCTGGGCGACCCGTTCCCCATCTCGGCCCTCCACGGCCGAGGCACCGGCGACCTGCTGGACGCCATCGTCGAGTTGCTGCCGGAGGGAGCGGGCATCGAGCCGGGCCCCGTCGAGGAGCGGGCCCCCTGGGAGCCCTTCGTCGACACCCAGGCGATCCCCGAGGACGACCCCGACGAGGGCCCGATCGACCAGACCACCGGCAAGCAGGTGTCGGTGGCCCTCGTCGGGCGCCCCAACGTGGGCAAGTCCACGCTGTTCAACCGGCTGATCGGCTCGGAGCGTGCCGTGGTGCACGACATGCCCGGCACCACCCGCGACTCGGTCGACACCGTCGTGGACACCGACCTCGGGGCACTGCGGTTCATCGACACCGCCGGCATGCGCCGACGGGCCCGGGTCGACAGCGGCACCGAGTACTTCTCGATGGTGCGGGCGCTGCGATCGGTCGACACCGCCAACATCGCCCTGCTGGTGATCGACGCCACCGAGGGGGTGACCCACCAGGACCAGCGCCTGGCCGAGCGAATCGACGCCGCCGGGTGCCCCATCGCCGTCCTGCTCAACAAGTGGGAGCTGCTCAGCACCGAGGCCCGCCACGACGTGACCTACCAGGTGGGCCAGAAGCTGCACTTCATCGGCGAATCGCCCGTGTTGCGCATCTCGGCGCTGACCGGGAAGGGCGTCCAGCGGATCCTGCCGGCGTTGGAGTCGGCGATCGACGCCTACCAGACCCGCATCCCCACCCGGCTGGTCAACGAGGCGATCCGCTCGGCCCAGCAGGCGCAGCCGGCCCCGCACGGCGCCAGGGTGCTCTACGCCACCCAGGGCGCCACCCAGCCGCCCACCTTCACCCTGTTCGCCAACCGGGACCTGCCCACCAGCTACGTCCGCTATCTGGAGAACAGCCTGCGGGATCGCTTCGGCCTGGGCGCCTCGCCGGTGAAGCTGCGGGTCAAGCGCCGGGACTGAGCCGGCCGTGACCGCCGGCCCGGTCGAGACCAACTACCGACGGGTAGGGTGAGCACCGTGAGCGCGACCGCCCTGCAACTCATCGTGGCCGTCGTCGCCGCCATCGGAACGATCGTGTGGGCCTGGGCCACCTGGTCGCGATGGCGGGGCAGCCAGCGGGTGCTGGCCGACGAGCCGCGCAGCGATGCGGCCGCCATGGCCAAGGCCTCGATCCGCCAGCACCTTCACGCCGCGCTGCTGTGGCTGGCGGTGTGCCTCGTCGCCGCCACGCACGCCCTGGACGGCTCGGCCACCGACTGGGCCAGCTCGATGGTCGGCGCGGTCGCGCTGATCATCCCGGTGTGGATTTCGATTATCCAGGCGCGCCGCGGCGCGAAGGACGGCCGCCTGTTCCTTACCCGGCTGCGTCTGGACCAACGGGCCCAGGAGGTGATCGACCAGGAGGGGGAGGTCACCAGCCAGTGGACCGAGCGCCTGGTGCCCGCCCTGGCGGAGGACGTCGAGGATCTCGAGCTGGGGCGGGCGAGCCATGCCGGCTCGGGCATCGTCACCGGTGACTTCCTCGACGTCGTGCCGCTGGACTGCGGCCGCATCGCCGTCGTGATCGGCGACGCCACCGGGCACGGTGTGGAGGCCTCGATCTCGGCGTTCCAGAGCAAGTACGTGCTGCGTTCGTTTCTGCGTCGGTTCCGCGATCCCGGTCAGGTGTTGGAGGAGCTGAACCAGCATCTCGGCACCAGCGCCGGCCCGGAGGACCTGCTGTCGTTGTTGGTGGCGGTCATCGACACCCAGGCCGACACCCTGCGCTATGCGTCGGCCGGACACTGCGCCAACATGGCGCTGATCGAACGGGAGCTGGTGATGTTGGGTTCCACCGGACCCCTGCTGATGTTGGACCGCGAGGCGAGCTACGCCAGCCGTGAGCTTCCGTTTGGCAAGGAGGACCTCCTCGTGCTTTACACCGACGGCCTGGTCGAGGCCCGCACCTCGGCCAAGACCCAGTTCGGCGCCGAACGCATCGGGTCGCACCTGCGAAAGGAGGCCACTGGCTCGGCCGACGTCTTGGCCAAGAGCCTGCTGGACGCCGCAGTGGATCACGCCTCCGGCCACCTCGAGGACGACCTCACCGTGCTGGCGGTGCGCCGCCGGTGAGCGACACTACGAATACAACCGACCCTGCAAGCGACAGCGCCCGTCTCGCAGCGGCCAGAACCCGAGCCGCCGCCGCAACCTCGAGCGGGGCGGCGCCAAGCTGGAGGCGCAGGGCAAGCTGTTCGTCCGGGATCGCATCGACCTGCTGTGCGACCCCGGCACTTTCGTCGAGGATGCGCTGCTGGCCAACGCCTCGGCGAGCGACCTGCCGCCGACGGCGTCGTCACCGGCATCGGCGACGTCGACGGGCGACCGGTCAGGTCGTGGCCAACGACCCAACCGTCAAGGCGGGTTCCTGGGGGGCACGCACCGTCGAGAAGATCGTGCGGGCCACCGGAGGCAGCGCTCGATCACGAGCTGCCGATCGCCTGGCTGGTCGATTCCGCCGGTGCCCGCATCACCGACCAGGTGCAGCTGTTTCCGGGGCGACGAGGCCGGGCGCATCTTCCACAACCAGGTGAAGCTGTCGGGCCGCGTTCCGCAGGCCTGCGCGCTCTTCGGTCCGTCCGCCGCCGGGGGTGCGTACATCCCCGCCTTCTGCGACCTGGTGATCATGGTGGAGGGCAACGCCTCGATGTACCTGGGGTCCCCACGCATGGCCAAGATGGTGATCGGGGAGGACGCCACCCTGGAGGAGACCGGAGGCGCCCGCATGCATGCAACGGTCTCCGGGTCGGGCGACAACCTGGCGGCCGACGACGAGGAGGCGATCGCTGCGGTTCGGGCGTACCTCACCTACCTTCCCTCAAACTTCCGGCTTCCACCGCCCGTGTACGAGCCGGCGGCGCCGGTGCGGGTGCTGGACGACTCGGTCGTGCCCGCCGAGGAGACGGGCCGGCTACGACGTTCGCGACGTGATCGACGGGCTGATCGACGCCGAGTCCTTCTTCGAGATCAAGCCGCTGTTCGCCCCGAGTTGGTCACCGGCTTCGGCCTGCTCGAGGGGCGCCCCGTCGGCATCGTGGCCAACAACCCCGCCGTCGTCGGCGGCGTGCTCTTTGTCGACTCTGCCGACAAGGCCGCCCGGTTCATCTGGCTCCGCGACGCCTTCGGCATCCCGCTGATCTTCCTGGCCGACGCCCGGGTTCATGATCGGCACTGCGGTCGAGCGCCAGGGAATCATCCGGCACGGGGCCAAGATGATCACCGCCGTCTCCGAGGCCACCGTGCCCAAGATCTCGGTGATCCTCCGCAAGGCCTACGGCGCCGGGCTCTACGCCATGGCGGGCCCGGCGTTCGACCCGGTGGCCACCCTGGCGCTGCCCACCGCCAAGATCGCCGTCATGGGCCCCGAGGCCGCGGTCAACGCCGTGTTCGCCAACAAGATCGCCGAGATCGAGGATCCCGACGAGCAGGCTGCGTTCGTCGCCGAGCGCCGTGAGGAATACGAGGCCGACGTCGACCTGCTGCGGCTGGCATCGGAGCTGGCGGTGGACGCAGGATCGACTGGGGCGAGCTGCGCCGGGAGATCCACCTTCGCCTCCTGCGGGCCGAACGCAAGGACCGCCACTTCTCCGATCGGCGCCACGGCGTCCCGCCGGTGTAAACCAGTACCCACACGCGGCGCCATCTCGACGCTGACACTCACCGCACGCCAACCCGTTCGATCGGGGCGTGCGTTCCGGAGGCCCCCATGCCCTGGTGCAACGACTGCAACCGCTTCTACACCCAATCCACCCTCAACCCCGACGGCACCTGCCCGGACGGCCATCAGGCCGCTCCTTCCCTGCCCGGGGCCGCGGCCATCGACCCGGCCTCCGGGCCGGCGACGGATTCGGCCACAACGGACGAGGATTCCGGCAGGGTGGCGCCCTGGCACTTCTGGGTGATGGTGGTGGCCTTGGCCATCTACCTGGGGTGGCGGCTGGTGCAGGGCATCATGTGGGCCATCGGCAAGCTGTAGTCGGCTCCGACGGCTCGGTGGTCAGCGCTGCACGGTGCGGTCGGCCCGGAGCAGGAACGCAGCCGCCATCGTGGCCACCGCCAGCAGGACCGTGCCGATCGAGCTGGGCGCCAGCTGTTCAAGAACAGCTCCGAGTCGAATCCTCCGTAGATCCGGTCCATCTGCAGGTACCAGTTGTAGGTCACCGTCACCAGCAGCGAAGCGCCCAGGAGCAACGTGACGGCCGCCGTCGGGGTCCGCCGCTTCGAGGCCAGGGCCGCCAAGGTGAGCAGCCCCAGGACCAGATGGCCGGACTCCATCGCAAACGCCAGCTGCTCGCGCCGACTGAAAGTCGGGAAGGTTGGTGACCGCCTTGCCCAACCGCCAGACGCCGCCGATGGCGGCCAGCGACGTCGCCGCGGCGATCCCCGCCCACAGGTTCCATCGGGTGGCGCCGAGCGGCGCGTAGGGCGCCGGAGCCGCCGGTGCGTACCCGGATGCCGCAACCGGGAAAACCGGAGCGGCCTGGGCCGTCGGACGCGACGGGCCGCGTCGCCCGGTGCCGACCACGGAGGAGGCGACGGAGCCCCGTAGGCACTGGTCGGCCGGGACGCATGGTCATCCACGGGCAGGGCGCCGTACACGCTGGTCTCGTCCGGTGCTGGATCGCCGTTGCTCATGGGCGCGACGCTACCGCCGCTTCGGTCCTGCCAGGCGATATTCGCACGCGGCACGGCGGGGACTCCGGATACACCCAGCGGCTCACTCGGGCTGTGGCGCAGTTTGCTTGAAGGGCGCTTGACTGGGGGTCAAGAGGTCGGGAGTTCCGAATCTCCCCAGCCCGACTCCGACGCCCGGAACCCCGCCCTGGCGGGGGCTCGCGCCGGCCAACCGACGCGGCGTACGCTCGCCACGTGACTCTGACAGAACTCAGAGCCTCGACGCCACCGCACAGGCGGCGGCGATCCGCCGGGTACGATCACCTGCGCCGAGGCCACCGAGGCGGCCATCGCTGGTGCGGAGGCGTTGAATCCGGCGCTCAACTGCATCGTCCACGAGCGCTACGAGCGGGCGAGGGCCGAGGCGATCACGGCCGACGGCACCACGGGACGACCGGGGACCGCTGCACGGCGTCCGGGCGGTGAAGGACCTGGACGGCACGTTGGCCGACGAGCCCTACTGGGCGGGCAGCAACTACCCCAAGCGCCTGGGTCACGTGGCAACCGAGACGTCGCTGCTCTTTGAACGCCTGATCGACGCGGGCGCCATCATCATCGCAAAACCAACACCCCGGAGTTGGGGTTGGTGCCGTCCACCGAGATCCTCGGTGGGGCCGTGTCACAACCCCTATGACTCACCCGGTCGCCGGCCGGGCTCCTCGGTGGGTCCGCCGCCGCGGTGGCCGCCGGAATCGTGGCAATCGGTCATGCGGGTGACGGCGGTCCGATCCGGCTCCCGGCGTCGACGTGCGGCCTGGTCGGGCTCAAGCCGTCACGCGACCTGGTGCCGACCTACCCGGACATCGACCCGTGGGGTGGCCTGGTGGCACGCCTGGGTGTCACGAGAACCGTCGCCGACACGGCGCTCCTGATGGACGTGCTGGCCGGGCCCGATCCGCTGGCGGCGGCGCCGACCTGTTCGGCGTTCTCGGGCGGCTACGTCGAGGCGCTGTCGATGCCGCCGGAGCCGCTACGGATCGCCTGGACCACCGCCACGCCCGGCGGCTCACACACCCACCCGGCGGTGGGGGAGGTGGTCGAGTCGACGGCCTCGATGCTGGCCGACGAGGGACACCTCGTCGAGGAGGCCACGCCCTCGATCCTCACCGACGAGGCGTTCTTCGGCCAGGCGATGGGCTGGTTCATGGACGCCTTCGCCGTATGGGTGCGCCGCAGCGTCGACGACCTGGAGGCGATGGGCGGCGAACCGATCCGCGAGGCCGACCTCGAGCCCCACACCTGGGCGTTGCGGGCCATGGGCGCCGACGTGCCCGGCCCCCGCTTCGCCGCCGCCGTCGACGGGCTGATGCGGGTCGGCCGCCGGGTGCGGTCGTTTCTCGAGGACCAGCCCTACGACGTGCTCCTGACCCCCACGTGTCCTGAGGTGCCCTGGCCGTTGGGAGGGTTCACGTCCCAGACCGACAACCCGCTGGCCGCCGTGATGCGGGCCGCCGACCTGGTCACCTACGCCTCACCGTTCAACATCTCCGGCCAGCCGGCGATCTCGCTTCCGGTCGCCGAGGTGCAGGGCCTCCCCGTGGGAGCCCAGCTCGTGGGCGGGTGGGGGAGCGACCACCGGCTCCTGGCGATCGCCGCCCGTCTGGAGTCGCGGTTGGCCTGGCAGGACCGTCGACCGCCCAACCACGTGGCCGCTGGGTGAGCTCGTCGCTCCCGGCGCCGCCAGGTGAGGTTGACGTTGAGGAAATAGCTGGCCTGAAACGCTACGAGGATGGCGATCAGCTGGTGGAGAGCCGCCGCGGCGCTGTCGGACATCCATCCCTCGCCCAGGTTGAGGGTGTCGAACCACTTGGCAACCGCAAACTGGATCATCAGGCCGTAGGCGGAGATCACCGAGAACAGTCCGAACCCGACCGCCAGCCGCGAGCCCTGGTAGCGGTTCTCCCAGAACGTGAACCAGTTGCTGGCAGCAAACGTCATGACCAGCTTGACGGCGAGACCGGCGACCACGGGAACGGCCAGTGGGTCGATCGCCTCGGAGCCGGTGGTGATCGACCCGAACCCGGCCGCCTCCCCGATGATGATGACGGCGAAGTTCACGCCGACCCCCGCCAACCCCACCAGCGTGTACAGCAGGAGTTGGGGCTTGACCAGGTGGCCGAAACGGAGGTCGAACACCGCCAGCAGGTAGGACCGGATCACCGACGAGTTCAGTTTGGTTTCGCCGGCCGTCCGGTTGCGGAACGTGTAGCCGACCTCGATGACCGACAGGTCGGGGCGGCGGCCCAGGAACTCGAGCAGGATCTTGAACCCCTGGGGGTTCACGTCGGGGGCGGCCTCCTCGAAGGCCTCGCGATCGATGACGAAGTAGCCCGACATCGGGTCGGTCAGTGGCACCCTGAGAAACAGGCGGGCGATCAGCGTGGCCACCCACGACACCAGGCGACGGCCGCGGGACCAGTCGCCGTAGCTGCCACCGTCGCAGGAGCGTGAACCGACGCAGACGTCGGCATCCCCGTAGGCCACCCGCCGGGCCATCGTCGCCAGGATCGCCTCGTCGTGCTGGCCGTCGGCGTCGATCACGGCCAGGGTCTGGCCTTCGGCCATCTCCATCCCGGCCAGCACCGCCGGCGACAGGCCCTTGTCGTGAAATCTGCGAAGCACGCGGATGCCCGGGTGGGTCTCCGCATAGCGCTCCGCCAGCTCCCAGGTGCCGTCGGGACTGTCGTCGTCCACCACGATGATCTCGTGGGAGACCTCGGCCAGCGCCGGCGCCAGCGCCTCGAGCAGCCCGACGATGTTCTCCGCCTCGTTGTAGGTGGGCGTGATCACCGACAACAACGGGGGCGCGTCGGCGGCGGTCGGTTCGGAGGGTGACGGTGGCGGAGTGGTCATGGGCGTGGTCGCCGCTGGGAGTGCGGCCGCGAGACCATACCGGCTGCGACGCCGGGGTTTGGGGGTTCGGTAGCCTGGTCGCCGTGTGCGGTCGCTTCGTGTCAACCACGCCTCCCGACGAGCTCGCCTCGTACTTTCAGGTGGACGCCAACGGCGTCGAGCAGTCCGATGGGGCGAGCGGGTCCGGGGAAACCGGCGGGGACAAGCCCGAAGGCCGCTACAACATCGCCCCCAGCGCCGAGGTCTTCGTCGTCTACGAGGACGGCGATCTTCGCCGCCTCGATGGATTCCACTGGGGCCTGGTGCCCGGCTGGGCCAAGGACCTGAAGATCGGCAACCGCATGACCAACGCCCGCGCCGAAACGGTGGCCGAGAAGCCGGCGTTCCGACGGGCGTTCGCCAAGCGCCGCTGCATCGTGCCCGCCGACGGGTTCTACGAGTGGACCAAGGAACCCAACCCGGCGAACCCCAAGAAGCAGCGCAAGCAACCGCACTTCATCAGCCGTCCCGATGGTGAGCCCTACGCGTTCGCTGGGCTCTGGGAGCGCTGGCGCGGCGACCTCGACGGCAGCGAGACCGAGGTGCGCTCCACGACGATCATCACGACGACGGCCAACGAGCCGATGTCCGAGTTGCACGACCGCATGCCGGTCATGCTGGCGCCGGAGCACTGGGACGCCTGGCTCGACCCGGACAACGCCGACATCGACACGCTGGGACAGTTGCTGGTTCCGGCGCCGCCCCGGCTGATCACCCACCATCCGGTCAGCACCGAGGTGAACAACGCCCGCAACCAGGGCGCGCACCTGATCGAGGCGGTCGACCCTCCACCGGCCACCGAGCAGCTCGACCTCGTCTGACCCGGCACCAACCACGAACCGGGGAGCCCTCCGGTGCGCCGGAGCGCGCTCTGGACTCCCCGGTTCGCAAGGGATCAGCGCGAGGCGACCTCGGGAGGTCCGCTGCGTCCAGGTTGTGGTGAGTAAGCACCTTCAATATCCTCCAGTGCCTACCCGCCACCCGAGACTCGAGGTACCCATGAAGAAGCTCCGACCATTGATCGCCCTCCTTGCCCTGACCTTCGCCGTCGGCACGCTGGCAGCCTCCGGTGAGACCGAGGAAGCCAAGAAGGTGGACGAGGAGACCGGAGAGTCGAGCGCCGCAGCCACCGACGAGGAGTTCGCCGTCGGGGACGCGGTCGCGCTTGGAGATTGGCAGGTCAAGGTGTACGAGTTCGTCGATCCGGTCGAGGTCACCAATGAGTTCAGCCAGCCGGAGGAGGGCAAGCGCCGGGTCAAGGTGGACGCCGAGGTGACCAACAACGGCGATGAACCCGCCAACGTCTCATCGCTGCTGTGCTTCGAGCTCAAGGACGGAGAGAACAGGACCTACGACCAGACCCTGTTCGGGGACTCCGACGTCGGTTCGATCGACGGCGAGATCGCACCCGGTGAGGCGCTGCGCGGCGAGGTTGAGTACGACGTGCCCGCCGAAGCGGGCGGCTTTGTCCTCAACTTCAAGTGCGACCTCTTCTCGTCCGGGACCGCCAAGATCACGCTCTCCTGATGCAACCCGGCGACCTGCTCCTCAGGCCGCCGGTACTGATCGCGCTCGCCGTGGTCCTCCTGAACGACCGGGTGCTCAAGGCGAGCTACGGCAACGTCCTCACCGGCAAGCTCTCGGACGTCGCCGGAGTGTTCGTGCTCCCGCTGGTGATGGTGTCGGCCGTGGAACTGGCCCGCTGGGCGCTGAAGCGCCCGGCGTGGCCGGCCTCCCGGACGGAGGTGGTTTCGGCCATCGCCATCACGGCGATCGGATTCGCGGCGGTCAAGATGATCGGGCCGATCGGCGATGCCTACGCCGAGGCCGTCGGGATGCTTCGAGCCGGGATCGCCTCGCTGGTCCACTGGGAGCTTCGACCGGTGGTGCCCATCGAGGTGATTCGCGACTGGAGCGACGTTCTGGTCCTCCCGGTGCTCGCTGGAACGTGGCTGTGCGCCAGGACGCGCAACGAGGGTGCCGAGTCGCGACGGGCGGCGACATGACCAGTGCCGTGGTTCAACCCCGGGGTGCCGGCTCCGCCCACGGGGAGGCGGTCCTTCGTCGGGATCGAACCATCGACGCCATCCGCGGCCTCGCCATCATTCTGATGATCGCCGATCACACCCTCGGGTTCGCGCAAAACACCGACATGGCCCAACCGTGGATGACGGTGGCGAGGCTGTCGATCACCCGGGCGGCACTCCCCGCGTTCATGGTCTGCTCCGGCATACTGCTGGCCGGTCACTCGGTGTCGTCTCGCAGGTGGGCGCAGGTTCTGGTCGCTGCGGTCCTCGTCAACACCGGCGCCCTCGTCGCCGGCATGTCGGAGTTCGTTCCCGACATCCTGGCGCTCTGGTGCCTGGTCATGTTGCTCGCCGGACCCGTCCGCCGCGCTCCGGCCACCGCCGCGGTGCTTGGCATGTTGCAGGCGGTGTATTGGCGGGTGCCGATCGGCACCTACCAGCCGGGCTGGATTGTGGCGTTCGTTGCGATCGGCGTCCTCGTCGCACGATCGGGGGACCGCGAGGTGCTCGAACCGCTGGGGCACCGACTCCCCGAGTGGGTCGCTGTGATGGGCCGCCGACCGCTCTCATGGTACGTGGGGCACCTGGCGGTCCTGGGCGGTCTCACCGGGGGTGGGAACCTTCTCGGCTGGTGGTGAGCCGCTCTCAGGCAGCGGCGGCACCCGGCAGATGCTGGCGGATCGCCTGGGCTGCGGCGTCGAGCGCCTCGGCCGACGCCCCCTGGTCGGCATGGGCGAAGTTGAGATCGGCCTCGGTCTCGATCGGAATCACGTGAAGGTGACAGTGGGGCACCTCCAGGCCCGCCACGATCAGCCCGATCCGGTTGGGTGAGAACGCCGCCATCTGCGCCTCCCCGATGCGTCGGGCCAGCTCGTTCATGTCCGCCCAGAGCCCCGCGGGCACGTCCAACCAGTGGTCGATGGGCTCCACCGGCACCACCAGCACGTGACCCGGCTGGATGGGGGCGATGGTGAGGAAGGCCACCTTCTCGTCATCGCGCCACACGAACCGGCCGGGCAACTCCCCGGCGATGATGCGTGAGAAGAGGGTCGGCTGGGGCATTTCGGCGGTGTCGTCGGTTCCTCGTTCGCTCATGGGCCGATCGTAGAACGCCCCGCCCCGACGCGAGCCCGATGCCGGCGACAGCCCGCCCGATACGATGATCGGGTGACCCAGCCAACGCCAGGAGCCTCCGCCGAGTCCTCGGCCGATCTGCACGGCGCAGGCCCCACCGAGGCCGAACTGGCCCGGATCGTCACGGTTCCCAACGTGGTCACCCTGATCAGGTTGACCCTGATCCCCGTGTTTCTCTGGGTGCTTTTCGGACTCGACCGCCCGGGCCCCGCCGCCGTGTTGCTCGGGTTCATCTCGGCGACCGACTGGGTGGACGGGTACGTCGCCCGCCACTTCAATCAGGTGACCAACCTGGGCAAGGCGATCGACCCTGCGGCCGACCGGGCGCTGATCATCTTCGGCTTCGGCGGCATCCTGGTGGCCGGCGCGGTGCCCACGTGGGCAGGCGTGGTCGTGTTGGCCCGCGAGATTCTGATGTCGGCCTGGGTGTTGGGCCTGCTGGCCGCCGGGGCCAAGCGCATGGACGTCACCTGGTTCGGCAAGGCGGGAACGATGGCATTGATGATCTCGTTCCCGTCGTTTCTGGCCTCGACCGATCCCGAATGGTCCAGCGGCGTCACCACCTACTTCGAGTGGCAGGCATGGGCCTCGCTGTTCCCGGGATTGATCTTCAGCTTCATCGCCGTCGCCCAGTACATCCCCCGAGGGCTGACGGCGCTTCGGGAGGGCCGGGCGGCTCGCGACCAGCCGGCCTGAGCCTCCCCGCCTCGACGTCCGCGGTCGGGTAACCTCCGACGCCATGGACGTGCCCGACGACCTCAACTATTCCTCCGACCACGAGTGGATCAAGACCGACGATGCGGGAAGCCGCGTCGGCATCACCGACTTCGCCCAGGACGCCCTCGGCGACGTGGTGTTCGTCGAACTTCCCGACGTTGGCACCACGGTCACCGCCGGCGACAAGGTGTCCGAGGTGGAGTCGACCAAGTCGGTCTCCGACATCTACGCACCGGTCAGCGGCACGGTGATCGCCGTCAACGACGAGCTGGACGCCACCCCCGAGCTGGTCAACTCCGATCCGTACGGCGACGGCTGGTTCATGGTGATCGAAACCAGCGGCGAGGCCGAGGGCCTGCTGGACGCGGACGGCTACCGCAAGCTGACGGAGGGCTGATGGCCGGTGCGCTGATCTGCGAGGTCTGCTCCTCGACGGCGCCCGCCGAAGCGCGCTTCTGCCCGGCGTGCGGTTCCCCACTGCCCGAGGTGGAGTCGCAGCCCACCGGTGTCCTGGCCGCCGTCGCCACCGAACCGGCGGTCGGCACCCCGATGCTGATCGTCACCCGTGGCGCCAACGCCGGTAGTCGTTTCGCTCTGGGTGAGGGCACCACCACCATCGGCCGTCAGGAGGACAGCGACATCTTCCTCGACGACGTCACCGTCTCACGCCAGCACGCCCAACTGCTGCGATCGCCCGACGGCATCGAGGTGCAGGACTCCGGGTCGCTCAACGGCACCTACCTGAACGATCGACGCATCGAGCGGGCTCCGCTGGCCGAGGGCGACCGCCTTCAGGTGGGCAAGTACAAGCTGCTCTTCGTTCTCGAGGTGGCCTGAGCCCGTGGCCCAGTCCGGAGATCTCACCGTCGGCGAAGTGTTGTCACTCCTTCAGGAGGACTTCCCCGAGGCCACCCTCGGTCGGCTCAGGGAGTTTGAGGATCTCACGCTGATCGCCCCCGAACTGGGGCCCAGCGGCCACCGGCGCTATCCCGCCGAAACGCTGGACCGCCTCCGGTGGGTGCTCGCCAAGATGCGCGAGGGCTTCGATCCCGCCGACCTGGTCGGCGAGCATGGCGGGGCCGGGCAACCGAGTCCGGCCGGCGAACCCGCCGCCGATCCGCGCCCCAGCGGTTCGGCGGCCGTGGTCCGCAAGCGCACCGGCTCCGAGTCGAGCCAGGGTTCCGTGGCCGAACCGACCTTGTTCGACTCCTCCGAGCCTCCCGCCGGCGACGTCGACGACCAGACCGCCGTCCAGCCGCTCCCGTCGCTGTCAGGCGGCCGGCCCGTGGCCGACCGGCAGCGACCGGCACCCTCCGATCGGGCCGACTCCTCCGGCCCAACCGGCCGCGACACTGCCAAACGCCCCACCTCGTCGGGTGAGCCAACCGCCGCCCACCAGGTGGTCGACCCCCAGGCGGAGGCGCCGCAACGCCCGGTCCGGCGCCAGCCCGAGCCGCCCGCCGAGCGCGCGCCCGCACCGAAGGCCCGCCGTTCCGCCCCGGAACCGGCAACGGCCGCCCCACCACCGGAGCGCGCTCCGTCGGCCCCGGCACAGGCCAGGTCTCCGAAGGACGGGGCAACGAGCCAACCGGAGCGACCCAAGGTGACTCCGGCGCCGCAGCCGGAGACCCCGAAACCGACGCCGAGCCCGGCCCCGGCCCAGAACCAGCAGCCCGAGTCGCCGCCACGCGACCTCCATGCGGAACGAAAGGCCCGCATCGAGGCGGTGTCGACGCTGCAGGAGCCGCCGTCGAGCGAACCGCCGCCCAGGCCCCGGCCGTCCCGGACCCGAGACCTGCCGAGTGCGACCGCGGCGACCGAGCTGCTCACCCGCACCGACTTCCTCGGCGAGGTCGACATCGACGAGACGACCCTGGGGGAGATGGAGCGCTTTGGCGTGATCAGCCCCGTCACCATCGGCGGCACGTCGTCCTACGACCAGTCCGCCGTCAGCATCGGACACATCGTGGCCAACCTGCTGAAGTTGGGCTTCGAGGCCCGCCACCTGAGGATGTTTCGCATGGCCTCCGAGCGCGAGGTCGACCTGTTGCGCCAGATGGCCCTTCCGCTGCTCAAGCAGCGCAACCCGGTGGGCCGCGAGCAGGCCCGCGAACGTCTCCAGCAGGCCGCCGACCTCGGTGGACAGCTGCATTCGGCTCTGGTCGCGGAGGGCATCGCCGAGCTGGTCGACCACTCGGGGGCCGACACCTCCGGCGGCTGAGGCCGCCCGGATGAACGCCTCGGCGGAGACCCTCGACACGGCTACACTCATCGGCAGTGTCTGAGACCACCGTGAAGATGCAACTTGCCGGGGTGCGGCGGGAGAGTCCGGGCGATGCGTTCGTCGTGGACCTCCAGGAGTTGGAGGCGCCGGGCCGCATGCTGACGATCTTCATCGGCGTGGGGAGTGGCAGGCGATCCGCTTCGCCCTCGAGGGACGGGACACCCCCGACCGCTCACGCACGACCTGTGCAAGTCGATCGTCGAAGCCCTCGACGCAACGCTGGACACCGTCGTCATCACCGAGCTGCGCGACGAGGTGTACTTCGCCGAGTTGCAGCTGACCACGGGCGACACGACGATCACGGTCGAGTCCCGCACGTCCGACGCGTTGGCGCTGGCGGCCCGCTTCGACGCCACGGTGCTGGTGTCGGCCTCGGTGCTGGAGGCAGCCGGGTACCGCGACACCGACGACGAACAACCCGAGTCGGTGATTGCCGAGTTCCGCGAGTTCATCGACACGGTCAGCCCGGACGACTTCGAGGAGTCCTAGCCCACAGGCCCGCCACCGGGCCGGTGCGACGCTGTGGTTGACGAGGGTCGTTGTAGGCCGGGTGGCTCACTCGCTAGGGTGAGTTTCACCGGTGTGATTCCTGTCTCAAGCGATCCGATCGCTCGAGACCGGGCCCGGGACGAACGACGATGCGCCGCCGTGGCGCAGCTGAGCAACGCGCAGAGGAGCAGGTTGTGGCCACCAAAGCGACCACCCCCACCGAGGACGGCTACAGCGGCAAACGAACCGCCGAGATCGTAGGCATCTCGTATCGGCAGCTCGACTACTGGGCCCGCACCGACCTGCTACGCCCCTCGTTGAGCGACGCCACCGGCTCCGGCTCGCGACGCCGCTACAGCTATCGGGACCTGCTCGAGCTCAAGGTGATCAAGAGCCTCCTCGACGCCGGAATCAAGCTGGAACAGGTCCGCAACGTGTTCAGCTACGTCAAAGAGCGCCTGGGCGAGGACGTCACCACGGCCAACCTGGTGATCCAGGGCACCTCCTCGGTGCTCGCAGGCGACGGCGACGAACTCGTCGACGTGCTGCGCAACGGGCAGGGCGTGCTCAACGTGTTGCCGTTGGGAACCGTGCAGGCCGACCTCGACGCGGCGATCCTCAAGTTGCGGCCCAAGCGCGACCTGGCCGCCACCGGTGGTGACGCCGCCGACGCCACGGCCTTGGCGCAGTGAGCGGGTCCGACCTCAAGCAGTCACCGCTTCACGATCGCCACGTCGCCCTCGGCGCCAAGCTGGCCCCGTTCGGGGGCTGGAACATGCCGCTGTCCTACCCGGACGGCACCCTGGCCGAGCACCGGGCCTGCAGGAGCGGGGCGGCCGTGTTCGACGTGTCGCACCTGGGCAGGGTTCGGGTGGTGGGGCCGGGTGCCTACGACCGCCTGCAGGCGGCGCTGACCAACGATCTCGCCAAGATCGGGCCGGGACGGGCCCAGTACACCCATCTGCTCGATGACGACGGCTCGGTGTTGGACGACATCATCGTCTGGTGGGTGGCCGATCAACGCTTCGACGTGATGCCCAACGCCTCCAACACCAGCGACGTGCTGGCGGCGCTCGGCGCGGCCGACCCGGGCGAGGACTCGATCGCCGACATCACCCCCGACCGGGCGGTGCTCGCCGTGCAGGGCCCGCAGGCCCGCTCGCGGCTGGAGTCGGTGTTTCCGAAAGCCTCCGAAGTCGCTCGGTTTCGGGTCGAGCAGCTCACCGAGCAGCTGGACGGCAACTCGATCGACCTGGTCGTGGCCGGAACGGGCTACACCGGCGAGGACGGGGTCGAGCTGGCCGTACCGACCGAGCACGCCGGCGCCGTCTGGGAGGCCGTCGTCGCCGCGGGTGTCACGCCCGCGGGGCTGGCCGCCCGCGACACCCTCCGCCTGGAGGCGGGCCTGCCGCTGCACGGCTCTGAACTGGGTCCCAACATCACCACCCTCAACGCCCGGCTCGGATGGGTGGTCGCGTGGGACAAGGAGGTCGGCTTCCCCGGGCGCGAGGCGCTGGAGCGCCAGCGTGCCGAGGGCCCCTCCCCGTTGCTGTGGGGTCTGACCACCAACAGCCGCCGACCGCCGCGATCGGGCCAGGAGGTCCGCCGGGACGGCGTCACCGTGGGCACGGTGAGCTCCGGCAACTTCTCGCCGCATCTGGGCGCCGGCATCGCCCTCGCGTTCCTCGAGGCCGGGCTCAAGCCCGGTGACGAGGTGGTCATCGACCAACGGGGCACCGAGGTGCCGGCCACCGTCGTCAAGCCGCCCTTCACCGGCTGAAGCACCGCCACGCCGCCCGAACACGGCGCGCCCCGGCTGGAGCCGGCCGGGCGCCGATCGAGGGCGCCGACCGAGGGTGACCGCTCCGACCGGGTCCGATCGGCGAGACTGGGACCCGCTCACCCGACGGCCGGGAATCCACTCGGCGGCATCGGCGTTGTTCGGTGAGCGCACGCCACCCGCCGTCAGCGGTGGGAACCGTCACCACGATCGGAGCCTGATGTTTGGTCGCAAGCCCGCCCCGCCACCCGCACCCGAGAACTGCCTGCCCGGCCGGGACACCCCGATGGCGGTGCCGGCCACGCACGCGGTCAACGGCAATCCCCTGCAAGGCCCGTGGCCGGAGGGCCTCGACACCCTGGTGGTGGGCATGGGGTGTTTCTGGGGCGCCGAGCGTCTCTACTGGGAGCTTCCCGGCGTTCATTCGACTGCGGTCGGTTACGCCGGGGGAACCACTCCGAACCCCACCTACGAGGAGACCTGTACCTCGATGACCGGCCACACCGAGGCCGTGCTGGTGGTGTTCGACCCCGCCGTGGTCTCGCTCGACGAGCTGCTCAAGGTGTTCTGGGAGAACCACGACCCCACCCAGTACATGGGCCAGGGCGGCGACATCGGCAGCCAGTACCGGTCGGCGATCTACGCCAATTCCCCCGACCAGCTGGCGGCCGCCGAGGCCAGTCGCGACGCCTACCAGGCCAGGCTGAGCGAGGGCGGCTACGGCGAGATCACCACGGAGATCGCCCCGGTCGGGCCGTTCTACTACGCCGAGGACTACCACCAGCAGTACCTGGCCAAGCACCCGGGCGGTTATTGCAACCACGGGTTCTGCCAGGTGGCCTACGCGTAGGCCGGGCCCGATGCGGAACCCCTTCACCCGAACGTCCCAGACCCAACCAGAGGAGCGAGGCACACCGATGACCACCTTCGATCAGGACGACCTCAAGGCCCGGCTGACGCCCGAGCAGTATCAGGTGACCCAGAACGGCGGCACCGAACGTGCCTTCACCGGCACCTACTGGGACACCAAGGACGCCGGCGTCTACCGGTGCGTCGTCTGCAACGAGGAGCTGTTCGACAGCGAGACCAAGTTCGACTCCGGCACCGGCTGGCCGTCGTTCTTCTCCGAGATCGGCGAGGGCAAGGTGCGCCGCATCGAGGACCGCAGCATGGGTATGACCCGCATCGAGGCGCGCTGCGCCAACTGCGACGCCCACCTGGGCCACGTCTTTCCCGACGGGCCCAACCCCACGGGCGAGCGGTACTGCATGAACTCGGCCTCCTCACCCTCGACCCGGCCGAGGGCACCGCGTCGTCGGCCGACTGACGCAGCGACGCGCACCGGCGCTGCTCACACGAGCGCGCCCACCACCTCGGCGAGGTGCAGCGGGTCGGGCGCACGGTTGTTCACCAGGCTGACGTGATCGGAGATGCCGTCGAGTCGGCGGCGCAGCGCAGGGGCGATCGAGTCCGGCTCGCCGACGACGGCCACCTCCTCCAGAAACTCGTCGTCGATCAACTCCGCCATCGACTCCCACTCGCCGCGCCTCGCGCGTGCCTTGAGCTGCCGGTGCAGGTCGCCGCGGCCGTGCAGGTCGAGCACCGGCCGGTAGGCGGGGGTGGTGCCGTAGAACGCCAGCTGGCCCCGCACGGCCTCCCGCGAGCGCCGCATCTCGTCCTCGTCGCGGCCGGTCACCACGATGGTGACGCAGGTCAGCTCGACGTCGCCGGGCGAGCGGCGTGCCCGGGCCGCACCCCGTGCGATGGCCGGGAGGGTCAGCTCCTCCAGCGACCGGCGCGTGTTCAGCGGATGCACCAGGAAGCCGTCGGCCACCTCGCCGGCCACCTCGGTCATGCGCGGCCCGAACCCCGCGGTCAGGATCGGCGGCGGGCCAAACGGGTTCGGGCCGGGATCGAACGCCGGCGCCATGCGGGTGTGGGCGTAGAACTCGCCGGTGAAGTCGAGCGGCTCGCCGGTTTCCCACGCCGCCCAGATCGCCCGGATCGCCAGCACCATCTCGCGCATTCTCGCCGCGGGCCGCGACCACGGCATGCCGAAGCGTTGCTCGACGTGGGGCCGGATCTGGGAGCCCAGCCCCAGCACAAAGCGTCCGCCGGTGATCGTCTGCAGATCCCACCCGGCGTTGGCCAGGGTCATCGGGGTCCGGGCGAAGGCGATGGCGATCGCCGTGCCCAGCTGCAGCCGCTCGGTGTGTTGGGAGGCCACGGCCAGCGGCAGAAAGGGGTCGTGTTTGGCCTCAAAGGAGAACGCCCGGTGGTAGCCGAGGCCCTCGAGCGCCGGGTAGATCGTCGATACCTCACCGAGGTCGTCGGTGGGTACCGTCATCGAGACGTGCATCGCACCAGCGTGGCACGGCAACGGGGACGTGCCGGTCCGGACCCGCTGGTCGTCGGCTCAGGCGGCGGATGCTCAGCCGAGATCCATCAGGGCCACGGCCCGCCCCGCCGCGTGGTCGGGGATCTCGATGCGCTTCGCACGGCCGGTGTGGCCGCGACGGATCCTGATCTCCTTCTTGGGCACGTCCAGGGCCGCCGCCAGCGCAGCGACGATGGCATCGTTGGCCCGACCGTCCACCGCCCGGGCCGCCACGGCGACGACCAGCGCGTCGCCGTGGCGCCCGCCGACCATCGGCCGTTTCGACCCGGGCTTGGCCCACGCCGAGATGATCGCCAACGTGCGCTCCGTCAGGCCTGCGTCAACTGCTCGATCGGCGGACAGGAGCACACCAGGTTGCGGTCGCCGTAGCCGCCGTCGATGCGCGACACCGGCACCCAGTACTTGTTGCGCCGCAGCTCGGGCAGCGGGAACGCCGCCAGCTCGCGACTGTAGGGGTGGGTCCACTCGTCGACCATCAGGTCCTCGGAGGGGTGCGGGGCGTTCACCAGCGGGTTGTCGTCGGCGGGCCAGGTGCCGTCGATCACCCGGTCGATCTCGCTGCGGATCGCCACCATGGCGTCGCAGAACCGGTCGAGCTCCGCCTTGGACTCGGACTCGGTGGGCTCCACCATCAGCGTGCCCGCCACCGGGAAGCTCATCGTCGGGGCGTGGAAGCCGTAGTCGATCAGCCGCTTGGCGACGTCCTCGTTGCTGATGCCGCTCTCCTTGGTCAGCGGTCGCAGGTCGAGGATGCACTCGTGGGCCACCCGCCCTGGGCGCCGGTGTAGAGCACCGGGAAGTGGGCGTCGAGCCGCTCGGCGACGTAGTTGGCGGTGAGGATCGCCCTCGAGGCCGCCTCCGAGCCTGTCCGCTTCATCATGGCGATGTAGGCGTAGCTGATCGGCAGGATCGAGGCCGACCCCAGCGGGGCGGCGCTCACCGCACCGACCCGGTCGGCACGCTGGGCGCCGTCGGCGGAGTGGGACCCCTGATCGGTGGCGGGGAGGAAGGGCGCCAGGTGGGCCCGGACGGCCACCGGGCCGACGCCGGGGCCGCCGCCCCTGCGGGGATGCAGAACGTCTTGTGCAGGTTGAGGTGGCTGACGTCGGCGCCGAACCGGCCCGGCTGGGCCAGGCCCACCATGGCGTTGAGGTTGGCGCCGTCGACGTACACCTGGCCGCCGGCGTCGTGCACCGCGGCGCACACCTCGCCGATCGACTCCTCGAACACGCCGTGCGTGGAGGGGTAGGTCACCATCAGCGCCGCCAGGTCGTCGGCGTGCTCGGCCACCTTGGCGTTGAGGTCGTCGAGGTCGACGTTGCCGGCGTCGTCACAGGCGACGACGACCACGTGCATGCCCGCCATCACCGCCGAGGCCGCGTTGGTGCCGTGGGCCGAGGACGGGATCAGGCACACGTTGCGCGCTGACTGACCGCGATCGGTGGTAGGGCCCTGATCGCCAGCAGGCCGGCCAGCTCGCCCTGGCTGCCGGCGTTGGGCTGGATCGACACGGCGTCATAGCCGCAGATGTCGGCCAGCCATTGCTCCAGCCGTCGGGCCAGGTCGGTGATGCCCGCCAGCTGGTCGGCGGGGCGAAGGGGTGCAGCTGCGAAAACTCCGGCCAGGTCACCGGCAGCATCTCGGTGGTGGCGTTCAGCTTCATCGTGCAGCTGCCGAGCGGGATCATGCTGCGGAAGTCGAGGGCCAGGGTCGGCGTCGGCGAGGCGGCGCAGGTAGCGCAGCATCTCGGTCTCGGTGCGATGGCTGTGGAAGGTCGGATGGGTGAGGAAGGGCGTGGTGCGCACGAGCGCGTCCGGGATCAGCCCGGTGCTCTGGTGGCTCGCCCCGCCCGCCGCAGCGGCGAGTGCGTCGGCGGCCGCGTCGCGGTCGACGCCTGGTGCGACGGCGGCGAGCGCGGTCGCCAGCTGTGCGGGGGTGGTGGTCTCGTCGACGGACAGTCCCACCGTGTCGGCATCGACCAGGCGCAGGTTGATGCCCTCGGCCCGGGCGGCGTCAGCGGCGGCCTCGGCGCCACCGGCCACGCGCACCCACAGCGTGTCGAACGCATCGTCGGTGACGACGTCGGCGCCGGCGTCGGCCAGCAGCGTGGCTGCGCCCTTGGCGAGCGCCGCCACCCGTCCGGCGATGGCCAGCAGCCCCTCGGGGCCGTGGTAGGTGGCGTAGGAGGCGGCCATCACCGCCAACAGCACCTGGGCGGTGCAGATGTTGGAGGTGGCCTTCTCCCGGCGGATGTGCTGTTCCCGGGTCTGGAGCGCCAGCCGCAGGGCGGGCCGTCCGGCGGCGTCCACCGACACGCCCACCAGCCGACCGGGCAGCGACCGGCGCAGTTTGTCGGTGACCGCCATGAATCCGGCGTGGGGTCCGCCGGCGCCCATCGGCACGCCGAAGCGCTGGGCCGAGCCGACGGCGATGTCGGCGCCCCACTCGCCGGGCGGGGTCAGCAACGTGCACGCCAACAGGTCGGTGGTAACCGCCACCAACGCACCTGCGTCGTGGAGCGCCGTGGTCAGCGGGGCAAAGTCGGTGATCGTGCCGTCGGTGGCCGGGTAGGCCAGCAGGGCGCCGAAGTAGTCGGACGCCTCGACCTCACCGGTGCGGGGGTCGGCGACGTCCAGGGCGATGCCGAGCGGCTCGGCCCGGGTGGCCACCACCGCAACCACCTGCGGGTGGCAGCGGGCGTCGACCAGAAACCGGGAGGCCTTGCTCTTGGACTGGCGGCGACACAGCGTGAGCGCCTCGGCGGCCGCCGTGGCCTCGTCCAGCAGCGACGCACCGGCCAGGTCCAGGCCGGTCAGGTCCTGCACCATCGTCTGGAAGTTCAGCAGCGTCTCCAGGCGACCCTGGCTGATCTCGGGCTGATAGGGCGTGTACGCGGTGTACCAGGCCGGGTTCTCCAGCACGTTGCGCTGGATCACCGTCGGGGTGTGCGTGCCGTAGTACCCCTGGCCGATCATCGAGGTGAGCACCTCGTTCCCCGTGGCGAGTTCCCGCAGGTGGTCCAGCAGCTCGGGCTCCGACATCGCGGCGGGCAGGTCGGTCAGGGTCAGCGGCTCGTTCGACCGCACCGACGCCGGCACGGTGGCGGCGATCAACTCGTCCATCGACGAATATCCGAGATCGGCCAACATCGCCGCGGTCTCGTGGGCATCGGAACCGACGTGCCGGGACACGAAGTCTCCGACGGCCGGGGTCTGACGCTGGGTGGTGGAGGCTGGGGGAGTGGAGGCTGGGGGAGTGGACACGTGGGCTCCTGGCGCGGGAGAGGGACTGGGTCCCCCCGCTGTCCGTGGTGCCTGAGAGCTTCACCGGGCCGGAGCCCGGTTTTCACCTTCGGCGAGGGCGTCCCGTCCAACGACGATGCCCTACTTTCCAGCGTGTGCCTGACCCGGGCGGTACCGGTGCCTGAGAGATTCCGGGGAGGTTGCTCCTACGGCGGCCGGGTGGCGGTTGCCCCCGACGCTCTCCCGTCCGAGATGGTCGGCTTCAGTTTCGAACGAGCGTACCCGACGCCACACCAGGACGCCGATCCGCCGAGGGCGCCACGCCGCCGTTTCCCGGCAGCGAATCTTCGAGAAATCCCGTCCGGGTTGTCCATCGAGCCTGGTTGGCTTCGTGGGTGTGGTGAGAGGATCGGCACGGCGCCGATCCGCCACCGAAAGGAACCGAACCAATGAGCCAGTACCTGATGTCAGTTCACTACGTCGAGGGTCAGGAGCCGCCGGCGCCCGAGGTCATGGAGCAGATGTTCGCCGACGTCGACACCTTCAACACCAAGCTGCAGGACGCCGGTGCGTGGGTGTTCGCCGGCGGCCTGGAGACCCCGGACACCTCCACTGTGGTCCGCCAGACCGACGGCGAGATCGTGATGACCGACGGCCCGTTCCCCGAGGCCAAGGAGCACCTTGGCGGGGTCTGGGTGATCGAGGCCGCCGACCTGGACGAGGCGCTGGACTGGGCGTCGCAGGCCACCGTGGCCTGTCAGGGGCCCGTCGAGGTGCGGCCGTTCCAGTCCGAACCCGAGGACTGAGCCATTCGTCGTGGGTTCGGTCGACGGCGAGGAGGTCGCCCGGGTGTTCCGGGCCGAGTACGGCCAGTGCGTGGCCACCCTGGTCCGGATGCTCGGCGACATCGACGCCGCCGAGGATGCGGTGCAGGAGGCCTTCGTGGAGGCCGGTCGGCGCTGGCCGTCGACCGGCCTCCCGCCCAACCCGGGTGGGTGGATCACGACCACCGCCCGACGCCGCGCCATCGACCGGCTCCGCCAGGAGGCCAACCGAGATGAACGACACGACGCGTTCGCCAGGAGGTCGGCGCCCCCCGAGGACGAGGACGTGGGCCCGGTGAAGGACGACCAGCTGCGCCTGATGTTCACGTGCTGCCACCCGGCGCTGGACCGAAGCGCCCAGACCGCGCTGACCCTCCGCCTGATCGGTGGGCTGGAGACCCCCGAGATCGCCCGGGCGTTCCTGGTGCCCACCGCCACGATGGCCAAGCGCCTCACCCGGGCCAAACACAAGATCCGCGCCGCCCGCATTCCCATCCGGGTTCCCAGCGACACCCAGCTTCCGGATCGCCTCCGGGCGGTGCTCGGCGTCATCTACCTGGTCTTCAACGAGGGCTATGCGGCGTCCACCGGGCCTCGTCTGACCAACGTCGAGCTCGGCGCCGAGGCCATCCGGCTGGCCCGGCTGCTCGTCGAGTTGATGCCCGACGAGCCGGAAGCGATCGGCCTCCTGGCGCTGCTGCTGCTCACCGAAGCACGCCGACCGGCACGAACCGATTCGACCGGGGCGCTGGTGCTGCTCGCCGACCAGGAGCGGCACCGATGGGACCGGCCGCTCATCGAGGAGGGACACGCGCTGGTTCGGGCCTGCCTGCGCCGCAACGCTCCGGGCCCGTTTCAGATCCAGGCCGCGATCGCCGCGGTGCACACCGACGCACCCACCGCGGAGGCCACCGACTGGCGCCAGATCGTGGCGCTCTACGACCAGCTGCTGGCCCTCGAGCCCACCCGGGTGGTGGCGCTCAACCGGGCGGTCGCCGTCGGGGAGGTGGACGGCCCGGAGGTCGCGCTCGAACTCGTCGAGCGGCTGAGCCTCGACGGGTATCACCCGTTTCACGCCACACGGGCCTCGTTGCTCGAGCGGTTGGGCCGGGCCGACGACGCGATCGCTGCGTTCGACCGGGCTGCCGAGCTCACCGCCAACGAGGCGGAGCGGGCCGCACTCCTCGTCCGCCGTTCACGCCTCGCTGCCGCGGGCCGGGAGCCATCGCCGTGACGCTGGGCCGCCCAGGCGTCGTCTCAGCTCGAACCGGCGAGGGCGACCAACAGGTCGTGTCGCCACGCGGCCAGTGCGGGGGCCTGCTCGATCGGGGTCTTGCCCAGCCGCACGATCACGGTGTCGGCCCCCGGCACCACCGTGATCGACTGGCCCTCGTAGCCGTTCGCCCAGAACGTGCCCAGTGACGAGTTGGGGTCCACCCACCACTGCTCGCCGTAGCCCACGCCGTCCTCGTCGATCGACCGGAGCCGGCGGGCCCGGTCGACCCAACCTTCGGGCAGCAGTCGTCGGCCGTCCCACACGCCATCGCGCAGGTACAGCTGGCCGAAGCGTGCGAAGTCCCTGGCGGTGGCCCAGACGTAGGACGACCCGACAAAGGTGCCGGCATCGTCGAAACGCGGATCGGCCGAGGTGATGCCCAGCGGCCCGAAGAGGCGCTCGGAGAGGTGGCGTTCCATGGCGACACGACCGCCTCCCACGGCGTCTCCGACGATGCGGGACAGGATGTTGGTGGTGCCGGAGGAGTACAGGAACGTGGAGCCCGGTTCGTGGTCCAGCGGAAGCGAGGCGGCGTAGTGCGCCATGTCGGCGCGCTCGTCGCCGAACAGCATGGGCAGGCACGTCGAGGCGTCGGGGTCGACGTAGTCCTCCACCCAGTGCAGGCCGCTGCGCATGGCCAGCAGGTGCTGCGTGGTGATCGCCGACCGTGGGTCGCCGGGGTCCGCCCACTCGGGCACCGGCGCGAACGCCTCGGGATCGATCGCGCCGTCGAGCACCAGGAGTCCGAGGGCGGCCTGGGTGATGCTCTTTGCCATCGACCACGACACCAGCGGCGTGTTGTGGTCGGTGTCCGGCCCGTAGCGCTCCAGCACCAGGCGACCGCCCTGGATGACCACCACGGCCAGGGTGAGGGCCAGGTCGTCCCTCGGCTGGTCGGTGAACGCCCGGTCGATCAGCCGGTCGACCCCGGCCGGGTCGACGGCCTGGATTTCGCCCACCGGCCAGGCGTCGTTGGGCCAGGGGACACCCGGCGCCTGGCCGGGCAACGGCGGGAGTTCGGAGACGGTGGCGCTCATGGAGATCCTTGACCCGACGACGGGTGGTTGCGAATGATGCCGGCGCTAGATGGGGCGGCCGAAGGGCAGTTCGTCGCGCCGCGTGGACAGGTACGCCTCGGCGGCGACGCACGCCTCCAGCACCAGCCCGTCGTCGCCACCGGGAAGCCCGTCGAGCACGGAGACGACCCGGCTGCGCGCCTCGTCGCGGAGTGAGTCGGTGTCGGAGCTCTCGGCGGGCCACGCCGCCACCAGCGGACCGGCGACCGTGACGAAGTCGGGCAGCACGCGCCGGTCGGCCCTGGCCGCCACCGCCAGCGCCCGGGTGGTCACGGCCAGTCGGCCGTACGGCACCACGACCGCCGCAACAATCTGCTCCATGCGGCGGTGGTCCACCGAATTCGACTTGGCTCCCACCAGGGCCACTTCGGCTTCGACGTGCAAACCGTCGTCGACCACCTCGCCCGGAGGCGCATCGGTTGCGTCGTCGGTGGATCCGGCGAGCGTCGACAACGCCGCCTCGTCGAACCCGTCCGCGAGGTGATGGTTGCCCAGTGCGACCACCGTGGCGCCGACCGCGATCGCAGCCCGCGCCAGCCGGAGCTCGGGCTCGCCCGCGCCGTCGATGGTGACCCGGGCGCCTGCCAACGGGCCGTGGGCCCAGGCGGCAGAGGCCAGGACGCCCTCATCGGCCAGCATGCCGGCCACGTCGGGGTCGAAGTATCGGGGGTCGCGGGTGTCCGATGCCCGCAGCGGGGCCAGGTCGGCCTCGGCGACGCCCTTGGCCGCATCGAGCAACACCGACCGGTCACCGAGCGCACCGGGAAGGTTGTTGGCGAACGCGGCAACCGACTCGTCGCGAACCTTGGCGTCGGCGCTGATGCCCGCCGACGCGCCGGACACCTGCAACTCCAAGGCGGCGAAGCTGTAGGTCATCGACCTGGCCAGACCCGCCGCGCCGTCCTTCAGAATCTTCCTGGCCCAGCGGACGACACCCGCCGCCTGTGGTGCGTCGGGCAGATCGATGAGCACGAATCCGCCGCTGTCAGGAACCGAGATGTAGTCCACGGGTGCGAGTTTGCCAGACCCGCCACTTCGACCGGGCACCATCAGGTGATCCGGCTTCGCCGAGGCCGGGAATCTGCTGGAGGCTGTGTGAGCAACCCCCCGAAAGCTCACACAGCCAACCAGCTCATCGGAGGTGGAATGAGATTCCTCAACCCCGATGTCGTGTGGGTGACTGTACCCAACCAAGTTGGATTTGTCACGTGGTTCTTTGGAAGAATCGACCGAGGTGCCCGATGCCACCCAGCGCACCTTCGGCATGTCGCATCACGACATTCACCGCCAGGCGGCGATCAGGTCGTCCGTGGTCGACAGCGTGGCCAGCGGTCGCAGCGAGTTCTGAACCACCGATGATCCGTAGGCGATCGGGATGCCGACCACCCCGTCGGTGGGGACCACAACCTCGTAGCCCAGGCCGACGGCTTCGATCACCGCTCCGATGATCCCGACGTTCAGCGAGACGCCGCAGATCACGAGACGACGCACGCCGAGCGACCGCAGCAGCGCATCGAGATCGGTGCCGGTGAACGGCGTCATGCCGTGATGCCGATGGGCGATCAGGTCGACGGCGGGATCGGCGCCGATCCCGGGATGCAGTTCCGCCGCCTCGCTTCCGTGCAGCAGGTGGCCCGGCGTTGCCCCGAGCCCGCGCGCCAGCGGGGTGTTCAGCGGGGTTCCACGCCGGTCCTCCCGCCAACTCACCGTGGCGTGCACCACCGGCATCGACGCCGCCCTGGCGGCCTCCAGCAACGACCGGACCGAGCCGAGCAACCCGACCTCCGCGACGGCGTCCCGCAGCGCGGGCATCGTGGCGGACTCGCCGACGACGCCCCGCTGCAACTCCATCGTGATCACCGCCGTGTCGGCCCACGGGGTTTCGTTGTCGTCCACCTCGCCCACGGTAGGGGGTTGCGCCTTGGGATACCGTCCAGCCGGACATCGGCTGCGGATCAGGGGGAGCGGATCATGGGGGTTGTGGCATTGGACGAGTCGACTCGTCACGAGCTGGAGGAACTCAAGTACCGCTATCTGCGCGGCATCGACACCAAGGACTGGCAGCTGGTGGCCGACACCCTGTGCGAGGACGTGGTGGGGGAGTGGAGCGGCGGGGCGCTTCACTTTGAGGGGCGCGACGCGGTCCTCGCCTTCTTCACCGAGGCGATGGGGCGGGAGAGTTTTCTGTCGGCCCACCGGGTGACCCAACCGGAGTTGACCCGGACCGGCGACCGCACGGCCACCGGTATCTGGGCGTTGACCGACCAACTGGTGGATCGCCAGTGGGAGTTCCTGCTGCAGGGCGCCTGCTTCTACCACGACGAGTATCGCCTCGACGACGACGATCGATGGCGCATCGCCCGCACCGGCTACCAGCGCACGTTCGAGCACATCACCCCGCTCGCCGACCTCCCCGGTTGGAAACTGACCGCGTCCGGATGGGAGAACGACGGGCGTAGCTCCCTCGTGTAGCCGAGATGCCGCCTCACTGGACGATTTGATGTGTCCAGGCGCCGCTCCAGCGGCTCGAAGACACACCAAATACGGGTCGGCGTTGCGCGTGTCACCAACGCGCGGCGCAACACGGTCTCCTCCGGTGGCATGATGGGCTGATGGAGGACGGGTCGACCGCCGGGAAGCTGTTGGTGGCCTCACCCGAGTTGATCGACCCCAACTTTGAACGCTCGGTGATCTACGTGATCGACCACGACGAGGCCGGGGCGATCGGCGTGGTGCTCAACCGCCCTGCCAACACCGAGGTGGACGAGGTGCTGCCGGCACTCGCCCCGGCGTCCGCCGCGCCCCGGGTGATGTTTGTCGGGGGTCCGGTCAGCAAGCAGGGGATCATCTGCCTCGCACGCGCCCGGCCGGGTGAGCGCCCCGACGGGTTCCATCACATCTCGGGCACGCTTGGGCGACTCGATCTCGAGCAACACCTCGACGGCGCCCAGCACGAGGTCGACGAGCTGCGACTGTTCGCCGGCTATTCGGGTTGGGGTCCCGGCCAGCTCGACGGCGAGCTGATCATCGATTCGTGGTTCATTTGCGACGTCCATCCGGACGATCCGCTGGACCGCGACCCCGACACGCTGTGGCAACGGGTCCTGCGACGCCAAGGGGGTCGGCTGGCCCGGTTCGCCCATGCGCCGCTGGAGCCGGAGCTCAACTGACGGTCACTCGGCGGGTTGTGGCTCGTCGCCATCCGCAGCGGCCTCGCTGAGCAGCCGGTCGAGATCGGTGGCGCCGATGCTTGCGGGGGTGGTCGTGTCGATGAAGTCGAGCAACAGCCTGGCGAACCGGCGGGGCTGCTCGGCGTAGGGAAAGTGGCCGCATCCCTCCATGATCTCCAACCGGCTGCCGGTGATGGCCTCCTGGGCAGCGTGGGCGTGATCGATCGGGATGATCGGGTCCTCGTCACCCCAGATGATCAGGGAGGGGATGTCGGCGGCCAGGTATAGCTTGTCCATGGCCGAGACCCGCTGACCCTTCAGGTCGACCACCGACTTGAGCGTCTGGGTGAAGGCGGTGCGCGTCTCGGGCTCCATCAGCGACGTGTACGACCGCCACATCTCGTTGGTCTTGGGGGCCGGGGCGAGGCCGATCTTGCCGAACCAGCCGGTGACGGTCTCCACTCCGGTGCGGATGAACGGCAGGAACGCCACCGGCAGCACGTATTCGACGCCCGGAAGCGCCAGCAGCCGCAGCAATGTGGAGACCTCCTCGCCGAGACCCCCGGCGCCCACCAGCACCAGCCGTTCGCAGCGCTCCGGGTGTTGGTAGGAGAACTGCATGGCGATGCCGCCACCAAGCGACGTGCCCACCACGGTGGCGCGCTCGTGGCCGAGCGCGGCCAGCAGGTCACGCAGGAAGCTGGCCTGGGCGCCCAGCGAGTAGTCGGCTCGGGGCTTTGCGGAGTGGCCGTGTCCGATGAGGTCGGGGGCGACGTAGGTGACGTGTTCGCCCAGATCCTCGAGGATCGGCTTCCACGCGGCCGAACTTCCGGCCATGCCGTGGATGAGCAACACGACCGGCCCGGAGCCGCCCGTTCGATAGGAGATCCGATGTCCGTGCACGACGATGGTCTGACGTTCCATCATGCTCCTTTCCGGAGACGATCCCCACCCTAACAGTAAACAGGTGTTTACCGAAGCGCACCGGCGCCTGACCCGACCGTGGGCGGTCGGGCCTCCCGGGCGCATCCCGCCCGAACCCGCCGGGGGAGCGACCGAATCCGGCGGCCTGCGCCGACGACGGCCGAGTAGACGCGGCGACTCGTCGGAGGTTCGCCGGTGCCAGGGTTCGGGAATCGGACCAACCCGCCGGGCAGGCGGAGCGGCGCGACAGCTCCGAGCTCGGTATCGACTTCGCGCTCGACGCCGAGCGTCGCCACGTTCACCAGCGGGTCCCGAAGCCACCACCGGCCGAGGGACGGGCGGGAGCGTTGGGGCGTGACGGCCGGGAGGCCCTCGAAGACGTAGTGCGTGACCTGCGACCACCTGGTGCGGTCCGGGTCGTTCACCGTGGCTCCGCCGTGAAACACACCCGCCGACCAAACGACGCAATCACCCGCGTTGGCGTGGACGTGCTCGGTCTCCAGGCCGGCCTCCGCAGCGGCGTGGGCCACTGCGGCCTCATAGGCAACGTCGTCGAAGCGGCCGGCGCCACCACCAAACTGCTCGGCGTCGGGTCCCTCGAGATGCTGCGAGCGCGGCACCCAGCTGAGCGGGCCCTGCTCGTCGCCGACGTCCTCCAACGCCACCCACACACCGCACATCCACCCCGTCGGCACCGTGTCGAAATGGATGCTGTCGGCGTGGAGCGGCTGTTCGGTGCCCACCCGGAAGTTCAGCGTCTGGAACGGAATGGCGCGTCGACCGTAGAGGTCGGCCAGCGCCGCCAACACCGCAGGATGAGCGGCAAGACGGCGCACCGTCGGGGAGCGAACCCACAGGTCCTGGATGCGTCCACCGATGACCGGGCGGCGGGTCCAGCGGTACTCGAGGTCGGCCCGAAGCCGTTCGACGAGCTCCGGTTCGATCAGGCCCGGTACGACCACCAGGCCGTCGCGCTCGAAGGCGGCCCGGCGGCGGGTCGCGTCGACGTCCCGGTCGGCGCGTCGTGGCGAGCCCATCGGCACGGACCGTAGCCCGTGGCCCGGTTTCAACTCCCGGATGTTGGGGCGGTCGGTGCTCAGGCGCGGTCCTGCGGGGGCAGTGTCTGGGCCTCGATCGATGGCGCGGTGGTGGCCCCGTCGGCGACCACGTCCAGATCGTCGGCCAGCGGATCCGAGCCCGTGCGACCGTCCGGCTCGTGTTGGAAGAACCGGCGGGCGGCCTTGGCGGTGGAGCGGGTGATCAACGCCGACCCGGTGGCCCCGATGCCGGCACCGATCCCAAAGGGCACCAGGCGACCGACACGCAGCGCGCCCTGTTCGATGCCGAATTTCGTCAGCAGCTGGGCGCTCAGCTTGGCGTTCATCGACGAGAGCCGCTCGTCGGACAGGCTGCCCACCACCCGGGCGCCGCCGGCCGAGCCCAGCCGGCCCGCCAGCCCCTCGACCCCGGCGGACGCCCCGTTGGCCATCGTCAACACGCTGACCACCCAGCTGCGGCGCTGCTCCAGCGACTGCGCGTCGTGCCCGGCGGCGATGCCGATGGCCAAGATCATCTCGCCCATCTTGGTGATCGAGTACGCCAGGTCGGCGGTGCTCGTCATCAACGCCGTCCCCGTGCCGGCCCCCGGGATGGCGGCGGCACCCCCGGCCAGCGCCGACACGGCGGCGAGTTCACGCGTGTAGCGCTTGACGATCAGCTTGATCAGCTCGTCGGCGTTACCGGGCCGGTAGCGCTGGTGCAGCTCGTCGACCATCTCGCGCGCCGGGTGGTAGCGCGTGCGGGCCACTCGTTCGATGGCGGGGTGAAAGATCCTGTCGATGGCTCCGGCCACTGGCGGCTCCCTGGCTAGGCTTCTGGGTCAGGTTACGGGAGGGGAGTGGCGGCCACCGGCACGGGGGCCGACCCGTTTCGCCGCCTCGGTAGGGTCCCAACATGACCACGCCCCTGGTACCGCCGGCCCGGCCGGAGCGACCGCAGCTCACCATCCAGCCCCGCAACTTTGCGGCCGAGGATCCGGGCGGATGGGGCGGGCTGGTCGACGCCGCAATCGCCGCCGACACCGCCGGGGTGGACCGCATCATCGTGTCCGACCACGTCGTGTTCGGTGAACGGCCCGAGGCCTACGCCGACCCCAGGCGTGGCGGCACGGCGGGCGGACGTCAACCCACCGGGCCGGACGGGCACTGGCTGGAGCCGCTGACCACGCTGGCCTTCCTCGCCGGGCAGACCACCCGGGTTCGGCTGGGTACGAGCATCCTGATCGCCGCGCTCCGTCGGCCGGCGGTGCTGGCCAAGACCGCTGCCACGCTGGACGTCCTGTCCGGTGGCCGCTTCGACCTGGGCGTCGGCGTCGGCTGGCAGGAGGAGGAGTACACGGCCGCCGGGCTCGACTTCGCCGGCCGCGGCCGACTGCTCGACCACACCCTCGAGGTGTGCCGGACCCTCTGGACCGAGGACGTGGCCTCCTATGCGTCGCCCGAGCTGAGCTTCGACCACCTCCACGCCATGCCCAAACCGGTGCAACCCGGCGGCGTGCCGATCTGGGTGGGTGGCACGGTACAGCCGCGGTCGATGGAGCGGCTGGCCCGCTTCGGCAGCGGCTGGATCCCGTGGGGGCCGGCGGTGGCCGACCCCCGGCGTGGGGTGACCGACATGCGGCGATCGATGGAGGACCTGGATCGCGACCCGGACACGGTGCAGGTCACCAGCTACCTCCGGGCGGTCACCGACGACAACGGCGGACTCGACCTCGAGGCGACCATATCGGCGGCACCCCCGCTGGTCGAGCTGGGCGTCACCGACTTCAAGGTGCCGGTGCCCCTGCCCGTCGGCGTCGGGACGACCACCGAGCTGCTCGCCTCGGCGGTTGCGGCGTTTCACTCCGCCGTGGAGTAACGGCGGGTACCTGGAGCTCGACCGGGTTCAGCAGCAAGCGGTCAGCACTCCACCCCTCAGTCGATCGAGCGCCGCTCAGCAGGCAGACTGGTTCGATGAGCGACCTGCCCATCGATGCGGAGATCAGCCGGAGCATCGACCTCATCACGCCGCATGCGCGGCTCGGGGTCCTGCAGGCCACCGGGGTGGTGCGCCTGGCCGATGCGCCGGACGTGTGCCCGGAGGGGGAGTGGCGCAGCCTCGACTTCCTCGACTGGAAGTCGGGGGGCGACACCCACTTTGCACCCCTGGCATCCGTCGACGGCGAGATGAACTGCGTCGGCTTCTCCAGCCGAAAGCGCGCCGACAAGGACGGGATCTGGACCATCAACGCCGAGCGGGCGCCGTCGCTTCGGCGCTACGTCGAGGGGGTGGGCGCCAACTTCGGCCGCGTGCGGGTGATCCGCCTCAACCCGCAGGGCCGCGCCGAGGCCAGGACGCTGCTGCACCGCGACCAGAACAACCGTCACAATCCCCCCGACGCGGGTTGGGTGGTTCGTTCGTGGCTCGAGCTCACCGACAATCCGGACAGCTACATGATGCTGATGGACAACGATGCCGACGGCTATCCCGACCCGGCCACCGAGATTCGAATCCCGCTGCATCGGGGGTCCCGGTTTGTCGTGGACACCCAGCGCCTGTGGCACGTGGTCGTTCATCGCGGCGACCAACCTCGCCACGCACTCATCTCGAGCTTCGAGTCCGGACCCGAACTCGATGGTTGGATCCGACGCAACCGCTCGCTGCCCGCACGCCTGGCCGAGACGTATCCGGCCGTTGGGAAGCCGTTGAAGGCGGCGAAAGCGATGCGGCGTCGGTTCTTCGACGCTTCGTAGCAACGGGCGGGGGGCGCACCCCCAGAGTGCCGAGTTCCGGGCACTACTTGACATAACGAGGATTTACGGCGTTCCTTGCCGCCTGAGTCCCGGGGGACGGCCCGATCGGCTTCCCCTAATCTGGCCCGATGGCGACCGTCACCGTCAACCAGACCGGCCCGGGTGGATCTGCGTGACCGCTCCGCCGGTGGGAACCCCCAAACGTCGGCTGCACGCCCTGCGTCGATTCTGGGCGGAGATTCAATGGCCGGTCGTGTCGTTCTCCGCCGTGCTGTCGATCGTGCTCGGCTACATCGGCTGGGCCCAACAACTCGACCTTTCGGGGACGCCGCACACGCCGGTCGATCCGTTCTACCTGTCGATCCAGCTGTTCACCCTGCAGGTTTCGGGCGTTCCCGACGCCACCGGATTTCCGCCGGCACTCCAGATCGCCCGGTTCCTCGCCCCGGCCGTCGCCGGGTACGCCGCCGTCGGCGTGTTCATGACGGCGTTCCGCCAGACCCGCCAGAAGCTGTCGGTCCGTTTCGCCCGCGACCACGTCGTGATCTGCGGCCTCGGCACCACCGGCCTGCGGCTCGCCCAACATCTGCGGGCCGCCGAGGTGCCCGTCGTGGCGATCGACCCCAACCCGACACCGCTGGCCGCCGCGTCGGCGCGGGAAGCCGGCGTGTGGGTCCTTGCCGGTGACGCACGCGACACCGCATTATTGAACACACTTCGCCTGACCCGTGCGTCCCATCTGGTCGCCTGCTGCGGCGACGACGCCACCAACGGGGAGGTGGCGCTCTCGGTCGCCGAGGTCGTCGCCCGGCGGTCGGGGCCGGAGTTGGACTGCCGCGTGCACGTGGCCGACGCCGGATTGTCGGTCAGGCTTCGCACGCAGGAACTGGCCGCCTCCGCCACCCCGGGCTTGAACCTGGACTATTTCAACGTCGGCGAGGCCGGCGCCCGCACCATGTTCACGCGCCACCCGCCGTTCGAGGTCGATCCCGCGGCCGATCCGCCGGGCGTCCTCGTCGTCGGAAGCGGACCCTTCGCCCAGGCCGTGCTGGCGGAGCTGGCCCGACTGTGGTCGGTCACCGGTCGAGACGACCGCCTGCCGGTGGTGCTGGCCTCGGTCGACGGCGACGATGCCACCGCCGTGATCGAGTCGAGGCTTCCGGGGCTGCTCGGGTGCTTCGACCTCTCGATCGAGCGACTCGATCCACGCTCGGACCGCCTGGCCGACCTGCTCGCCGACCGTCCGGACGCGTCCGCCTACGTCTGCCTCGACAACGAGGTCGACGGCCTTGCCGCCGCCATGGCGCTGGCCCGTGCCCGGGTCGACCAGGCGCCTCCCGTGGTCGTGCGCACCAACCGGGACCGGGGGCTGGCCGAGCTGATGACGGGCCGCACCCGGCTGGACCGGGATCCCGACCACGCCGACGGGCGGTCCCCGGAGCTGGCTGCCTTCGGCCTGCTCGATGCGGCCTGCGATCCGGAGGTGCTGTTGGGCGGGCTGTGGGAGCGTCTGGCGATCGCCGCACACGATTCCTACGTCGCCACCGCGCTCGCCAAGGGCGAGACCGTGACCGACAATCCGGCGCTGGTCGGCTGGCACGACCTTCCCGAGAGCCTGCAGCGTGCCAACCGCGCCCAGGCCCGGCACATCGGCGACAAGCTGTCCGCGATCGGCGCCCGGCCGGTGCCGCTGGTCGCCGACCCGGGCGACGAGGCCCGCCTGACCGACGACGAGGTCGAGCGTTTGGCCGAGATGGAGCACGAACGCTGGTGCGCCGACCGCACCGCCGACGGCTGGAGCCTCGGGCCCAAGGACCATGCGGCCAAGACCACGCCTCACCTGGTGCCCTGGGGGGAGCTCTCCGAGGAGGTCCGGGAGCTCGACCGAGACGCCGTGCGGGACCTCCCCCGCCTGCTCGCCCTGGCCGGGCACCGGATCGGTCGCTGAAGTTCCCGGCCGAGGGTCCGGATCGGCCGACCGACCGATATCTTGGGTATCAAATCAACAATTTGGTGGCACCTCGGCGGTGGCGACGGGGGTCGCCGTAACCCTGGAGGAATGTATGCGTACTCCCAGCCTGGAGACCGTCGTGGCCAACGGCAGCGACCATCCCGTGCCCAAGGTGGCACTCCCCGACCACCACGATCGCCGGCGTCCGCTGGTGCTGTGCCTGTGGGATGCGCCCAACATGGATGCCTCGCTCTTCTCGGTCACCGGAGCCGATCACCACACCGTCGTTCGCCCTCAGTACGACGCGTTCAGCCGCTGGCTGGTCGCCCAGGACACCCCGGCGGCGCACGGTGCCGACTCCGGAGGCGCCAACGCGACCGCCGACGTGGAGGCCCTGCTGTTTCTCTCGGTCGTGTCGACCCGGGCGACGCAGGTGGCCCCGTTTGTCACCGCAGCCCGTCAGAGCGGGTTCACCGTCTTCTGCCGCGACCGCGACGAGGGCGACATCGATGATGCCCTGGTGGCCGTCGCCGACCAGCGATTGCACGAACGGGAGGCACCCGGCACCCTCATCGTCTGCTCGGCCGACCAGGACTTGGCACGCGTGGCCGCCGAACCGGCCCACGCCGCCGGGTGGCGAGTGGTCGTCGTCGCCTATCGCGAGCTGTGCGGCTGGACGGACGAAGCCGGGTTCGAGTTCCTCGACCCCGAGGACATCCCGAACCTGTTCCCGAAGCCGCTCGACCGTTTCGACCTGTCGCACCTGCCGACCGGCGGCGTCTTTGCACCGTCGCTTCGCCAGTTGACCCCGGTGGGCGGGCGCGGCTGATCAGTCGGGGCACACCCGTGGTGCGCCGACCAGGTCGAATCGTTCCGCCTCCACCTCGGTGAGATCACGACCGTGACGGCGGCAGCCCTGCTGGATCTGGCGCTCGACCGACAGCGGCCACACGGCGACACGATCGCCGGTCAGCACGGTGGTGGCGGCCCGCTCCCCCACCACCGACAGGCTGGGACCGGCTCCGGCCGGGTGGGCGCGGAAGGGCGGCGCAAGCGCCCGGCGCGATGCGACGTCCCAGAAACGCAGCCCGCCATCGGCGGCGACGGTGACGAGCAACCGGCCCTCCCCGGCAAAGGCCGCGCCGGTCACCCTCGCCGGGTGGTTCATCGAAGCCCCCTGCTCGGTCAACGTGGCGACGTCGTACACCCGAACCGAGCCGTCTCCGAGCGCCACCGCCAACGTCTCGCCGTCGGGTGCGGGCGCGATCGCCCGGGTGGCCTCGAAGTCCAACTCGGCCCTCCGCACCTCGCCGGTGTCGAGGTCTGCAACCGCAAAGGCCTGCTGACCGCCGATCGCCAAGCGCCGTCCGTCGTCGAAGAACTCCAGGCCGAATGCGGCCAACGGCACCTCCAGGGTGTCGGTCGGGCGCAGCGCCCCCTCGGGCCCGACCGTCCACAACCTCAGCGTCGACCCGGCGTCGGCCGCCTGCGGGTCGAGCTCGCCGTCGAGCTCCACCGCACCGGAGGCCACCGTCGTGCCATCGGGTGACACCGCCAACTGGGTCACCGCGCCGTCGTGTGCCTCGGTCACCACCGCGGCCCCATCACCGTCCCAGGTGACGATCGACCCGTCGCTCAACCCGGCGACCACCAGGTTGTCGGTGGTCACCCGCGCCTGCTCGACGACGTCGCCGACCTCGACCGACGGCGACGACGGGTCCGGTTGGTCGGCGTCGGTCAGCACCAACGAGGTTCCCTGGGCCACGGCCAGGCGGGAGCCGTCGGGCGACAGCGACGCGGCGCTGGGCTCCGACCAGCCCGACGACACCTCCGCCGGAGCAACCGGTCCGTCCGGCCCGTAGTTCAACAGCAGCACCGTGCCGTCCTCGCCTCCGGTCACCCCGCGCTGCGGGTCGGCCGCATCCCACGCCACGCCCGTGGCGGAGCCCTCGTGAACCAAGATCGGCGTGAACGGAAACCCGGTGCGGTCGTTCCAGTACACGATCGTGCCGTCCCCGGACACCGACGCCACCGACCCGTCGTCGGGCTCGGCGCCGGTGGCGACCACCTGGGTGACCCCCGATGTGTGGGTGGGCACCGCCCCGTCGACGGCGGGCGTGCCGTCGGCCTGATTCCAGAACCGAACCAGGCCGCCCGAGCCGCCGGTCACGAATCGATCCTCACCCAACGCCGCCAGTGACTGGACCGTGGCGCCGGGGTGCTCGGCCGCGTAGTCCAGCTCCCACACCGGCTCGCCGTTCTGCTCGAGGTCCCATCGACGAACGGCTCCGTCCTGTCCGGCCGACAGCAGCGTGCCGTCGGCCGCCCAGGCCACCGAATCGACGGCTGTCAGTTCACCCTCGGCATGCGCCTCGAACGAGGCGAACGGTTCGACCGAGTCGGCCTCCCACACGACGACGTTGCCCAGGCCCGTCCCGGCGGCGACCCGACCCGTCGACTCCTCCACGTCCATCGAGAAGAACGGGTCGCCGGTCGGGTCGGTTCGGGTCAGCTGCTCGGTTCCGTCGGCGTCGAGCACCACGACCGACACGATGTCGGCCGCCACGATGCGGAGGTCGTCACCGCCGCCGACGATCCGCAGATCGGTCACCTCGTCGCCCAGTACTCCCGCCGCCGTGTTCATCGGTTCGCCGGTGGAGTACGAGCGAAGCTCCACGTCACCATCGACCGTTCCCACCGCCACCAGATCGGCCTCGGTGTCCAAGGCCACCGCGGAGACCGGGGTGCCCAGCTGAAGTCGTTGGCGGAAGTCGGGACGGGCGGCCAGCGCGCTGAGCACGGCACCCTGGGTGTCGAGGCTTGGATCCAGCCGGTCGGCGTGGGCGGCCAGGAGAAACGCCAGGTCCGGACGATCCAGGTTGGCGCCGCTCTGGGCGACCAGCCGTTGGGACTCGGCCTCCACCCGGCGCCGCTCCGCCGAGTTGGCGTTGCGAACCGCCAGCACGGCGCCGACGATGGCGACCACGCTGAGGACCGCCAACGCGGCAGCTGCGCCCCAGGCGGTGCGGATCGTGCGACGGTGTTGTCGAACGTCCTCGCCCTCGATCTCGTCCTTGGTGCGACCGTGCATCGGTGCGGCCAGCTCGGCCGCCGCATCCCGGAAGCGGCCGTTGCGGAGGTTGAGCTGCTGCTCCTCGTGGGCCCACGACAGGTCGAGGTGCCTCGGCTCCCCGTCGAAGACGCCCCGCAGCGCGTCCGGGACGGCGTCCGAATCGGGTGTGAAGTCCCCGGTCTCCGGGTCCCAGGCCCAACGACCTCCCGTGACCACCGGCAGGATTCGGTCGACACCGTGGCGGCTCACCCAGTGTTCGATCTCCCGGTTGACCCAAGTCGACCCGGCCGCCTGTGGGGAGGTCAACAACACGAACCAGTCGGCCTGCTCGAGTGCCGCCTCGATCGCCCCCCACAGGTGCGGGTCCACCGACAGCCCGGTCTCGTCGCGGAACACCGCCAGCGCTCGACGCCGGTACCACGGCTTGGCCATGCGCTGGAGCGCCTCCTGCAGCGCCGGAGCCAGCTCTCCGTCGGCCGCATGGGAGTAGGAGATGAACCCGTCGTAGCTCATGGGTGGGGGCCCGCAGTGATCGACATCTCATGTCACGGCGACGATATCGAACGGGGCCGGGGACGTCGGCTACCTTCGTGAATCAGACCATGAACCACCTGCATCAACCAGCCGACCGCCTCCGGTTCGCCCCGTGAGCACCACCGAGGCTCCGGAGGTGCTCAGCCGGGCCCGGCTGACGGGCACGCCGTGGCCGGCGAGGGCCACGCGGGGCGTGGTCGGCGCCTCGATGATCGGCGGATCGATGGCCCTTCCCTGGCTCGGTCCGGCGCTGAGGCCGGGGCCCGGCATCACGTACGCAGCCGAGATCCCGGCCCTGGCCATGTGTGCGCTCGGTTGTGGGCTGGTCGTGCTCTGGGGCCTCACCAGACCGGACGCTCCGCCCACCTCGCCCCACGACCCGCCGGTGCCCCGCAGCCGATCGGTCGCCGTGGCGGCGTTGGCCGGCACGGGGCTGGTGCTGGCCACCAACCTGATCGCCGAGCTGCTGTCGGCGATCGCAATCGGACGATCGGCGCTCGAGGTGGTCGACGCCGAACCCGTGCGGCTACTGCCGGGGCCGGGACAGCTGCTATTCGCGCTCGGGTGTGGCGCCGCACTGATGAGCGGCGCAGGTCGACCACCGATGCTGACGATTCAGACCTGGGTCCGCGAGGGTCGCTTGGGCACCCTTCGGGGATGGATCGTCGTCACCGGCATCTGCCTCGTCGCCTTCGCCCGCTCCGACGTCTGGTTGCAGGCCAACCCGTACACCTTGACCGGTGCGGAGGTCCCGGTCCTCGGCCAGCTGCTGGGGGTGCTCGTCGCGGGTCTCGCCGTTGCGGGGATCTGGGTGATGGTGCGGGGCGGGGTCCTCGCCCGCCTGCTCGGAGGCGCGTTCGGGATCACCCTGGCCCTGCTGGCAACCGGCACGATCCTGCTCAGCGGGTTCATCGTAGGGTTGGTGCCCACCGATGCGCTGGAGCAACGGGCCATCGACCTGGCCCCCGGTGGGCTTGGCGACCAGGCGGTCCACACCACCGCCGAACACCTCCGTCACGCCGGCGCCGGAACCGGGCCGATTCTGGCCCTGATCGGGGTGGCCGCCATGACCGCCGGAGCGGCCCTCCCCTCCCGAAGGCGGGCGGGGTCTCGCTCGGGGACACCCGCTCCCCCACCGCCGCCTCCGCTGCGCGACGCTTCGGGGCCGAACGAATGACCGCGCTGTGGTGGCTCCTGAGCATCGCGTCGGTGCTGGCCGTCGGCTGGGCGGTCGTCTGGGGTCTGGTCGGATGGACCATGGGAACGCGTGCGGGGGTGGACCCCGCCAAGGCCGCTGCGCTGTGTTGGCTGATCGGCCCGTTCGCCCTTCCGGTCATCGACCGGTGGCGCCACGCCCAGCAGGGTTCGGTGGCGTTGGCCGAGCGGCTGGTGCACGGCACCCACCGCAGTGCGGCGGCGGCCGGTCGGGCCGCCCGCCGGGTGCGCCGTCGCTGAGCGCCAAGCAGAGCCCCCACCGGGTCACCGCCCCGACGCGGCCACCTCAGCGCTTCTGACCGCCACCACCCGCGCCAGCCGTTCGGCGCACTCCTCGGGCCGGTCGCGCAGCTGTTCGTGCAGGAATCGCACGGTCTGGACCCCCCGTTCGGCGGCCGCAAGGTCGCGCTCACGATCTCGACGCATGTCGGCTTGGCGACTGTGCCAGCGCCTCCCGTCCGCTTCGATGATCAGCCGCGCCCACGCCAGGTATACGTCGACCCAGCCGTGAAATGAACCGTCGGTGGGAAGCGGGTGCTGGCGGGAGAACTCCCGAATGCCCGCCAACGCCAGGACCTCCCCCAGGAGCCGTTCCAGATAGGACTGCGTCTCGGCAGCGCCGTCGGACCGCTCGTCGAGTACGTCGATCAGCGGGTCGAGGCCCCGTCGTCCGTCCAACCCGATCCGGGCCAGCACGGCGCCCACCTCTGCGACCGAGGCGATCCGCTGGAAGTGGGCGTGGTCGACGATGGCCGCCAGCCGAGCCCGCCCATAGAGGGGCGCCAGGTCGACGATCGTCCGTGCCGGTCGCACGACCGGCAGGTTGTCCATGCGGCCCACGTCCACCGGGTCGAGATGACGCGAGCGATGGACCGCGCACAGCGGGTTTGGTCGCGGGCTCACGTCATGAGGAACCGTCACCGTCGGGCGACCAGCCCGTACACCCTCGATTCCCCACAGCCGGCCCGCCGACTCGTGCGACACCACCGATGACGGGCCGGCCGCGAGGTGAGCGATCCACAGCGACTGAAGCTCGGTCGGCGGGGCACCGGCGTCTGCATACAGCCCCGGAACCACTCGACGGAGCAATCGGTCCTCCACTGCCCGTCGAATGGCCCAATCGGTGACGCCGGCCGCTCGTAACTGTTCCCTCCGAATCACGCCACCCTGTTGGGCGGCCACCCGCCGCAGTGCGTTTCCCAGCTTCGCCATACGGCGACGGTACGGAGTGCGGTCGATCGAGGAAACGGGGACCACGCCCCGGGGAGCCCCACCTGGGTTGCGCGGCTGGTGGGCGCACCGAGATGTCACCCAGGCACCAGGTGGGTGACATCGTCGCGACCGTTCACCAAGATGTAACCCAGGGACCATGGTGGGTGACATCGTCGCGGGTGTGGGGAGCGGCCCGCCGCCCCACAGATCAGCCGCCCGGTCGGTCCTCGCCCCGTGGGGACGACCCCGGATCCGGCAGCTCGGGATCGGGCTCGACCACCTCGGCATCCCAGATACGGCCGGTGGACGGCGTCGACGGGCGCCCGGGCCCCGGTCGGCCAGGACCGCCCGCACCAAAGCCGCCGCCGAAGCCGAAGCCGCCCAGCCCGGCGGACGAACCCGTCGACATGAACTGGAAACCCCGGCCCACCCGGGAGGTGAAGCGTTGCTTCAGTGCCGATCGCACGGGCGCCCGCGTCGGAGGCAACAACAACAGGAACCCGATGAGGTCGGTGATGAAGCCGGGCGTGAGCATCAAGGCACCCGCCACCAGGATGAGCAGGCCGTCCACCAGTTCGTCGGTGGGCAGTTCGCCGGCCCGCAGCCGTTCGTCCAGCTTGGCGAGTACGCCCCGGCCCTGGGCCTTGAGCAGCCAGGCACCGATCAGGCTGTCGATCAGCAGCAGCGCAATCGTCTGCCAGCCGCCGATCACCTCGGCGACGGAGATGATCGCCCACAGCTCGGCCAACGGCATCGCGACCAACAGCACGAGGATCAGCAGAAACATGATGCACTCAGCGTACCGACCACGGCCGCCGACTCCCGGTGGGCCTGAGAGCGCTGCCGGGATACCCGGACGAGCGGCGACCTGGTCCGAACGGCCCACCCGATCACCTCCGACGAAGCCGCCCGTATGACTCGGCGCGGGCCGATCGTCCCTCTCCGGCGGCGGTTGGGCCGCCGATGGAGGCAGATGGACCCGTCACAGCCCGTGTGGGAACCGGCACCCCGCCCCGAGTCCCGTCCGCCCGTCGACTCATTCCGGCCGGCCGTCCCACCGCCTCCCTCGTCACCTCCCTCGTCGCCTCCCTCCACCCCCTCCCCACCCTCCCCTCGGTGCCGCACCGTCGGCAGGCCAGGACCTGTCGCACCTGCCCCCACCGACCGGGCTTCCCACCCAGCTGCCGGCCCCCCACGTTGACGCGCCGGCCCCCGTCGGCACCGCCCGGGTCCCGTCGGGCGGCTCGTCGTTGAGCAGCGGGATCGACCCCAAATGGCTGGCAGCCGGGGCCGGCGTGGTCGCTCTGGGGGTGCTGGCCCTCGGCGTGATGACCGTCGGCTTGGGCCTGGATCCGGTGACCGCCCTGGTGTTGGTCGGCGCCTGGGGTGGACGTATGGGCATGTTCATCCATCGTCGGGCCAACGGACGTCACTCCCTCGGGGGAGGACGGGGACAGGCCCACGTGATTCGGCTGCTGGTCGGTCTGGTCGTAGGCGGCATGATCGTGTCCCGCGTGGCCTTCGGCGGTGCCTCGCCGTCGGCGTACGACGTCGGCGTCGCCTCGTTTGAGCCGTCCCCGATCGGCGCGCCCACGGCGGGGCAGGGCGACGGCTTCTGCGTGCCCGACGTGCAGCCGCCGGACCCGGACTGCTGACGAGCCCCGACCGGCCCGCCGTTGCCGACCCTGGTCCGTCCGCCATCCGACTGCCAGGATGACGACATGAGCGACGACATCACGTTGGCCGGGGTCAAGGGGTTCGCCGGTGAGCTGAGCATGTGGGCACACCTGGCCACGGTCGGCCTCGACCATCGTCCCGACGTGGTGCCGGTACACCCCTGCTGGGAGGGCGAGACGCTGTGGATTTTGGTCGGGCTCGATTCGGTGAAGGCGCGCAACGTGGCCGAGAACCCCAACGTGGCGCTGCACTGGCAGGTCTCCGAGAACGGCGACGGAGTCGAGCTGTGGGGCACCGCCGAGCTCCACGACGACGTCGAGACGAAGCGGCGCCTGTGGAACGGCGTGTTCGACTACGACCTGAACGCGTTCGCCCCCGGCGGCCCGGACGACTCGCCGGAGGCCGGGTTTCTGGCGATCAAGCCCCGACGGGCGATCGTGATCAGGGCCTACGGCACCGGCGGCACGCAACGCTGGACGGCCTGAGCGGCCGCCCCTGAGTCACGCCTGGCCGGCGGCGATCAGCTTGCCCAGCGCCACCAGGCTGCGGCTGGTGCCGCCCAGCTGCAGTTCGTGTTCCTTCATCTGAAGGAAGTAGCGGTGCACCGGATAGTCACGGTCGACGCCCGTGCCCCCGTGCAGGTGCATGGCGGCGTGCACCACCCGCTGGCCCGCATCGGCGGCCCAGTACTTGGCGATCGCCACCTCGGCCGCGGCCGGCATGCCCACCTCCAGGCGCCACAGCGCCTGGGCGGCGGTCAGCCGGATGCCCTCGGTGTCGACGAACGCGTCGGCCGCCCGGTGGGCCACCGCCTGAAACGCGGCGATCGGCTGATCGAACTGCTTGCGGTCCTTGGTGTACTGCGCGGTGATCGACATGGCGGTGGCGACGCCGCCGGTGATCAGTGCGCACTGGGTGGCCAGCGCCCGTTGCCAGGCCCAGGTGAGCGCCTCGGCGCCGTCGGCGATCAGCTCGGCGGAGGCGTTGTCGAAGTCGAGGTTGGCGTCGGGGCTGGACGCCGTCGTCCGCAGCGGGGTTCGGGTGACGCCGGCCTGGTCGAGGTCGACGAGCACCAGTGCGACCCCGTCCGCTGCGTCGGACACCGGGACGACGACCGCGTCGGCGATCTGACCGGCGGGCACCGCCACCTTGGATCCCGTGACCGAGATCGAGCCGGCATCGCCGTTCATCCTGCAGGTGGGGAGCTCGGGCTCTCCGCCGTCCTCGTGCCAGGCCGCGGTCAGCACCGCATCACCGGCGGCGACGCGGTCCAGCCAGGCGTCGCGACCGTCACCCGAGCCGAGGTGCGCCAGCGGCAGCGCACCGAGCGCCAGCGTCTCCCAGAGCGGAACGGCCGCGGCGGTGGCGCCCTGCGCCTCGCAGATGCGCCCGAGGGCCACCAGCCCGAGGCCGGCTCCCCCGCCACCGGGAAGGTCCTCGGGCAGTGAGGCGCCCAGGATCCCCGTCTCGGCCAGGGTCGCCCACAGGCCGCGGTCGAATCGGGGTCCGGGGGCCGAGCCGTCCGGCGGACGTTCCAGGGTGCGCAGCTCGGCCGGATCGCTCCCGTCGGTCAGCACCTGCAGTGCCAGGTCGCCGATCGCCTGCTCGGATTCGTCGTAGGAAAAGTCCATCGTGTTCCCTCTCCCCTAGGCCCGCAGCGGCCGGGGAAGCCCCAGGCCGAACATGGCGATCAGGTCTCGTTGAATCTCGTTGGTGCCCCCGCCGAAGGTCAGGATCAACAGTGAGCGGTAGTTGGCCTCCAGCCGCCCGGCCAGCAGGTCGCCGGCGGACCCCCGGGCGACGTACCCGCGCGGCCCGAGCACCTCGGTGAGCAACCGGAACGACTCGAGGTACCACTCGGTGCCGAACACCTTGATCGTCGACGCATCGGCCACGTCGAGGGTGCCCTGGGTACCGGTCCAGGCCACCTTCCAGTTGATCAGCCGCAGATAGTCGAGGCCCGAGCGAACCCGGGCCAGGTTCATCTGCACCCACTCGTCGTCGATCACCCGACGGCCGTCGGCGTTGCGGGTGGCCAGGGCCCAATCGCGCACCTCGGTGTAGGCCTGCTCGAGCAGACCCGACGAGCACAGCGTCACCCGCTCGTGGTTGAGCTGGTCGACGATCAACGACCAGCCGTTGTTCTCCCCGCCCACCAGGTTGTCGGCCCGGACGTGCACGTCGTCGTAATAGACCTGGTTGATGTCGTGTTGGCTGAGCAGCTGGAGCGGCTCGACGGTGATGCCGTCGGCGTCCATCGGCACGATGATCATCGAGATGCCCTTGTGCTTGGCCGCCTCGGGGTCGGTGCGCACCGCCAGCCAGCAGTAGTCGGCGTCGGAGGCCAGCGAGGTCCACATCTTCTGACCCGAGATGACGTATTCGTCGCCGTCGCGGGTGGCCTTGGTGGCCAACGAGGCCAGGTCGGTGCCGGCCTCCGACTCGCTGTAGCCGATACAGAAGAGGATCTCGCCGGCGAGGATCCTGGGCAGGAAGCGCTGCTTCTGCTCCTCGGTGCCGTTGTTCATGATCGTCGGGCCGACCGTGTTGATCGTCAGCATGGGCACCGGAGCCCCGGAGCGCATCGACTCGTCGTAGAAGATGAACTGCTCGATCTGGCTGCGGCCCTGCCCGCCGTATTCGGTGGGCCAGCCGATACCCATCCAGCCGTCCCGGGCCATCATCGAGATGATCTCCCGGTGGACCTTGCCCACGCCCTCCTCGACGTGGAGCGCCTCGCGCACCTCGGGGGTCAGGATGCGGTCGTAGTAGTCCCGCAGCTCGGCGCGCAGCGCCTCCTGTGAGTCGGTGTACGCCAGTTGCATGGAGCTCCCCCGGGTGGATCGGCCGCCTCGTGCGCGGTGGGCGAAACGATAACGCGTTCTCGTTTTCGATCGTTACCCGATCGGCGGACGCGCCCCTCCGGGTGCGCCCCACCGGTCGAGGGTCACCCCCTGCAACAACACGAGGGCGATGGCGACGGCGCCGGTGACCGAGGCCAGCACCAACAGGTCGGCGGTGTTGTACAGGTGTTTCAGCTCCTCGGTGGCGAGCAACGAGGGGTCGCGGAGGCGCCGCAACAGGTCGCCCAGCTGCCAGACGCCGGGAATCCCGCAGGCCACGCACAGCGCCGCCAGCACCCAGGTGCCTCGTGACAGCTGCCGGGCCCGCGCACCCTCCGAGCGCGAGGCGGCACCCACGAGCACCAAACCGGCCACCGTGGCGCCGGTCCAGGCCAGCACGACCATGCAGGCGCCGATGGCGTCCGAGGGCCGATGCCAGCCGATGGCGAGCGTGCCGTTGGCCACCAGCGTCGCCAGCACGCCGACCACCACCCCGACACGACCGCGCCACCGCTGCGGTGCCACCAGGATGAGGCCCACCGCCACCGCCACCGCCACCGTCGTGTGGCCGGAGGGGTAGCTGTTGAACGGATGGGTGGTCGTCAACAGCGGCCGCGGCAGCACCAGCTTCTTCAGGATCTCGGTGGTGGCGAACGATCCGCCGATCACCACGAACGCCGCAACGGCCTGCGGGTAGCGGCGCCGCCACACGGCCCACCCGAACGCCACCGCCGCCCCGGCCAACAGGGGCAGGTCGCTGCGCCGGGTGAGGCGCACAACGACCGACCACCGGAACCAGCTGCGCTGCTCAAACCGCCCGATCACGACGGCGTCGTCGAAGCGTTGGCCGACCCCGGTGCGCACCGCCAGCACGTACAACACGATCACCCCGACGGCGGCCGCCACCGTGACGACCACCGAGCGGGCCACCACCCACCGCCGCCAGGCCACGGGCCGCCCGCGGCCGTGCAGCGGCTCGACCGGGTCCGAGGTGGCAGCGGGGACGGGCACCCGCCCAGTGTGACCGCTGAGGGTGGGCGCGGCGGGGACCGACCGAGGGTCCCTCAGGAGGCCAACGCCCCGGCAAAGACCTGCCAGGCCAGGGCGGACTTGGCGACCAGCGACAACACGACGTAGCCGACCTCGCCGAACAGGTAGCTGCGCCACCGGCCGATGCGGTGGTACTGCAGGAGAAAGTTGACGGCGAAGCTGTCGAAGAACACGAAGATCGTGAAGAAGATGAAGTAGACGAAGGTGGGAGGCGCCGCATCGCGCCCCGGCGCCCAGAGGTAGATGGCGATGGCCACCCAGGGCACGGCGCCGAGAACCGTTCCCATCCAGTACGGCAGCTGCCAGCCGTGACCGCCGGGCCCCGTGCGCTCGGCGATCAGGCCGAAGAGGATCATCGGCGCGTTGACGCCGAACAGGGCCAACAGCGCGGCGATGTCGCCGATGCCGGCGAGCAGGGCGATCAGCACGACCATCAGCGACGCGCTCAGCGAGTACTCGATCCACCGGAAGTCGTTGCGACCCTGGCGAAGTTGCGCCCGGTAGGCGCCGAAGGCCGGGCCGCGATGATGAAGTGGGCGGCGGCCGACAGAAACACGAACGCCGCCACGCCCCAGCCGAAGGGAATGGTGAACAGCTCCTCCAGCTGCGACGGGGATCCCGGCGGACCCTCCGGGAACGACCCGGTGACCGGCGCCCGGAAGTCGTTGGACAGCGCCACGATGGCGAGGCCCTGCACCAGGTGCAGCACCCCCATCGCCAGGTTCAGCCAACGCAGCCGGTCGAGCGTCGTCTCGGGCTGATCCCCGAGATCCAGTGAAGGATCTGCGGACGTGGTCGGTGTCGTGGTGGCGTCGGCCATGGCGGCATTCCTTGGGTCGGATCAGGGGATTCGGCACGTGCGGTACCCGCCAGGTGCCCATCGCAATCATCTCCGCACCCGGACCTCGACACCAGACTGCCAAGATGGCCCGGTGAGCAACGAGAACGACTCCCCCACCGCCACCCCTGCCGAGGCACCCCCAACCGCACACCACGACCTGATGGTGATCGGCTCCGGCTCGGGCAACACGTTCCTGGACGAGCGCTTCGAGCACCTCTCCGTGGCCATGGTCGAGCGCGGCGCCTTCGGTGGCACCTGCCTGAACCGGGGCTGCATCCCGTCGAAGATGCTGATCTATCCGGCCACGGTGATCCGCCTGGCGGAGGAGGCGGCGGCGCTGGGCGTCGACCTGCGGCTCGACGGCGTGCGCTGGCGGGAGATCCGGGATCGGACCTTCGGCCGCATCGACCCGATCGCCGCCGGCGGCGGGGCTACCGACGTGGCCAGGAGCACGTCACCGTCTACGGCGGCCAGGCCGCCTTCGTCGGCGACCGCACGGTGGAGGTCCTCGACCCGTCGGGCGGAGTCCGGCGCGTCGCCGCCGACCGGGTCGTGCTGGCGGCGGGCGCCCGCCCGCGCATCCCCGCGGTGGCGGGCCTCGACGAGGTGCCCTTCCACACCTCGGACACGATCATGCGCATCGACGAGATCCCCGAACACCTCGTGGTGATCGGCGGCGGGTTCATCGCCGCGGAGATGGCCCACGTCTTCGGCACCTTCGGGTCGCGGGTGACGATCATCGGCCGGTCGCCGCGGGTGCTCAGCCACGAGGACTGGGAGATCGGCACCCGGTTCACGCGGGCGCTCTCGGAGCACTACGACCTGCGGGTGCACGTGACGGTCACCGCGGTCGAGTCCACCCCGTCCGGCGTCGCCGCCCACTGTTCGGACGGATCGGTCGTCGAGGGCGACACGCTGCTCGTGGCCGCCGGACGGGTACCCAACGGCGACGAGCTGGCCGTGGAGCGCACCGGGGTGACGCTCGATCCCTACGGGTACGTGATCACCGACGATGCGCTTCGCACCGACGCCCCCGGTGTCTGGGCGCTGGGCGACATCCGCAACCCACGGCAGCTCAAACACCTGGCCAACCGCGAAGCGGACCTGGTTGGCCACAACCTGGCGAACCCCGACGATCTGCGGTGCATCGACGAATCGGCGGTACCCCACGTGGTGTTCAGCCATCCCGAGGTAGCCCAGGTGGGGCTGTCCGAGGAGGCGCTCCAGGCGCTGGGCCGCCCGTACCTGGTCGGCCGTCGCGACTACGGCGCCAGCGCCTACGGATGGGCGATGGAGGACGAGGTTGGCTTCGCCAAGGTGTTGGTCGATCCGGATACCCGGCTGCTGCTGGGCGCCCACATCCTCGGACACGAGGCGTCGCTCCTCATCCAGCCGCTGGCGCAGGCGATGGCGCTGGGCAACTCGATCGACGACGTGGCGCGCACGGTGATCTACCCGCACCCGGCGCTGTCGGAGGTGGTGGAACAGGTGCTGCTCGAGGTCGCGGGAGCACCGGAGGCGGGCGGCCGGTTCAAACCATGGGGTGGCTGACGAACGTCGGCCCACCCCACTTCCGGGGTCGACACCGGCGACCGCTACGATTGAAGCCCGGTCCTGGGCACCGCCCGGGACCGTGGCGCGTCACACCTCCGAGGTGCTGCTCGCCGAGATCCGACCTCGCCCGCCGCCATCGAACGTGCGGGCCTGCCAACGAGAGAGACCGACATGTCCAGTCGCCTTGACATCGAGATCACCAGCTTCCCCAGCGACGACCGCTTCACCTGGCGCGTCGTCGGGGCCAAGCAGCCCAAGGGCGAGGGCCCGGCGTCGCTGCTCCCGGAGGGTGCCAAGGTGGGTGACCAGTTCAAGGCCGACGCCGAGTTTGGCCTCGACGGCGTGGAGCTGGCGAACGTGTCCACCGGCAAGCGGCGCCGCAAGGAGCCGAAGACGATCGAGCTGATCTCCTCGGAGCCGACCGAGCTGGTGACGACCAAACTGGCCTCGAAGGGCCGGGGCGGAGGCCGCCGGGACGAGCGGGGCGGTGGCAAGGGTCGTGGCCGTGGCCGGGGGCGCGACGGCGAGCGCGGACGCGGCCGTGACGGCGGGGAACGCGGCGATCGCGACGGTGGTCGCGGCCGCGGTCGGGGCGATCGCCCCCACCGCCCGGCGCCGCCCGAGGTCCCGACACGCCCCAAGGCCAAGCGCCTCCGCGCCGGGAAGACCCACCGCAACGCGGTGCTGGCCGCTCTGCCCGATGAGCAGCGTCCCGTGGCCGATCAGCTGGTCGCCGGCGGCCTGCCGGCGGTTCGCAGCGCCATCAAGGAACAGAACGAGACCAACAAGGCCGAGGGACGCCCCGAGGTGAAGCCGGGTCCGCTGCTCGGGCTGGCCGAGCAGCTCCAGGAGCAACTGCGGACGGCGGAGTGGCGCGACCGGGCCGAGGCCGCGTTGGAGCAGGCCGCCGAGGTGGACCTGCGCGACCTGCGGTCGGTGGTCGTCGCCGGCGACACCGCCGCCAATGACGAGGAGACCCGGGCACTGGCGACCAGGTTGCGCGATGCACTCAACAGCCGGGTCGAGACCGAGCAGGCCGCCTGGGCCGAGGAGATCTCGGCGCTGATCGAGGCCGGACGGGTCATTCGGGCGCTGCGCGTCTCCAGCCGGTCGCCCAAGGCCGGTGCGCCGCTGCCCGGCGACCTGGCGACCAGGTTGGCCGGTGCCGTGGTCGACTCGGTCGACGAGGGCATGACCGACGACCGCTGGGGCGCACTGCTCGATTCGCTGGCGTTTTCCCCGGTGCGTGCGCTGGTGGACCTCGACCACATTCCGGAGAAGCCCAGCGAGGAGCTGCTGGGCACGGTCAGGGCGGTCGCGTCCCGATTGCCCGAGTTGGCGAAGAAGTTCGGGGTCGACCCGGCGACGGCGCCCAAGAACCCGCCCCGACGCCGCCGCCCGGGCGGCGACAAGGCCAAGAAGCGCAAGCCCGCCGGCGACGGTCGGTCCAAGGGCGGGCAGCCCAAGCGCGAGTCAGCGGCAGCGGACGCTCCGGCAGCGGAGGCGGCCCAGTCGGAGACCCCGGCACCCGAGGCCCCCAAGTCGGAGACCCCAGCACCGGAGGCGCCCAAGTCGGAGACCCCGGCACCGGAGACGCCGGCGCCGGAGGCCGAGGCACCCACCGAGCCCGCCGCCGCGCCGGCGGCCGACTCCCCAGGTGTTCCGGCCGCAGCCGATCAGGCCGACGCGGGCTCCGAGGACAGCACCGACGGGTAACTCGCCCGTCGATGTCGGCGGGTCCTAACTTGGACCCATGACGAACGAGGAAAACACAGCAAGCCCGGTGATCGACGGCAACGACAAGGTGCTCATCGAGCGCCGCGGACACGTCGCGATCATCACGATCAACCGGCCCGAGGCCCGCAACGCGGTCAACGGCGACGTCGCCCAGGGTGTCGAGGCGGCGATCGACCTGCTCGAATCCGACGACGACCTGTGGGTCGGCGTGTTGACGGGCGCCCGCACCGAGAAGGGCTGGATCTTCTCCGCCGGTGCCGACCTCAAGGCGATGAGCACCGATCCCGGCGCCATGACCACCCAGAAGGGTGGTTTCGCCGGGTTCGCGGCCCGCGAGCGCACCAAGCCCGTCATCGCCGCCGTCGACGGTCCGGCGCTGGCCGGCGGCACCGAGATCGTTCTGGCCTGCGACCTGGTCGTCGCCTCGAAGACCGCCGTCTTCGGCGTGCCCGAGGTCCTGCGCAACCTGGTCGCCGCCGGCGGCGGCCTGTTCCGTCTCCCCCGTGTGTTGCCGCGCAACGTGGCGATGGAACTCGTGCTCACCGGCCGCCTCGACTTTCCGGCCGAGCGGGCGCACCACTTCGGTTGGGTCAACGCGCTTACCGAGGAGAGCGGCGCTCTCGAGGGCGCCCTCGAGCTGGCCGAGCAGGTGGCCAAGGCGGCCCCGCTGGCCGTGCGGGAGAGCCGCAAGATCGTGCTGGAGGCGGCGCTGGCCGACGAGGAGACCGGTTGGCGGCTCTCCAACGAGGGCATCGCCAAGATGTTCGGTGCCGAGGACTTCAACGAGGGGCTGACCGCCTTCTTCGAAAAGCGCGATCCGGTGTGGAAGGGCCGCTGACCCCGATCATCTAGGCGATCGTGTCGATCAGGTCGTGTGCCGAGAGGAACTCCGCCAGCCCCGGCGTGAGGTCCATCTCGGCCACGTCCCAGGTCGGCACCCAGCGGGCGTCGACGGCGTCGGTGGCGGCGGTCGGCTCCTGGTGCGGGTCCAACAGCGTCACCAGGAAGTCGACCACGACATAGTGGCCGTCGGTCGCATCGTTGCCGGGAAGCAGCTCGGCGATGCCCACCCGGTCGCTGCACACGCCGACGATGCCGGTCTCCTCCCGCAGCTCTCGAACGACCGCCTCGGCGAGGAGTTCGCCGCGCTCCACCCGGCCGCCCGGCAGCGTCCAGCGTCCGGAGTCCGGGGGGCCGCCGCGCTTCACCAACAACAGGTGATCGTCGCGCAGCACGATGGCCCCGACCGCCAGCTGCGGGCGACCGGGATCGGTCACCGGTCGCCCGTGGGGTCGAGCGCACGGTGCACGGTGATCGCGCGGGCGATCAACCCGGCCGCCTCGAAGAAGTTCTTGGTGGCCCGGTCGCCGGGCAGCGCCACCGAGTCGATGCCGAGGCAACCGGTCTCGACCGCCCAGCGCTCGACCTGCTCGATCAGCCGCCGACCGACGCCGACCCGGCGGGCCTCCGGCTCGGTGAAGATCTCCTCGATGACGGCCAGACGACCTCCCTCGACCGGCTGATGGCGCACCACCGCAACGCCGACCGGCACGCCCAGCACGGTGCCCAGGAGCACCAGACCGTCGCCGAGCCGCTCGTGGAGGCGGGCCTCGTTCACGAGCGGCGCATCGGCCACCGACCAGACGGCCGTCACGTTGCTGCAGTTGGAGGCGATGAGCGTTCCGAACCAGCTCCAGCACGTGCGGGAGGTCCGAGAGGTGGCTCGTCGGACCTCCAACGGCGGGTCGGAACCGTCCGCCCGGCTCACGGGGTCGTCTGCAGCCGGTGGACCCGGGCCAGGATCGTGCGTCGACCCCGATTCGCCCGCTCGTAGGCCTCGACCGCCCCGAGTTCGTCCGCCGTCAACCCGTCGAGACGCTTCACCACCTGGGAGGCCGCCAGCTCGTCGTAGCCGGGCACCGCCAACGCATCGACCGACGGCACCGACAGCTCGGCCGCAGCGGCCGTGGCCGGCGGCTCCGCGGGGCTGACCGCGGACAGTGCGTCGCTCGGCCTCAGCGGGGTGACGTTCGGGGTGCGCTGCATCTGCCGCACCGGATGAAGCCGGGGCCGGTCCAACATCGCGATGCTGGGCGGCTCCACCGGCAGTCCGGCCTGGGCGCCGAGGAGCCGGCCGACGGTAAGCCCCAGCGCCACCTGGCCCTGGGTGCGGGTGATCAGCCGGTCGACCGCACCGGCGGAACCGATCGCCAGGCGTGCCAGTGGGGTGTCGAACAGCACCTCGTCGTCGGGCGCACCGTCGGTTGCAGCGACGACCCGGGTCACGACGTCCCGAAGACCATCGCGATGCCGGGGCGGTCCTCCTCGCCCGACGGGCAGGTGGGGTTGGCGCGTCGGCCGAACTGGCGTGGGTGCACCACCATGTAGCAACCGGGGCAGGAGAACTCGCCCTCCTGCTTCGCGGTCACCCCGTCGGCCTGCTCGCCGGTGGACTTCTTCACCGGAACGACCAGCGGTTCGTCCTCTTCCTCGTCGTCGTCGTCGAGGTCGTCCTCCGAGGCGATCTTGCCCTTCAGGATCGTGTCGAGGTCGTCCTCGACGTCGTCCGGCCCGAGATCCTCCTCGTCCTCGTCGTCGTCCGACGACGCCTTGACGACCGCAGGAGCGTCATCGTCGTCCTCGTCGTCGTCATCGACGGCGTCGTCGTCCAGGTCGGTACTGAGGTCATCGTCGAGGTCGTCGTCGAGCTCATCGACGTCGTCCACGTCGTCGGGCTCGACTGCTTCGTCTTCCAGATCGTCGATGTCGTCGGCAGCCATGGGGGTCGATTCCTCTAGAACGTCAGCGGGTGTTCGGGCGGCATCATAGACAGCTGTTGCGTCCTCGCCGGCACGGGCTCCGAATTGAGCCGGTGCATTGCCTACAACGTGGGACCTGCGCCGTCCACCCCACCGGTGAAAAACCTCAGGCGGTGGTTGCGTCCCGGCGGGCCTCGGCGCGGCGCTCGGCCTCCAAACGCTCCAGCTCCACCCCGGAACCGTGATCGACGTAGCTCATCATGTCGGCCACCAGGCGGTGTCCGGCCACGTCGGCGATCGCACGGTGCATCTGTTGGGCGACCACCCGGTAGCTGGCGTGCCCCTGCGGGGCGGAGCGAAGCTCGGTGAGGTGCATCGCCTCGCGGGCGTTCAGGTTCATCACGAACCGGACCCGATAGCCCAGCGCCACCGCGTAGGACGCACGGTCGGGAAACTGGCGCGCCAGCACGTCGTGGAGTCCGGCCGAGGTGGCCATGGCCCGGTCGTACTCGGCCCCGGCGCCGGCATCGTCCACCTCCGCCGGGCGCAGGTACCCGTGGTACGGGGTGAGGTCCTGCCACTCGATCGTCATCATCCGGTGGCGCTGGAGGTCTCGGAACGCCCCGTAGTCGGCCACGACCTCGAATCGGTAGTTCACCCGCTCCAGGCCTCGGCCCGGCTTGTGGCGGCGGTTGGAGCGCTGCCCGACGTAGGCGGCCACCACCGAACGACGGTCCTCGGCGCTCATCGACGCCACCTCGGCGAGCAACGTGGCGTCGCTGAGGTGCGTGTGGGGCTCCAACATGGCGGCGATCATCTTGGTTTCGGCCTCGGGGTCCCAATCGACCAGCCGCACGGCCGCCTCGTCCTCGGCGTCGACCCGTCCCTCGAAGAGCCGCTCGGCCACCTCGGACATCGCCGATCGGTTCGTCGCCAGGTAGTTGCTCCAGGCCCCGCCTCGGTCGGGCACGTCCACCCGCCGGAGGAACGACGGGATCACCTTGCGCAGCTCGTTGAGCATGTCGTCCGCGTAGGCGCGGGCCTCGGGCAGCGGATGGGCCCGCAGCCGCAGCAGCAGCGCCTCATAGGCCTGGCCGCTGCCGTAGATGCCCACGTTGGACTGGGCGGCGGCGGGGAGCAGGCCTCGAAGCGCGTCGAAGGACTTGGCCCGAATCGACTGGCGGTAGACGAAGTCGGAGTCGTCCGCGTGTTTGGGGTGAATCCGACGAAAGTGATCGCCCAGCACCGGCAGCAGCGCCGAGTAGGTGTCGAACAGGTCGTCCATGTCGCCGACGTAGCGTGCCCCCAACCGGGAGCCGAGCACCTCGGGGTCCCGGTAGTAGCGGAACCGGCCGTTCATCCGAGCGTCGTAGGGGATGTAGCGCGTCGATTGCTCGAGGTAGCTGGCCAGCCGCCCCCACTCCAGCAGCTTGGTCAGGATGTTGGAGGCCTGTTCGCAGGCCAGGTGCACCCCGCCCAGCTGCGCGACCGAGTCGTCGCCGTACTCGACGAACACCTTCTCGTAGAGCTTCTCGGCCCGATCGAGCCCCACCCCCGCATCGGCCTCGGCGTCGGCGGAGATGTCCAGATCGACGACGAACTCGTCCAGGAAGAGTCGACGCAGCGACTTGGCCGATCGGCTGTACCGGGCGAACAACGCCCCCTTCACCACCTCCGGCAGGTTGGTGAGCGCAAAGACCGGTCGGTCGAGGTTGGTGAAATACCGACGGAGCACCGAAGTCTCGTCATCGGTGAACTCCTCGGCCTGGTAGGTGAACACCGGGCCGAGACTATGGCACTGCGGGCTCGGACTGATGGACCGTTCGACCCCCTTGGTGCCGTGCACGCCCCCTCAGCCCGTTGCGGCGCTCCACTCGCTGCGGGCCGCCTCGAGCACCGCCGGATCGGTCCAGACGTCCACCGCCACGCCCGCCATCGCCTTGGCACCGTCGAGCACGGCCAGGTCCCCCATCGGCGAGGCGGCCGCCTCGGCAAAGGCCTCGGTGTGGATCGAGCTGCCGGGCGGCGCCGCCGCAATCGTCGGATGGATGCTGGGCACCTCCCGGCTGACGTTCCCCATGTCGGTCGACCCGACGGTCAGCGATGCGGCCTCGATGCCCGCGACGGTGCGGCCGAGCTCCGCGGCGTGGGCGGCAAACCGGTTCCCCAACGTCGGGTTGTGCACCAGCTCCGCATAGGGGGCGTCCACCCAGACGGCCTCCATCCGGCACCCTGCGCTGATGGCGCCGCCTTCGATGGCCGCGAGCACCCGGGGCTTCAACTCGTCGAGACGGTCGAGCGTTCCCGACCGCACGTAGTAATGCGCTGCGGCCCGGCGGGGCACGACGTTGGGCTGGTCCCCCGCCTCGGTGAAGATGCCGTGGATCCGTTCGTCGGGTGCGATGTGTTGGCGCAGGGCCCCGACGGCCGAGTAGCCGAGCACGGCGGCGTCGAGCGCGTTGCGACCCAGTTCCGGGTGTGCGGCGGCGTGGGAGGCCTTGCCGTGGTAGGTCACCTTCAGCTGTTGCACCGCGATGGCGTACATCGACACGACGTCGGCCGAGGACGGGTGCACCATCATCGCCACGTCGACCCCGTCGAGCGCGCCCGCGTCGATCATGGCGATCTTGCCCCCGCCTCCCTCCTCGGCCGGGGTGCCCAGCACCACCAGGTTGCCGTCGAGCTCACTGACGACCGCCGGCGTCGGGTGCGGCGCCGAGGCCGGCGGCCGCGATGATGTTGTGTCCGCAGGCGTGGCCGATGCCGGGAAGCGCGTCGTACTCGCAGATGATCGCCACGGTGGGGCCCGCGCCCCCGTCCACGCGGGCCTCGAATGCCGTGTCCAGGCCATAGGCGCCTCGCGTGACCCGCAGCGCTGCGGAGCCCGCCGTGGCCGCCTCCAGTTCGTCGCAGAGCAGATCGTGGGCGTGGTGCTCGGCGTAGGCCAGCTCCGGGTGGGCGTGGATGCGGTGCGACACCTCGATCAACCGGTCGGCGATCGCGTCGACCCGGTCGGTCACCCGCCGATGCGCCGGCGTCGGGCCCGTCGGGTTGCTGCTCGTCGAGGGGTCAGCTGCGTCGGCCATCCGCTCAGGGTAGGCCGGGCCGTCCGGTGGCGCTCGCACCTGCTACCGGACCACCTCCAGCGCATCCGGGACGACCTCGACCTCGAACCGGTCGGCCATCCCGCAGTCGTGACCGTCGAGAAAAAGACGCCAGGGCCCCCGCCCGGAGTCGAGCTGCTTGGGGCGGGAGGTGGCCAGCCCCGGGTGCGGCAGGTGGGTGCCGGTACGCAGTCGGGCGTCGAGCCGCCGGCGGTCGCGGCGCGGCAGCACACCCCGCGTGACGTCCGCGCGGCCGTCGTTCGGGTGACCCTTCGGGGCGATGTTCCACTCGCCGAGAAAGGCGGCGTTGGCCACCACGAGCGTCTCGGTGACAAACCAGGGCATGCGTGACAGCGGTGCACGGCGACGGGCGGAGGTTCGGAACGCGACGAGGTGCGCCACCGCCACCGCCGGCTCGGCATCGTCGGCGCCTTCCCGACGGACGACCAGCGCATCGACGGGAAACCGCCACGCCTCCGGGTCGTCGGGGCGGCGGCGGTAGGCCCGCCGCCCAGGGTCCGCAGCAGGTCGCCGCCGGTCAGACCGATGGGTGCCGCCGTCTCGCCAGAGAGCACCTGCGCCCGCACCAGCGCCGCCAGCGCGGCGTCGTCGGCGACCACCGGACGGCCGGGCGGCAGCGGGCCGGGCTCGCCCCATTGGACGCCCTTGGCGATCGTCACCGAGGGCTCTCCGCCACCCTCGTCGACGCCCGCCTGATCGTCGAGGTCGTCAGTCACCGTCACGTCGGACATCGTGGAGACGACGCCGCGATGCAGCCCCTCCACCGCCGCCCGGCAGCGGCCACGTCGGTGCGGTCGGTCACCTCGGCGATCTGGCGGGTGAGGTCGATCAGCTGGCGGACCCACCGCACGAAGTCGCCGCCGGACAGGTCGTCGCCAACCACGTCGGCCAGGCCCGCACCGGCCACCCACGCATAGGCGACCTCGACCATGCCCGGATCGGGGGCACGGGTCGGCGGCAGCCCGAACGCACTCCTCGATCTGGTGGATCTGCCGGGCGGCCTGCTCGATGCGGCGATACCTGCGGCGCAACAGCGGGTTGGGGAACCTGGGTTCGGGCGGGGGCTCGGAGCTGCGGTGCTCGTAGGTGAAGACCGACACCAGGCCGGCCAGTTCGGGGGCGTCCAGGCCGTCGAGCAGGCCGGTCTCCAGCGCATGGGTGATCGCCAGGTCCGCCTCGTGGTAGATCCGAGCCAGCCCGCGCCCCGATGGGGTCAGGGCCCAGCCGTCGAGGTAGCCCCGTGCCTCGAGCACCGCCACCCGGGCGGTCAGGCCGCGCTCGAGCGTGGTGTCGCGCCCGGCGATCCTGCGTCGGAGCGCCTCGGCGTCGCGCCCCAGCCGAGCGGCGTCGTCGAGGGCGGCGAGGTGCTCGGCAGCCCGGGGGCACTCCGCCACCGGATGGTCCTCGGACCGTCCCGGCGGGGCCTCCGGAGCGGCGGTTGGAACAGTGGTTGGAACGGTGGTCGGGGCGGCCGCCGCCTCGGGGCGCTGCGGGGCGCGCCGGGTCGACCTGCGCCGGGGGTTCATCCGCTGGAGGGCCACCCCCGCCTCCTGGGCGAACGATTCGGTCTCCGGTCGATAGGGAACGGGCAGGTCGACGTTGCCGACGACCGTGGGTTCCTCGACGAAGTCCATGTGGGTCAGCCGCTCGGGTCTCCCCGCAACGTCGGCCACCCTCAGGCGCACGCGGCCACGGGAGCGATGAGCCACCGACATCACCACCACCGGCTCGCCGCGTTGCGGGTGCTCGATCACCTCGCCCGGCGCCAGTTCGCCCACCGCCTCGGTCACCTCGGGGCTCACCTCGTCGCCGTGCCCGGCCGCCGGGGAACTCGGTCGTGCGGCCCGTTCGGCGGCGAGCAGCGTTGCATACTCGCCGACCTCGCCCCGGTCGCAGGCGGCCCCCCGCTCGGCCTCCTCGATCCGATCGTTCAGGCGGTCCAGCCGAGCCCGAAGCCGCACCAGGTCGGCATCGGCCTGGAACTGCGCAAAGCTCCGCTGCAGCACTCCGAGCGCCTCGTCCCGGTCATAGCGACCGACCAGATTGGCCACCATGTTGTAGGTGGGCCGAAACGCGGACCGCAGCGGGTACTCCCGGCTGGCGGCCAGGGTGGCCGCCTGCTCGAACGTGACAAACGGCGACCAGGCGACGACGGCGAAGCCCAGCTCGTCGATGCCACGCCGCCCCGCCCGGCCGGTGAGCTGCGTGAACTGCGCGGGGGTCAGGAAGTCGTGGCCGTCGCCGGTGAACTTGGTCAGCTTGTCGATCACCACCGTCCTCGCCGGCATGTTGATGCCCAACGCCAGCGTCTCGGTGGCGAACACCACCTTGATCAGCCCCAACACGAAGGCCTCCTCCACCGCCTCCTTCAACGAGGGGACCATGCCGGCATGGTGCGCCGCGATCCCGGCCTCCATCGCGGCCAACGTGCGGTCGAAGCGAAGCACGCGCAGGTCGTCGGCGCTCAGCGACGCGGTGTGGCTCTCGACGATCGAGCGGATGATCGCCCGCTCCTCGGGGCTCGTCAGGCCGATCCCGGCGTCACGGCAGGCGGCCATCGCCTCGTCGCAGCCGTTGCGGCTGAAGATGAACCAGATCGCCGGCAGGAGCCCCTCGTCGTCCAGCCGCCGCACGGTCTCGACCTTGCGGGGCGTGCCGAACCGGCTCCGACGGCCCCGCGCTCCGCCAGGGCCGCCTCGTCGCCCGGTGGGTCGTTGCGGGTCGAAACGGGGCCCCTCCGGGTTGGGACGGCCGTCGACGAGCATCGGCAGCAGGTGGTCCTCGGGGGCCGACCGGTCGCCCACCAGGTACAGCGGCCGCAACTCCACCGGGCGTTCGTGCTCGATCACCGTGCGGGTCGGTCCCCGAAGGGCACGGATCCAGTCGCCGAGCTGGTCGGAGTTGGACACGGTGGCCGACAGCGCCACCAGCTGTGCCCCCGCCGGTGCGTGGATGATCACCTCCTCCCACGTTGGGCCCCGCTGCGGGTCGGCGAGGTAGTGCACCTCGTCCATCACCACGACGCCCAGGCCCGCCAGGTTGGGGCTGGCGACATAGATCATGTTGCGGAGCACCTCGGTGGTCATCACCACCACGGCGGCGGAACCGTTGTGGGCGTTGTCCCCGGTCAACAGCCCCACCCGGCCCGACCCCCACCGGGCCGAGAAGTCCCGGAACTTCTGGTTGGACAACGCCTTGATCGGCGTGGTGTAGAACGCCCGCCGCCCCTGCGCGAGCGCACGCTCGATCGCGTGCTCGGCCACCAACGTCTTGCCCGCCCCGGTCGGCGCGGCGACCAGCACCGACTCGCCGGCGTCGATCGCCTCGATGGCCCGCAGCTGAAACTCATCCGGGGTGATCGCACCGTCGGAGGCACTCACGACCGCAGTGCCTTCTCCCGGCGTCTCACGATGAACTTCCCGGCCAGAATCGACAGCTCGTAGAACAGATACAGCGGAATCGCCAGGGCGAACATCGAGATCGGATCGACGCTGGGCGTGATCAGTGCGGCCAACGCGGTGATGCCCACAATGGCCTCCCGCCGCCAACGTGACAGCGTGGCGGGCTCCACCAGGCCGACGAACTGCAACGCGATCAGCACGATGGGGAACTCGAACCCCACGCCGAAGGCCGCCATGGTGAAGAGGGCCAGCGTGGTGTACTTCGTGACGTTGGTCAGGTTCTCGATGCCGTCGCCGCCGACGTTCAACAGGAACTCGAGGGCCTTGGGAAGGGTCAGATACGCCACCGCTGCGCCGGCGCTGAACAGCAGGGTGGACACGGCCACGAAGGTCGCGGCGTAGGCCTTCTCCTTGCGGTAGAGGCCCGGGGCGATGAAGCGCCACAGCTGATAGAAGATCACCGGCAGCGCAATGAAGATGCCCGAGTACGCCGCCACCTGCGCCCGGAAGCCGAACGGCTCGAGCGGATCGAAGCTGGTCAGGGTGCACGTGGCCCCCTTGGCCTCGACCACGTCGCAGTACGGCAGCGTCAGCACGTCGAAGATCGTCTCGTAGAAGATCCACCCGACGACGGCGCCGACCAGGACGGCCAGCGCCGACTTGAGCAACCGGTTGCGCAGCTCGCGCAGGTGGTCGATCAGGCTCATGTCGCCCGCTGACCGGGCGGCGGTGTCGGTGCTCACGAGTCTGCGTCGGAGAGCGACCGGCCGCGGGTGCCGAGCACGGCGGGACGGGCCGGTGTGTCGGGCTCGACGCCCAACGGCGCCGCCCGGGTGGTGAAGGCCACGTGGTCGGGTGCCGGCGCCGGAGTCGGCTCCTCCTCCGCCGCGCGCCGCTCGGCCTCGGCTGCGGCTGCGGCCGCCACCTCGACATCGACCGGAGGTCTGCGGTCACCGAGCTTGTCGTCGAGGTGCAACGGGCCGACGGGTTCCGCTGGGGACGGGTCCTCGGGTTCGGCTGCGCCGCCGGCATCGGCCGGCTCGCCCGAGGCGGCGGTTCCCGCCGCCTCAAGGGCGGCCTTCTCCTCGGTCAGGTCCAGCTCGGCCATTCGGACGATCTCCGACAGCTTCTGGCGCGGCCGCATGGCGAACTCGCCGATCTCCCGCAGCGGCTGCATGGCCGGATCGTCGACCACCTCGCGCACCTCGTCGGACATCGAGGCGATCTGGGCCCGGGCCTGGGCGATCCCCTTGCCGATCTTGCGCGCCACCATCGGGAGGCGGTCGGGTCCGACCACGACCATCATCATGATCAGCACCGCCAGCAGCTCACCGCCGCCGAGGCTGTCGATCAGGCCGAACATCGAGAGGGTTGCAGAGGGGGCCGGGGCCACCCGATCAGTCTACCGGCGCTCCTCAACCGGGCCTCGGAGGGCCCGCCGGGCACTCAGGCCTGGTCGAGCGCTGCAGCCCACCCGTCGCCCTGCAACATCTCGTGAAAGTCCAGCAGGTCGTCGTGGGTGATCGGACGCCCGCCCCGTGGCTCGTCCAGCTCGGCGGGCAGCGACCAGCGGGTGAGGGTGACACCGGCCGACACGAGCACGTCGACGACGTCCTCCTGGGCCGGGCGAACCTCCGCCATCGAGCACTCCGGGCATCGGAACACGTAGGTGGCCGACCCGTTCTCGGCGCAGACCCGCAGCTGCAGGCCGGTGGAGCGAAGCTCCACGTCCCCGCAGTCGGAACAGGTTGCTCGAATCAACGCCATGACTTCACCTCATCTGATGCCGGTTGCACCTTTGATGTATCGGAAGCTTTGGCCACCGATAAAGGCAATGGCCACCGGCAAGCCGGGTTTGTGGAGAATTGCCCAGCGAAAACGTCGCTTTTGGTCGCTCGGCGGCATCTGGCACACGATGGGGCGATGGCCCACCCGACCCTTGGAGACCCGGTGCGGTACCTGGCCGACGGTGGAGCGCCCGAGCGGGAGGACGACCATTCGATGGCGGGATTCGGCCTGGCCCGCCGCCTGGGTGCCGACGGCTGGGAGGTCTCGGGCCACCTCTGCACCGACGAGGTGGTCGTCGTTCACCGCACGGGGCGATCGGGTTGGAGGCGTCGGCCGGTGGCCGACGCACCGGCGTTGCGCTCCGGCGCCGTCCCGCTGGCCGATCTGTTGGCCATCGACGCCGCCGACGAACCGATCGTGTCGATTGCGGTACCCGACCGGGCCACCCTCGACGCCGTCGTGCTGGCGGCCACCGGCGCCGGCGCGCTGCGACGGACGCTGATCCGTTGCGCACACCTCGAGGTACTCGAACAAGCCGCACGGGATCTGGGGCCGGAGCGTCCGTTGCTCGGTCACGAGGCCCCGCTCGCCGCCATGGCGGAGGGTCCCGAGCGCCACGCCTCCCGCCTGCGAGCCTCGGGCATCGACGCTCAGATCATGGCGTTCGGGCAGTGGACCGGCGGGTTGACCAGCATGTTCCACCGCTTCGGTCGCCGCTGCGGGGGCCGCGGCGCGGTGCACACCAGGATGATCCGGGAGTTCGTCGAGATGGGCTGTGACCTGGTGTCGAGCACCCACCCCGATCGACTGGACGAGGTCCGCAGCGACCTCGCCTGAGGCGGGCGGCGCTACAGGCCGCCGACGCGTGTGATTGGCCAGATCGTTGCGACCGCCCGGCCCTCGACCAGGTTGCGGGAGATCGTGCCGAAGACCCGGCCGTCCTCGGATCCCCCGCGGTTGTCGCCCAACACCAGCAGGTGGCCGGGCCGCACCTTGATCGGCGTGGCCACCTCGGTGACCACCCCGTCCTCCAACCACGGCTCGTCCAGCGGTTCGCCGTCGACGAGCACCTTGCCGTTCGCTCCCGAGATCGTCTCGCCCGGCAGCCCGATGACCCGCTTGATCAGGTGCGTCGGGGCGTCCGGGTCGCCGGGTCGATAGGTCGGCGGCTTTCGGAACACGACGACGTCGCCTCGATCGGGCATGGAGAAGGTGGTCGACAGCTTCGACACCAGCACGCGGTCCCCCTCCTCCAGGGTGGGGCTCATCGAGGCCGAAGGAATCGAGAACGCCTGAAACAGGTAGGTCTTCACGCCGACGGCCACCAGCAGGGCCACGGTGAGCACCACCAGCCACTCGGCGATCCAGCGGCCGGTGGAGATGCTGCGGCGGCCGCGGCGGCGCCGAAGCCCCGACGCGGCCTGACGTCCTGCGGTGACCCCCGGGATCAGTTCGTCCGGCGAGGCGCGACGGCCGTCGTCGGGCAGGGCGCCGCTCCGTCGGGACAGCGGCTGCGGATTGGCCGGACCCGAGGTCGGGATGCCGCTGGGTCGGCCACGCGGTGCCTGTCGGCCGGAGGCATCCGGCGCTGACTTGGCCGCCTCGCTCGGAGCCGAGGGCGTCGTCGGCCTCGGCGGGAGCAACGGATCGTCGCGTCCCGGCGGCGGAGCCCCCTCGCGCAGGCGCGGCAGCGGGCGCTGGGATCCCCCAGGGCGGTGCGAGGGCGCCGCGGGCGCGGGCCTGACGGGGCGCTCGGGCATGGGCCTTCAGGCTACCGCCATTCGCCGGGGAACCCGCCTCCGCATGGGCCGGCCGACCCGTCCGGACCTCAGAGGCCCCCGATACGTCCGGGCGGCCACACGCGGGCCGTCGCTCGCCCGACGATGGCGTCCTCGGAGATCGGGCCGAAACACCGGCCGTCCTTGGAGGCCCCCCGGTTGTCGCCCAGCATGAGCAGGCCTCCGTCGGGGACGGTGATCGGCTCGGCCATGTCGGTGCTGACCCCGTCGGGCAGGTAGCTCTCGTCGATGGGAACACCGTCGGCCAACACCTGTCCGGAGGGGCTGGAGATCACCTCGCCGGGCAGCCCGACGACCCGCTTGATCAGGTCCTCCGGGTCGTCGGCCGAGAACGGACATTCGGCGACGTCGGGCCGTTCGAACACGATGACGTCGCCTCGCTTGAGGTCGGAGATCGAGTCGCTGGGCTTCCACACGACCACCCGGTCGCCGCTGACCAGGGTGGGCACCATCGACGCCGACGGAATCGAGAAGGCCTGGAGCAGGAAGGCGCGGAGGACCAGTGCCAGCACCAGGCCCACGGCAAAGACCGCCACGGTCTCCGCCCAGCTCCGCAGACGCTGACCACGGGCCGACCGCCGCTTCGCCCGCTTCGTCGCCCCCTCCGGATCCGCCTCGGCCTCGACCGGCGGGCCGGCGGGAGGGTCCGGCTCGGGCGGTGCGGCCGGCGACACCGGCGCCCGCTGGGCGACCGGGCCCGAGACCGACGGCACCACCGCGCTGGCCGGGTAGGGGGATCGCCGATGCGCCGGCGGCTTGCCGCCCTCGCCGATCGGCGGGGCCGGCACCACCCAGGTGCCCTGGGCGGGCACGTACGGGTCGCCTTCGTCGGTCATGAGCTCACCGTGGAACGGTCGTACCGGGCCAGCACCGCCTGCGCCGCCGTCCGACCGGCGAATCGAAGCTCACCCGGAGCGGTCAGCACCTCGGCATCGGGACCCAGTCGCAACAGCAGGCGGCTCAGCCAGGCCTCCCCCGTCACGGCCAGCGTGATCGTGAGCGTGCCGTCGCCCCCTTCGACCACCGACTCCACCGGGTAGGCCTCGGTGATCCAGCGGTGGGCCTCGGCGACGCGCAGCTCGACCAGCGGCGCATCGTCGTCGGGCCGCAACTGCAGCTCCCCCGACTCGGGCGCCCGCTCCCGGCGGGGCGAGTCGAGCACCTCGGCGTCGAGCACCCGGTCGAGGCGAAACGTGCGGGGCGCCTCGGCCCGATGGCAATAGGCCGACAGGTACCAGTGGCCCGCCTCGTTGCGCAGCAGCCACGGGTCGACCACCCGTTCCTCGGCCCGGTCCCGCCCCAGCGTGTAGTAGCGAAGCCGCACCTGTCGATCCGCCTCGAGCGCCTCGGCCAGCAGCGCCCGCTGGGTGCCGGAGGACGCGTCGCCCAGGTCGACGCTCAGGTCGCACCCGGGTCGGCCCCGACCGATCGAGAGAGCTTGGCCAGGCCGCGTGCCAGCGGACCGTCCGGGTCGGTTCCGGGCGTGGCCAGCAGCGCGGCGCCGGCGGCGAGCAACGCCAGGTTCTGCGCGGGGGTCAGCGCCAACGGCCGGCGGAACGCCTCGCCGAGGCGAACCTCGATCTGGTCGTCCTCGTCGATCACCACGTCCACGAGGGCGTCGGGGGTGTACGGGTACACGCCCACCATGAACACCACGTTCAGGTCGGCCAACAGCTCGTCCCGGTCGATGCCGAAGCGTTCGGTCACCTCGTCCACCGTGACGCCCGGACGCTCGGCCACCCACGGCAGCACGGCGAGGATGCGTCGCAGTCGGTCGCCGGCGGTCGTCCGCGAGCTCACGAGCGGGCCCCGGCGGCGGTTTCGGTAGCGGCGTCGGACTCGGCGACCACCGCTCGAAGCCACGAGACGAGGTCGGCCCGGGCCCACTCCGGGTCGAGGACCTCCACGTGATCGAGGTGGCTCAACACGTAGCTGCGAAACGGTTCCCACCGGGTCAGCCGCACCCGCAACCGGATCGAGCCGTCGGGGCGCTCCTCGACCAGCTCGGCATCGGGCAGCTCGAGGCGCACGACCGGCGCCACCAGCGCATCCACCTCCAGCGTGACGTGGTCCTCGGGGCCCTCCTCGTAGGTCCAGGGTCGGCGCGACGGCTCCGACGCCGGCGGCTCGTGGGAACCGGCCGAACCCGGTGCGCCCAACTCGATGCGGTCCCCCATGCGGTCCACCCGAAACGACCGACGTTCCCCCTTGTCGCGGTCGAAGGCGGCCAGGTACCAGCGACCGCGCTGGTACTCCAGGCGTTCGGGGTCCACCACCCGCTCGGCCCCCCGGTAGTCGAAGGTGGCCGTGGCCCGGTCGCTGACCGCGCTGAACAAGGGCAGCAACGCCACCGGTGTGGGGACCTCCGCCGACAGCGACACCGGCGAGCCGGTGCCCCCGGCCGGGGCGCCACCCAGCTTCCACAGCCCGGAGTCGTCGTCCAGGCCGCGGAGACGCACGATCGAGGTGGCCAGGTGCAGGGCCGCCAGCTCGTCGGCCTCGAGTTCCGGGTCGTCCATGCCGTAGTCGGCGTCGGTCATGCGGTATCCGACGGTGGGCGGATCCGTGCCCGGCAGATCCTCCATCAGGATCGGCAGGCCCATCGCCCGCAGGTCGTCCTTGTCCCGCTCGAAGGCCCGATGAAACGACGTGTTGCTCTCGGGGTAGCCCTCCACCCGCTGATGGATCTCCTCGGCCCGGAGGGGCCGAGCGCTGTCCATCAGCGCTGCGATCAGGTTCAGCTGTCGTTCGAGCTTTTTCGTTGACACCGGAGGGTCACTCTAGGTCAGCCCCGGCGGGGTCCAATGGGCACCGCTCCCCGGTGCGCGCCACCCGCCGGCGGTGGACGACACGACGGCCGCCCTACAGTCGAGTGATGCCACGAGTCGAAAGCACCGTGACGGTGGAGCTGCCGATCGAGCAGGCCTTCTGGGTGTCCCAGACCAGGGGCGAGGTGCGTCGTCGCTGGGACCCGTTCATCCGGTCTCAGCACCTGATGGACGGCGCCGTGCGTCCCGACACCGGGGTCCGCACCAAAACCCGATCACGCCACGGCCTGGCGATGGTCAGCGAGTACGTCTCGTTCCGCCCACCCACCCAGGTCGGCATGGTGATGGTGGGAGGTCCGTGGTTCTTTGCCAACTTCTCGGGAGGCTGGTCGTTTCGCCGGCTCGGCCCGGAGCGAACCGAGGCGATCTGGCGCTACACGTTCCGGGTTCGGCCCAGCCTGCTGCAACCGATCGCCGACCCCATCGGCATCCGGCTGCTGGGCGGCGACATCGAACGGCGCATCGCCGCCTACGCCGCCGCCTGCGAGGATCCCACGGTCGTCGAGGCCGCCCAAGCCGACCTGGACGACCTGGACGACCCGCACCCGTAGCACCCCGGCCGGGGAGGCGGCCCGCCGGAGCCGCCAGCACGCTCAGGGGCGGATCAACCCGACCGCCAGCGCGCCCGCCGCTGCGGCGGCCCGGAAGAACAGCGGGTCGGCCTCGGGGCCTCGCCCCATCGTGGTGACGCGCAGGCCGAACCGCTCGAGCGTCTCCACCGCATCGGGGACATCGTCCACCTCCCGCGCCTCCACCCCGGCAAGTTCGGCCGCCTCCGGCGGCACCGGCGCCACCAGCGGTGCGGCCGAGCTCAGCCGAGCGGCGGTGTCGGTGTGATGGCTGACGCCCTGATGGCGCTCCCGCCCGTCGCCGTCGGAGGCCCGCACCGCCAGCACCGGCGTACCCTCCAGCCGTCGGGCCAGGTCGAGCACGTGCGCCACCTCCACCGACGTCGTGCCCAACGCCGTGCCGGTGCCGACGACACCCGGCCCCATCGACACGACGATCACGTCGGCACCCAGCACGTGCCGGGCCAGCCCCAGTGCCGACGCCACACTCACCGCCTCCAGGTCGCCGCCGAAGGCGTGCCCGGCACTCACCGTGCCGCACAACACCTCGGCGTTGCGCAGGTTGACCACCAGGTCCGACATCACCATCGGCAGCGCGGCCCCGTCGGTCATCACGTAGGCGATGCGCGCCTCGGGGCGCATACGGGCGACGGTGGCGGCCACCACCGCCATCTGGCTGTGCAGCGAGCAGGCCACCACCGGCACCCGCCCAGGGTCGGTCGGCCGCGTCGGGGTGCGTCAACTCGTCGGTGCCGGCGTCGAACTGCAGGCTGGTGTAGCGCAGCTTCATGATGTGGTCGGGCCCGGGCCGGGAGAACGAGCGGCGCGACAGGTTCCAGTGCACGACGTGCCAGCCACCGGTGCCCAGCCCCAGCTCGACCGCCGTCGTGTTGCACACCACCTCGTCGCCCACCTCGACGGGACCGACCAGGCCGGTGATCACGTAGGCGGCCGCCTCCGCCTCGCCCTCGAGCTCCACCCGAACCCGCTGCAGGCCGGCCCGCTCGGCGATCAGCTCGGTCACCCGACCGGTGCGAAACGTCGGCATGGTGTCGCGCTACAGGCTGTCGATCAGGTGCTGCACGCGCTCGTCGTGCGCAAGGAACGGATCCTTGCAGAGCACCGATCGTTGGTCTGATCGTTCAGCTTCAGGTGCACCCAGTCCACCGTGTAGTCGCGCTTGCGCTCCTTGGCCGGCGGATGAACTCGCCCCGAAGCCGGGCGCGGGTGGTCTGCGGCGCCAGGTCGACCGCCTCGGCGATGGCGTAGTCGTCGACCATCCGCTCCACCCGGCCCCGCCGCTGCAGCTTGTAAACACCGAGCGGGTGCGATCGATGTCGTGGTACTGCAGGTCGAGGAGCGCCAGGCGGGCGTCGTCGTGGGCCAGGCCGTGCCGTTCCCGGTAGGCCTCCACCAGCTGGTACTTGATCACCCAGTCGAGCTCCCGACCCAGCGTCATCGGGTCGTCCTCCAGGCCCACCATGACGTGCTCCCACATCTGCAGCGCCTGTTTCTCCTGGGGGTTCAGCTCGTGGTTGGCCGCGTAGCGCAGCGCCCGGTCGAGGTACTCGCCCTGGATGTCGAGCGCCGAGGCCTCGCGTCCGTTCGCCAGGCGCACCCGGGCCCGCCCGGTGAGGTCGTGGCTCATCTCGCGGATCGCCCGGATCGGGTTCTCCAGCGTCATGTCGCGCAGCACCACCGTCGGGTCCTCCAGCATGCGCAGCATCAGCAGCATGACCCCCACCTTGAGTGGGTGGAGTACTCCGACATGTTGGTGTCGCCCACGATCACGTGCAGGCGACGAAAGCGCTCGGCGTCTGCGTGGGGCTCGTCGCGGGTGTTGATGATCGGACGGCTTCGAGTGGTGGCCGAGCTGACCCCCTCCCAGATGTGTTCGGCCCGCTGGGACACCGAGAAGTGCGACCCCCGGCTGGTGTTGATCACCTTGCCGGCGCCCGCGTAGATCTGTCGGCTGACCAGGAAGGGGATCAGCACCTCCGAGTAGTGGCCCAGATCGTCGGCCCGGCTGGTCAGGTAGTTCTCGTGACACCCGTAGGAGTTGCCCGCGGAGTCGGTGTTGTTGCGAAACAGGTAGACGTCGCCCCGGATGCCCTCGTCGTGCAGGCGCTGCTCGGCCGACCCGAGCAGCTGCTCGAGGATGCGCTCACCCGCTTTGTCGTGGGCGATCAGGTCGGTCAGGGTGTCGCACTCGGGGGTGGCGTACTCGGGGTGGGAACCGACGTCGAGGTACAGCCGGGCGCCGTTGGCCAGGAACACGTTGGACGAACGCCCCCAGCTGACCACCCGTCGGAACAGGTAGCGGGCCACCTCGTCCGGGCTGAGGCGCCGCTGACCGCGCAGGGTGCACGTGACCCCGTACTCGGTCTCGATCCCCATGATCCGACGCTGCATCGAACCAAGCTACCCGTGCCGGACGCCGTGTGGAGCCGGGCTACGGCTCAGCCGTCGTCGCCGTCCTCGGCAGGACCCGCGTCGTCGGCCGGAGCCGGTTGGTCATCGGTGGGAGCCGGGTCGCCCTCGGCGGCCGGGTGTGCGGCGGGCTCGGCGGTTGCCAGGTCGGTTGCGCCCGTGTCCGTGGTGACCGTGGCGGCCAACGGCAGCCCGTCGACGTCGCCGGCGGCGCCGACCGCGGTCCCGCCGACCGCTCCGCCGAGCAGCTCGGCCACCTCGTCCTCGGCCAGGCGCCGGAACGCCCGGTGCTCCACCGAGCGGTCGAGCACCGCCACCTCCAGGTCGGCCGCCGACAACGAACGGTCCGGCCCGGCCAGTGCCGACGCCGCCAACCGCAGCCCCGAGGCCAGGTCGGGCGTCGCCTCGAACTCGGCGCCCACCCGGTCGCGCACCGCCTCGGCGTCGCCGCCCAGCACGGTGAAATCGGACTGGTCGATCAGGGTGCCGTCGTAGAGGATGTGAAACAGCCGATCGTCGGCGGGCCCGTTGGACACCTCCGCCACCAGGATCTCCACCTCCATCGGCTTCATCTCGTGCGTGAACACGTTGCCCAGGCTCTGGGCGTAGCCGTTGGCCAGGCTTCGGCCGTCGACGTCCTCCCGGCTGTAGGCATAGCCGCTTCAGATCCGCGCTGCGAACCCCGGCGATCCGCAGCTGATCGAACTCGTTGTACTTGCCGACCCCGGCGAACGCGATCCGGTCGTAGATCTCCGAGATCTTCCGCAGCAGGCGACTGGGGTTCTCGGCGCAGATCAGGATGGCCTCGCTGCAGGACATGCCGATCAGGCTGCGGCCCCGAGCGATGCCCTTACGGGCGTAGTCCGCCCGATCCTTCATCACCTGTTCGGGGGCGACGTAGAAGGGCTGGGTCATGATGCTCCGTTCGTGCTGGAGCGCCGGGTTCGAAGTCGCTCGATGAGTGCCTCGGTGCGTTCGGCCAGGTCGGCCTCGTCCACCCGCTCGAACCCGCGACCGGTGATCGTGGCGACGATCGGGTAGATGCCGCGCAGCAGGTCGGGGCCCCCGGTGGCGGAGTCCTCCTCCGCCGCCTGGTAGAGCGCATCGAGCACCAGGTCGATCGCATCGGCTTCGCTCAGGTCGGGGCGCCAACCCATCTTGACCACGGTGCCGGCGTGGAGGCTTCCCGAACCGGTCGAGGTGTGATCCGCCTCCTCGTAGCGGCCGCCGGTGACGTCGTACTGAAACAGCCGCCCCTCGTCGCGGCGAGTGTCGTACCCGGCGAAGATCGGCACGACCGCCAGGCCCTGCATGGCCATCGGCAGGTGCTGGGCCACCATCTGGCTGAGCTGGTTGGCCTTGCCCTCCAGCGACAGGTGGTCGCCCTCCACCTTTTCGTAGTGCTCCAGTTGCAGCTGGAACAGGCGCACCATCTGCACCGCCGGACCGGCGGCGCCGGCGATGGCCACGCCGCTGTAGCGGTCGCCGGGAAACACCTTCTCGATGTTGCGGTGGCTGATCAGGTTGCCCGACGTGGCCCGGCGGTCGCCCGCCATGACGACGCCGTCGGCGTACCGCACCGCCAGGCAGGTGGTGCCATGAGGTATGCCCATCCCGGGATCCCCGGGGTTGGAGGAGCCGTCGGGAACCGGCGGCTCCAGGCCGCTCTCGCGAACCAGGCGGGCGAAGTCTGGGCCCGGATCGGCCCCGGGCGGAAAGGAGGGGAGATTCATCGTTCCTGCAGCGTAGTGGTGGTGCCGGGGGACGGCCGTAGCCGCTACACGGTCGGGAACGGGCCCTGGACCAGCCAGGTGACCCCGATGAAGTCCTTGATGCCCCGCTGGCTGGACAGGGTCATGAACCTGCGATCGGGCGACAACGTGGGCCCGGTGATCTCGGATCCATCATGGCCCTCCACCCGCAGGATCGGCGTGACCGACCCGTCCAACGACAGCGCCACCAGCTCCATGTCGCCGCCGTCCTCGGCCACCAGCAGCGTCTTGGAGGGATCGTCCCACCAGAGGTTGTCCACGCCGCTCAGCACCGGTTCGTCGCCGGTCGCCCGGTACACGATCGACATCTCGCTGCGCTCGGGGTCGTAGGCCCACACCGTGTTGTCCAGCTTGGTCGAGAAGAACACCTTGCCATCGCCGAGGGCCAGGCCCTCGCCACCGGTGTACGGGGTGGACTCGGGCACCTGCGACCGGGTGCTCTCCGACGCCGCCGAGGGGTCGGGCACCTCCAGCCACTCCACCGTGCCGGTGCCGTCGTCGCCACTCGCCTTGGCCACCTCGAGCAGGCCGTCGCTCAGGTCGGGCCAGCTCGAGGGGGTAAACCGGTAGAAGCGTCCGTCGGGCTGGTCCTCGGTGAGGTAGAGGGCCTTGCCGGGTTCGTCGACGGCCGCCGCCTCGTGCTTGAACACGCCGAGCGCCGGGCGGGCCTCGCCGCTGTCCTCGACGGTCGGGTCGGCCTCCCAGACTGGCCTCGTCGAACTCCTCGCCGGAGGCTGGGTGCCCCATGGCGTCGCGCCTCCGGCGCAGTTGATCGCCGTGCCCCCAGGATGCGGTGCGCGGCGATGACCTCGCCGTCGTCGTCCAGGTGGATGGCGCTGGCACCGCCGCCCTCACCCGGGCCGGTTTCGTGGTTGATCGCCACCCACCAGCCGTTGCCGTCCGGGTCCTCGAACGTGGCGGCACCGTCGAGCGGGCGGCCAGACGTAGTCGGTCGAGCCGACCTTGTCGCCGGTTCGACCCAGCACCGTTGCAGTCCATCCCTCGGGCACCATCAGGCCGTCGGCGCCCGAATCGACGGTGGGCTCGGCCCACGACGTGGGGGCTGCCACCGTGGTGGAGGTCGATCCGGTCGAGCCCGTGGTGGGCGAGCCGGTTGTGGTGGTGCCACCGCCGGGGCTGGGGCTGCACCCACAGGCCACCAGCGCTGCACCCATGGAAGCGCCCGCCAGGGCCGCCAGCAGGCGACGCCGCGACGCGTCGGCCGGGCCGCGGGTGGTCGAGTCGTGTGAGGTCGGGTCGTGGGAGGTCATGGTGGATGCGCTCCCCGTTCGCTACTCGCCGCCCTTTTGCACGTAGGACTTCACGAAGTCCTCCGCATTGGTTTCCAGCACGTCGTCGATCTCGTCCAGCAGGTCGTCGAGTTCGGCCTTGAGCTTCTCCCCCGTTTCGGCGGCCTCGGCGCTCGGCGCCGCCTCGTCGACCTGCTCATTGTCCTGACGGGACGGCGTCGCCTTGTGCTGTGTCTCTCGTTCAGCCATGAGTCCTCCTCGATCAACGGCTCAACCTACAGCAGCGAAGTGACGCTTGGGCGGCCACAGGCCCGGCCTCCGCCATATATCCACTCTTGACCTATATCGGGTCTGGATGGATACTCGACCGTGCCACCAAGATCACCGAGAAGGGCTATCTGTTGCTCCCGCTGGCCGGCACCCGGGCCACGGCTACGCACTCGCCCGGCGGGTTGAAACGATGACCGACGGCCGCGGCTCGCCGCGGCACCCTCTATGCAACGCTCGACCGCCTGCTCGCAGATGGGCTGATCGAGAGCGGGCGACGAGATCGTCGACGGCGCGCCCGGCGCCTCTACCGCATCAGCCCCGACGGCCGCCGCCGGTGGCCCGGCCCGACACCTCGACCGGATCGTCGACGTGCACGGCACTGGGGACGACGTGACGGGCCGGCCGACACCGGGACTCGCGCCGCGCGCCTGACGTATGGATGAGCGGGCGTTGCTGGCGTTTCCGCCACGGTGGCGGGATGAGCGTGGCGAGCTGATCGAGGTCAGCCGGGCACTCAACAACCGCGGACACAGCGGCCATCCCTGCGAGCTGGCCGACGTCACCGGGCAGGCGGTGCGACCGGATCGACCGCCTCTGGCCGGTGCTCTTCCACTGGCTCTGGCAGCCGGTGCCTCGTCGCACTGGGCTGGATGCGACCAACTGCGCATTGTTCTCGGCCTTCGGCTCAATCTTCGGCTCACGATCTCGTCTTCGTCTCAACTCCTGATGGGTAAGGGGAGCCCGCACAACCGCAGCAAGTCCTCACCTCATCGTCCTCGGGCCTCGGCGTGCGGCGCAGCGCGCCAGTTCCAGGCCCGTCCCTCGGGTCGGGTTTGACCTCACCGTGGGGCAGCTGCGTCGGTGGACGGCGTTGCACCGCCGCTTCCTACTGGCCCTCCACCGCCACCCCCGCCGCCGCGTCGGCATAACCCCGACTTCCTACGACATCTCGCCTGGCCGTTGGCGTGCGGTCTGGTCTGCGGGTCACTCATCGCCGGTGCGGCCCGACCCACCAGCGCGGCGATCCTCGGCATCGATCTCGACAGACCCAACTCGCCGCTCACCGCAACCGAGGTGGCGGCCTGGTCCGTGGCTCGCGGCGGTCGGCCACTGGTTGGCGTACTCCTGGTCTTGGACGGCTGGGTCGATATGTGGCCCGGGCGACCCTTCATCCGTCAACAGTTCACCCGCCACCAACGAGTCCTCGGGACGATCCTGTCGTGTCGGTTCCGGCGCTATCGGGCTCTCGGGCATCATGCCCGACCTGGCCGCAGCCATTGGATCTGCAATGGTACTGGGCACCGGCCTGGCGTTGTAAGGCGGCTGCGGCTCGGCCACCGATCAGCTGGCCGATCTGCTGTCGGTGAGATCTGGCATCGCAGGTGGAACGGTCTGAAGCCGGGCAGTTCGTCGGTATGACCAACGTCACAGATCCGGCGGGCAGGTAGCGGCTTCAACAACCTTGTCACAGGTGGTCGTCATGATGGGGTCATGAGTTCAAGGCCACCCTCGATGCGGTTGGTGCCGGTGCCGGTTCGGGCACCGGCGCCAGTTCCAGTTCGGGTTGTGATGATGCGTTGGAGGCGGCACAGGCTCGGCTGTTCCGTGAGGAGCAGGCCGCCTGGGAGGCCGAGGAACAGGGCCTGAGGGCACCCAAGGTCGCCGACCCGGCGGCGGTGTGGGCCTTGGGCGCGCCGAGTGGGCGATGGACGACCTCTTCGATGCCGGGATCGGACCGCTGGACTCCAGCGAGGCGGTGGCATGGATCAAGGACCTCGAACACCTCGGCCGCCGGGTCGACGCCGCCCGCGCCGCGTTGACCGCCACCATCCAACGCCGGGCCTCACGTCCGAGATGGTCACGGGTCGGCCAAGATCATGATCCGACACCTCGCCCGGCTCTCCGAAAGCGAAGCAACCTGCGCGCCCTCGCACGGGCATCGATCGGGCTCCCAAAGTCGCCGCCGCCTGGCAATCCGGTGACCTCCCACCTGCGCCGTCCGAGTCCTTGGGCGTGTGTACGCCAACCGGCGTCGCCCCAGCCATGATCGACCGCCAAGACGACTTCATCGCCGACGCCCGAGCAATGTCCTCCAAAGCGTTCGCGCACAAGGCCTACCGGTGGGAACGCCTCATCGGCGAAGACGGCCCCGAACCGGCCAACGAACGCAACCACCGCAACCGCGACGCACGACTGGTCCAGAACCCGATCGACCTCTCTGGGACCTCAGCGGGTCGTATGCGTCGCTTCAAGGCGCGCAGATGCGCGAAATCCTCGACCGGTACCTCGACGCCGAATTCCGTCTCGACTGGGCCAAGCGAAAGCCGCCGACCTCGCAGCCGGCGGCACCGGACCATCACCAAAGCCGACCTCGAGCGCACCGACAACCAACGCCGCGCCGATGCCCTCCACCGGATCTTCCAAGACGCCACCACCAACCCCGCAGGGCCATCCCGCCGGGTTTGTGCACAACATCCACTGGTCGGCCACCAGCTACGAACAGATGCTGGCCGCAATGGACGCCAACCGGCCGCCCAAACTCGATCCCGACACCCACATGTGCCGAACCACCGACGGATACGAACTCGACCCCACCGAAACCGCCATCTGTTCACTCGTATCCAAAATCCGACGGATCATCGTCGACGCCACCGGCGTCGTCATCGACAAGGGCGCGCACGCGGTTCACCGGATCCGCCCGCACCGCAGCCACCGCCACCCACACCCACTGCATCTGGCCCGGCTGCCACACCCCGCCAGCCGATGCGACATCGACCACCTCTGCGAACACTCACGCAACGGCCCAACCACACAACCCAACGCAGCACCCCTGTGCGGCAAACACAACCGCTGGAAACACAAGGGCTACACCATCACCCGACAACCCGACGGCAACTGGCACACCACCCGCCCCGACGGCTCACAACTCGAGTAGTCAGCCCGCCGTGTTCAGCTTGACCAGCAGCTCGGCGGCGTCCCGGCTGGACGCCACCACCTCGCCCATCATCGCCTCGGTGCCACGGGTGGGTTCCATCATGGGCACCCGCGAGAGCGAGGAGGATCCGGTGTCGAACACCACCGAATCCCAGTTGGCGGTCACCACCTGATCGGTGAACCGTGCCAAGACGGTGCCGCGAAACCACGCGCGCGTGTCCTTCGGCGGGGAGTGAACCGCCGTTGCCACCTCGTCGTCGCCCACCAGCTTCCGCAGCCCCGCCCGCAGCGCCAGGCAACGCTCCGGCCGCATGTCGTGATACTGCAGGTCGAACGCACGCAGCTTGATCGAACCGGGGGCCAGCCGATGGCGGTCGGCGAACCCTCCCAGCAGCCGCCCCTTGGCCACCCAGTCCACCCGGTCGGCGGCGGCCTCGCGGTCGTGTTCCAGGTCGTCGAGCACCTGCTCCCACTCCCCCAGCACCTCGGCGACCGCCGAGTCCCTGCCGACCACGGACGTGTCGTGCGCCTCGGCCCAGGCCCGGGCCAGCGCGCACAGCTCCCGCTGGGTCTCCAGCGCCGTGATCGTGCGCCCGTCGAGGGTCTCGTAGGTCTCGGCCAGGCTCAGGTCCCAGCTGATGCGGCGCAGCGTGGGCACCGGGGTCATCGGCCGAAGCTCGGGCATGGGCCAGGCGTCCTCGATCATCGCCAGCACGATCGAGGTGGTGGCCAGCTTCATCCAGGTGGCCCACTCCGACATGTTGGCGTCGCCGATGATCACGTGAAGCCGGCGGTACAGGCGCGGATCGGCGTGGGGTTCGTCGCGGGTGTTGATGATCGGACGCTTCAGCGTGGTCTCGAGGCCCACCTCCTCCTCGAAGAAGTCGGCCCGTTGGCTGAGCTGGTAGGCGACGTTGTCGTGACCCGGCAGCTCGCAACCCACCTTGCCTGCGCCGCAGAACACCTGGCGGGTCACCAGATGCGGGGTGGCCTGGGCGATGATCCGGTTGAACGGCACCGCCCGGTCCATGACGTAGTTCTCGTGGGTGCCGTAGCTGTTGCCCTTGCCGTCGGAGTTGTTCTTGTGGACGATCACCTCCTGGCCGTCGTCCAACATGCCGTTGGCGGCGGTCATCGCCCGGCGCAACACCTCCTCCCCAGCGCGGTCCCACACCACGCCGGCGCGGGCGGAGCCCACCTCGGGCGAGGAGTACTCGGGATGGGCGTGGTCGACGTAGAAGCGGGCCCCGTTGGTCAGCACCGCGTTGACGAGGTGGGTGTCCACATCGGGTGGTTGGACGTACTGCTCGAGCACGCCGCGTGCGTCGTTGTCGGGCATCTCATCGCCGAAGTCCCAGCCGATCCGGGGACCGGTGCCGGCCCTGGCCACCTCGCTGACGTACGCGTTGACCAGCAGGCTGGACGCGGCGATCGGGTTCTGCTCGGGCGCGTTACGGACGATGATGCCGTACTCGGTCTCGATGCCCAGCACCTTGTGGATGGCCACGCCTAGAGGTACTGACCGGTCTGCACACGCTCGATGGCGCGCCCGCCCTCGGGCACCTCGTCATCGGTGTGGTTGACCAGGGTGCGCACGTACACGATGCGCTCGCCCTTCTTGCCCGAGATCTTCGCCCAATCGTCCGGATTGGTCGTGTTGGGCAGATCCTCGTGCTCGCGGAACTCCTGGCGCACCGAAGCGACCAGGTCGGCGGCGAGCACCCCTCGCTCGCCCCCGGCCAGCTCGCGCTTGATCGCCAGCTTCTTCGAACGACGAACGATGTTTTCGATCATCGCCCCCGAGGAGAAGTCCCGGAAGCCCATGATCTCGCGATCGCCGTTCTGGTAGGTCACCTCGAGGAACTGGTTCTCCTCGTCGTCGCGGTACATCTCCTCGACGGCGGCCTCGGCCATCGCCTGCAACGCCTTGGCCGGATCGCCGCCACCCAGCTCCTCGACCTCGACCTCGGCGATCGGCATCCGGCTGGTGAGGTACACGCCGAAGATGCGGGTGGCCGCCTCCGCGTCGGGCCGCTCGATCTTGATCTTCACGTCCAGGCGGCCGGGTCGCAGGATGGCCGGGTCGATCAGGTCCTCCCGGTTCGAGGCACCGATGACGATGACGTTGCGCAACGCCTCGACGCCGTCGATCTCCGCGAGCAGCTGTGGGACGATCGTCGACTCCATGTCGGAGGAGATGCCGCTGCCCCGGGTGCGGAACAGGCTCTCCATCTCGTCGAAGAACACGATCACCGGGGTGCCCTCGGCCGCCTTCTCCCGCGCCCGCTGGAACACCAGGCGGATGTGGCGCTCGGTTTCGCCCACGTACTTGTTCAGCAGCTCGGGGCCCTTGATGTTGAGAAAGAAACTGCGGGCGTCGGCACCGGTGGTCTTGGCCACCTGCTTGGCCAGCGAGTTGGCGACCGCCTTGGCGATCAGCGTCTTGCCGCAACCGGGCGGGCCGTACAACAGGATGCCCTTGGGTGCCGGCAGGTCGTAGGCGCTGAACAGCTCGGAGTGCAGGAACGGCAGCTCGACCGCGTCCATGATCGACTCGATCTGGCTGTCGAGGCCGCCGATGTCGGAGTAGTCGATGTCCGGCACCTCCTCGAGCACCAGCTCCTCCACCTCGGGACGGTCCAGGCGCTCGACCAGCACCCCGGCACGCGGCTCCATCAGCATGGCGTCGCCCGCCCGCAGCGGCCCGTCGGCGAGGTGCTCGGCGAGTTCCGCCACGCGTTCCTCGTCGGCCCGCCCGACCACCAGAGCCCGGGCACCGCCGTCGAGCACCTCTTTGATGGTCACCACCTCGCCGCTGACCTCGGGCGCACGCACCATCACCACGTTGTAGGACTCGTTCAGCACCACCTCGGCGCCGCGACGCAGGTCGGCGGCGTCGACATTGGGCGAAACCTCGACGCGCATCTTGCGCCCGCTGGAGGAGATGTCCACCGTGCCGTCGTCGTTGGTGGCGAGCAGGGTCGCGTACCCGGACGGCGGTCGGGTGAGCTTGTCGACCTCCTCGCGAAGGGCGGCGATGTGGTCGCGGGCCTCCCGAAGAGTGAAGGTGAGCTTCTCGTTCTGGGTGACCGCTTGGGCCAATTGGGCCTTCAACTCCACCAGACGATCCTCGAGCGTGCGGATCCGCTTCGGGGCCTCGGCCCCGCGTCGCGTCAACCTGGCGTTCTCGCGTTCGGCCGCAGCCATCCGCTCGTGCAGTTCCTCCACCTCGGCGCGGAGTCGTGTGGTTTCGTCGCTGGCCGTCATCGGCCCCCTCCTGGTGCTCGACGCCAACCTACCTTCCCAGGCGCCGGAAACAGGCCACCCGGGGAACGATTGGCCGGGCCGACGGCCACCTCCTCATTGATCTGGGTTCCGCCGGGTTTATCGAATCGGCAGTGGGTATGCTGAGCTACCAGCACGCGGCAGCCACGCCGCACCGCACCCCGGAGTCCGGGAACCATCATCAAGGAGAAGCCCATGGGATTGAAGGTCTGGATCGACCAGGACCTCTGCACCGGTGACGGCCTGTGTGAGGAGATTTCGCCGGCGGTGTTCACGCTGCTCGACGACGGCCTGGCCTACGTGGTCGAAGGCGACAAGGTCTTCAACGACCCGGGCGGCTCCGAAGGGCGGGCCGACATTCCGGACGCCGAGCTCGAGGGCGTGATCGAATCCGCCGAGGAATGCCCCGGGGAGTGCATCTTCATCGAGCCCGAGGAGTAGCCCCCGGGCCCAACCCAACCTCGCTGAGGGCCATCCGCCTCCCGGTTCGCCGTGGGGCTGGTGGCCCTCAAAGCGTTTTGGGCTGTTTGGGTCCATTTGGCCCATCGACCGGGGTGCAACGGCCCAGGCACACTGAGTCCACGCAAGTGAGCGGGCCAACGACAGGAGCAAGCGGGCAATGTACGTCGAGGGCGGAGCGGGATCGGCCGGCGCAGTGGTTGCCGCCGGCACATCCCTCACCGCCCTGGCGGGAGCCGGCTGGATGGGCGGTCCGGCCGCATCGGTGATCGCCCTCGGCCTCGTCGGCACCTCGCTCGTCGGGTTGCGACGGTTCCACGGCTCCTGGCGACTGGCCGAGGAGGAGCGCCGGGCGGAGCGTTCGCCGGACCCCGCCGGGCAACGTCCGGCCGGAGCGGGTGAGGCGCCGGACTGGTTCCTCGACCTCGGTGCCACCTGGGGCCGTGGCGAGTCCCCCGACGAACCGGACCGCACCCTGGCCCACCGGGGCCGTCCGGTCGGGCGCCTGCCGTGACGTCGGCGATCGGCGCCGTGGGCGCCACCGGCGTGATCGCGGTGTTGGGTTACACGCTCTACACCTTTGTGCTCGGGCGGCGGACCGAGGTCGAACGGGCCGCCCCGGTTCCGGCGGACCACCTGTTTGTCTTCGTCATCCCGGCCCACAACGAGGAGACGGTGATCGCGTCCACCGTCGAGCGCCTGTTGACCCTTCCCGGCGAGCGCCATGCGGTGCTCGTGGTCGACGACGGATCGACCGATTCGACGGCGGAGGTCGTCCGCAGGTTCGACCCCAGGCGGGTGTGGCTGCATCGCCGGCACCACCCAGCGGCCGCCCTCGGCAAGGGGGAGGCGCTCAACGACGCCTATCGCGAGTTGTTGCGACGCCTGGAGGGTCGCAACCTCCATCGCGTGATCCTGTGCGTGCTCGACGCCGACGGGGTGATCGACGAGCACTGCCTCGACGAGGTCGAGGCCCGGTTTGTCGACCCCGAGCTCGTGGCGTTGCAGCTGCGGGTTCGAATCCACAACCGGGACCACAGTTGGTTGGCCCGGATGCAGGACGTCGAGTTCTGTGCGTTCTCCGACGTGTATCAGCTGGGCCGTGACACCCTCGGCACGCCCGGGTTGGGCGGGAACGGCCAGTTCGTTCGCCTGGGGGCGCTCAGCGTGCTGGGCGATTCCCCCTGGACCGACTCGCTGACCGAGGACCTGGCGATGGGCCTCGAGCTGGCCGCCCATGGCTGGAAGCTTGGTTTCTGTGGGGACGCCGCCGTGCACCAGCAGGGGCTCGAGTCGATCCGACCGCTGCTGCGGCAACGAACGCGATGGTTTCAGGGCCAGCTGCAGTGCCTTCGCCTGCTGGGCCGGATCGTTCGCAGCTCGCTGCCGGCGCGCGCCAAGGTCGACCTGGTGTTCCACCTGACCAACGCCCTGTTCACGCTGGTGGCCATGGTGGCCTCCACCGTGTGGCTGGGGCGCCTGGCGCTCCTGACGATCGGCGATTCCTCCGTGGCGTGGGGCGCCAACCTGGCCGGTGGCCGCTGGCTGATCTTCTACCTGCTCGCCTTCCCGCTGGCGCCGGTGATCTCGGTGGTCTACCTGCGCCGCGAGCCGACGATCCCGCTGTGGCGGGCCGTCGCGGCGGGTCATCTGTACGTGCTCTACAGCTACCTGTGGCTGCCCGCCGGCGTCGGGGCGATCGCGAGGATGCTTCGGGGCCACCACGGTTGGGCGAAGACCGAACGGCTGACCCGAACCCCGGACGAGGATCGTGGGTCCCCTTCGGGCTTCGAGCCGCAGCCCCTGCCCGGATGGGAGCAGTCCTGGCGTCCGCTGTCGCCGTCGGCCGCCCACCGGGGCCGGGTCATCGACCTCCGGTCCACCGCACCCGAGGAGCGACGGGCCGAAGTCGGCTGACGCTCAGCGGGCGCGCTTGGACCGCATGGCGGGCCGTACGGTCAGCGCCCCGTCCGCCAGGTGGGCCGCATACTCGTCGGACTCCATCGGGCACAGCGCAACCCGGCCCTCCCCGTCGAACACGAAGCCCCAGCCGTGGGTCTTGGCCAGCGGCGAGGTGCGCAGGCAGGGCTGGTCCTTGGCGAAGAACCCCTCGCGCAGCGCGGCGACCTCGTCGGGCGCCAACGCCTCCGCCTCGCCGTCCGGGTGTTGTCGCTGCAACCAGACCCCGAAGAGCACGTCACCCATCGTGTGGGTGAACGGCTCCTCGGCCACCATGGCGTACTGCAGCATCGCCACCGTGGGCTGACCGCCGCGGGGCTCGGGGCGCTTGGACGATCCGACCGGGCAGTCGTCGGCCACCGAGATCAGCGTGTTGGCGTAGGTCGGTTCCATCTCGGGCTCCTTGTGGCGGTCAGCGGCCGACGTTCCGGCCGGTCAATGCTGCCATCTGTTCGATGACCGTGGCGTCGGCGGGCGCAACGGTGGCCCGCTCGAAGGGCATGTCGGGATCGTCGCGGCCCTCGTTGGGAATGGCCTGTGCGGCGATCAGTGCGCCGGCCAGCACCTCGTCGTCGATCTCGAAGGGCTCGCCGATGGCGGTGGCGAGATCCCAGCCGTGGACCGCCAGTTCGCCGGTGTAGGACAGCAGCACGACGGCGCCCGGGAACTCGCCCCACGGCACCTCATAGGTGGCGGCCAGCTTGGCCGGGTCGTCCCAGGCGTCCCGAACCTGGTGGGCGGCGGCACGAAAATCGTCGCCCCATCCCGAGTCCTGTGCCTCCTGTTGCACGCTCGCCCAGTGCTCGCCCCGCCCCAGCACGGCGGCTCGGCGCATCACCAACACGAGGTGCTCGAGCAGCTCCTTGACCGTGAAGTCGTCGCACGGGGTCGGGAGGTCGAGCTGCGTTTCCGCGGCGGCGATCAACGGGTGGAGCGCGGCGGTCGCCACGGCGAACCCGTAGCGCGGGTCGTCGGGTGCCAGGTCGGTGGTCGCGGGTTGGGTGGTGGTAGTGGTGTGAGTGTTCATGGCCGCATCGTCGCATGCCAAAGTGGCCACCTAGTGGCCACTTTCTCTGAGAAGCTGCAACGATGCGTGCCGACCGCCTGATCGCCCTGTTGTTGATGCTGCAGTCCCGGGGGCGCGTCACCGCCGCCGACGTGGCCGACGAGCTGGAGATCTCGGAGCGGACCGCCCGGCGGGACCTCGAGGCGCTGTCGATGGCGGGCCTGCCGGTGTACTCCCAGCCGGGTCGCGGCGGGGGCTGGCAGCTGCTGGGCGGTGCCTCGACCGACCTCACCGGGCTGTCGAGGGACGAGGCCCATGCGCTCTTCCTGGCCGCCGGGCCCGGCGTCGAGTCCACCCCGGCGCTGCGATCGGCCCTCCGCAAGCTCACCGGCGCGCTGCCCGAACCGTTCCGCACCGGCGCCACCACCGCCTCCGCCGCGATCAAGGTGGACACCGCGGGGTGGGGCGGCGCCGAGCTCACCCGAAGCCCCGACGCCCTGGGCCCGCTCACCGAGGCGGTCGTCGAGGGCCACCAGGTTCGTCTCGACTACGACAGCGCACGCAACGAGAAGGGCGTGCGGGTGGTCCATCCCCTGGGGCTCGTCAACAAGCGCAACGTCTGGTACCTCGTGGGCACCAACGACGGTGAGGTTCGCACCTACCGGGTGGACCGGGTGCGCTCCGCCGAGCGCATCGACGCGCCGGTGGACACGCCGGACGGCTTCGACCTCGATTCGGAGTGGCGGGCCATCGTGGAACGGGTCGAGGACCTTCGCATCCGGGTGCGGGCGACGGCGTCGGTGGAGGCCTGGGCGATGGGCCCGCTTCGATGGTTCTTCGGCATCCACGTCCGGGTCACCGAGACACGGCCCGACGGCCGACTGCTGGTGGAGATCGGGGCCCAGAGCCCGAAGGCGATGGCCGGTCAGATCGCAGGACTCGGTGCGGCGGTCGAGTTGGTCGACGCCCCGTCCGAGGTGCTCGACGAGATGCGCCGCATCGCAACGGAACTCGCCGGCCGGTATTGCTAGTCCGCCTCGGGGGGTGGAGGCAGCGTGCGCTCGGCGGACGACGGCATGCGGGCGTGCGACAGGAACGCGGTGTGGGCCACCATGCGGTGGTCGGGGCGCACGGCCGCACCGTCCACCTTCCAGGTGCGGTGCAGCACCTCCATCGTCTCGCACAGCACCAGGCCGGCCTCGGCGAGCGCCTCGCGGAATCGGCTCGCCTGCATGATGCTGGGCGTGTAGGCCAACACGATGCCGCCCGGGCGTAGGGCCCCCCCGAGGTGCGGCACCACCTGCCAGGGCTCCGGCAGGTCGAGCACCACCCGATCGAACCCCCCGCCGTCGGGCACCTCGATGCCCTCGTAGACGTCGCGCAGCTCGACCCGGTAGCGGGAGGCCGCCTCCTCCCCACCGCACGGGTCACGTTCAGTTGGGCGCCGGGCGAAGTCCTCCCGCAGTTCGTAGCCGGTGACCCGAGCGCCGGCCCGCAGCATCGCCGACGACAGCGCCCCGGAGCCGACGCCGGACTCGAGCACCTCCACCCCGGGTGCGATGTCGGCCAGCATCAGGATCGGCCCGAGGTCCTTGGGGTAGATCACCTGGGCGCCGCGGGGCATCTTGAACACCAGATCGCTCAGCGTCGGGCGAAAGACGGTGAAGGTGAGTCCCTTGGTGGTGCGGTGGGTCGAGCCGGGTTCGGCGCCGATCAGCCGGTCGTGCTCGAGCGGGCGGCATGGCTGTGAAACTCCTGCCTCGGGCTCAGAGTCTGGAGGTAGCGGCGACCCTTGTGGTCGATCAGCAGCACCGACTCCCCACCTCAAGCGGGCCGTGGTGTCCGGATCGGGCGGTTCCCTCGTTGGGCGGGCCATGGGTGACCGGCTCGCTCACGAGGTGGTCTTCGGGCTGCGGGTCAGCTCGACCGGCTGGGCGGTCGAGGCCCGCTCGACCAGGCGGCAGAAGGCGCACACGTCCGACTCGAGGGCGAGCCGCACCGCTCGCAGATGCCCAGCCCGTCGCTCCCGGTGGTCTCGTCGTCGGCGAAGCGGTCGGCGGCCTTGGCCAGGAACTCGTGATAGAGGACGCAACTTCGACCCGGGCGAGCGGGTCTCGATGTCGGTCAGCGCCTCCTTGTACGCCAGATGGCGGTTGCCCGCCGCCATCGGGCATTCCTCGACCAGGTAGTCGATGCCGGACACGACGCAGTAGGCGGCCATCCCGTGCTGCCCAACCGAATCAGCGGCTTGACCTTCCGGGAAACCCGTCGCCCGCCTCGAGCACCGGTCGTTGACGGCCGAGGTACGGGGTCTGCCAGCGCAGCACGTTGCCGAACAGCACGGCGGCCTCGTCGTCGAGGTTGTGGCCGGTGACCAGGGCGTCGTAGCCGCCGGCGCGGGCCTGTTCGTCGAAGACGTGCCGCTTCGACATGCCGCAGGCCGAGCACGGGGCCCGCTTGGCCGCCTTCGATCCGGTGGGGATGTCGTAGCCGTAGGTGTCGACCAGGTCGACCTCGATCAGCTTCAGGCCACGCTGATCGGCAAAGGCGCGGGCGGCCTCCGCCGACGCGTCGGAGTACTCACCGATGCCGAGGCCGACGTAGAGGCCGTCGACCGAGTAGCCGAGGGCGCCGAGGATGTCCCACACCGCCAGGGAGTCCTTGCCGCCCGACACGGCGACGAGCACGCGGTCGTCGGGCCCCAGCATGTCGTGGTCCTTGATCGCCTTGGCGGTCTGGTCACGGCAGAACTTGACGAAGTGTTCGGCACAGAAGTTGGCGTTGTGCCGGCGGAGGTCGATCACCGCCGGGCCCCGGCACACCCGACACTTCACCTCAGCCCCCCGAGACGACGGGACGGATCTCGATCACGTCGTCGGCGCCCAGGCGCTCGTCGCCGGGCACCAGGGTGCCGTTGCGGATCACCAGGACGGTCTCGCGGTTGATGTCCAGCTTGCCCAGCAGTGCGGTGACGGTGAGCGAGCCGTCGAAGCTCACCTCACGGGTCGGTTGGCGCAGGTGGACGATCATGCCCACAGTCTGCCAGTTGGGCCGATCCGCCCCCAGTTGGTTGGATCAGTCGTCGGCCCGGAAGAACACCCGCTTGGAGGTGCCGGTGCCCTCGGCGGCCGCCAGCGCATCGGCCCGCTCGGACTCGAGGCGTTCGCTCAGCTCGGCGATCTCGGCGGTCAGGGCCCGACGCTCGTCGCGCCGGGTGTCGAGCCGGTCGAAGCGGGCGAGCAGATCGCCCTCCCGGACCGCCAGCCTGGCGGCCTTGGCCGACCCGTCCTTGGCCTTGTCCAGCTGCTTCTGGGTCCGCTGCAGCCTGGCCGCCACCTTCACCTGGGCGGGACCGGCGGCGCGGGCCTTGGCGAGTCGGTCCCGGGCGGCCGCCAGCTCCGCCTCCAGGCGGCGCTCGGCCTTGGTGGGCGCCGGTCGCGCGACGACCTCGAGGCGATCACCGGGCTGGAGGCGGGTCGTGTTGATCCGCTCCTCGCCGGAGTCCTCCAGTTGCTCCTGGAGCCAGTCGACCGCCTTGCGGGCCGCCATGCCGGCCGGGCCGCCGCCCGCCAGGTAGGGCGCAACCATCTTGAGGATGCTGAGCAGCATCAGGAGCGACGGATCTCGATCACCGCTGAGCGCTTCAGGCCGTTCTTGCGGCCCAGGAAGAAGAACAGGATCAGCGCCAGGACACCGACGGCGGCCACGACGGCCACGATCTGGGTCTTGGCCTCCTCGGCCTGGTTGGTGACACCGTCGCCGATGTCGGCGAGTTGGTTGCGGATGTCGTCACGCTTGATGGGGTCATCGCTCATGGGTGGTGGTCTCTCTTCTCTCCGAGGGTCCGGCGACGGATGACGCCGGGGATGCGAGGCGTCAGCTGCGGCGGTCGTCGCCGCCACGCTTGGCGGCGGCGGCGGCCATGCCGGCGATGACGGCCATCAGGGCCAGGGCACCGAGGTACGGCACCCACGACCAGGTGCCGCCGTGGACCCGACCGGGCTCGTTGATCGCGTCGATCGACTGGAGGCCGCGCAGCAGCGACATCGTCAGCAGCAGCGCCCCGAGGCCGATGCAGATGCCCCCGGCGGCACCGAAGCCCACGTAGCGGCCCAGCGACTTGAGCGGATCCACCGTCTCCTGCTTGGCGTAGCCGACCACCATGGTCTTCAGTTCGTTGACCTGATCGCCGGTGCTGGGGGCTTCGGACTTCTGCTTGGCCACAGGTCTCCTCGAGGGCGCTCTGCCGACCGCACACGGGTCGGACGGTCCACCCACGGTTTAGTGGCCGGCGCCACCACCGGGCAAGGACTGCGCCCGCCTACGCCAGACGGGACCGAACCAGCTCGATCTGTTCGTCGATCATGCCGGAGAGCAGCCCGATCCGTTCGGCCGAGCCCGGCGCGCTCAGCAGCCGCTGTCGGTCGAGGCTGCCCAGCGGGGAGGCCAACGCCACCTGCCAGATCACCTGCACCGGGTCGGCCGCCCAATCGGGGACGTGTTCCTCGTCGACGGGAACGCCGAGGCGCGCCAGGAGCGCCACCAGCTCGTCGTGTCGTGCCCGCACCGCCTCCAGCTCCGTGCGCAGAAACCGGGACGTGCCGACCCCGTCGACGTCGGGCCACGGCTCGACGAGCGCCCGCGGGTAGGGGTCGTCGTCGAGCCACTCGAGCACCCGGATGCGTTCGCCCCCCACGGCCACCACACCCCACCTGCCGTCCTCGAGCAACTGGGCCCCCACGACCTCGGCCATCGTGGCCACCCGGGCGCGTTGATCGCCTCCCCCGACCTCGCTGCCCCGCTCGATCATCACCACGCCAAAGCGCGGCTCGGGGCCAAGCTCCGTCTGGTCGGCGGGCCGCGGCAGCTCCCCGACCAGCTCCTCGAACATCACCCGGTAGCGGGGCTCGAAGACGTGCAGCGGCAACATCATGTGGGGCAGCAGCACCGAGCCCAGCGGAAACATGGGCGCCACGACGCTCACGGCGCCGACCTCACGGGGTCGGGTCGACCGGGCGCACCTCGTCGGGCGCCAGGTCCTCCGGGTTGGGCAGTTCCGGGTAGCTCAACAGCGCCTCGGTCAGCTGCTGTTGCCGGGTGAGGTCGTCGTCGACGATCCGCTCCAGCGGGCGGTTGATCAAGTACGAGAACGACAGGTCATAACCCTTGGGGGTCGCCACCCAGCCGGAGAGGCCGGTGACCGACGACAGCGTTCCGCTCTTGGCCCTGACCGCCCCGGCGGCGGGCGAGTCCACCCAGCGGTCCCGGAGGGTTCCGTTCTCCTGCGGCACGGCGAGGTCGTTGGCCAGGCGTCCGCCGGCGGTGCCGTGGTCCAGCACCCGCGCAACATGTTGCACGTCGCCCGGTTGGAGGAGCTGAGGCCCGATCCGTCCACCAGCACGACGCCCTCGGTGTCGATCCCCCACTCGTCCAGCTTCTCGCGTTCCACCTCGAGACCCGCCTCGGTCGAACCCTCGCCGCCCGCCTCTCGGCCGACCTCCTTGAGCAGCAGCTCGGCGGTGTTGTTGTCGCTGAACCGGAGCATCTGGGCCACCAGGTCGACCACCGGGGGTGACTCGATGGCGGCGATCTGGCGGGCCTCGTCCGGCGCCTCACCCGAGGAGAACCCGCCGTCGACGGTGACCCCGCGGGCCAGGAGCAGCTCGCGCAGCACCTCGGCGGCGTGCGCCGGAGGGTCCTCGGCCGGTTCACTGTTGGCCGCCCCGGCGATCTCGGCCAGATCGCTCGCGTCGGTGCGGTCCCGCGCGTCGTTGACCGAGAGGGCCGACAACGGTCCGACCTCGCCGTTGGCCAGATCGATCGGATCCCAGGACTCGACGGTGCGCACGGTGTCGTACCGACCGTCGTCACCCACGATCCCGCCGGCGATCCGGGTGACGCCGGCCGCCCGGATGCCGTCGGCCAGCCGCTCCAACGGCGTGTGGGGCTGCGGGGTGAAGCGCAGCGCCGCGTCGTAGTTGCCGGTCTCCAGGATCGGATCGCCGCCGCCGACGAAGTACAGGTCGCCCTGCACCGTGCCGTCGACCGGATCGGCGTCGGCAACCACCCGCGTGGTCAGGGTGGTGTCGGGCCCGAGCACCTCCAGGGCGGTCGCGCCGACCACCAACTTCAGGTTGGAGGCCGGGGTCAGCGGCTGATCGGCACGAAGCTCGTAGACCGACCCGCCGGCCTGACCGATGCTGATGCAGCTGTCGGGGGGCGACTGATCGGCGATCGGCTGTAGTGCGGCTGCGGCCTTGGCGTCCGCGATCGGACGCAGGACCAGCTGCGGCACCCGACGGGCGGACAGCATCGGGGTGGCCAGCTCGTTGCCCGACCGGGTGGAGGCAGCGACCTCCGGCGTGCCGTCGGAGGTGTAGCCGACGGCCACCAGGGCCCCGCCGACGAGGGCGAGCACCACCGCGACCACCCGAAGGCGGGCCAGGCGCCGCCGCTGTTTGACCCGTCGGCGCCGCTTGCGGTCGATCGGGGCCTGGGGGTGGGACGTCACGCCGGCGTCTCGACGTTGGCCCAGCCGGACAGCGCCGCATCGAGTGCCGCAACCGCCCGCTCGGCGGATGCGGCGCAGTAGCGACCGGCGGCGGCCACCGCCGCCGGGGCGGCGTTCGTGGGATGGGTCACCGCCAACTCGGTGGCGCACACGATCGGTTTGCCGGTGGCCTCCGACACCTCGGCCGCCGCGCGTCCGTAGCGGTCGTCCTGGCGTTCGTGGTAGTCGACGATGCGTTCCAGCCCGTGCTCGGGAAAGAACCCGCCCTCACGCATCAACGCCGCCTGGTTGGACTGGATGCCGAGCCCCAGAAACAGCACCGCATCGGTGGAGGGGTGCTCGGCGACCAGCCGCAGCACCTCGGGCACGGTGTCGCGGGTCTCGCCGCCGGCCATGTCGATCGGGTTGTTGCGGCTCCAGCGCGGCGGCAAGAGCTCGTCGATCGCGGCGATCAGGTCGTCGGGCAGCGGCTCGAGGGTGAGGTGCCGGCTTCGGGCGATCGCATCGGCGGCGACCACGCCCCATCCGCCGACCGTGGTGACGACCACCACCCGCCCGCCGCCCATCCTGGGCTGGGTGGCCAGGGTGGCGGCCGCGTCGAATGCGGCCTCGACGCCCGGGGCCCGAACCGCACCGGCCTGGGCGAGCACCCCGTCGATGATCCGGTCGTCGGAGGCCATCGAGCCGGTGTGGCTGGCCGCCGCCTTGGCACCGGCACCCGTGGCGCCGCCCTTGACGACCACCACCGGCATCCGTCGGGTGACCGCCCGCAGGCGCTCGTAGAACCCCCGACCGTCGCCGACGCCCTCCAGGTAGCAGAGCCCCACGGAGGTCTCCGGGTCGTCGGCGAAGTACTCGAGGTAGTCGATCGGCTCGAGCATGGCGGCGTTGCCCGCCGAGATGGCCCTCGACACGCCCACACCCGAGCGCACGGAATGGTTGAGAAACGCCGACACGAGGTTGCCCGACTGGCTGACCACGCCGATGGAGCCGGGCGGGGGGTTGGGGGCCACGATCTGGGCGCACAGCCGGGCCGGCGTCGAGATGACGCCCTGGCCGTTGGGGCCGGCGATCACCAGGCCCAGCCGGTCGGCGAGCGCCACCAGTTCGGCTTGTTCGCTGCGGCCGGCCTCGCCCGCCTCGCCGTAGCCGGCGGTGGTCAGGAAGGCGGCGCGCACGCCCCGCTCAGCGGCCTGGGTGAGCACCTCGGGCACCGACGCCTTGGGGGTGCAGACGATCACGAGGTCGGCGGCGCCCCGAGGGACCTCGGCCACCGAGGTCAGCGTCGGGCGGCCCAGCACCTCGGCCCCGTCCCGGTTGGTGGCGAACACGGCCCCGTCGTACCCGCCGGCCAACAGGTTGTGCAGCGTGACGAAGCCGAACTTGCCGGGGTGGGCCGACGCACCGGCCACGACGACGCCTCGGGGATTGAACAGCGGATCGAGTCGCTCCGATCGGCCGGGCGCCGCCCGGAGCTGGGGCCTGGCGGTTGGATCGGTCAGCTCGACCAGCGCGTCGACGGCGATCGGCCGCCCGTCGCACACGATCAAGGGATTGAGGTCGACCGACGCCACGTCGTCCCGTTCCTCGGCCAGGCGGCCCAACCCGCACAGCAGCGTCACCAGCGCGGTGCGGTCCACCGGGGGTTGGCCCCGGAACTCCCCGAGCACCTCGCGTGTGGCGAGGCGGTCGATCAGGGCCTCGGCGTCGGACGCCTCCAGCGGTGCCGGGGCGAACACGACGTCGCCGATCGCCTCGGCCAGCACGCCGCCCAGGCCGAAGGCGACCAACGGGCCGAACTGATCGTCCCGGAGGACCCCGGCGATCAGTTCCCGGTCACCGGCGATCATCGGGGCGACCAGCAGCTCGACGTCACCGTCGTCGCTTCGGGCCAGCGCCAGCAGCTCCGCCGCGGCGGCCTCGACGTCGGCCCGGGTCCGCAGGCCGAGACGCACCAGGCCGCGCTCGGTCTTGTGTGCGATCGCGTCGCCGGCGAGCTTGATCACCACCGGGTAGCCGAGGCGGTCGGCGGCCTCCCCGGCGGCACCCGGATCGCCGGCGGTCGCCTCCTCCGGCACCGGCACCCCGTAGGCGGCCACCAGCGCCTTGCTCTCGGGTTCGGACAGCGTGCGAGTCGGTTCGGCCACGGCCAGACACTACCGGCGACCGAAGCCCCGATCGGCACCGCACCGTCGGCTCAGGCGGGTGGCCGGGCCCGCCGGATCAGCACCTCCTGGGTGACCGTGGCCACGTGCGTGCCGTCGGGCGAGAACACGTGGCCCACCGACAGTCCCCGGCCGTTGCCGAACCCCTGGGAGGTGGCATCGAAGAGGTGCCACCCGGCCGGATCGAAAGCCCGGTGGAACCAGATGGCGTGGTCCAGGCTGGCCACCATGAACCGTCCGTGGTTCTCGCCGTGGGGCAGGGCCTCCGGGTGTTGGGGCAGCACCGCGTCGGTGGGAACGTCGTCGGACAGGTAGGCCAGGGCGGCGTGCGACAACTCCGGCGCCACCGGGCCCGGGGTGCGCATCCACAGCCCGGCCCACGCCCCCGGGGGCCGACCGGGCGCGTCCGGCCCCAGCGTGCGGCGCTCGAACATCGTCGACCACGAGTCGGAGGTGAGCCCGTCGGGCCCGGGCACGTCGGGCATCTCGATGCTCTGCGTCACCGACCCCTCCTCGGGCTGCTGAAACGAGCAGGCCAGGTTGAGGATCGCGCCGGTGGCCTGGCGGGCGACCACCCGCCGCGTGCAGAACGAACGGCCGTTGCGGATGCGATCCACCTCGAAGCGGACGGGCTCGGAGTGATCGCCCATGCGGATGAAGTAGGCATGGATCGAGTGCAGGACGAACTCCGGCGCCACGGTCAGCTGCGCGGCCCGCAGCCCCTGGGCCACGATCTGTCCGCCATAGAGGCCGCCCCATGGATACGTCGGGCCGGTGCCGACGTACACGTCCGATCCGTGCGGTTCCAACGCCATCATCTGGGCAAAGTCCATACCCTCACCCTCGCCCATCCGCAGGTGGATCCACCAGCCCGACCGGGCCCGTCCCGGAGATTGTCACCGACGCTTTCTAGGGTGGGCCCATGCCCTCCGACGACCGCCCGCCCCCGGCCGCCCGCGGTGCGGCCCTCGAGGGGTTGCTCGGCGACTACTTCGCCCATCACGGCTACCGGGTGCGAACCAACCAGGTGGTCGAGGGCCGCTCGGGCAACGCCCACGAGCTCGACGTCGTCGCCCGACGCGCCGACGAGCTGACCGAGTACGTCACCGTGGTCGAGGCCAAGTCCTGGGACGCCCGCGTCGGCAAGGACGTCGTGGCCAAGCTGGCCTACGTCCTCGCCGACGTCGGCATGCACAAGGGCATCATCGCCGCGCCCGGCGGCTTCACGTCGGGGGCGCTCACCGCCGCCGGCGCGTTGGGCGTCGAGCTGTGGGACGGCGCCGAGTTGGAGCGTCGCCTCGGGGCCGCGGCCCTGGCCGACGCCGCCGGAGGGCGGGCGCCAGGCCGACCGTCTCGATCGTCGGCGCCGCCCACACCGTGTCCGCCGATGCGGCGACCACCACGCTGCGCCGCCTGGCCCGGGGCCGGTTCGGCATGGGCGGCGAATCGGTCGACTGGCAGGCGCCGCTGTGGATGCCGTGCGCTGTGTCGCGTTTCGCGTGGCGGAGTCGACCACCACGTCGCGCCGACGCGGGCAGGCGACGCGAACGTGGGTGCACCTCGGGTACTACGACGGCTTCGCCGGGTTGCCGCTGGAGGGCGTCCGGGCCTGCGAGCACCACCTGGAGGTACCGGGCCGGTCGGCGCCGGCGCCGCTGGTGAACACCGTCGACGTCACCCGCCCGATTCGCAAGGCGATGGCCGCGCTGGGTCGGGTCACGTCACCGGCGGCCGTCGCACGGCATCGGGCCGTGCTGGAGGAGGCGGGCCTCCCCGCCGCCGCCGAGTCGATCAGCGTCGAGGGCGACGCGTTGTGGCACGCCCCGATGCACATCGGCGTGCTCTCCCGAGGGCCCACCCAGCGGGCGGTGGCGATCGACGGGCGCACCGGTTCGGTGTCCGAGGTCTACTCGCAGGCGCTCACCGAGAACTTCGGCGTTTCGGGCCCGCCTGGAGCCTGACGCCCCGGTCGGTCACCCCTCGGCGGGCTCGCCCTCCGCTGGTTCACCGGTCGCCCGCAACAGCTCGCCGACGCCGGGCGATCGAGCTGAGCAGCCCCGAGGTGTCGGTGGGCAGGTAGATCTTGGTGGCCTGGCCGTCGGCCATCGTGCCCAGGGTCTCCAGGTACTTGATGGCGATCAGGTCGTTGGTGGGGTCGCCGGCGTGAATCGCCCCATACACCCGCTCGATCGCCTGGGCCTCGCCGTCGGCGGTGGTGATCTGCCGGAACCGTTCGGCCTGGGCCAGCGTCTGCACCGCCTCGGCCTCGCCCTCGGCCTCCAGGATCTGCTGCTGGCGGATTCCCTCCGCCTTGAGGATCGCGGAGGCCTTGGAGCCCTCCGCCGTCTTGATCTCGGCCTCCCGGATGCCGTCGGCCTCGAGGACTCGGGCTCGTCGGGTTCGCTCGGCCTTCATCTGCTCGTGCATCGCCGCCATGACGTCGGCCGGCGGGTCGATGCGCTGGATCTCCACCCGCACGACCCGGACGCCCCACTTGTCGGTGGCGTCGTCGAGGATCGCCCGCAGCTCACTGTTAAGCGTGTCGCGTGAGGTCAGCGCGTCGTCCAGGCTGAGGTCGCCGATCACGTTCCGCATGTTGGTCTGGGCCAGCTTCGTGACCGCCAGCACAAACTGGGCGACGTTGTAGAGCAGCCGCTGCGGGTCGGTGGGCTCGTAGTAGATGACCGCGTCGACCGACACGACGACGTTGTCGGAGGTGATCACCTCCTGCGGGGGCACGTCGATCACCTGCTCGCGCATGTCGACCAGGCGCATGCGCTGGATGAACGGGACGATGAAGCGAAGGCCGGGGTCGCGGGTCTCCTTGTAGCGGCCCAGCTCCTCGACCACCCCCCGCTGATAGGGGCTGATGATCTTGAACGACGATGCCGCGACCATGAACAGGATCAGGGCGAAGACGCCCAGAACGATGACTGCCGGTGCCATGAATGGACCTTTCGTGGGTGGTCAGAGAGAAGTCGGACGGGTGGTCGGTTGCACGATGGCGCGGGTGCCCTCGGCGCGCACGACCGAGATGTGGGTGCCCGCGGCAGGAGGATGCCGCTCTCGGTGACCGCCCGCCACCGCTCGCTGCCCACCTCGGCCATGCCGACGACGTCGGGACCGGGTCCGGTCGGCTCGAGCAGCACGCCGAGCGTGCCGGGCAGGCGGGTGGCGCCCACGTTGGGCGACGGGTCGGCGCGACTGTCCATGTAGCGGGCCAGGGGCCGCAGCGGCGAAGGCGGCGGCGGAGACGAGGAGGAACAGCGTCCACTGCACCACCTCGTGAGGCGCCGACGATGGCGGCGAGCATGGCCACCACGGCGCCGATGGCAAAGCCCAGCATGAAGAACGCCCCGGGGGTCACCAGCTCGCCGACCAGGAACACCACGAAGGCACCCAGCCAGATCCAGCCCCAATCGCCTGATTCCATGCCCTCAGGCTAACGGAGGTTCAACCCATCCGTGCCGCTCCCGACCGCGGACCTCAGAACAGCGCCACAGCGGCGCTGAACGAGTGCACTCGCGCGGCGCCGTGGATCGGCCCGATCTCGCCCGCACAGAACATGCCGGCCAGCGCGCCCACCCCGTTGAGATCGACCAGGCGCTCGGCATCGTGATGGGGGGCATCGAACAGATTGGTGCCACGTCCGGCGCACGCAAACACCAGCGCCGCCTCGGCGGGTCCGGCCAGCCCGGCCAACTCGTCCAGGTCGGCGTCGGCGCCGGCCGGATCGCGCACCTGAAACTGCACGGTGGCCCCGAGCGGGGGCGGCTCGGCCAGCAACAGCGCACCCGACCGCCGATCCGCACCCATCACGCTGCGGATCACGAAGTCGCCCCGGCCGTAGTCCAGTCGGTGCTCGTCGACGACCACCCCGAGGTGCAGGCCGCCGGCCGCCAGCTCCCGGTCGCCCGGATCGAGCTGCCCGGCCAGCTCGCGGATGCGCTCCATCGGCGACCGTCCGGCCAGCTCGGTCAGCGACGAGCCGTCGACGCCGGTGACCGCCATCGGTTCGCCCACCGGACGGCAGCCCTGGGCGACGAAGCTCCGCACGTTGATGTCGTCGCCGAGGTGCACGCCTACGACGCCACCCGTCCGTACCCGCACCCCCTCGAGCAGCACGGCGGCCCGACCGACCCCCACCGGAGGAGCCAACCCGCCGAGCACCCCCAACTCGGGCGCCCGCTGGGACAGGTTGCGAAGGAGGCCCGAGATCGGGAGTCCCTTCGGGTCGCCGACGATCAGCAGCTTGCCGGTGGCGTCGACCAGCCCGGAGGTGCCGCCCACCCGTACGCCCCGTCGACCGACGTCAGGTCGAAGGAGACCGGCTCGACCGCCGCACCGAGGCGGGCGGCCCACACGACGATCGAGGCGCGCCCCTCCACCTCGCGGGCGCCGGCCAGCGTGCCGGCGCCGGCGGCGCCGACGCAGATCCGGGGCGCCAGCAGCGTGGACACCGCCTGCAGCGAGGCCTCGGCCGACGCCACGTGATCCCCGGACACGAAGACGACCACCAGGTCGGGCGCAGGGCCGGGTCCCAGCGTCTCGGTGACCTGACCGCACACCTCGCCCACCGCGTGTGGCGCCAGCGGGTGCTCGGAGCCCGCCGCCGCAAAGCGCCGCATTCCCGGCTACTCCTCCGGGACGGGAGCCAACAGCGTGAGGGGCACCACCACCGGATCGCCGCGATCGATCGAGCAGCGGGCCTCGACCGTGCCGAGTTCGGGAAACTCCAGCTCGGCGCGCACCAGGCGATAGGCGAACTTGCCGGGCTCGATGCCCACCGGCTGCACGCTGCGAGCGATCTGTTCGTCGCCGTCAGCGCCGAGCAGATGAAAGGTGACCTCGAGCACCCCGTCGGGAGCGCCGTCGGGTTCGTTGCGCACGAGCACGACCAGGTGGGGCGTCAGCGTCACCGGGGGCTCCGATGGCGCCGGTGTGGAGAAGTGGACGCCGGTGAGGTCGATGCGGGTCGACGGGCCGGGGACCGGGCGCAGTTCGATCTCCTCGGTGAACAGTGCGGCGACGATCTGCATATTCCTCCACCGTACCGGCCCTGCGGTACCGTCGCAGCTTCTCCACACGACGCTCACACGAACGCCGAGGTACCTCCCCATGCCCGTGATCGACCCCCTGGAACAGCGCTGCATCTCCGTGGTGCGCGGCCTGGCGATGGACGCTCCCGACGCCGCCAACTCCGGGCATCAGGGCACGGCGATGGCCCTGGCGCCCCTCGCCCACGTGCTGTGGACCCGGGTGATGTCCTACGACCCGGCCGACCCCTCCTGGCCCGACCGCGACCGGTTCGTGCTGTCCGCCGGCCACGCCTCGATCCTGCAGTACTCGATGCTGCACCTCACCGGCTATCCGTTGAGCCTCGACGACCTCAAGGCCTTCCGCCAGTGGGACAGCGCCACGCCGGGCCATCCCGAGGCCGGCCACACCGCCGGCGTCGAGGTGACCACCGGACCCCTGGGCCAGGGGTTCGCCAACGCGGTGGGCATGGCGCTGGCCGCGCGCAACCTGCGGGCCCGCGTCGGGTCCGACTTCATCGACCACCACACCTGGGTGATCGCCTCCGACGGCGACCTGATGGAGGGCATCAGCCACGAGGCGGCCTCGCTGGCCGGCGCCCAGGGGCTGGGTCGACTCACCGTCGTGTACGACGACAACCACATCACGATCGACGGTGCCACCGAGATCACCCTGCGCGACGACGCCTCCGCCCGTTTTGCTTCCTACGGCTGGGAGGTGATCGAGCTCGGCGAGGCCGGGGACGACCTCGACGCCATCGAGGCCGCACTCGAGGCCTCGAAGGCCGATGAGACCCGCCCGACGATCATCGTGTTGCGGACCCGGGTGGGGGCGCCCTCCCCCACGTGGGAGGACAACCCGAAGGCACACGGCAACCCGTTTGACGCCGAGACGATCGCCGAGGCCAAGACGGTGATGGGTCTGCCCGCCGACGAGACCTTCTTCGTGCCCGACGACGTCGTCGGGTTCTACCGAAACGCCGCCTCCCGGCGCGCCGAGGAGCACGCCGCCTGGACCGAACGCACGGCGGCCGCCCCCGAGGACGCCCGCGCCGCCTTCGACACCGCGTGGGCGGCCCGACCCTCCGGCGACGTCGCAGCGGCGATGCCCACCTTCGGCCCCGACGACGCGCCGGCCACCCGGGTGGCGTCCCAGCAGGCGATCGACGCCCTGGCCACGATCACCCCGTCGCTGTTTGTCGGCTCGGCCGACCTGTCGGGCAACACCGGTACCAAGCTGGCCGGCGCCGAGTTCGCCTCGGCGGAGCACCCCGGCGGCATGGCGATGCACTACGGCGTCCGGGAGCACGCGATGGCGGCCGCCGAGGTCGGCATGGCCCTCCACGGGGGCGTCTGGCCGGTGGGTGGCACCTTCCTCGTCTTCAGCGACTACGCCCGCCCCTCGGTCCGCCTGGCGGCGCTGTCCAAGGCCCGCACCGTGTTCGTGTGGAGCCACGACTCGGTGGGTGTAGGCGAGGACGGCCCCACCCATCAGCCGGTCGAACAGGTGATGGCGCTGCGCACGATCCCCGGCCTCACCGTGTTTCGTCCCGCCGACGGCAACGAGACCGCCGCCGCATGGGCCGCCGCCGCCACGATCGACGGGCCGGTGGCGATGATCCTCAGC
>JAWKIE010000009.1:0-121659 GCA_041394485.1 Microthrixaceae bacterium
GCCGAGGACCGCGACCAGGAAGTCGGAGTCACGGGTGAACGGGCGCAGGTCCCAGGTGGCCAGCTCGAGTTCCGTCTTGAGCCCAGCGGCCTCGGCGTGGGTTCGGAAGTCGTCGAAGTCGTAGTCGCGGCCGGCGCCAAACCCGACGACGAGACGACCCGACTCGGCCAGATGCGCGCGCAGGCGTGACAGCACCTGGCGACGCGTGCTGACGGCCAGGAACGTCATGACGTTTCCAGCGCACACGATCACGTCGAAGGCCGGCTCGATGCCGTAGGCGGCGAGGTCGAGCTCGGCCAGATCGGCCACCAGCCACTGCGGCCCGGGGTGGTCCCGTTTCGCCGCTGCGATCAGCTGCGGGTCGACGTCGACTCCCACGACGTCGTGGCCCAGCTGGGCGAGCCGCCCTCCCACCCTGCCGGGCCCGCACCCGGCATCGAGAATGCGTGTGTGGCGAGGGACCATGGCGTCGACCAGGCGAGCCTCACCGTCCAGATCCCCTCCCTCCTCGGCCATCGAGCGAAACCGTTCGATGTAGCGGGCCGAGTGGGTCGGGTCCTCGTTGGTGATCTCGACCCACTTGCTCTGCTCGACCACAGTGCCTCCAGGTGCTCGTCGGTGCTGCGGTCTCACCGTAGATCCATTCGCGAACGCCCTCCGACTTGGGTTCCTACGTCCGCCACCGGGTCGCGCTCCCCGGAGCCCACGACCCGTTTCCATGGTTGGGCTCTCCCCGTACGTTGGTGGCCACGCCCGGCGGGGGCGTTGACGAATCGGGGGCGAACCCACACCATGGCACTGACCCAACAAAGCCGCACCGAGATCTACACTGCGCTCACGAGCATCATCCCCGACCAAGCGGTTGAAGAAATGCTGTCGTACTTTCCGGCACGAGACCTGGACGAACCGGCGAGCAAGGACTACATCGAGACGCGCATCGCAGCGGTTCAGGTGCAGATGTCCGACATGGAGGCGCGTCTCACCCAAGCCATGCACGCCGAGATCAACGGCCTTCGGGCCGAACTGGTCGACAGGATCGACGCCCAAGGCACCGCGCTCGGCGACAGAATCGACACCCAGATCGCTGTGCTCAACACCAAGATCGATCAACAGGGCGATCGACTCGACGCCCAAAGCACCGCGCTCGGCGACAGAATCGACGCCCAAGCACCGCGCTCGGCGACAGAATCGACACGCTGGAAGCCCGAATCGACACACAAATCGCTGTGCTCAACACCAAGATCGATCAACAGGGCGATCGACTCGACGCCCAAGGCACCTCGCTCGGCGACAGAATCGACGGGCACCGCGCTCGGCGACGAATCGACCTTCGACCCGAATCGACACACAAATCGCTGTGCTCAACACCAAGATCGATCAACAGGGCGATCGACTCGACGCCAGGATCGACAGGTTTGAGGAGAGGATGGACGCCCGATTCCGTCACCAGACCCAGCTGATGGTTGCGGTGATGGTTGCCGTGCCCTCGATCATCGCTGCGGTGCAGGCGTATCTCGGGTAGTTCGTCCGGCCGTGCGTCAGCGTTGGCCGGGGCCGACCAGCACGGCCAGCACCCGCACCAACGGGTCGCCCTCGATATGCATCGACTCGATGAGCTTGGCCGTATCCGTTCGAACGGCCTCGATGGCCTGGCGCCGTTCCCGACGACGGTGCTCGACGAGGTCCATCGCCAACGCCTCGGACTGCACCTGCCAGGCATCGAGACGCTCGCCGGGCTTCGCCAGCGTTTCGGCCAGCCTGGCTTCGTAGGCAGCCTTCAGACGTCCAACTCGGCCCGCACCGACTCGATCACCCCGGGTAGGCGCTGCTGCAGGGCCGGCAGGTCGACGGTGGCACCGGGATTGGCCATGTCGGCGTTGACGTTGGCCCGCATCAACGCCTCGAACATGTCGGCGATCACCCAGGCTGCCAGGGTGCTCGTGGAAGCCGCCATCCACTCCACCAGCTGCGGGTGGCCGCGGCCGTTGGAGAACATCGCCTGCGCAGAACACCGGCGCATCGACCTCGGCGACGATCACCGGGGCCTCGTTGCGGCCCCGCCGACGCCAGCACCTTGTCGACCAACCAGTTGCCGAGGTGCAGCGGCGAGAGGAATCCCCACCTCGGGCCACCCGAGTCGGTAGTCTCCAGGCGTGACCAGGGCCGGGATTGGCGAGTGTGTCGTTGCCGGTGAGCTTCAGACGCTCGGCGATCTGCTGCTCGGCCAGATAGGTGCCGGGGCAACGCCATCCGCCCATCCAGGTCCTTTGGGGGCGTGAGCGACGAAATGTCGGGTCGCCCTCATCCGCGCCGAAGGTCGAGGGTGGCGGTTGCGTCGTCGAAGGCCTGCAGGGCCTGGTGAAGAGAGCCGCGTCGGAGTCCAGTTGGGCTGGGTGTAGTCACGTGGGCACCTCCTTGGTGCCGGTGGCGCCCGACAGGATGGCCATCGAACGAAGGCCTCGGCTCGGCCGGGATGGCCTCGTCCAGGATCGGCGCCATCGCGCAGGCTCGCCGTGACCACCTCCTCTCCAGCGCCACGTCAGCCACCCCAGCAGCGACCCGGCGTCGCCGAACGCCCGGTGCGCCTCGTGCCGCCGCGCTGGAGGAGCTTGGTGAAGATGCACGTCGCCGTGCAGCAGGTGGTCGGGGTTGAGCAGCGCCGCACGTCGGGTGGGTTGCGGCTGGCCGTAGCGGTCGATGCGGCCGTTGCGCGCCTGGAAAGCGGTGATGGGAGACCAGGGCAGATCGAAGTGGATGGGGTGGTGGCACGCGGCGATGGAGTTGACGCCTCGATGCCATGTCGCCGGTGAGCAACAGGCGCACGTCGAGCGGGCCTGGCCGAAGTCCTCGATCCACGTCCATCTGCTTCACATCGGCCGTACCACCGTGCAGTACCGCAGAAGCGTGCTGGTCATCCGGCTTAGCCGCGCTGGGCACCGGCTTCGGCCAGCCAGTCGAGCGTGGCGATGCGCTCGGAGAACGTACGCCACCACGCAGGTGGCCGACGTTGGGCCACCCGATGTCCCGCAGCTGCTCGATCGGCGCACCGGCTTCGAGCTGCTCGCTGCGCGTCGGCGGGTGCTTCGGACGCAGGGCCCTCGATGGCGGCGACCACCAGCAGCTCGTCGAGGCGGACGAAGCGCGGCGTCCTCGGCCCTCAGGTGATTGGGCGTCGGCCCGTTCGGCCAGGGTCTTGCGGCGGGCATTGACGGTCTGGCCCAGCACGCGGTGCGACGACAACGCCGCCTTGAAGAGCGTCCACGGGAAGAGGGTGCGGCCCTTGCCCGGCGTGGGTGCCGCCCGCCGCGTTGATCCAGGTGTCGGCCAGCTCGGCGAACAGCGCGTTTTCGGCCGGGCGGCGTCGATCAGCAGTGGTTTGGGTTCGAGGCGGTCCTCCCAATCGGCCCGCACCTCCAGCCCTTGCCTGTCCTCGTGGGCCTTGTGGCGCCGCACGTACAGGTGGTCGATGGCGTCGGCGTCAATGGCGTGCGGGTCGGCGATGGCGGTGGGGTCGAGCAGGCGGATCAACTCGGCGAAACTCTCCGGGGTCACCGTTGTCGGCGTGGCGCTGGTGAGCAGCAGCGCCTCGGTGCGGGGCGCCAGCACCCGGGCCAGCTGGTTGTTGAGCGTGCCCCGGTTGACCAGGTTGGCACTCGTCGATGGCTTACCGCATCCCAGTGGATGGCACCCTCGAGGTGGTGGCGGTAGCGGCGAGCGTTCTTCAGCGTGTCGATCGAGATGATGGCCCGCTTGTAGTGGCTGAACGGGTTGCGGTTGGCGGGGATCTCGCGGCGCACCCGGGCGATGCCCTCGGGTCGAAGCAGCGGGATGGCGAAGCGGCACCGCAGCTCGTGTTGAGTTGCTCGAGGATGTGGCGGGGCGTCACCACCAGGATGCGCTCGCCCCTCGCCCCCGCCGGATGACTCCGCCAGGATCAGCCCCACCTCGAGGTCTTGCCAGGCCGACGCGTCGGCGATCAGCAGGCGAGGGACCTGGGCCGTCGATCGCCCGCGTGACGGCCCGGCGCTGGAAGTCGAGGCGGTCGACAGATGCCCGGTCGGCCAACGCCAGCCGGTCTCGTTGGCCGGCACCGGCGTCTTGACGCAGCACGGCCTCCAGGTAGAGGCGGGAGGCGCGGAACTGCGGCGACTCGTCCGCGATCAGCGTGGTCTCCTCCGGCCGGAGGGGCTCGATGTTGTCGAGCTTGGTGAGGAAGGTGGCCTCTGCGTCGCGCACCAGGGTGGACGTGCCGACACATCGGACCTTCACGCCGTCGGCGGTCGTCGGCTCGATGGCACGCACCAGCCACTCCTCGTCGCGCACCACCACCTGCGCGCCGGGGGCGATCAGCGACAACATCTGGTCCGGGGTGGCGACGGGCATGACCACCATTCTGTCCGATGAGCGGGCTTCGCTCCCCGGGGACCGAGACCCGTTTCTCGTCGGGTTCCGCACCCGTAGGTTGGCTCACGCGCCGGTGGGGCGTTGACGGGACGGAACCGAGGACGGATCATGGCGTTGAGCAGTCGAAGCCGCGCAGCCATCTACACCGGGTTGAGCGAACTCATCGAAGAGGACGCCGTCGAGGACATGCTGACCAACTTCCCAGCGCGAGAGGTGGACGAGCCCGTCACCAGGGACTTCCTCGATGCGCGCCTCGCCGAGGTTGAGGCCCGCATCATCGGACGGGTTGATCAGCGGTTTGCCGCTGTCGACGAAGTTCGCCGCTATCGACAGAGGTTCGCCGCTATCGACGAGGCGGTTTTCCGTCACGCAGGGTTCGGCGCCTGTCGATGAGAAGTTCGCCGACTGAGCCGGCGGATGGACGAGAAGTTTGCCTCCAACCTTCGCTGGACCGGTCAGCTGCTGCTCGGCATTCCCTCTGCTGCGGCCGTACTGGTCAACCTCTTCGGCCGACCAGCGGCGCGGCTTCAGGTTCGGCTATTCGGAGGCTTCGGCCAGCGCCTCGAGGACAGGGCCGGGTGCACCAGCGACCTGTCGGCCAGGTCCGACGCGAAGTCCGGCGGTGACGGCCACCGCGAGCACCGGGGATCAGCTCGGCGGCGTGGCCGACGATCAGACCCGCCCAACACCACGCCGGTGGCGGTCGGAGATGATCTTCACGAACCCCCTGGCGTCGTTGTTGATCAGCGCCTTGGCGGTGGTAGCGAAGGGCACCTTGGTGACCCTGCAGCCCTCGGCGAAGGCGTCGACCTCGGCCAGGCCCACATCGGCGATCTCGGCTGGGTAAAATGGCGACGCCGCGCTGTCATGGTCAGGATATGGCGGTGCTCGACGATGTGCGGGCCCATCACGTGCTCGGCGATCTTCTTGCCCTGCATCGACGCCACCGACGCCAGCGGCAGCTTCGACACGTCGCGCAGGTAGATGTTGGGCACGTTTGGTGCGCAGGTGGTGATCGAGTTCCTTGAGGCCGCAGGCCGTCCATCGCCCTCCCGGCTGGAGGCCCCCACGCCCTCGGTGTTGAGATCGACCCGGTCTTCCCCTCAACAATGCGTGGCTGCCGGTGACCACCCGCCGTCGTCGCGACGCATGCGTGAGTGTGCCGTTCTCGTTGCGGTCGACGCCGATGGCGCAGGCGCCCTTCAGCAGGTGCACGCCGCGCAGGAAGTCCTCCTCCAGCCGCCGCCTCGGGGTCCTTCTGCGGAGGCCAGCACCTGCGCGGCTGACGATCAACGTCACCTCCGCGAGCTGAACATGTGCACGAACGCTCCCATGGTGAGCGCCGAGCCGATCACCACGAGGTGTTCGGGCGTCTCCGGTGAGCGAGTAGGCGTGGCGGGTGGTCGGCAGGCGATCGCCGTCGGGCTCCGGCCCATTCCGGGGATGCGGGGAGCTTCGGTGGACACCAGCTGCGTCGGCCTCGATCGTCTCCTCCAGCCCATCGGCCAGGGTGGCGACGACCGTGCAGATCGACGAGACGACCGGTGCCCTCCACCAGGTAGACGTGCTGGCTCTCCAGCGGCGTTCTGTTGGACTTGGCCAGCGACGAGGTGATCGATTCGATGCGCTTTGGCGCACCAGGTCGAGGTGCACGGAGGCGTCGGCGACGTCCACACCCATCGATCCGGCCTCGTCGACCTGGTTGAAGGTTGCGCCGGTGGCGATCATCGCCTTCGACGGGATGCAGTCCCACAGGTTGGCGGCGCCGCCCAGCACGTCCCGCTCGACCACGGTGACCTCGGCGCCGAGGCGGGCCGCGAGGTGGCGGCCGCCACGCCACGGCGGGCCACCACCGATGATCACAAGACAAGGGCGCTGGTGCGCAGGCTGGCAACCCCGCTGACGTTCCGGGGAGAAGCGGCGATGCAGGCGGATGGAGCTTGATTGTCACAGCAGTCCACCACGCTGGAGTCATCCCCGCCGGCAGGATCAAGGAGACTCCATCGTGGCAACTCGCACCCCCAGCGCATCAGATCGTGGATATGGTGCGACCATGCGGACCACCATCGAGCTACCGGACGACGTCCACTTGCTGTTGAAGGACATCGCAGCCAGTCGCGACGAGTCGATGGGGCGGACCATCACTGCGATTCTGCGCGCGGTACGCGATGGAGACGTCGTCCCCGGGCGGCGAATCGAACGTGATCAAAGAACCGGCCGGCTGGTCGCCGTTGGGGGACCTCAGCGGTCCATGGAGGAGGTCCGACAACTGGCGTACGACGAATGAACCACCTGCTCGACACCAACGTGCTGATCTCACTCCTCGACAGCGCCCACGAGAGCTTTCGCGCCAGCTGCGACTGGTTCGAGCGTTTGGGCCGCCGTGGAAATACCTGCCCGACGAACGGAGAGAATGGAGCGCTCGCTACCTGCTCAGGACGGGCATCAACGCGTCCGATGCCCTCGAAACGTTGGTGGAGTTCAAACAGGGCCACCGCGTGGGCTTCGCCGGCGAGGCCGATTCCATGGCCAGGCAGTCGCTGAGTGGAGTGACGGGACACCGCCAGATCACCGACGTCTACCACCTCTGCCAAGTGGCGAGATCGGTCAACCGAACCCTGGCGACCTACGACCAGGCCTTGTGCAGGCTGCGGCCCGAAGGCTGACCACCAACCTCGCGTTGTCAGCGTCGTAGCTCGGTCGGCAGCATCCCGACCCTCCTAAGCCTGGAGGGCTGCCAGCAGTTCGGCGAGGGGCTCGGTGTAGTGCCGGCTTTCAGCGAACCCGTGGTGGCGCCAGGCGAAGTTGTCCAGCACCGAGTTGGCCGGGCGGGTCGCCGGTCGAGGCGGGTCGAGTTGATCGGTGGGGATCGGGCTGATCCGCTCGGCGTCGAAGCCGGCCAGGTCGAACACGGTGCGGGCGAACTCGTACCAGCTGACCGCCCCCTGGTTGGTGCAGTGGAACCTGCCCGGCACCCGCTCCTGCCAGCGCCAGTCCTGTGCCGGCCAGGTCCGAGGTGAACGTCGGGTGGCCGATCTGGTCGTCGACGAAGCTCAGCGGCCCGCTGCCTTCGCCGAGGCGCAGCAGCGTCTTCACCATGTTGTTGCCGTGCTCGCCGCACACCCACGAGGTGCGGACGATCGACCAGGCGGTGTCGACCTCCAGCTCGCCGCCCAACTTGGAACGGCCGTACACCGATTGCGGGTTGGGGCGGTCCCACTCCAGGTAGGGCCCGGCCTTGGTGCCGTCGAAGACGTAGTCGGTGGAGAGGTACACGACGTGCGCCCCGACCCGCCTGGCACCGTCGGCGATGAACCGGGTTGCCAGGGCGTTGGCCCGCCAGGCCGTTTCGGAGTGCTCCTCGCACAGGTCCACCGCGGTGAAGGCGGCACAGTGGAGGATGACGTCGGGCTGGAACTGGGTGACGACCCCGAGCGCGGTGTCCCGGTCGGTCAGATCGAACTCGGGAAGATCGACCGGGACCACCTCGTCCCGATCCGGCAGCCGTGCGGCGATGTCGGTGCCCAGCTGGCCCCGGGCCCCGGTCAGCAGAATGCGCACCGGCTACGCCTCGGAGCAGGCGTAGACACCCAGCCCCACGGCCACGGCCGCAACCGCACCGGCCATGACGGCCGAGCGCTTGTCCAACGCGCCGGTCTTGCCGGCCGCTGCGGCGGCGAGCACGTCGGCGGCGTCCACCGCCACGCCGCCCTTCACCGCAAGGGCGACGATCTCCTCGGGGGCACCCAGCGCCACCGGTGCGGCCATGAAGAGCTCCCGTGCGCCGAACAGGCGAAGGGGGTAGACCGCGGCCTCGTTGTTCTCGACATCGATGCCGAACAGGGCACCGAGCTTGCGAGGCGCCACCAGCGAACCGATGCCGACACACCCGCGGATGCCCGCAATCGCCAGTCGAGCGTCCCGAGGGGAAAAGGAGATCTGCATGTCGCCAAGTGTGCCACGATGCGACGCGCTCGGACCGCGATCGCCGGAGGCACTCCCATGACGACCTCGAGGCCACGGGTGGCCATCGCCACCTCCACCCAGGTGGCCGACCTGGATGCCGAGGGTCGCCTGCTGCTCGACCGGCTGGAGGAGCTCGGCGTCGGCTGCGCCCCGGAGGTCTGGGACGACCCGGCGGTCCCTTGGCCTGACTACGACTGCGTCGTGGTGCGCTCCACCTGGGACTACGCCCTTCGGCGAGACGAGTACCTGGAGTGGGCCGATCGAGTGGCCGGTGTATCGGCGCTGCTGAACCCACCCGAACTGCTGCGGTGGACCACCGACAAGCACTACCTGCGGGAGCTGGCCGACGCCGGGATCCCCACGGTGCCGACGGTGTTCATCGAGCCCGGCGAGGCACCCGACCACGAGCTGACCGGCATCGAGCACGTGGTCAAGCCCGCGGTGTCGGCCGGGTCGAAGGACACCTTGCGGGTGGGTGCGGGCGAAGGCGCCCGCTCGATCGGGCAGGTCGGGGCCATCCTGGCCTCCGGCCGCACTGCGATCGTCCAGCCCTACCTGGCCCAGGTCGACACGAAGGGCGAAACCGCGCTGGTGTTCATCGACGGCGCCTTCAGCCACGCGATCACCAAGGCGGCCATCCTCGAAGCAGGAGCCGACGTGGTGGCCGGGCTGTTTGCGCCCGAGCAGATCACGCCGACTACCGCCTCGGCCCGGGAGCTCGACGTGGGGGCTCGGTCGCTGGCGGCGGTTCCCGAGACCGACACGGCGCCGCTGTATGCCCGGGTCGACCTGCTGCCGGGCGACGACGGGGTTCCGATGGTGCTCGAGGTGGAGTTGGCCGAACCCTCGTTGTTTCTCGACCATCACCCGCCGTCGGTCGACCGGCTCGCGCAAGCGATTCTGGGGCGACTGGATCGCTGACCGGCGCTACACCAGGCTCGGAATCGGCGTCGGTTCCGGGGCCGAATCGTCGGTGAACCCCGCCCACGCCTCGGCCAGGCGGGCCACCCCCTCCACCAGCTCGGCGGGTGGCGCAGTGAACGGCAACCGGACGTGCCGATCGTCGATTAGCGACGACGAGAACTCCCCGACCCCGGCAACCGACACGCCGAAACCCGCCGCAAAGCGACAGAACCGCTCGGCGTTGCCGCCCGGCACCTCCGCCCAGGCCACCAGGCCACCCCGGGGCCGGTTGACCCGCCACTCGGGCAGGCGCCGCGCCACCTCGTCCAACAGAACGTTCGACTGCTCGTCGAGCTGCGCCACCCGATCGGCCAGGATCTCGTCGTAGTGCTCGAGCACGCTCAAGGTCATCAGCTGCGAGGGCGCCGAGGAGAAGCAGTCGGCCAACGCCCTGGCCGAACGCAGCTCGTTGATCGTGTGGGCATCGGTGCGCACCCAGCCGATCCGAAGGCCGGGCCACGCCACCTTGTTGACCGAGTCCACCGTGAGGTGCACCGCGTCGTCCCGATGCACCGCCAGCGGCGGGGGTACGTTCCCGTCGAAGGCCAGCGAGGCGGTCACCCGATCCTCGACGAGCGGCACCTGATAGGCGGCCGCCGCCTCGACCACCTGCTCGCGCCGCCGGGGCGACAATCGGGTGCCCGTCGGGTTCTGATGGTGCGGGTTCAGCCCGATGAAGGCCGGGCGGAACCGCTCGATGGCGCCGATCAACGCCTCCGGGATCAGCCCACCGTCGTCCATCTCCACCCCGACGGTGCGGGCGCCCAACCGACTGACCACGTCGCTCAGCCCGGGCCAGGTCACCGCCTCGGTCAACACGACGTCGCCAGGCTTGGCCAGCAGGGCGGCGACCAGAGCGATCCCCTGCTGTGCCCCGGCGGTCACGAGCACCTCCTCGGGGGCCGTCGGCAGGCCCTGGCGGGTGACACGCTCGGCGATCGCCTGACGCAGGGCGCGGATCCCCGCCGGGTCGGAGTCGGCCAGGGCGTCGCCGTGGTCGCCCAGCCTGACCTGCTGCACGAGTTCGAGCACCCGGGGCAGGGGCCTGGGCACCGCCATCAGCAGGTCGATGGACGCCGGATGCCCCTGGTAGAGCGCCTCGCCGACGTCGCTGTGCGGATGGGCCCCGGCTGTTGGCACGCCCCGCCGCACGGTGGTGCCGCTTCCCTGCACACGGGTGACGTTGCCGTCGTCCCGCAGCCGGTCGTAGGCGGCCACCACGGTGCCCCGCGACACCGACAGCGCCCGGGCCAGCGTTCGTTCGGCCGGGAGGCGATCGTCGTGGCGCAGTACCCCGCCGTCGATGAGGGCGGCCACGGCTTCAGCGAGCTGGACGTACAACGCCCCGGAGCCAGAGGACCACGGACCGAGCCGACCGGCCAGCCACGTTGGGTCCAAAACTCCATCATTGGCTCTGGTTTGGCTGGTCACACCGGCCGAAGATAGGCCAATGAGCGAACCGAAGCGAGATCCATTTGACCAGAATTGGACCACTCCACCTGAAGGTGCCGGGGCCAATGCGAGCACGCTGGCCCTCGAGCTGGCCGCCTGGGAGGTCGCCGACCTCGAGGTCTACCGGGCGGACCTCCACGCCGCCATCGTCGAGCTGGCGGCCTCGGGCGGCGGAGCGGCGTGGTGCGACGCCGACGACCCGGTGGTGGTGATGCTTCAAGCGCTCGGGGTGCTGTGCCGCGACCATCCGGCCGCCTCCAGCGCCGCGGCGGCCCGACTGATCGGCCGCCTGGGCGACCGGCCCCGGCCCGCGATCGACCTGAGCGAGCAACCGCACGTCGTCTCGATGCCGCACCGCCGTCGGACGAGGGCGCATCGGGGCTGGGCCACCTCGGGCGCCGGGCGGCCCTCCCCGGCCTGAGCACGCCGAACCGTTTGCGGCCGCGCCTACCCTGGCGCCATGAGCGCCAACCCGGAACACGACCGGAGCCGGCACGAGTCGCTCGCCAGGTTGGAGGCCGCGCTGACCGCACCGACACTGGCCGATCGGGTCGAGCTGGCGGTGTGGTCCCCCGAACCCGACACGTACCGGGCGGCCGCCGTCGACGGGACGGTCACGTTCCGGCGAGCGCGGGCCGACGACCGCTGGGCCTACGACGTGACCGGGGTGACCGGACGCAACCCGCTGGCCGACCAGGCCACCGACCGATTCTTGGGCATCGCTCACGAGCGCCGGCACCGGTTTCCTTTGAGAACCGACAACTCATACCCCCACGCCTACGACTCGATCGCCCAGTTCTTCGACGGCGTCCACGCACCCGACCTGCTGGCCACCCACACCGGCGCCCACCAGGTCGACGGCAACATCGGCCAGCACGGATCGCTGGGCGCAGTGCAGGGACGGGCGCCGCTGATCATGGCGGGCTGTGGCCTGGCCCCGCTGGGCCGGGCGGATCGCTCGGTCCGCATGGTCGATTTGGCGCCCACCCTGGCGGCCCTGCTCGGCGTGGAGCCGCACCCGTCCGGTGTCGGACCCACCGGACAACCCCGCTCCGATGCCCTGCTGGCCCGACAGGACGGCGACGTCCAACACGACCTGCTCAACGGGGAGACACCCGACCACGTGCTGGTGATCCTGCTCGACGGCTGCAACGCCAACCTGCTCCACGACGTGATCCACTCGGGCGAAGCGCCCCACATCGCCTCGCTGGCGGCCGCCGGCACCACGATGGGGCGCGGCCTGCTGGCCTCACTCCCCACGGCCACCCTCGCCAACCACACCACCGCGCTCACCGGCGCCCACCCCGGCCACTCCGGCATCCTCCACCACGCCTGGTACGACCGAGGACGTGACACCGAGGTGAACCTGTTGGACTTCGAGCAGATGTTCCACTCGTCGGATCACCTCGATCCTCGGGCGGAAACCCTGTTCTCGGCCGTCAAGCGCACCCGGCCCGACGCGTTCACCTCGGCAAGCTTCGAGTTCTGCGACACCGGAGCCGACTTCTCGTCGTTCGCGCTCGTCCGCAGCGGCGTCACCGCCGGCCTGCCCGACCTCGACGAGGTGACCCACCTGACCGACGATCCGGCGCTGCGCTCCGAGAAGTACGACTTCATGTCGCGGGTGGACCATCTGAGCGTCACCCACACCACCGACGTCTGGGGCCGTGCCCACGGCAACCCGCTCCCCGCGCTCAGCTGGTGCAGCCTGTCGCTGACCGACGAGGCGGCCCACGAGGTCGGGCCCCACGCCCCCGCCGCCCGCGCCGCCGTGCGCGACTCCGACGCCCGGGTGGGCGACCTCCTCGCCGCCGTCGACGCCTCGGGTGCGCGCGAGCGCTCCGCCGTGGTCGTGCTGGCCGATCACGGCATGGAGGAGAGCAACCCGGCGGTCTCCGACGACTGGACCCCCGAGTTGCAGGCAGCCGACGTGCCCTACCGCGAGGTGGGCGGCGGGCTCATCTACCTGACCTGACGCCGGCGATCACCAGCGGGCCCGTGACTCCTCGGCGAAGCCCTGCAGACCGTCGAACTCGACGCGCCGTCCGTCATCGTCGGCAACCCAGCCCGACCAGTTGCCAAACACCTGGTGGGTCTCCCGCATGAGCACGCCCAGGTTGAGGCGGGAGTGCTTGTCGTGGCGCGGGGTCAGCGTCACCGACAGGTGCCCGTCCGGGTCGGTGACCGTCCACGGCCGCATCGGATCGTCCCAGCGGTAGTCCCAGCAGAGCTCCGCTCCGATCTTGGTGAGTCGGCCGTCGATGATTACGCCGTTCTCGGTCAGCCCGGTGCCCTCGGTCCACTTGGCGCCGAACTGCAGCCCGACGACCGGCCCACCCTCGCCGACCCGGCCGCCGCCTCCACCCCAGTTCCAGCGCGTGGAGTACGGCCACCGACCACGACCGACGTCCAACACGCCCCAGGCGCCCGTCGGCGAGTCCTCGAGGCGGCGGCTCCGTCCGGCCACGGTGAGGTGGCCGGACGCCGGTCGCGCCTGATGCTTCGAGGTGTACTGGAACCGCCGCTCGCTCCACGGGATCACCACGTTGAGCGACTCGTGCCCGTCTGGCAACCGGATGTGCGCCTCCAACTCCGCCGGCGACCCGTCGGACTCGGTCCACCGCGCCGAGATCAGGGTGGTTCCGTCGGCAGAATCCTCGAGGCGCAGCGTCAGGTTCGTGTCGCTCACCGCCATCGGCTCCGTTCCCGGTCGATCGGGCAGCTCGATGCCCCGGCCCAGCGGCGAGACGATGTCGGCGCCTCCCTCCCGACCCGCGGCCAGGTCGCACCACCACACCTCGGCCAGGCCCAGATAGTCGAGGTCCGCGTAGGTGACCGCCACCACCAGGTCCCCCGCCAGCACCGCCCAGTAGTCCCACCGCTTGTTGCGCCCCCAGCGGCCAGGTCGCCAGTGACCGTGCTCCCGGCGACCGTTCAGGTTGGCGCGGTGCAGCGGCCTCGTCGACCAGCCGACCGCCGCCGGATTGAGCCGGGAGCCCTCGTGCCGTGTCAGGTCGACCGGGTCGGTCAGCCGTCGTTCGTGCGTCGGTCGTGCGGGCATGGGCCGACCGTACCCGTGCCGGCGACTCGCTACGTGGTGATCGGGCCGGGGCCTCCCGGGTCGTGTCCGGCGGCCCGGGCCAGGATCGACGGGCGGACGACCCCCTCGATCTTCGCCCACTGGGCCAACACCTGTTGCGGCCCGGCAGCGAAGGGCAGGTCGACCTGTTCCGGATACAACAGGATCCGCAGCCCATCGGGCGTCAGGGTCACCTGGCGGTAGTTCTCCTCGACCGCGGCGTTGCCGGAGGTCGGAGGAAAGGTGAAGAGCACGATGTTGCGCAGCGTCTCCAGCCAATTCGAGCCGGGCATGAACAGCTGCTCCACCGTCAGCAGCACGTCGGCCGCCACATCCATCCGGGCGGTCACGATCACCGGGTTGGGATGCGCAGCCCCGGCGATCATCTGCGACAACACACCCGCACCCCCGGCGAGGCTGGGTGCCAGCAGGGTCGTCTCCATCTCACCGTCGATGGAGTTGGTGCCCCCTCCGCTCAGGTCGGCCGCATCCGCCAGGTCGGCGATCCACCCCGACGCCAGCGCGTCCAGACCGGCGTTCACGTCGGGGCCGCCCAACGGGTCGAACGCCAGATGGGGCCACTTCACGTCGGCGGTCAGCACCGTGTTGACCAGATTGGTCGTCACCGTGTCGGTGCGCTCTCGGCGGGCCAGCGCAGTGAAGGTCAGGGCGATGTCGATCAGGTCGTCCCAGAGGCCGTCGGCAAACGCGGCAGTGGTCAGCGGACCGACCACGCCGTCGGGCACCAGGCCGACCACCAACTGAAACCCTCGCACCGCATCATCGGTCCTCGGCCCGAACACGCCGTCGGCGGCGAGGGGAAAGCCCAGGCCGATCAACTCGTTCTGGGCCGCCAACACCTCGGCGCCCGAATCTCCCAGCTGCACCGACATGAAGGTCCTCCCCATCGTGGGGGGATCGTCCTCCAGGATGAAGGAATCCGACAAGTGATTCAACCCCGTACGTGGTTAGAGTGTCGGGTCCAGCGCTTGTGGCTCAATTGGATAGAGCACCTGACTTCGGATCAGGCGGTTGGGGGTTCGAGTCCCTCCGGGCGCACCATGATGTCGCGAGACTTCAGGCGAGATCCGGCGTATTCTCTACCCGAAGGCGCCGGGGAGATCGCCCGGTGTTGATGGACCGGGGGGTCCACATGAACGGGCTGCGCAGCATGCGGCTCGGCCGATCTGGTGGCGTGGCCGAGTGGGCGGTGGGTCCAATCGTCTCGCCGTGGGCTTGCCTCCGATGCGATGAGCCCGCCGACCTCGACGGTGGCTGCAGCGCTGAGATGACTCCGGCGGTGATTCAGGCTCAGATCGACGCCTTGGTCGTTGGCTGACGTCCGTCGACGACAAACACCCCGTCGACAATGTGATTCGCCGGGTTGCCGCGGTCGGAGGCCTGATCGGCTTGTTGGCTGCGCCCACGTATGCGGTGATCCACTACTTCGGCGACGGGGAGGCCGAGACGCCGGAACGACCTCGTTCGGCCAGGAGAACCCGACCGTGCCGACGGCCATGGAGGTCGGTGCACTTCAGGTTGGGACGGCCGGTGGTGCAACGTCCCTCCAGATGACCATGGAAGGCGGAGCTCAGGGGTCGACGATCGAACGGCTGGTCGTCGTAGAGCACTTCGGGTACGGGAAGGTGGTCGGCAACGACGTGGCCCATACCGGCTGCGGAGGCAGAGACGCCTACGTGCTCACCCTCTCGAGGCGCACCTGGTCAACGACGGAAGCGGTGAGTTCGGTGTGCATCAGGAAGCCGACGGATTCGGCTCCTCGGTCCGGGGTTACATCGATGCGTTACCCGGATGTGCCGACTCGTTCATCGTGGAGACCGAGCCTGGCGTCTTCGTCGCTGCCGGTGACGCCGAGCAAATCCGCCTCCTGTTCGACGAAGGGTTGGGCTACGAGATCCTCTGGAACCTGCCGCGAGGGCGAGGCGCCTCGTCGTCCGGTGACGGCATCGATCCGTACGCCATTTCGGCTCGACGACGAGTACTACACTCCTACGGCATCCACGTCGCCGGCGGCGCATGGCCAGAGGGTTCGCTGCCGCCACGACATGAAGACCGGTCGCCGGTTGGACATCGCCGGCGCCTTCATGACCGAAATCGAGCTGGCTGTGCTCACTCTCCGGTCGATACGAGCCGCCGGGTGATGGGTGACACCCATCGGCGGGGACAGCGGCGTAGTTCGCAGCGCGCCAGGCGGTGCAGATGGTGACGTCCGCGTCGGTAGGGTGAGCGCCGTGGCAGACCACCGGGTGATCGGCGTGGACGTGGGCGGCAGCGGGGTCAAGGCGGCGCTGGTCGATAGAAGCGGGGCGTGCTCACGTCGAGCGGCTCCGTCTGCCGACTCCGCAACCGGCGACTCCCGCACAGGTGGCCGACACGGTGGCCGAGCTGGTCGATCGGCTCGGCGGTGCGTCCACCGTGGGGGTGACCGTGCCGGGCGTGGTGCGCCGCGGCGTGGTGTCGACCGCCGCCAACATCGACCCCGCGTGGATCGGCACCGACGCTCGCACGTTGTTCAGCGGACGGCTTGGCGTGCCCTGCGAGGTGATCAACGACGCCGACGCGGCCGGCCTGGCCGAGATGCGATTCGGCGCCGGAGTGGGGCGAACTGGCGTGGTCGTGGTGGTAACCCTGGGCACCGGAATCGGCAGCGCCGTGTCTGTCGACGGCGTCCTGCTGCCCAACACCGAGCTGGGGCACATGGAGTTTCGGGGTCAGGTGGCCGAGCACTATGCGGCCTCCGTGGTCCGCAAGGCGGAGGGCCTCGTGGGAGTCGTGGGGCGGCGCGTGGGCCGATATCTGCGGATGGTCACCACCCTCTTCTCCCCGGAGCTGATCGTGGTCGGAGGCGGCGTGTCGCGGAAGTTCGACCGCTTCGCCGACGAGATCACCAGTCGGGTGGGTGATCGCACCGAGGTGATGCCGGCAACCCTGCGCAACCAGGCCGGCATCGTGGGCGCCGCGCTGGTCGCCACGGGTAACACCTGACCGGGCCCGCTGGGCGCAACACCCCGAAGTGGGGAGCCCGCAGCGCGCAAATCCGGTCGTCTCGACTCCCCGGTTGCCGCACCACCCAGTGGGGAGCCCGAGGCGCGCAAATGCGGTCGTCTCGACTCCCCGGTTGCGAGCATCGGCCGCGCCGGCGGGGAATAGGCCACGACCGCTCCTCGTTCCATCACCACATGCCCCCGCAGTTGTCCACGCCCCTGTCCGTACTCGATCTAGCCGTGGTGCGAGGCGAGTCGACGGTGCGCGAGGCGCTGGAGGCCAGCGTTGCGATGGCGCAGTGTGCCGAGCGGCTCGGCTACCGGCGCGTCTGGTACGCCGAGCATCACAACATGGCCTCGATCGCCTCGTCGGCCACCAGCGTGCTGATCGCCCACGTGGCCGCCAACACCGACACGATCCGGCTTGGCTCGGGCGGCGTCATGTTGCCCAACCACTCGCCGCTGACCATCGCCGAACAGTTCGGCACGCTGGCCACGCTCCACCCCGACCGCATCGACCTCGGCCTGGGCCGTGCCCCCGGCACCGATCAGAACACGCTGCGGGCGCTACGGCGCGACGCGATGGCGGCCGAGTCGTTTCCCGAGGACGTGCTCGAGCTTCAGGCCTTCCTTGGCGACCAGAGTCGCGTTTCCGGAGTGAGGGCCATCCCGGGTGCCGGCACCCACGTGCCGTTGTACATCCTGGGGTCGTCCACCTTCGGCGCCCAGCTGGCCGCCCAACTCGGCCTGCCCTACGGGTTCGCCTCCCACTTTGCGCCCGAAGCCCTCACCCAGGCCGTCGAGCTGTACCGCCGGCGATTTCAACCCTCCGACCAGGCCGCCGAGCCGTGGGTGATCGCCGGGGTCAACATCATCGTCGCCCCGTCCCAGGAGGAAGCGGCCGCCGAGCTCCACCGAGCCACCCGCTCCGCGTGGCGGCACTCTTGGCGCCGGGCCGCAAGCTGTCGGAAGCCGAGCTGGACTCGGTGGTCGGCTCCCCCGCCGGTCGACAGATCGCCTCGATGATGCGTTACACCGCGGCCGGCACCCCGGAGGTCGTCAAGGCCTACCTCGACGACTTCCGAGCACACGCCGACGCCGACGAGCTGATCGTCGTGCCCGCGTCACGTTCGGTGGAGGGCCGGTTGCAGTCGTTGGAACTGCTGGCCGGGATTGTTGCGAGCTGACGCAACCCCGGCCGCACGGCCGAGCCGGTCAGGTGCTGTAGGTGCCGACGATGCGCGCCTGTTCGATGATGTGGCCGTCGATGGCCGCCATCACCGCATCGCGATCGGCGCCGCTCGGCAATCCGGACGGCTGGTCGAGCGCATACAGGTGGAAGTAGTAGAAGTGGGTGCCGTGGCCCGACGGTGGTGCCGGGCCGCCGTAGCCCTCCTCACCGAAGGTGCTCGTGCCGCTGACCCCCGCGTCGGTGCCCTCGTCCAGCCCCGAGCGGTCGGGGGCGATTCCGGTGAGCACCCAGTGGGTGAACCCGTCCAACAGCGGCGCGTCGGGATCGTGCATCACCAGCACCAATTCGGCGGTGCCGTCGGGAACGTCGGTCCAGCCCAGCGGCGGCGACACGTTCTCGTTGGCGTAGGCGTAGTTGTCCGGGAGACGCCCCCCGTGCTCGAAGGCCGTCGAGGTGATCGACAGGTCGCCCAGGTTCAGGTCTGGCATGGTGCACTCCTTATGGTCGAAACCAGGATTCTCCAGACGGACGGTACCCGGTGACGAACGGGGGAGAAACGGAACCGGCCGACGTGGTCGTGATCGGAGGCGGCGCCGCCGGCCTGGCGGTGACCGCCGCCATTGCGAAGTCCGGTCGGCGGGTGCTGCTGCTGGAACGGTGCGAGGCGGCCGGCACCGCCTGGATCGACCGGGTGCCCGGCCTGCGACTGAACACCGAACGTCGCCTGTCGTCCGTCGCCGGGTGGATCGCTCCCCGGTCGCTCGGCCGCTGGCCGACCGGGAACGACTACGCCGGCTACCTGGCCTCGGTCGCCGCTGCACTCGCGCGTCGGCCGGAGGTCGAATTCCGCTTCGGCGCAAGGGCCGGTCGTATCGAGCAGGCCGACGACGACTCCGGCAGCTCCCACAGCCGCTGGCTGGTCCACACCGACGCCGAACCGCTGGAGTGCGCCGCCGTGGTCGTGGCCACCGGCAAGGATCGCATCCCGCACATCCCCCGGCTTCCCGGCGACGACTCGACGTCGATCGAGCGGGTGCATGCCGAGGCCCTCGACGGCCTCGGTCGGTTCCGGGGATCACGGGTGCTGGTGGTCGGAGCCGGCAACACCGGAACCGAGCTGGCCCACCAGCTCGCCGCTATCGCCCGGGTCGATCTCGCCATGCGGAGCCGCCCGCTGTTCGTGCGCCGAAACGTTGCCGGGTTGCCGCTGACCTGGATCATCATGGCGGTCCGGTGGCTCCCCGACCGGGCCCTCGATTTGATGGGTCCACGATTCCAGCGGGCGCTGTTCGGCGATCTCACCGACCTCGGGCTCGGCCCTCCGGACATGTCGCTCTCCGACATCCGCCACATGGGCAGCGGCCCGGTGGTGGACGCCGGATTCATCGACGCGGTGCGGGCGGGCAACATCACGCTGCAGCCCGCCTTGAGCGCGTTCGACGGCGATCGCGCCGTGTTTGCCGACGGGAGGAGGGTCGCCTACGACACCGTCATCATGGCCACCGGGTATCGCACCGGGCTGGGGCCGATGATCGGACACCTGGTGGCGCTCGACGACAACGAGCGGCCGATCGACCCGCCCCGCCTGGCGCCGGGGCTCTATGCGATGGGGTTCAACCAGAGCCTCACGGCGTTTCTGCCCGACTTCGACCGGCAGGCACGCCGAATCGCGAAGGAACTGGCCGAGCGTTAGGCCAGGCGTTGCCGCAGCTGGTCGACACCGTCGCCGGTCAGTTCCGGGAGTGCGCTGGGCCGATCCAACAAGGCCATCATCAGCGCCTCGCCGGTGCCTTCGACGACCGGTCCGGATCCGTGGCGAAACTCGACGTCGTCGGCTTGCAGGCTGAGCCCTTCGATCAGCTTGGCGTCGAAGATGGGTTTGGCCTTGCCCGAGGCCATGAACTCCAGGCAGTGCCGCACCAGGTCGCCATCCGGCGTCTCGTCGATGCCCAGGCCACGGCGAACGTCCTGGGCGTGCACGGTCGCATCCAACACGGTGAGTCCCTCAGCGAAGATCGGCACCGCCGCAGCCTTGGTTGCGTTGTTGCGCAACGTCGCCACCAGATCCGCCGTGGGGCGCCGGGCCAGGCTGCGGGCCATCCGGTCCGAGGCCACATCGAAGTTGAACTTGGCCTTGGCGACGTTGCCCATGAACTTCGGGAAGGAAACGTCGACGAAGCTGACGACGTGGGCCAGCACCTCCTTGGGCGTCCAGCCCTCGCACAGCGTGGTGCCGGCCAGCTGTTCGTCGGACAGCGAGTCGATCAGGTCGGCGAACGCCACCCGTGCCTCGCCCGCTTGGTTCCACTGCTTGGCCATCGGTACCTCGATCACTCGTAGTCGCCGCCAGGCTCAACCACCCCGGCGCTCAGGTCAATTGGTGGAGGTTCGACATCCGTTCGCCCGATGCCAGGGTGCCGTACCCTGGGAGGGTCATGTCCGCCACCCAGAACACCCCCGACACTCCTGACGCGGGCGGCCCGATCGCTGCCAACGACCCGATTGATGCGCAGCTGGAGATCTGGCGCCTCCGCGATGCGGTCATCGGGGCCGAGGCCACCGCCGGCGCACTTCGTGCCCGCCTGGCCGAGGCCGAGCACACGATCGCCACGCTGCGACGACCGGCCACCCGCCGCAGCCGCGCCGCCGGACGGGTGGTGGGGCTGATCAGGCGCCTGCCCGTGTCAGCGGAGGGCCGAACCCGGCTGGAGGCGTCGGTTCGTTCGACGCTCGCTCGCCGATCGTGACTCCCGCCGGGCCAGCCCGATGACCCCGCCACCGTCGGTCTCGATCCTCACCCCGGCCTACAACACGGGGGTGGAGCTGGCCCGACGTCTCGCCGGCTCGGTCCTGGCCCAACGCGCCGACTGGGAGTGGGTCGTGGTGGACGACGCCTCCTCGGACACGTCGGGCATCGACGAGGTGCGGCGTCTGGTTGGCGACGACCCTCGGGTGACCCTGATCCGCCACGACGCCAACCAGGGCATCGTCGGCGCCACCGCCACCGCCCTCGCAGTTGCGTCCGGCACGTTCGTCGCCCTGCTGGACCACGACGACGAGTTGCACCCCGACGCGCTCGCCGACGTCGCCGCCGCCATCGGGGAACTCGACGACGTCGACGTGATCTACACCGACGAGGACAAGATCGACGAGGCCGGCCGGCATCACGAACTGCCGTTCTTCAAGCCCGACTGGAGCCCCGAGCGCCTGCGCTGCCAGATGTACCTGGGCCACCTGATGGTGATTCGCCGCACTCTGATGGAGGACGTGGGCGGGTTCCGCGCCGGGTTCGACGGCAGCCAGGACCATGATCTGGCACTGCGGGTCACCGAACGGGCCCGCCGCGTCCATCACATCCCCAAGGTGCTCTACCACTGGCGAGCCGTGCCCGGATCGGTGGCCGACCACATCGACGCCAAACCGGCGGCCCACGACGCCGCCCGCGCCGCGCTGGCCGACCATGCCGAGCGGTTGGGCCTGGAGGCCGACGTCGTGGACGTACGCCCGGGCGTCTACCGGCTCCGGCGGCACTTCCGAGATCAACCCGCGCCGGTGGTCTCCCTGATCGTGCCCACCCGCGGATCGTCCGGAGTGGTCTGGGGTCGACGCCGATGTTTCGTGACCGAGCTGGCCCGTTCGCTGGTGGAGCACACCAGCTACCCGTCGTGGGAGTTCGTGTGTGTCGCCGACGCCGACACGCCCCGGTCGGTGATCGAGGAACTGGGAGAGATCCTCGGCGACCACCTGGTGATGGTGCCCTTCGACGAGCCGTTCAATTTCGCTCGCAAGATCAACCTGGGCGCCGCCAACGCTCGTGGCGAGGTGCTCTGCCCGCTGAACGATGACATGGAGGTCATCACCGCCGACTGGCTGGAAACGCTGGTCGGCTTTCTCCGCGAGGACGACGTCGGCATGGCCGGCGCCCACCTGCTGTTTGCCGACGGCACCCTGCAGCACGCCGGCCACTGCTACTTCGAAAGCGAGGCCACCCACCTGATGTTGGGCCGCTCGCCCACCGACGAGGCCAACCGGCACACGCTGTTCTGTGACCGGGAGGCCTCCGGGGCAACCGCCGCCTGCGCCGTCATCCGCCGGGACGTCTGGGACGAGGTCGGCGGCATGTGGGAGACGCTGTCGGCGAACTTCAACGATGTCGACCTCAGCCAGAAGGTGCGGCTGGCCGGGTATCGCATCGTCGTCTCTCCCCACGCCCGGCTCTACCACTTCGAGAGCGTGAGCCGCGACCCCCAGGTTCATGCCTGGGAGTTGGACGCGCTCTACGGGCGCTGGCGTCACCGCATGCAGGTGGACCCCTACCTCAACCCCAACTGGGCCGACCATCGCGCACAACTGATCCCACCGACCGACTGGTAGCGCGCTTCGCCTAACGGGTTGGAGAGCGCTCCTCACAGTTGCGGCCGTGCGACCAAGCGGGTCGCGCGACCCGGCGATTTTCACTGGACATCGTTCGTTACTTCGGTATCCTCGATGCATCGACCGGCGGGGTCGATGGCGGGGCTCCGGGGATCCTCGCTTCGCAATGGGCGGTCGTATTCGCGACCACCAAGTGAGGGGTCATGGGCGTCGGCGATCTCATGGGATATCGGCGGGGTGAAACGCTCGCTTCGCGCTTCCTCCATCCGCTGTGGCTGTCGCTCACGCTGACGGTTTGTCTGGTTGCCGCCGGCTGCGGGGACACGGGGGACGGATCGGTCACGCCGGTCGCTGAGGGTTCCAGCACCACGTTGTCATCGGCGCCCTCCACAACGTCCCAGACCGAAGTGGCCGACGACACCTCGGACGGCTCCGGCCCTTCCAGCACAACCGCTACGGCATCCGACGACGACTCTGATTCGTCTCAGGCGACACCCACATCAGCGCCCTCGGCCGAACGGCTCGCCGACGGCACGGTCGTGTCGGCCGGTGGGTATGAGGCCAAGACTCCCGCCATCGCTCGCGGAATGTTGCTGGAGCCCGAGTGGACCGACGAACAGCAGGAGGCCGCCGACGTCATCCACCAATACCTCGACGCCATGATCGAGGCGATCACCGACAAGAAGCCGGACACCGAGATCCCCACCTCGATGACCGACCTCGAACGCCCGGACCTCAACAGCGGAGGCGTACAGCAGCTCCAAACACAGAACTACGTACGGCGGGACGGAACTCGGCGAGTACTGGGACGAGGCCAGAAGGCTCAGAATCCGCGTTCTGGGTCTACGAGCTGTCCGAGGTCGGACGGGCGGATGCAAGTAGCGATGTGCGAATACAACGATTACGTGGCCCGAGACCTGAGTACCGACGAAGTGCTCGACCAGAGCGTTTCGTCGTCGTTCTGGGACAGCCAGGTCGCGCCGACAGACAGCGGGTGGCGGATCGTCGCATTCATCAAGGCCAACGGGGAAGATGGGAGGGCGGGATGCGCCAGGCAATAGCTGCCGCAGCCTCTGTGCCGCCTTAGTCTGCGCACTGGGGCAAGCGGCAGGTGCTAGCGGAGACACCGATGGACGGATTGAAGCGGGTGCGGTTGCTCCCGGTAGCCCCGGTGGTGGAGGCGCCGGACCTGCCGCTACCCAAAGAGGGGCAGGCGGTAGCGGCGCGCCCGCAGCTCCCGGCTCCGGGTTTCCAGGCCGAGGAGGTGGCCAGGCGGCTGTTGACAATGACTGGGTGTGCCGGTTTTACAAGCACATAGACAACGTCAACGGCGCGGCCGTGGGCGGTGTCGAGGTCACCGAACTGGTCGACAACAACAACTACGTCCGCTACTGCTACTTCCGGAGGCGAGTTGCGGATCACCGAGCTGTTCACCTACAACCCCACCCAACCCGGCGGTCAGGTGCCTCCGCAGCCCGCCGACCCCGAGCAGCTGGCCAGGGCGGCGATGGACGCCACCAAGCTCCCCGACCCGGTGTTGGTGTCCGCCCCGCCGAAGGGCGGCACGACGCCGGTGAACCTTCCCGTCTGGTTCTGGGCCGACATCCCGGGCTCCGACAACGCATCGGCCCAGGCCGATGCCAACAACTCGGCCACCGCAACGGCGACACCCACAGGCACCCTGACGATCGACCCCGGTGACGGAAGCGATCCGATTACTTGCGCCAACGGCGGTGTGCCGTGGCAACGGGGCATGCCGGACAGCACCCCCGGCGCCTGTCTGCACACCTACCTCAAGCCCGGCACCTACACGGTGACCACCACGCTCACCTGGACCGTCCGCTACGAGGCCGACATCATTGGCGTCCCCATCACGGGAACCCTCCCCAACGAGTCCACCGACAGCACCCGCACCATCACCATCACCGAGCTGGAGACTCGCCTCCGGCCCAACTGACCTCCCACCCGGAACTCAGGCCGCCGCCGGCCGGCCATTGCCCACCGGAGCGGCGGCCCCATGAGCCAGGGGTGCAAACTCCACCCAGAAGGCCGGATCTGGCGTCTGGGTGGGATCGGGCTCGGAAACCGTGTCGAAGTCCACCCAGACTCGGCAGGTGGGCTGGGGCATTGGAGGTGGGGGCATTGGAGGTGGACTGGGGCGGCGCAGGTGGGAGGCCGGTCAGCGTCAGCTGCCCGGTCGATCTTCGCCCGCTTCCAGAGCGGCAGCTCGTCCCCGTCCCAGCTGTTGACCCCCGCATCGGTGTGGCTGCGGTAGTAGCGCTCCTCCTCGGTGGGGTGGGCACTGTCGGCATACCAGGGCAGGTGCCGGGCGACGTACGGCCAACCGGTACGAACCGAGGTGATCTCGCGTGGCGGCGGTCCGGCACGGTGCAGGGCGAAGGTGGTGTCGACGTGGGCGTTGTACAGCCCGGGCTCGACGGTCTCCCGCCAGAACTGCGCCTCCCAGCGCATCACGTCGTTGCGATGCACGTAGGAGGCGGGAAGGTCGTCGATCCGGAGGCCCAGCCCCACCTTGGACAGCCATGCGTGGCGCCCGAGCACGCCGTGGAGATGCTCGATGACGTCCAGTGGGCACTCCTCAGAGGGCACGACGTCGGGATCGGTCACCAGGTAGTGCCGCTTCCAGCCCAGCTGTTGGGCCACCCCGGACAGCCACGGCGACCGGTGACCCAGGTTGCGGCCCAGCAACCGCACGTCATGCGGCGACCGGGCGAGGTAGTCGACGAGCGGCGGATAGGTGGAGGCGTTGTCCAACAGCACGAGGTGGCGGGCGCCGGCGTTCTCCAGCCACGTCACCAACTCCGCCAGCGGGCTGAGCCGGTCACGCACGATGATGATGACCGGAGTGTCGCCAGTGCCCACCTACGCGCCGCCCCGCCGGGCGTTCACCAGGCGGCGCAGCGGCGCCAGCCCCTTCCAACTCTTGGCCGCCTGGGCGGCGCTGAGACCCTGGGTGAGGCGCACGGCCTCGGTGCGGGCGGCCTCGGCCTCGCGGGTCAGCAGGTCCACCTTGGCCCGCAGCGCCTCGTTCTCGCGCTCGGCCCGGTCGGCACGCAGTTGGGCGGCGCCGAGGCGGTCGGACAGCTCCGACAGCCCCTTGGCCCCATCGTCGGGCACGGCCACCACGACGAACTGGTAGGTCTCGGCGTCCGGGTCGGCCTCCAACATGTCCAACACCGCCGGTGGTGCGGCGCCGATTGGGGCGGCCAGCTCGGTGGCGCCCAACGGACGATGGATCGTGCGCCAGTCGACCGCAATCAGGCCCGAATCCACCAACCGGCGCTGGAGGGTGTCTCGGGTAAGCAGGGTCACATTGGCGGGATCGAGGAGGCCGTCGTCGCGGTACTCGAACCGACCGGCCAGCAGTTCGGCCCGAACGTCGCCGTGGGCCACGTTGGGCACCGACGCAACGACCCTCCCGCCGGGCTCCAGCAACCGTCGGGCCGCCACCAGCGCCCGACCCGGATCTCGAAGCCGCCCCAGCACGCCGGCGCACACCACCACCTCGAACCGACGATCGCCGAACTGCGCCTCCAGGTCGAGGGACTCGAGGTCGCCGACCACCACCTCGGCGGCCGATTCGCGGGCGGTCTCGGCGGCCGTCTCGTCCGGCACGACCGCGGTCACCTCGCATCCGGCGTCGGCGAGCCACCGGGTGAGCCCGCCGGTGGTGCCCAGCTCGAGCACCCGCCGATTGGCGCCCACCAGGTCGAGCAGCACGGCGCCTGCGTCGTTGGGGTCGGTCGGCCGCTCGTCGACGTGTTCTCGGCTGGACGTCATCGCCTCAAGCTACCCAACCGGGAGGCGCCGCCGACCGACCCGCCGGGGGTCTGTGGGTGGCCGAACCAGGACCGGTAGTGTTGCAGGGTTCTATGACCGGTCCCGTTCGCAGAGGCAGCCCCGCCTCATGACCAGCCCCACAGTGATCCTCAGCCACCGCGAGCTGATCAGGAACCTCACCCAACGCGACTTGAAGGGTCGCTACAAGCGCAGCGCACTGGGCTGGGCCTGGTCGCTGATGAACCCGGCGATGTCGCTGGCGATCTACAGCCTGGTCTTCGGCGTCTTCTTCAAGGTCGAGGCACCGATCGGCGCCAACGGCGAGCTCCAGAACTTCGCCCTCTACCTGTTCTGCGGCCTGGTGGTCTTCAACGCGTTCTCCGCGGCGCTCGACGGACCGCTTGGGGCCTTCTCCGACACCGGCCAGCTGCTGACCAAGGTGTACTTCCCGCCCGAGCTGCCGGCGCTGGCGTCGGTGGCCGGCGTGGGGTTTCAGGCGGCGATCGAGTTCGGCATCCTCGCCGCCATCATGGTGATCGTCGGCAACGTCACCTGGACGATGCTGCTGGCGCCGCTGGTGATGATCTGCACGATGGGCCTGGGCCTCGGCCTGGGCATGGCCGCCAGCGTGTGGAACACCCGCTTTCGCGACGTCGGCTACCTGATCAAGCTGGTGCTCCAGCTGATGTTCTACGCCACGCCGATCGTGTACCGGCTGGATCAGATCGACGCCGACATCGGGCCGTTCACCGCGCAGCAGATTCTGAAGGTCAACCCGGTGACGCACTACGTCGGGCAGATGCGCTACCTGATCTACGAGGGCCAGCTGCCCACCCTGACCAGCGTCACCTACGGGGTGGCGTGGGCCGTGGGCGCGATGGTCTTCGGCTGGTGGTATTTCGGCCGCACCGCCCCCTCGGTCATCGAGGAGCTGTGAGCCCGATGAACCCGCACGACCGAGGTCGCCGCTGATGGGCCTGTTCGACGCCAAGGGCCCGGGTGAGCGCACGGGCGATTCGTCGATTCACGTCGACCACCTGTCCAAGCACTTCAACTTGCGCACCGAGGGTGCGAGCTCGCTCAAGGAGCGCATCACCTCGGGCCGAAAGGCCAAGCGGGAGGAGTTCTGGGCGCTCTCCGACGTCACCTTCGACGTGCCCGCAGGGTCGATGTGGGCGCTGGTGGGCCACAACGGGTCGGGCAAATCCACCCTGCTGCGCTGCATCGCCGGCATCTACCGGCCGTCGTCGGGCAGCGTCGACGTGTCGGGTCGCATGTCGGCCCTGCTCGAGCTGGGATCGGGCTTCCACCCCGACCTGACCGGCCGTGAGAACGTCTACCTGAACGCCGCCATCCTGGGCCTCACCAAACACGAGGTGGACGCCCGCATGGGCCGCATCATCGACTTCGCCGACATCGGCGAGTTCATCGATGCCCCGGTGCGGGTCTACAGCTCGGGCATGTACGTGCGGCTCGGGTTCGCCATCGCGGTGAACATCGATCCGGAGGTGCTGCTGATCGACGAGGTGATCGCCGTCGGCGACGAGGCCTTTCAGCGCAAGTGCTTCGAGTACCTCTACGAGCTGCGCAAGGGCGGAGCCACCGTGGTGGTGGTCAGCCACAGCCTGTCGATCGTGGAGACGATGTGCGACGGCGCCGTGTGGTTGGCGGGCGGCGAGGTGCAGCAGGTGGGCGACACCTCCGCCGTCGTCAGCTCCTACCTCGACCGCGTCAACGCCGCCGAGGACAGCCACGCCGGCGTCGGCGACAGCGCGGTGGAGCACCACGGTTCGGGCGAGATGGAGATCACCGGGGTCGGCCTGGTCGACGGCGAAGGCGCCGACGCCCCGTCGTTGATCTGCGGACGGCCGGGCGTCATCCGGTTCGACTACCGCACCACCAAGCCGATCACCAGGCCGGTGCTGAGCTTCTCGGTGCACCACGAGTCGGGCACCCACGTCGCCGACACGTCCACCTGGCTCGAGGGACGCGACCTGGGCACGGTGTCGGGCAGCGGCCACATCGACTGGGCGATCGACTCCGTGCCGCTCGCACCGGGCACCTACGAGCTGACCGTGGCCGTCCGCGACGAACACAACCAGCACTTCTACGACCGCGTCGACAAGGGCTATCGCCTGGTGGTGCGCCAGGGGGACCGCCCCATCGTCGCCGGCCTGATCGACCTCGCCGGCTCGTGGGGCGCGGCGACGGGCGGCGGAGCGTCACCTTGAGAAGACGGGTCGGGCAGCTGGCGCTGATCGTCACCACTGCGCTGGCGGTGGTGGGGCTGTTCTCGTTCCATGCCACCGCGGTCGCCGAGCCCGCCTATTCGCTCACCGACCCCGGCCGGGCGGCCGCCGCCGCCGGATGGATCGTGGGCCTGTTGTTCGTCGCCTACATGGCCGGGCTGCCCGACGCCGTCCGCACCGTGCGACGGGCGGCCGGGGCCTGCCTGACGGCGCCCGCGGTCACCGTGGCGGCCGCCTCGCTGGTGCAATTGGCCGCCGGCGATGCGCTCCTTCCCCGTTTCGTCGTCTTCTCCAGCCTGGTCGTCATGCCGCTGGTCAACCTGGTGGTCACGCTGCCCCTGGTGGCCAGCCGGGGTCGGGGCGTGTCCCAGGCGCTGGTGTTGGCGTCCGCCGACCAGCTTGCCGACCTGGCCAGGGTCACCAAGCGCGGCCTGCCTACGATGATGCGCATCGCCGACACGTTGGAGGTCGGCCCCGACGACGGCTCCACCGTGCAGCGGCTTCGCCGCCGTCGACGCCCACCGGCCCAACATCGTCGTTCTGGCCGATCAGCTGTTGGGCGACCCCTACCTGGCCAAGGAGGCCGCCGCGCTGCACGCGGACGGCATGCGCATACGGACCCTGCTGGGATTCTACGAGGACTGGTTTCGACTCGTTCCGCTGTCCGAGCTGGCCGAGGTGTCGCTGCTGTTCGACATCGGAGAGGTGCATTCCCCGGTCTACCTGCGCCTCAAGCGGCTCCTGGACATCGCTGCGGGCGTCTCGTTGGGCGTCGCCTTCGTCGTGGCGGTTCCGCTTGTCGCCATCGGCAACCTGTTGGGTAACCGAGGCCCGCTGATCTACTCCCAGGCCCGCGTGGGGAAGCATGGCGAGCAGTTCCGCATCCACAAACTCCGCACCATGGTGCCCCGCCCCGCGTCTCAGACGCCGACCGGCGAGACCTCCGATACCCCGTGGACCGCAGAGGGCGACCCCAGGGTCACCCCGTTCGGACGGATCCTGCGCAAGCTTCACATCGACGAGTTGCCTCAGGCGGCCAACATCCTGCGGGGCGACCTGTCGCTGGTGGGCCCGCGGCCCGAGCAACCGGCCTACGTTTCTGCCTGGCCGACGCCATCCCGTTCTACGACTACCGACACCTGGTGAAGCCCGGCCTGACCGGCTGGGCTCAAATCAACCTGGGGTACACTTCCGATGCCGAAGGCGCCCGGGAGAAGCTGCAGTACGAGTTCTACTATCTGAGGAATCAGACGTTGCCTTTTGATCTCCGCATCGTGATCCTCACTCTGCGCAGCCTGGTGGCGTTGCGCAAGGCGCGATAGGCCGACCTCCCACCATGGCTTCCCCCGTCACCCCACCGCTCCGGCCTGTCGCTGCGCAGGAGCCGCTCTTCGTCTACCTGCGTCAGATGTGGCGCCGCCGCGACTTCGCCACGGCGCTTCCGATGGAGGAGGTTCGGGCGCGGCACCAGGACACCCTGCTGGGCAACCTGTGGCACGTCGGCAACCCGCTGCTCACCGTGCTGGTGTACTACGTGATCTTCGGCGTCATCCTGAGCGCCTCGCGGGGGGTGGAGCACTACCTGCTGTGGCTCACCATCGGGGTGTTCTCCTATAACCTCACGTCGAAGACGGTGCTGTCCGGCGCAACGGCGATCACCGCCAACGAGGGGCTGATTCGGGCGGTGCAGTTCCCGCGGGCCCTGCTGCCCGTGTCGGTCACGTTCAGCCACATCATCACCTTCTGGTTTGAGCTCGGCATGCTGTCGGCGTTGTCGATCGCCATGGGCCTCTACCCCAATCCCAGGTGGCTGGCCATCCCGGTCTTCCTCGTGATCCAGTCGGCCTTCAACCTGGGTGCCGCGATGATCGTCGCCCGCCTCAACGACGGGTTTCGGGACGTCGCCCAGATCGTGCCGTTCCTGTTCCGGTTGGGCACGTACGCGTCCGGCGTCATGTTTCCCCTCGCCCGCATCGACGAGCGGGTCGGCGGGCCGTTGGCGTTGATCGTCAAGCTCAACCCGTTCTCCAGCTACCTTGCGCTGTATCGGTGGAGTTTTCTTGGCACACCGCTCCCCGGGTTCACTCTCGGCGTGGCCTGCGGCTGGGCGTTCCTGGCGCTCGCGTGGGGCTTCAGGTTCTTCCGGCGTGCCGAGCTTCGGTACGGGCGGGGGTGAACGTGGCAACCGATCACCAGCCGCAGCCGGCACCGTCACCCGGAGAGCACCGCCCGATGGTGCTCCTGCTCAACGACGTCGACATCGACTACGAGGTGTGGGAGGACCGACATCGCGGCCTTCGTGAGCGCTTTACCGGGCTGCAGGGCGCCGGACGGACGGTGATCCACGCCGTTCAGGGTGCCGGCTTCGCGGTCTACGAAGGAGAGTCGGTGGCCATCATGGGGTCGAACGGCTCGGGAAAGAGCACGATCCTGGCGGCCATCGCCGGCTTGCTTCCGGTGACCAGTGGCCAGATCTACGCCGCCTACGAACCCCGGTTGATGGGGGTCGGAGCCGCGCTGTTGCCCAAGGTCTCGGGCATGCGCAACATCAGAATCGGGTGTCTGGCGTTGGGGATGTCCACCGAACAGATCGACGAACGGATGGACTCGATCGTCGAGTTCGCCGACATCGGCGACGCCATCAATCGTCCGCTCCGCTCGTACTCCTCCGGCATGAAGGCCAGACTGCTGTTTGCCATCGCCACGTCGATCCGACCGAAGATCCTGATGATCGACGAGGCCCTCGCGGTCGGTGACAAGGAGTTCCGAGCCAAGTCCGAAGGGCGGATTCAGGACATGCTTGACCATGCCGGAACCCTCCTGATGGTGAGTCACAACATGAACGAGCTGAAGCGGCTCTGCACCCGCGGAATCTGGTTGGAGCAAGGCGTGATTCAGGCCGACGGGCCGCTCGAAGAGGTCATCGCCACCTACACGGAAGGCAAGTAACGCATGGCAGTTGCCACCACGACCGAGCGGGCCGTCATCGTCGCCGTCATCGAGAACCGCTCCAAGCGGCAGCGAACCGTGCTGGGCGTGGTCGTCCTCGCCGCCGCCGCCGTGTTCAGCCTGCGTGCCATCGCCCAACAGGCCCTGAACATGTGGTGGTTTCGAACGGTCAGCGACGTCCCGATCTGGCGCACCAACTTCGTCGCCCGGATCCAGCTGGGCCTGCTTGCGCTCCTGGTAACGCTGGCGGTCGTCGGGACGTCCGTCTGGTGGGCCCACCGGTACGGACCCGCCGAGATGGAGCGGCCAAAAGGCCGCCTGCTGAGGTGGTACGAGGCCAAGATGGGCCCGGGCCACCTGTGGATGATCGCGGCGGCTCCGCTGGTGTTCGCCCTGTGGGAGACCCGCCGGGTGGCGTCGAAGTGGCAGGTGTGGCTGCTCTTTCGCGAAGGCCGGTCCACCGGCGTCGACGTGCCCGAACTGGGCGGGGACGTGGCCGATTACCTTTTCAAGCTGCCCTTCTGGAACCTGGTGACCACCTGGCTGAGCTGGATGCTGGTTGGTGCAGCGGCCTTGTCGTTGCTGGTGTACCTGGTCAACCGGCGGATCAGCCTGACCCATTTCGTGAGCCGCTCCGATCAGCGGGCGGTGGCGCACATGTCGGTCTTGCTGGGGCTCTTGGCCATCGTGAAGGCCGTCGACTTCCTCATCGTGCAACGCATGTCGTTGGCCACCTCGACCAGCGGGTCGTTCGTTGGGGCCGGATACACCGAGCTGACCGTGCAGCGCACCACCCTCTACACATTGGCGCTGATCGGGGTGCTCGTCGGCGGCCTGTGCCTCGCCAACCTCCGCTGGCGCCTGCGTCGGCTTGCGGTCATCGCCGCTGCACTGTGGGGCGTGGTCGCGGTCGTCGGGCTGTACCTGATGCCCGGGGTCGTCCTCCGTCTTCAGGTCACCCCGCAAGAGGCGATCGTCGAACGTCCCTACGTGGAGATCAACCTCGAGGCCACCCGGGCGGCCTACTCGCTCAACGACGTCACCAATCGCTCGTTGGAGGAGGCCACCACGCCGACGCCATCGCTTCAGGCGGACGGGTCGGCCGGGTCGGCCGAGGGTGTTCCCGCCCGAGTGCCCCTGCTGGACCCCGAACGCTACGCGCCGACGTTTCAGGTGCTCGAGGGGCGCACCGCCGTGAAGATCTCCGACGTCGACCTCGACCGCTACGAGATCGACGGCGTGACTCGGCCGGTGCTGCTTGGCGCCCGAAGCTCCGATGCCAAGGGACTTCCGCAGAAGGGTTGGGAGCAGAAGCACCTGGTGTTCACCCACGGCGACGGTCTGGCGGTGGCCCCGGCCGACGAGGTCCGCACCGACGGCCGGCCCGACTTCGATGCGCTCGCGGATGACCTCAGCGTCGATCACCCGAGCTGTACTTCGGCGAGGGCGTCAAGAACTGGTACGCCATCGTCGGCACCGGCAGGGCCCAGCAGAACGGCGCCACCTTCGACGCCGACACGGGCATGTCCGTGAACTCCGTGTGGCGCCGCGGGCGCTGGCCCTCACCGAGGGCGAACTCGACCCATTGTTCAGCGACTACATCACCGACGGCTCCCAGCTGCTGTACCGGCGGGACATCAACGAGCGCCTGCACACGATGGCCCCGTTCCTGAAGTGGGGTTCGGACCCGTATCCGGTGGTGGCGGACGGGCGCATCACCTGGGTGATCGACGGCTACACCACCTCGGCCACCTACCCCAACGCCCAGTTTGCCGACCGGACCGGCCTCGACAAGGACTCCGACCTGAACCAGGGGCGATTCAACTACGTGCGGGCCTCGGTGAAGGCCACCATCGATGCCTACGACGGTACGGTCACCCTGTACCGCACCGAGCGTCAGGGCAACGACGACCCCATCCTCGACGCGTGGAGCCGGGTCTACCCCGGCCTGTTCACCCCGATCGCCGAGATGCCGGCCGGGATTCGCAGCCACCTGCGTTACCCAATGGATCTCTTCAAGGTGCAGACGCGGCTGCTGGGCCGCTACCACGTGACCGACCCGGAGCTGTTCCTGGACGGCAGCCGCAACTGGGTGGTCTCCGGCGACCCGGGCAGCGACATCGACGGATCCGACCCGGCCAAGGGCGGAATCCGACCCGTTGCCCAAGTGCTCGACACCGCCACCGGAGAGGGCCCGCGTTGGGTGGCGGTTCGTCCCTTCAACCTGGGATCGGCGGCCAACGCCAGCTCGCCGCGGGCGGCCCTGGCGGCGTTTGCGCTGGCCGACAACGACGACGCCGAGGCGCTCGAGCTGTGGACCGTACCAAGCCCCGACGGCTCGGACCGCCAACAACAGCTTGGCGGCCCGTCGGTGGTTCAGGCGGCAATCAACGGCGACACCGAGTTGAGCCAGCAGTTCACCCTGCTGTCCGCGGGCGGGTCGAAGGTGCGCTTCGGGGCCATGACCCTGGTGCCCAACGGTGACGACGTGCTCTACGTCCGCCCGGTGTACGTCACCGCCACTGGCCCCGACGCCACCCAGCAGCTGGTGGAGGTGTTGGCCTACACCGACGGAATGGTGGGCCGTGGCGCCAATCTGGACGAGGCGATCACCAACCTCCGTGCTCCGGTGAGCGCCGTGCCCGAGCCGACCGGCAACCAAGAACCGACGCCCTCGGGAGACGGGTAGCCGGCCCGGCAGCACTCCCACGCACGTACCCCCGCCGACCGCCCAGCCGGTTCGCGGTGTAACCGGTTGCGGCCTTCGGCGTCTGACCCTCACGGAGTCCATCCGTGCGAGCGCACGGAGGCGACCGTTGGGAAGGGTCCACCATGTCACCGTCCACATCATCGTCGTCACGGGAGCCTTCCCCGGGGTCAACGGACTCGAGACGTTGGGCCGTCGGAGCGATCGTGGTGGCGGCCCTGCTGCTTGGCGCCTGCGGCAACGACGTCGACGGGGACGACACGGCGTCCGGGGACGTGACGACCACCGAGGCGACCGAAACGACCAACCAGGCCCCGCAGGATCCCGAGGCACCGGCGGAACCGGCGCTGTTGGCCGATGCCGAGGTGGGGACGTGCTACCAGCTGGAGGACCTTGCCACCACGGGGGTCGATCTGCCGGTCGACTGCGATTCGCCCCACGACGGACAGCTCTTCGCCAAGATCGACCCCGGATCCGAGGTGTTGGGCGACGACTCCGCCTCGCGGTTCTATCCGGCCTGCGACGAGGAACTCACCAAGATCACCGGACGCAGCGACGATGAGGATCCCACGCTCCAGCTTGCGTTCCTCGTCGACGGCACGGCCGGCGGCCCACCCGAATCCGACGTCGGCTGCTTCGTCACCACCAAGAACGACGACATGATCCGCGGCGACGTCTTCGACACCGACCTCGCCGACCTGATCGGCGACTACCGGGCGTTGCACACGCTGTCGTTCGGCGACTGTTTCGAGCTTGGCGAGGCGTTCAACGTCGGCGTGGTCGTGGAGTGCACCCCGGGCGCACTCACCTACGTTGGATCCTTCGACGCCGCCGACTTCATCGAGTCCGAGGAGTATCCCGGCGAGGACGAGCTTCGAGAACTGCGCGGCGAGGAGTGCCCCAACCAGTGGGTCGGCGGCGAGCGGAGCGGCCAACCCAGGGTCATGTCGGGCACCATGCCGTCCCAGGTGGAGTGGGACTACCAGCGATGGACCGTCATCACCTGTGACTACGAGGGCTACTAGGTACGAGGCCCCGGATCACCGACGCCAGGTCGACGCCCGGGACGTACCGCTCTAGGCGGGCTCGACCTTGACCACGAACTGGTAGGCGAACATCGTCGGTCAGGCGTGGGCGAGGGCACCCTCGGTCTTGGCGACCAGCCCGGGGCCACCGCCGCCGTCGGAGTCTCCGGCGGTATCGGCCCGCTCGGCCAGCGCGCCCAGGGGCAGCCCCACCTGGTCGAATCGAACCACTCGCAGCTTGGCGTCGTCGAGCAGCCGCCTGAAGCTGCGCCGGGTGAAGAAGCGCACGTGGGTGCGGTCGAGGATGCCCCGCATGTCGTAGTCGAAGGCTCCCAGGGCGGTGCGGGTGCGCGGGTACCAGTGCCCGAAGTTCGGCACCGAAATCAGCATCGACCCCCCGGATCCCAAGGCGTTGCGGGCGTCGGCCAGCAGTCGGCCGGGCTGCCGGACGTGTTCGAGCACGTCGCCCATGACGACGACGTCGAAGCGTTCGCCGTCCAGCTCCGCCAACAGGGCCTCGTCGAACCCGGCGTCCAGGTCGGCCTGGATGAACCGGTCGACCCGATCATCGACGCCGGGCGAGACGGCAAAGTCGACGCCGGTGACGTGGTGGCCGCTCGCCCGGGCGGCCTCGGCGAACTGTCCGCCGGAGCACCCGAGGTCCAACACCTTGGACGCCGGCATCGAATCGAGCCATCGCAGCAGCACGCCGTGCGAGCTGTCCTGGGTGGGCTTCAGGTCGTACTCCTCGCCGACATCGGCGTAGCGGCCCTGCCCGAGACCCATCTTGTTGAGGCGCCACGACACCACGTCGGTGGCCACGTCGGCGGCGTAACGCATGCCGTTGACCCGGCAGATCTCGTCGCCGTAGTAGGTGGGGATGGGGATCTCCTTGATCCGCAGCCCCGACTCGACCAGTTGGATGATGATCTCGGTGTCGAAGTCGAAGTCGTCGCTGTTGGATTCGAAGTCGATCGAGGCCAGCGCCTTGGTGGAATACGCCCGGTAGCCGGAGTGGAACTCCGACAGGTCGGTGCCCAGCATGGCGTTCTCGAAGCGGGAAAGGATCTTGTTGCCGACGTACTTGTACTTCGGCATCCCGCCCTTGAGGGCCGCGCCCTTGGTCATCATGCGGCTGCCGAACACCGCGTCGGCCGACCCGGTCTCGAACGGGGCCACCAGGTCGGGCAGCTTCTCCGGCGCATACTGACCGTCGCCGTGGAGCAGCACCACCACGTCCATGCCGTCGTCGATCGCCATGCGATAGCCCGACTTCTGGTTGCCGCCGTACCCCAGGTTGCGGGGCTGGCGCACCATCGTGATCGGGAGGTCGTCGCGGGTCTGGGAGTACCCCAGGCCGATCAGATAGGTGTCGTCGGTACTGAAGTCGTCACAGACGTACACCTGCTCCACCCGGGACCGAAAGTCCTCGGGGATCCGGTCGAGCACCTGCCGCAGCGTCGAGGCGGCGTTGTAGGCGACGATCAGGATGCCGATCCGAAGGTCGGATTCGCTGGTCTCGGCCGGGCTGGTGGAAGCCTCACCGGCGGGTTGGGTCTCGGATGGCACAGGTCACCTCGCGTGGGTGGCGGACGGTCCGATGGGAGCGCGATCGCCCGAATCGGACCTTCAGCGTACCGGCGGTTGGTTCCAGCCCCACCCGCGTGACCCGTTGAGGAGCGACGAGAGTCTCCGGGCGACACGAGGCAACGAGACCTTGGCCAGCCACAACCGAAGGCCCAGGCCGGAGAAGAACACCAGCGGGATGGCGATCATCGTCGGATGCGACGGAATCCAGGGGACCGCCGACACCACGGAGAAACACAGCACCATCACACCGATCCCCAAGACCTCACCCGCCTGCTCACCTTGCGAAGGCTCCCGACGACGTAGCGTTCCGTACAGGGTTCCCATTCCCGTTTCCGGCTCGATGACCAGCCGGGCCCAGAGCGTCATCACAACCTGACGAGTTCCCTCGCCCAAGGTCGTCTGAGAAGCGAAGAGGTCCGCCACGTTGGGCGAGGATTCCCTGACCAGCACCTCGGGCCACTCTCGCTGAAGGCGCCACGTCAGCTCGGTCAGGGTGCCTGAAGCCGTCACCTCGACGTCCAGGCAGTTGGCGAAGCCCCCATCACGACCGTTCGAGCTGTGATTCACGCCGTTTCGATCGTCTTCGAGCACCCGCATGAGGACGACGACCGCTTTGATCGCGATCCACAGGCCGAACGCGGCAAGCGCCGCCGTCTCCCAGGCCACGTGTTGCTGAAGCTCCACCAGCGTGCCGTGCCGCCGCCGGAAGAAGTCGCCGAGCGCCACCCGGCCCTGAGCCTGCCCCGCATCGCCGGAACCGGGGCCGAGATACAGACCGACCGACATCGCCACCACGATCAGGCCGGGCACCCCGGTCGCCCATCGTCGCCACCCCACCCGGTAGTGACGACGGGCGGGGAACCTGGTGTGTTCGGCCTGGATGCCCAGCAGGTGCACCGGGAGCATCGCCACGACGGCGGCGAGGCCACACCAGCGGGCCTCAACCCCGAACCCGACCGCCGCGATCCAGAGCAGCGCAGACCCAATGGCCAGAACCGCTGCAACGCGGGCGCCGAGCAGCATCACCCACGCGGGTGGGGTGGTCGGCGCGTCGTACCGGCCGACGAGATCCGGGGTCTCGCTGGGTACGGGTGGCGGCTCCACCCACTCCGGGAATGCTTCGGACACCGGCCGACTCTAGGTCGACCTTCGTTCAGTCCACCGGTCCGGCCGAGCCAAGATCCGCAAAGGTGGTCTCGGCCTGGGCCAGGTCGGTGGGAAAGTCCACCTCCATGCACCGGGCGGCCGAGATGTCGATCGCCCGAAACTTTCGTCGATCCCGTTGGATGGCGAACTCGATGCCCCGCTCGAAGTAGTCCTGCGGGTCGCAGTCCTCCAAGCGTGCGGCCAGGAACGGCTTGTCGGCCGACCCGACGAAGTTGATGCCGACCGCCTCGCCGAGGCCGCCGACGACCTCCTTGGAGATCTCGTTGATGAATCCCCGGTCGTCGAGGGTGTACTTCACCTCCTCGTCGGACACCGATTCGGTGTTGACCGCCACGAAGCTCTGATCGCGGTCGATGTAGGGCTGCAGGATCTCGAGCACCGTCGGGTCGAACACAACGTCGCCGTTCAGCCACAGCACCGCGTCCTTGCCGGTAAGGCGGAGCCCACGGAGCAGGCTCTTCGAGGTGTTGGTATCACCAAACTCGTCGTTGTAGATGTAGGAGACCTCCGGGTGGGCCTCCATGATCATCTCCTTCTTGAACCCGACCACCGTGGAGATCAGGTCGGCGTCGAAGCGGTCGCTCAGGTGGCGCAGCTGCAGGTCCATGATCGTTCGGTCGCCGGCGATCGGCGTGAGCGGTTTCGGGTGCGGTTTTCCCAGGCGGGAACCAACACCGGCGGCCAGAATCACAACACGAGGGCTCAAGAGAGGCCTTTCAGGTCTCGACGACGATTCAGAGGATAGTGGCGCCGAGGAGGTTCCAACGGACGAAGGCCCACGGCGGGTTGACGGCTCGAGGGGGCGGAGCGGAGGCGGGCTCAGAGCAGCGGGGGACGACCGAGGCGCGTGAGCCTCCAGCACAGACGCCACCTCACCAGGGCCGACGCCCCCGAGGCGCCCACCCCGTTGGGACCCCCCGATGGCGGCGGTCCGGCCCATCCGGTTCGAAACCCGGCGATCATCGCCCGGACGCCGGCCACCGAGCGGGTCCGCACCAGGCCGATCGCCAGCCAGTTCACCAGGTGCAGGAGCCCCACCGGCAGCGGCAGGTTGCGACGAACCAGCCACACCCGGTTGCGCATCGAACGCTCGATCGCGCCCGCATGGCGCGTCGTCGGCAGCAGGGGATGCGTCACCACCAACGACGGTGCGTAGGTGAACCTCCAGCCGGCGGCGATGGCCCTCCACGCCAGGTCGCTCTCCTCGTGGGCGTAGAAGAACTCGGCGCAATACCCGTCGACCGACCGGAACATCGGGCCGGACAGCGCCGAGGCACCGCCCAGGAACGACGTCACCCTCCCCTCGCGCTCCAGGCCGCGTCCGCCCGGTCGGGGCACGTGCCGTTGGGCGGTTCGGCCCGACTCCGGGTCGACGATCCGAAATGACACACCCCCGAGGCGCGGATCGGCGCCAAACCGCGCCCGAAGCTGCGTCCCCAGGTCCGCACTCTCCACGACGGCGTCGTCGTCGAGAAAGGCCACCACGTCGGCGTCGCTCGCCGCCGCCCCCAGGTTGCGTCCGCCGGGGATGCCCAGGTTCTCGCCCGCGTGGATCACGTGCAGCGCCGCCTGCACGGACGGCTCCAGCCGGGAGGGCTCGGGCGCGACGAGGTCCCGTCCGTTGAGCACCAGGTGGATGCGTTCCCCATCGAGCAGGTGCGGTCCGATCGAGTTGAGCGCCGCCGCCAGGTCGTCGGCCCGGTCGCCGGTGGTCAGCACCACCCAGTCGAGGCGGGGCGAGGTCACGTCGCGGCTCCAGGACCGGTCGCGGCCTCAGGCCGATCGGTCGGGTCGACCTCGTCCAGGCGGCGGACGCAGGCGGCCGCAACAGCCACCAGCAACGCCCACGGCAACAGGTTGGCGCCCACGTAGGTCTCCAGCTGGTTGACGGCGACGACGTAGCCGACGAGGCCCATCGCAACCACGCCGATCCGGTGGTCGGGGCCCCGCCGCACGGCCAGCCGCATCGTCGGCCAGATCAGGGCACCCATGGTGACCACCAGCAGGATCGCACCCAACACCCCGGCGGCGAGCAACATCTCGATCACGGCGTTGTGGGCGGTGGAGAAGTCGACGTTGAAACGGTCGACGACCTGAACCTCCAACGCCCGGTCCTCCCACACGCCCAGCCATCCCCACCCGGACAGCGGTCGTCGACTCGACGCGTCGATCAACCACCCCCACAGTTCGGTGCGGCCCGACAGGGTGGCACTGCGGTCCAGGTTGGTGGCCACCTCGGAGCGCCCCACCATGGCCACCACTGCGATGCCCACCCAGGAGGTCAGCACGCCGGTGGCCAACATGCCGGCGGTTGGTGCCCCGCCCGGTGCCGATCCGTCCCCACCCAGGCGATGTCGGAGCAGCGGCGGCAGCCCGGCGGCGACCACCGCCGACGCGATCGCCACCCCGCCTCCGACCAGCGGCGTCAGCGATGCCGACCCCAGCAGGGTGACCGCATCGAGCAGGCCGAGAGCGAACCCCAGCACCGCGATGGCGAACATCCGTGGGGTGACCCTGCGGGGCTCCTCCGGGTCGACCGCCCAGACGTTGACCGCCGCCGCGGTGGCCAGCAGGGCCAGCACCGCCACCGGGCCCAGCGAGTTGCGGTTCAGGTAGATGCCCGCCCAGTCACCGTTGGGGTCGACCGCGTTCGGCCAGTCCCGCCGCACGGCAAACAGGCTCAGCATGACCCCGACCTGTGAGGCCACGGCGACCGCGACCAGCAGGCCCCGGATGCCGATGCGGTCCCCCACCACCACGGCCGCCACGGTCGTCAGGGCGAACAACGCACCCTGCGTGGCCGACCTCCCGGGTGCCAGCGACCAGAGCGACGACGCCACGACGAGGACGTGCAGCGCGCACAGCAGTACAACGGTGGGCGGCGACAGGCGCGGCATTCGGCGGGCGAGCAGGCCGATCGCCAGCACATGGATCACGACGAACACCACGTTGATCCGTGCATCGTCGATGTACTGACCGACCGGCAACGGCTCGAGGCGGTTCCGCAACGTGTAGATCGGGCCGAGGCCCAGCGTGAACACCCACACGGTCGCCACGGCCAGCCCCCACGGGTCGTCCCAGCCGCCGCCGGTGGTCGCCGGTGCGGTCCGGACGGCGCCCACCGCGGCCGGCGGGGTACTCACCGGTTCTTCACCCGGTCGAGCAGCGGTTCCCACCAGTCGGGCCGGTCGACATAGAACGCAATCGTCTCCGCCAGCCTGTCCTCGAACGGGCGGGTGGGGCCGCCCCAGCCGAGGGCGCGCACCTTGTCGCTGTTTATCGAGTAGCGCCGGTCGTGGCCCAGCCGGTCGTCGACGTAGTCCACCGAGGCCTCGTCCTTGCCGAGCAGGGCCAGCACCCGGTCGGTCAACTCCCGGTTGGTGCGCTCGTTGTCGGCGCCGATGTTGTAGATCTCGCCCGGCCGCCCTCGCCGGAGCACCAGGTCGACCGCCTCGCAGTTGTCGGTGACAAACAACCAGTCGCGCACGTTCAGCCCGTCGCCGTACAGCGGCACCTTGCCGCCGCGCAGCAGCGTGGTCGCAAAGAACGGGATCAGCTTCTCGGGAAACTGGTAGGGCCCGAACTGGTTGGAGCTGCGGGTGACGCGCACCGGCAGATCGAACGTGGAGTGATAGCTGAGGGCGATCAGGTCGGAGCCGGCCTTGGCGGCCGAATACGGCGAGCGGGGGCCGAGCGGGTCGGTCTCGACGAAGCTGCCCTCGTCGATCGACCCGTAGACCTCGTCGGTGGAGATGTGCACCATCGCGTCCACCTCCACCTGCCGGGCCACGTCGCAGATCACGTTGGTGCCGGTGCAGTTGGTACGCACGAACACGTCGGGGCCCAGGATCGACCGGTCGACGTGACTCTCGGCGGCGAAGTGCACCACCGCGTCGTGCCCGGCCATCGCGGCTGCGACCGCGTCACGGTCGCAGATGTCGCCCTGAACGAACGCGTACCGGGGGTCGTCGGCGACGTCGGCCAGGTTGGCGAGGTTGCCGGCGTAGGTCAGCGCGTCGAAGACGGTGACCGAGTCGTCGGAGTTGGCCAACACGTGGCGGACGTAGTTCGAGCCGATAAACCCGGCACCGCCGGTGACGAACAGCTTCATGTGTGGGTCCTCTTCAGGTGGTGCGCAGCGCGGCGTGTGGGCGCCACTGGGGTTCCAGGGCAGCTCGGGCGGGGTTGGCCGCGTCGCGGTCCGAGACCAGCGGGGAGTCGACGCCCCAGTCGGCGCCGATCTCCGGGTCGTCCCACGCCACGCCCAGTTCGTCGGCCGGGTTGTAGTAGCCGTCGACCAGGTAGGTGATCGTCATGTCGGTCATCGCGGCGAAGCCGTGCGCCACCCCGGGCGGGATGTACACGCCCAGGTGGTTGTTCTCGCCGCCGTCGACGCAGCCCAGATCCAACGTGAGCGTGGCCCCGTCGGTGGGTCCCCCGGCGCGCAGGTCGTGCAGCACCACCCGCGCCCACCCGTTGGGCACGTACCAGTAGTCGGACTGGTGCAGGTGGTAGTGCAGTCCCACCAGCGACCCCTGTTGGCGGTCCCCCCGGTTGCCCTGGATCATCTCCCGCTGGCCGGGAAACCAGCTGCGCCGGTAGGTCTCGATGAACAGGCCGCGCGGATCACGGTGAATGCTCGGCGTCACCACCACCACGCCGTCGATCGTCTCTGATGGGTCCAACTGGGCCATGACGCCTACTCCAAGGTCGGGCACGGGATCCCCGCACCGGGTCCAACACTCTCTCAGGCCAGCTCCACCGTCGAGTGATCCCCGAGGGTCACCCGGGTGGCCCTCGGGCGCCTCGGGCTGCGCGTCACCTCGGTGTCGCGGCCCATCAGCGAGTCGGTCAGCCGGGGCACCGCCCGAATGCGGGCACCCGCCATGATCACCGACTGATCGATCTCGGAGTCGGTCACCTCGCAGTCCGCCGCGATGGCGGTGAACGGGCCGACGTAGCTGGAGCTGATCACCGAGTTGGCGCCGATGATCGCCGGGCCCCGAACCTCCGAGCCGATCAGTTTGGCCCCGGCCTCGATCACCACGCGGCCGTCCACCTTGGAGTCGGCGTCCACCTCACCGTCGACACGGGGTTCCAGGCTCTCGAGCACCCGCCGGTTGGACTCGAGCAACGGGTCCTTCTTGCCGGTGTCGAGCCACCAGCCCGCGAGCAGGTCCTGGTGGACCGGTGCGCCGGAGTCGATCAGCCACTGGATCGCGTCGGTGATCTCGAGCTCGCCGCGATCGGACGGCGCGATGGCGCCCACCGCCTCGTGGATCGCCGCCGAGAACAGGTAGACCCCCACCAACGCCAGGTCGGACGGCGGATGCTCGGGCTTCTCCACCAGCCTGACGACGTGGCCGTCGTCATCGAGTTCGGCCACCCCGAAGCGCTGGGGATCGGGCACCGGGGTGAGGAGGATCTGCGCCGCCGGCGCCCGGGTGGGGGCGTCCGGGTGTTCGTCCAGGCTGGGCTGGCGGGCGACGGTGTGCTGGCCCTCCCAGTGCTCGATGAAGCCCTCCAGGCCCTGCTGCAACATGTTGTCGCCCAGGTACATGACGAAGTCGTCGTCGCCGAGGAAGTCACGGGCGATCAAGACACAGTGGGCCAAGCCCAGCGGCTCGTCCTGGGGGAGGTACGTGACCTTGACCCCGAAGGCGGAGCCGTCGCCGACCGCCGCCTCGATCTCGGCCGCCGTCGATCCGACGATGATGCCGATCTCGGTGATGCCCGCCGCCGCCATGTCCTCGATGCCGTAGAACAGGATCGGCTTGTTGGCGACGGGTACCAGTTGCTTGGCACTCGTGTGGGTGATGGGGCGGAGGCGGGTTCCCGCACCACCCGAGAGGATCAGACCCTTCATCACAGCCGTTCTAGCAGGTTGTGGACGAAATCCCTCCCCTCGGGGCCCGTTCGCCGCCGGGACCGATCGGCCGCCCTGGCCCTCCGGGAGGCACGGCGATGAACGCCGATGCCGGTATCGTCGCGTTCCCCATGCCCTCCTCGTCCTCCACCCCCTCGCCGACGGTGCGGGTGATCGTCCTCAACTGGAACGCCGCCGACCTGACCTCACGCTGCGTGCGCTCGATCGAGGACTCCGAGCAGCCTGCCGGGGGCATGGACGTCGTCATCGTCGACAACGGCAGCATCGACGGGTCGGCCGAGGTGCTCGCCCGACGTCACCCCGGGCACACGATCCTCCGAAACGGCGCCAACCTGGGCTTCGCCGAGGGCATCAACCGGGCCCTTCGTCTGAGCGGCGACGGCATCGACTTCGTGGCGCTGGTCAACAACGACGCCGTCGTCGAGCCCGGATGGTTGGCCCCGCTGATCGACACCCTGGAACGCCACCCGTCGGCCGGCGCCGCCGCACCGATGATGGTGTTCGACCGCTGGTTCGTCGAGGTCGAGTTGACCGTGGGCGGTGCCGGCGAGCGTGCTCGGCTCACCGGGCTGACCGTCGACGGCGCCGACCGGTGGTCACAGGTGCTCTGCGGCGACGGCGTCGTCCGCCCGCCGCACCCCTCCGTCCCGCTCCGGTTGGAGATCGAGGTGGCCGACCGCGGCACGCTGATCGTCCCCGTGCCGGCGCCACGGGATGGGCCGCCCGTTCCGCTGACGGCCACCCTGCGCAGCGATCGGCCCGTCACCGCCCGATGCGGCCGGGCCGAGACCCACGGGGAGCCCCAGGGCGGGGTGGTGTCCCTGAGCCTCAACGCCGCCGGCCCGCCCCACCGGCGGATCAACAGCCTGGGCACGGCGTTGACCGAGTGGTGCGAGGGCTACGAACGCCTGCTTGGTCGGCCGGTGGACCACTCTTTCGAGCCCGAGACCGTCGACGGGTTCACCGGTGGCGGGGTGCTGCTGCGAAGCGAGGCGCTGGACGACGTCGGCCGGTTCGACCCCCGGTTCTTCATGTATTACGAGGACACCGACCTGGCCTGGCGCATGCGACGGGCGGGCTGGAGCACGGTCACCGCGCCCACCTCGACGCTGTACCACCAGCTCGGCGCCACCGCGGGTCGTCGTGGCCCGGCTTCTTCCTCCTCAACCACCGCAACTGGCTGTTGACGGTGGCCCGCAACGGCTCGCCAGCCGACGTCCGGCGGGCGGTGCATGCCGCCTGGGGCAACTCGTGGCCCTTCGTCCGCCGCAACGTGGTGGGCAAGGTGCGGCGCCTGCAACGGCCCAACACCGACATCGCCCGGCGCTGGGTGCTCGTGTGGGGCGCCACCAAGGCCGCGCTGCCCGCCACCGTCGCCACCAGGTTCGGTGGCCGATGGCGCCGGGTGGGCGCCGAGCCGACCGACCGGGTGGGCAGTCGGCTGCTGCGCCGGTCGGCACCCCGCCCGCCCAGGCCGGATCCCGACGGCCCCACGGTGGTGTTCGTCGACGTCACCGACACGCTGGCCTCGCGATGGAGGGCGGGCATCCAGCGGGCGGTGTCGGAGTTGGTCACCCGGCTGATGCTGCACCATCCCGAGGTGTCGGTGGTGCCGATGCGCTGGAGCGCGTTGGACGGCCGGTACCGCCGACTCGACGGGGCCGAGACCGAGGCCCTCTTCGACCCCGAGGCGATGCCCAACCACCCACCCGCACCGGTCGCTGCCCACCCACCGGCCTGGCGCCGCGCCGTCACCCGGGTGGGCGCGGTACCCGCCGTTCGGCGGCGCATCGACGAGGCACGACGGGTGCGGGCGCTGCGCCGGCGCCCGGCCCACCACGCCGATCTGCTGATCGAGGCGTTTCCCGCGGGATCGACCCTGCTGGACCTCGACGCCACCTGGAACCTCGACGACGCCCCCCGCTCGCGGGTGTATCCCCGGTTGCGCGACGAGGGGGTGCGGGTGATCAGCCTGCTGCACGACGTGCTGCCGGTGACCCATCCCGACTGGTTCGATCCCAACCTCGCCCGGGTGTTCCAGTCGCACGTCGGCGCCGCGCTGGACCACGCCGACGCCGTCGTCACCAGCTCCGCGTTCTCGGCCGGTGAGATCGCCGGGCTGGCTGCGCGGGCCGGGCGCAGCGACCTGGAGATCCGGCAAATCGCGCTCGGGGCCGACCCGGTGGCACGGGCCGCCCAACCGCCGGACACGAGGCTGTTGGGTTCGCTCGACGGCCGCGCGGTGATCCTGGCGGTCGGCACGCTGGAGCCCCGCAAGAACCACGCCGGTCTGCTGGACGCCTTCGATCGGATGGCCGCCGACACGACGCTGGTCGTCGTCGGGCGGCAGGGCTGGCAGGCCGACGACGTCGCCGATCGGCTGCGCTCCCACCCCGGCTTCGGCGATCGCATCCGCTGGCCCGCCGAGGTGAACGACGCCACCCTCGACGCGCTCTACGAACTGGCCGAGGTGGTGGCCGTGCCCTCGCACGCCGAGGGCTACGGCCTCCCCGTGGTCGAGGCGCTTCGGCGCGGTTGTCGAGTGGTCTCCTCCACCGGCGGCTCACTTCCCGAGGTGGGCGGCGAGGACGTCACCTACGTCGACGCCACCGACGCCACGGCCTTCGCCGCCGCGCTTGATTCGGCGGTCGGCCACACGGATCCACCCAGTCCACAACCCTTCCCCACCTGGGACGACAGCGCCGCCGCCCTCGCCGCGATACTCACCGGCCGGGACCTCGGGTCGACCACCGGCCCGCCGGACGCCGGCTGACGCTCAGGCGCCGACCGGCTCCAGCACCTCCGCCTGGCCACCCGACGCGCCGTTGCCGGCGGCCGCTGCCGGGGCCTCCAGCGGGGCGGGCATGCACTGGTCGGTCAACTCGACCACCCGGATCTGGTCCCGGTTCTCCCAGGTGATCTCGTTGGCCGGGTCACGACGGATCTTGAACTCCCGGAAGCTCATATCGAGCGAGTCGAACGCCAGATACCGGCCCACCAACGGATCCCCGAGGTCGAGCAGGTACTTGATCGCCTCGATCGCCTGGATGCTGCCGACGATGCCGGGCAGCACGCCCAGCACGCCCGCCTCGGCGCACGACGGCGCCATCTCGGGCGGCGGCGGCTCGGGCAGCAGGTCCCGGTAGGTGGGGCCGTTCTTCGGATCGAACACGGTGACGTTGCCCTCGAAGCGGAAGATCGAGCCGTGCACCACCGGGATGCCCAGCTTCACCGAGGCGTCGTTGAGCATGTAGCGCACCGGGAAGTTGTCGGCGCCGTCGACCACCAGGTCGTAGCCGGAGATGATGTCGGTGATGTTGTCGGCGTCGAGGCGGACGTCGTGGGTGACCACCTTGACGTCCGGGTTGAGGTTCTCGATCGCCACCTTGGCCGAGTCGACCTTGCGCATGCCCACCCGGTCCAGGTTGTGGATGATCTGGCGCTGGAGGTTGGACTCGTCCACCACATCCATGTCGACGATGCCGATCGTTCCGACCCCGGCGGCCGCCAGGTACAGCCCGGACGGGCTGCCCAGCCCGCCGGCGCCCAGCAACAGCACCTTGGCGTCGAGAAGCTTCATCTGGCCCTCCTCCCCCACCTCGGGCAACAGCAGATGCCGCTTGTACCGGTTCTTCTGGTCGGGCAGCAGGCTCTGGGGCACCTTCCAGTCGCGCCCCTCGTCCTTCCACTTGCCGAACCCTCCGGCCATCGACGCCACGTCGGTGTAGCCCAGCTCCTCCAGGGTCTTGGCGGCGAAGGCCGACCGCACGCCGCCGGCGCACTGCACGATCACCGGCGTGTCCTTGTCGGGCAGCTTCATCTCGATCTGGCTCTCGAGGTGCCCCCGGGGGATGAACAGGGCGCCGGGGACGGCGCCGGCCTCGTATTCGTCGGCCTCCCGCACGTCGAGAATCAACGAACCCTCGCGCCGCAGGCGGTCGGCGGTCTCGGTGTCCACCTCTCGGATCTGTTGCTTGGTGGCGGTCAGGAGGTCACGGAAGTTGGCCATGTTGGGCACGCTCTCGATCGGGGCTGTCAGGGGTGATGCGGGGTGAGACTCGGGGAGGGAACGAACCTACGCCGCTCCCACCGGTCTTAAACCCTACCGACTTGGTCAACATTCCCGCCAGGCACAACCCGCCGCGCTCGTACGCCACAACCGCTCGCTACATTGGCCCGATGCCCGCCCCACGCCCCTCGAGCCACCCGGTCGCCGCCCCCGAGACGGTTCGCCGGGCGTCCGAGCTGGTGGCCGGGGCGGACCGGATCGTGGTGCTCACCGGCGCCGGCATCTCGACCGACTCGGGAATCCCCGACTTCCGCGGGCCGGACGGGGTCTGGACCCGCAACCCGGAGATGGAACGGCTGTCGACGATCGACACCTACCTCGGCAGCGCCGAGGTGCGGGAGCGGGCATGGCGGGCCCGCATGGACCATCCCGCCTGGCGCGCCGACCCCAACCCGGGACACGAGGCGATCGCCGAGCTGAGCCGCACCGGCCGGCTGACGCTGACCGTCACCCAGAACATCGACGGGCTGCACGTCGAGGCGGGGCTTCCCCACGAGGACGTGGTCGAGGTGCACGGCACGATGCGCCAGGTCCGCTGCGTCGGCTGCGGCATCACCTCACCGATGCAGACCACGCTCGACCGGGTTCGGGCGGGTGAGGCCGACCCGCCGTGTGAACTGTGCGGGGGCATCCTCAAGTCGGCCACGATCTTCTTCGGCGAGGCGCTGGTGGCCGACGACCTCAACCGGGCGTTCGCCGCCGCCGCCGATGCCGACCTGCTGCTGGCCGTCGGCTCCACACTGCAGGTGTATCCGGTGGCCGACATGGTGCCGATCGCCGCCTCCGCGGGTGCGTCGATCGTGATCGTCAACGGCGAGCCCACCGCCATGGACGATCTGGCCGACGTCGTGGTGCTCGGGTCGATCTCGGAGGTGCTTCCGGCGATCCTCCGTCCCTGACCCGGGAGCCCGCACCACCCCGCCGCGCGATCTGCTCATGTGCGGGTTTGGGCTGCTCTTCGAACCCATAGCCGCACGTGAGGAAATTGCACGGGTCCCGGTACGGCTGCACGCCGGGCCTGCTCCCCCGGGTCGCGGTCCCCGTTGGCCCGGCGCCCCCACCACTCGATGCTGGCCACATGAACGAGCGTGCGCTGATCGACCTGGCGGAGCAACAGCACGGCCTGGTGACCACACGACAGGCGAGCGAGTTGGGGTTTGGCCGGGGGGCCGTGCATCACGCGATCGCCCGGGGACGCTGGAGGCGGGCGGCCACCGGGGTGGTGTCCATCGGCGCATCGCCGGCCGACCTGCACCAGCGGGCCCTCGCCGTCGTGCTCAGCATCGGAGACGCCTGGGCCAGCCACAGCACGGCCGCACACCTGTGGGGGTGGCAGGTTCGTCACTCCAGAATCGAGGTGGTCGTGGCGCGGTCGCGCCGGATCGAGCGTCGTGGCGTGCGGGTGCACCACAGCTCCATACTGGGCGACGGCTCCGTGTCGACTGCCGGGGTGATTCCCGCCACCAGCCCGGCGCGAACCCTCGTCGACCTGTCCGGACGTCTCCCCACCACCGAGTTGGAGACCTGTCTCGACCTCACCCTCCGCCAACGTCAGACCACGATCGCGCTGCTGGACGACGCCATCCTCCGGGCGCCCGCAACCCGCGGTCGACGGCCTCAGGCTCTCCGCGAGCTGCTCGAGCCCCGTCGCCGGACCGGCCCGACCGAGAGCCCACTCGAGGCTCGGGTGCTCCGCGTGCTGGCGGCAGCGGGCCTACCACTTCCGGTCTGCCAGCACCGCGTGCGTGTGGCCGGCAAGCACTACCGGCTCGACATGGGTTGGCTCGAGGCCCGGGTGTTCTCCGAAGCCGACGGGTTCGAGCACCACCGCAGCCGGCGGGCCTTCGACGCCGACCGACGGAGGGACAACGCCCTGGTAGCCGCCGGGTGGATCGGGGTGCATCTGACCTCCGATTTCAGCGACCGGGAGATCGTCGAGACCGTCCGCACCGTGCTGGAGGCCGCCGAACGCCGAGACCTCGGCGACGAGACCTGAGGCCCGCGCGGCCGAACGCTCAGGTGAGGCTGGTGTTGGGCCAAATGCGCTTCCGCACGCGGATCCAGACCTCCTCGACGATCAGCAGCACGCCGACGACCGACAGGCACTGCCCCCACTGCCCCCAGGTCAGCCCGACCGTGTCGAACAGTTTCTGCGCGAAGGGCACGTGCACGACGACCACCTGCAGCAGGGCCACCCCGCCGATGGTCAGCCACAGCGCGCCGTTGGTGAAGGTGTAGCGATGCAGCACCCCCCGGCCGTCGGAACGGACGACCAGCGCGTTGACCAACTGGGCGAACACGAACGTGGTGAACGCCATGGTCGACGCCAGCTGATCGTTGCCGGTGCGGTAGCGGGCCAGCAGCCAGATCACCCCGGCGGCCATGAACGCGGTGGTGGCCAGGATTCGTCGAAGTCGAGTGCCGGTGAGGATCGGCTCGGTTCGTCCCAGCGGCTTGCGCTTCATGACGTCGGGCGCCGGCGGGTCGACGCCCAGGCTCATCGCCGGCGGACCGTCGGCGATGATGTTGACGAACAGGATCTGAATCGGGCTGAACGGCACGGGCAGGTCGAGGATTCGGGCCGTCAGGATCGTGGCCACCGCCGCCAGGCTGGTGGTCAGCTGAAAGCGCACGAAGTGCACGATGTTGGATCGGATGGCGCGTCCGCGCTCCACGGCGGTGACGATGGTGGCGAAGTTGTCGTCGGCCAGGACGAGATCGCCGGCCTCCTTCGTCACCTCGGTGCCGGTGATCCCCATGGCCACGCCGATCTCGGCCCGGCGCAGCGCCGCGGCGTCGTTGACGCCGTCGCCGGTCATGGCGACCACGTGATCGTTGGCCTGCAGCGCCCGAACCACCCGAACCTTGTGCTCCGGCGACACCCGGGCGCACACCGAGATGGCGCCGATGCGTTCGGCCAGCTCGTCGTCGTCCATGTCGTCGAGTTCGGCGCCGGTCACCACCTCGCCGTCCAGCCCCAGCTGTCGGGCGATGGCCGCGGCCGTCGTGGCATGGTCGCCGGTGATCATCTTGACCGCCACGCCCGCGTCGGCGCATTCGGCGATTGCGACACCCGCCTCCATCCGTGGCGGGTCGAGGATGCCGACCAACCCGAGCAGCGTCAGCCCGGTCAGTTCGTCCTCGGGGTCGCCGTCCCACTCGGCGCCCAGCTCCTTCCCGGCGACCGCCAGCACCCGCAGGCCCTGCTCGCCGAAGCCGGCCATCACGTCGTTGACCTCGGCAACGCGGGCCTCGTCGAGCGGTTCCACCCCGTCATCGAGCGCCAGCTCGCTGCACTCGTCGAGCACGACGTCGGTGGCCCCCTTCACCATCAGGCGACGCCCGGGCCCGCCGAAGGGATCGTCGGTCACGACGGCCATCATCTTGCGGGTCGAGTCGAAGGGCATCGACGCCACCCTCGGGTGCTCCGCCCTGATCGCCTCGCCATCGACGCCCGCCTTGGCCGCCAACACGATCACCGCGCCCTCGGTGGGATCGCCGACCAGCTCGTGCGCTCCCCCCTCACCGGTTCTGAGCACCGCGTCCGAGGCCAGCGCGCCGGCGACCACGAACCTGGACATCGCCTCGTCGGGTTCGGGCGTGATCTCCCCCTCGGCGCCGTAGCCGAGACCGGAGACCTCGTAGCCCCTCCCGGCCACCCACGCCCTGGTGGCGGTCATCTGGTGCAACGTGAGCGTGCCGGTCTTGTCCGAGCAGATGACGGTGGTCGAGCCAAGCGTCTCCACCGATGCCAGCCGCTTCACGATGGCGTTGCGCTCGGCCATGCGGCGCACACCAAGCGCCAGGGTGACGGTGACCACCGCCGGAAGCCCCTCGGGGATGGCGGCGACCGCCAGCGCCACGCCGCCGAGAATCGCGTCGGCCACCGTGTCGCCACGCAGGAGCCCGACGGCGATCACCAGGGCCACCGCCACGCCGGCGATGACCGCCAGGCGGGTGCCGAGCCGCTCCAGCTCCTCCTGCAGCGGCGTCAGACCGGGCTCGTCCGCCGAGATCATGCCGGCGAGGCGGCCCACCTCGGTGGTCATGGCGATGTCGGTGACCAGCAGCTCGGCGGTGCCCCGCACCACCGTGGTGTTCATGTGGCCGACGTTGGAGCGCTCCGCCAGATCCACCTGGGCCGCCCGACCGTAACCGTCGCCGTCCTCGTCGGGGTCGTGGGGGGCGTCGACGGCGTCGGTGTCCTTGTCCACCGGCACGGACTCGCCGGTGAGGGTGCTCTCGTCGACGGCCAACGACGTCGCCTTCACAAATCGGCCGTCGGCCGGGATCCGGTCACCCGCCTCGAGCAGCACGACATCGCCGGGCACGATCTCGGCGGAGGCCACCTCGTTGACCGACCCGTCCCGGCGCACGCGTGCCTGCGTGGTCAACATGGCCGAGAGCGCCTCCATCGCCTGGTCGGCGCGCTGTTCCTGAACGAACCCGAGGAGGGCGTTGATGATGACCACCACGCCGATCACGATTGGATCCTTCAGGTCGCCCACCGCCGCCGAGATCAGGGCCGCACCCAGCAACAGCAGGATCAGAACGCTGCGAAACTGGTCGGCCAGGCGAAGCCACCACGGCCGCTTCGGTTCGGACAGCAACTCGTTGGGACCCGTGCGTTCGCGCCGTCGGGTCACCTCCGACCCGCCCAGGCCGCGATCCAGCGCAACGTCGAGCTGGTCGGCGGCCTCGGAGGGGCTGAGGAAATACCACGGCACCGGGGGCGCGACCAGCGGATCGCCGGGCGTCTCCGGGACGCGGGGCTCGCCCTTCACCGGCGGGGGGTTGGAGGTCATCGGCGCCCAACGACCTGGCGGTCGTGGGTCACCTGTCGGTTGTTGGTCACGTGGTGGGTGCTCAGTCGTGTGCGTCGTGTGCGTGGGGTGTTGCTCGTGCGGGGCGAGTCGGCACGGGCCGCCGACGGTTCGGCGCCACGCGGACCGGCGACGGGCGCCTCAAGCCGATGAAGACTATCGGCGTTTCGCCGTGCTTCGGTTCGCCCGCACTGAGCTACGTTGACGAGCGACACCGAACGCAACAGTCGCCTCCCCGGACCCCGACCCACACCTCGATGTGATCTGCCCCACCTGCTCCAACGAGACCCTCGACGACGCTCGGTTCTGCACCCACTGCGGCGCGTCGCTTTTTGACGCACTCGGTGTCGATTCCGGCGACGACGCACCCCGCACCGAAGCGGTGCCGGTGCAGGACGGGTGCCAACGGCGCCCCGCCGCAGGTGCTGGAGGGCGAACACCGGCCGGTGGTGCGACGCCGCTCGCGCCCCGACGCCGGGGGTGCGGTGGCCGACGACGGCGGGGCCGGCACCAGGCGGTTCCGGTGGTGACGACGGCGCCACCCGCCGCTCGCCCGTCGCCCGCCTCGCGGGCCGAGGGTCCACCGCCGACGAGCCCGCCACCGGCGACCCCGTCCCCCGCCGCCCCCTCCGGCCGACCGCGAGCCGGTCACCCGGATGCAACCGAACGCCCAACACTCCGCCGAGGCAACCCGGCAGGGTGCCACAGTCCCGTCGGCGGGGCCCTCGGCGTGGGATCAGCCAGACGGCGCGGCAACGGCGGTGCACGACCTGTCCTCGCCGGAGCCACCCCGCGCCGCGCCCCGCCCCCTGCCCGCGCCGGCTCCCAGCAGCATCTGGACGATGCCCGACGCGCCCCGCTCCGCCAAACACCGGCCGCAACGCCGCACACGCGAGGTGGCCGGAACCGGGCGGTGGGCGCGGGTCGTCGCCGGCCTGACGTCGCTCTGGTTGCCGATCAGCGCGTTGATCTACGTCGTGCTCGATCAGGGCGAACTGGTCAGCAGGGCGGCGTTGGAGCTGGCGGCGATCGTCACCCCCACGCGGTTGTCCTGGGGGGTCTGGACCTCCACGAGTTCGTCGCTCCCGTGGACCGTGTCGTTGCGCGCATTGTCCCTGCTGGCGGCGTTCGGCGCCCTGGTGATCCTGGCCGCCTGGATGGCCCGCAACCGGCCGGCCATGCGGGTCGGCGTGGTCGCCACGGGTTTGGCGGTCGTCGCCTTCGGGGTGGTTCAGCTGTTGTGGCTCACCGTCGGGCTGGATCTGCGTGCCGGGTTGACCGTCGGCCAGCAGGTTCGACAGATCTACGTTCCGGGGGGTGTCAGCGTGGCGGTGGGCCTGCTGCTGATCGGGCTGGCGCCGGCGGCGAGTCGCACCCGTTCTTGAACCGCGTCCACCGGAAGCCGGCAGCACCCTCAGAAAATACCTTTCACACTTTCTGCTGAACACGGTAGGTTCAGGCCTCGGACACCACGCTCCCTCCGAGGAGGCCCCCCATGACCGTCCCCCTGATCACCGGACCACACGACTACCGAGGCAAGGCGAAGTTCTTCCCATCCCCCCCGCCGGGAAGCCTGTTGGTCGCCGAGCACAAGCGGGGCGGGTACGAGGCCGTGCTTCCCGGGGAGCGGGTCGGAACCTGGATGGCCCGCGGCTTGCGCCGCTACTACGTCGTGCGGCGACGAAGCGGGCTGACCACCGACGAACACGTCGCGCTGGGCAACGACATCATGATGCAGTTTCGAATCAACTACTCGTTCTACATCGAGTTGCTCGAGCCGCTGACCGAGGCCGAAGGCCGCAACGACGACGCGCTGCGGGAGTACGCGATCCTCGCGGTTCGCTACTACAGCGAACACGCCGACCCGGTGCCGCTGTTTCGCACCCGACTGCGGCAGCGCTTCACCTGGTTGGCGCGCCGGTTCAGCACCCCGACGACCGGGCGTCTGTACGACGCGATGCAGACGATCGCCGTCGGGGACGATCCGGAGCCGGAGATCGCCAGCCCCGGATCGCCCGACGACTTCGATCGCCGGATCATCCCGTCGATGAGTCAGCACGGCATGCGCGTGCGGCTGGAGCAGTACATCGCCTCGCCCTCGCCGCGGGCGTTCAACGCCGCCACCGTGGCCTGATACCCCCCGCCGCGCGCTGCGGGACCGCCCATCCCGGGGGGTCCCGCAGGGCTCGATAACCTGCGGGACCGTGGAACCGGCGGCGCCCTACGTGATTGGAATCGCCGGTGGGTCCGGGTCGGGCAAGACCACGGTCACCCGGTCGATCATCGAGGCCGACGGCGTCAGCAGCGTCACGATGATCACGGTCGACAGCTACTACTTCGACCAGTCCGACCGGCCGATGGCCGAGCGGGCCAAGGTCAACTACGACGCGCCCGAGGCGTTCGAATGGCCGCTGGTGCACGACCACCTGAGCGCGCTCCGCTCCGGGCGGGCCGTCGACGTGCCCGTCTACGACTTCACCACCCACACCCGATCGCCGCTCACCGAACGCGCCCAGCCCGGAGCGGTCGTCGTGATCGACGGAATCCTGGTGTTGCACGATCCCGCCCTCCGACAGTTGTTGGACCTGGCGGTGTACCTCGACGTCGACGACGACCTGCGCTTCATCCGCCGGCTGGAGCGCGACGTGGCCGAGCGTGGCCGCACGACCGACACCGTCGTCCAGCAGTACCTGACCACGGTCAGACCCAGCCACCTGCAGTTCGTCGAGCCCACCCGGCGCTTCGCCGACGTGGTGATCCCCCACGGCGGTCGCAACGCTCCGGCGATCTCCATGCTCGTGGCGCTGATCCGCGAGCGAGTCGGCCTGGCTACGAGCGGGTCGGCGTCCCCGCCCGGGGGATGACCAGCCCCAACCCGCTCTTCGAGTATCAAGAGGTGACGGTGGCCGGAGCCGACCGGCCCCGGCTTCGGCGCTGCTCGGTGCGGATCCCCGAAGGCGGCATCACGGTGATCACCGGGCCGTCGGGGGCCGGCAAGACGACCCTGCTTCGATGCTGCAACCGCCTGACGGTGCCGTCGGAGGGCACGATCGACTATCGGGGCGTGGACGTGGCGACGATCGACCCGCCGACGCTGCGACGCGACGTCGGCATGGTGTTCCAGCGTCCGGTGGCCTTTCCGGGATCGGTCGCCGACAACCTGCGCGCCGCGGTCGAGTTGGGCGACGACGAGGTGGGCGAGCTGCTGGACCGGGTGGGCCTGGCCCAGTCGTTCGGCACCCGACGCGCCGCTGAGCTCTCCGGCGGCGAGGCTCAGCGCATGTGCCTGGCCCGAGCCCTGACGACCAACCCGTCGGTGCTGCTCGCCGACGAGCCGACGGCCAGTCTCGACCGGGATGCGGTCGGCGTCCTGGAGGGGCTGGCGCGACAACTCGCCGACGCGGGCACGTCGCTGCTGTGGGTCACCCACGATCGGGCCCAGGCGCAGCGGCTGGGCGACCACCAGGTGGCGTTGGGCCTTCCGGAGGATGGGCCGGGCGGATGAGCGCCGCCGGCGCCGTGATGATGGCGATCGCCGCCGACCGGCAGACCGGCGCCGCCCCGACGCTGTGGGGGCTGACCGCCTCCGGGGGGCTCGTGGCGATGGCGGTGGCCATCTCGGCGTGGCGGCGCCTCGGCGTGGAACGGGCCGTCCTGTGGGCCGCCACCCGGGCGGCCCTCCAGCTGGCCGCCATCGGCGCGGCGCTCACCCTGGTGGTCAGCCCGGACGCCCCGCTGGTGTGGAGTTGGGTGTGGGTGCTCGCCATGGTCTTCTTTGCCGCCGTCACGGTGCGCCGACGCTCGCCCGAGGTTCCGGCCGCATTCGTCATGGGACTGTTGGCGTTCTCGGCGACGACGCTGACCTCGCTGGCGGTGCTCTTCGGGTTCGGGATCTTTGCGGTCTCCCCGCGTACCGTCGTTCCGCTCGCCGGCATGGTCGTGGGCAACTCGCTGTCGTCGGTGGTGCTGGCCGCGAGGCGGACCATCGGCGAGCTCCGCGACCACCGGGACGAGGTTGAGTCGCGGCTGGCGCTCGGGCTGACCGCCCGTGCCGCTGCGCAGCCTCAGCTGCGGGCGGCGATCCGCGACGCACTGGTTCCTCAGGTGGAGACGACAAAGTCGGTCGGGCTCGTCTTCCTGCCCGGCGCCATGGTGGGCCTGATCCTCGCCGGTGTAGAGCCCGCCGACGCGGTGCGAGTGCAGCTGGCCGTGATGTACCTCATCCTCGGCTCGGTCGCCGTCACCACGACGGTGATGGTGCTCGGGGTGAGCACCCGGCTGTTCACGCCGGACCAACGCCTGGCCGAGTTGCCCCGGGCCGAGTGAGCCCGGGCGCCGCCGCCCCCACCGGGCGGTGGCGGCCGGTCGGACCGATCAGCCCTCCAGCTCGATGACGACCACCTCGGTGTCGGTGCTGTAGGCCAGTCGCCCGTCACCGAGTGACTCCACCCCGTAGCGACAGTCGTCGGCCAGACGCGGACCGGTGCCGTCCTTGGGGTCCTCGGGATCGACCAAGACCAGCGAGCTTTCGGCGAAGTAGCAGATGGCCACCTGGTTGTCGTCGGTGACCGCCAACCCCGAGGGAACCCTGGTGTCGGACCACGAGGCGACCTCCTCGGAGCGGGCTGCGGTCACCCGCAGCAGCCGTTCGGGGTCGCTCCCCGGCGCGTTGTCGGCCACCCAGGCGGTGTTCACCCCGTCACCGCCCAACGCAAAGGGGTTGTTGAACCCTCCGGACCACGGGCTCGCGTCACCCTCGTCGTCGATGCTCAACAGCTTGCCGTTGGCGGCATCGGGCTGTGTGGTGCGGTCGGGCTCGAGCAGATCACCGATGCCGATCAGTAGGGTGTCCTGCTCCTCGGTGTCGCCGCCGAGTACCGCCATGCGGCCGCCGTTGGCCCGCTCCTGGGCCTCCGGGCCGTCCCAACGACGGGAGAACGACTCCTCGCCCGCATCGAACTCGTCGATCACGATGTCGCCGTCGGTGTCCGTGAACGACACGAGCACCGTACCCTCGGCGTTGACCGCGAGATCGAGCAGCCCGCCCTGCTCCAACCCGGCGTCCAGGTCCTCGACGGTGGCCAGCTCCTCCGCATCGCCGGAGTCCGGATCGACCTCCAGAATCCGGCCGGTCCGGCGCTCTCCCACCAGGAGGGTTCCGTCCTCACGCATCGCCAGCCCGGTCGCCTCATCGGCGTCCACGCGGGACACCTCCGAGAACCGGCCGTCGGGTGCCTCCGCCGGCACGTCGTCGCCCGGAGTCGGGTCCCCATCGTTCGACGTACACGCACCGGCCACCAGCACCAGCGCCATGGCCCACCCGGCGCCCCGCGCCCGGGCACCCTGCCGACCCTGCCGATCGTGCGTCATGTTCAACGGTGGCACCTCCCGGGTGGCCTCCGCCGGGATGGAGCCGGCGGCACCAGAGCAACCTATCGGGCCGTTGCCGTCCGCCGGAGTCGAGCGGGTGTGGCGGCAACCGATACGGTGGCTTCGGTGACCCGCGGAGCACATCGCAGAGCCGAGCACCACGCCGAAGCCGGGCCGGGGTCGGAGCCCGAGGGCCGATGCGGGCGGCCGCTGGCGGGGGCCGTCGCCGGGGAGGCGGTCGCCGCCCTCGTCGCCGGCGGTTTGCTGGCAACGCTCCCCGACCACATGCCAGGTGGGGCCAAGCGGTGGGAACGAACCAACCACCGGGGTGAGACGGTGACGTTGTTGGAGGGACCCGCAGCCGTCGGGGCCCTGGGTGCGGGGCTGCTGGCCGCCAGGGTGATCGGTGGGCCGCAGGGCGGGTCGCCGCTGCCGGGCCTGGTGGCCGCCATCGGGTCGGGTCTCGGCCGGCCGGGGTGGACGATCTGGCCGGCGCCGCCGACACCAAGGGACTGCGCGGGCATCTGTTGGCACTTACCCGCGGCGAGGTCACCACCGGTGCGGTCAAGATCGGCGCCATCGGAGCCTCCGGCCTGGCGGCGGCGCTGCTGGCGGGCCGAACGCGCAGGGTTCGAGCAGACCGAGCCGGATCCAGGCCGCGGTGGACGGCGCCCTCATCGCCGGTTCGGCCAACCTGATGAACCTGTTCGACCTGCGACCTGGTCGGGCGCTCAAGGTATCGGCGCTGACCGCCGGCGCGATGAGTCTGACGACACGCCGCTACGACACCGAGCCCGCCGTGGTCGTCGGCGCATCCCTGGGACTGATGCGGGACGACCTCGCCGAACGGGCGATGCTGGGCGACACCGGCGCCAACGCGCTCGGGGCGGTGTTGGCGGTTGGCGCGGTGCAGCGCTGGATGCCGCGGGCGCGCTTGGCCGGGCTCACCACCGTGGCTGTCGCCACGCTGACCAGCGAGCGGGTGAGCTTCACCAAGGTCATCGCCGACACGCCGGGCCTGCGCCACCTCGACCGCGCTCGGCCGCCGGCCGCCGGAACCAAGTCGGCGATGAGCACCGAGGCGGACGGCGGACGACCGGGTCGACACGACCGTCGAGACCGAGCACCGCACCGGCGGCCACCGTGCCGCTCCGGCCTGCAGCGCGGCTGCTGACGCAGCGCCCACGCGTCCCTCAGCGAGCGCTCGTGGCGGCCAGCGGCGTCTGGGGGCGGGCGTGGAGGCCCTGCTCGCCTCCTGGCAGGTGGACGCCGACGCCGGCCTGCACTTCGACGACGACGAGCGCTATCGGATGACCGAACCCTGAGGACCCGGGTGGTGGCCGAGTGGGGCATCGACCAACCGGCCGACCGACGCTTGCGCGACCCGGCGATCATCGAGCGGCTGACGGCCTGGGCCGCCGACTCCCACGCCCCCGTCGGGACCTCGACCACCGGCCGGCGACGCCCGACGGGGTCGCCAACCGGCTCGACCTGTTGGCGACCCGCCTCGACCTGCGCGGCGCCTCCATACTGGGTCCTGGGAGCACGGGACCTGGATGCCGCGGCCCTGGCCACCGACGGCCGGTGCGCGAGGGTGGCGACCTCGACGTCGACGACGCCGTGCTGCCGCCGTCGGTGCGGCCGACCTGCCGCCGAAGGCCCTCACGCTGCGGTGGTGCGACGTACGGGTCGGCCTACCGGCGTCGCTGACCGGATGGGCCGACCTGGTCATCAGCGACCCTCCGTACACGCCGGCCGGCATGGAGGCCTTCCTGGCGACCGCAAACGCAGCGCTGTCCGGCCCCGAGGCCCGTGCCGCCATCAGCTACGGGTTCGGCGAGACCCGGGCCACGCTGGGTTGGCAGGTCCAACGGGAGATGCTGCGCGCCAACCTCGCCCTGTGCGCCATGTGGCCCGACGTGGTGACCTACGAGGGTGCCGAGGCCATCGGCGGTCGGGCCGACCTCTACCTCCTGGCGCCCACGGGGCGAGAGCGGCAACCCACCGAACCCGCACATCACCTGTACACGCAGGGCGGCGGCCGCTCGATCGGCGACCGAGGACGACCCGACGCCGCTCACCGTTGCGACCGAGGTCGCCGACGATCTCGGCCGGGAGGCCGCATCGACCGGCTTCGGCGACGGCTCCGCCCAGCCGCTCGGCGTTCGCCGGTTGCTCGGGGGCGACCAGGCGCCCAAGCTCCGAGCGGGCGCCGTGCCCATGATCGATCTGCGCGGCGACCCGGGGGTTGGCTCCCCGCACGCTGCTGGCCCTTCCGGCGCCGGTGGCTCTGCTGGTCTGCGACGTCGATGCTCGGGATCGCAGCCCCGACCCGGCGGCGCACCCAGCCTGGCCGACGGTCGAGGGTGGGTGGAGGCCCACCTGTCCACCCATTGGCGCCTCGACCCGGCCGATCGGGCGGTTGAGGGCGCCGACCTGCTGGTGGCCCGCCGTGTCGACCATCCGATGGAGCCGCCGACGCGCACCCGACGACCGGCCCCCCGCTGGTCGGTCGAGGTCACGCCAACCCCCGCAACCTCATCAGCGAGTGGCTGACCCGTTCCGGCGATCCGACGCTCGGCCCAGCCGCCGACAGGCTCGTGCCGCAGCGACCGGACACCTGGCGTCGCTCGGTATCGACATCCAACCCGGGGACTCGCTGATCGACCTTCCGCTCGACCGCACCGCCGCCCTGCTGGCGGACCCCACCCCCCGCTGAAGGCCGCCAGGCCGTGCGACTCAGCCGTCCAGGCGGTCGAGCGCTCCGATCAGGTCGGCCACCAGATCGGCGACATCCTCGATGCCCACCGAGCACCGCACGAGCGACGCGGCACCTCGAGCGGCGAACCGGCGGCCGACGCATGGGTCATACGGCCGGGGTGCTCGATCAGGCTCTCGACCGCGCCGAGCGATTCGGCCAGCGAGAACAGCTCGGTATGGGTGACCACCTCGAGCGCCGCCCGCTCACCCCCGACGCACTCGAAGCTGACCATGCCACCGAAACCCGACATCTGCCGGGCGGCCACTGCGTGCGTGGGGGCGTGTCCAGGCCCGGGTGCCACGAGCCCGACGGCCGGGTGGTCGAGGAGCGCCTCGGCCACCGCTGCCGCATTGGCGCTGTGCCGTTCCATGCGGACCTCCAGCGTCTTCAGGCCCCGGAGCACCAGGTAGCAGTCGAAGGGCGAGGGCACGGCGCCCACCGTGCTTGCAGGTAACGCAGGCGCTGGGCCAGCTCCTCATCGGACGTGGCCACGATGCCGCCGACCACGTCGGAGTGGCCGCCCAGGTACTTGGTGGCCGAGTGGACCACGACGTCGGCCCCCCACTCCAGCGGTCGCTGCAGGGCCGGGGTGGCGAAGGTGTTGTCGACGACGAGCACCGCGCCGTGGCGATGGGCCACCTCGGCGATGGCGGCGATGTCGAGGCAGGTCAGCAGCGGGTTGGTGGGCGTCTCCAGCCACACCATCGTGGCGTCATCGGGCCAGTTGGCCTCCAGCTTGGCGGGATCGGTCAGGTCGAAGGCCAGGTGGTCGCGCCCCTCGGCGCCGTGCACGGCCGAGATCAGCCGGAACGTCCCGCCGTAGGCGTCGTCGCCCAGCACCACCCGGGAGCCGGGCTCGATCAGCCGCAGCAGGGCGTCCTCGGCGGACAGCCCCGAGGCGAACGCCACCGCGTCGGTGGCGCCCTCAAGGCCGGACAGGCACGCCTCGTAGGCCGCGCGGGTCGGGTTGCCGGTGCGGCCGTACTCGAAACCCGCGGGGAGCAGTCCGACCTCCGGCTGTACAAACGTCGTTGCCAGGCTGATCGGCGTCACGACCGCACCGGTGGTCGGGTCCGGTGGCTGACCGGCATGGATCGCCCGGGTGGCGAAGCCGAGGGGTCGGTCGGGGTCGGCACTACTCGCCATCGTCGTCTCCCAGTTCGAGGAATCCCAGCACGTCGCTGCGGGTCAGGACGCAGCACGGGCGCCCGCCGCCCAACACCAACAGCGCCGGGGCGGTACGCAGCGCTTCGATCGCCCTCCCCACCTCCTGGCCGATTCCCATCGTGGGCAGCCGGTGGCCCAACACCGAGTCGACCGGCAGGTCCAGGGTGGCGCGGTCGTCGGCGGCGGCCCGCATCAGCACCAGTTCGTCCACCGAGCCCACGACCTCGGCCTCGGCGAACGGCGGCGTGTTTTTGCACACCGGGAGCTGGCTCACCCCGTTGGTCCGCATCACCTCGATCGCGTGGCGGACCGAGTCGTGTGGGTTGACGTAGAGCAGCTCTCGGGTTCCTCCGGCCCGCTCCAGCGCGTCGGCGAGCGTCGGCCCGTCCGAGGTGGTGAACCCGAACTTGGCCATCCAGTCGTCGTTGAACACCTTCGACAGGTAGCCGCGCCCCGAGTCGGGGTTGAGCACAACCACCACGTCGTCGGGCCCGGCCGCGTTGGCCACCTGAATCGCCGCGGCCACCGCCATGCCGCCTGAGCCGCCCACCAGAATGCCCTCGGTGCGGCCACGCGCCGGGCCATCGAGAAGCTGTCGGCATCGGACACCGCGATGACCTCGTCGTAGAGCGCCTCGTCCCATGCATCGGGGAAGAAGTCCTCGCCCACCCCTCCACCAGGTAGGGGCGGCCAGAGCCTCCGGAGTACACCGAGCCTTCGGGGTCGGCGGCGATCACCCGAATCGTCGGGTCCCGTTCCTTGAGGTATCGCCACGCCGGTGAGCGTGCCGCAGGTGCCCGCCCCCGCCACGAAATGGGTGATCCGCCCGTCGGTCTGCGCCCACAACTCCGGTCCGGTCGTCGCCACGTGGGCCGCCGGGTTGGACGGATTGGCGTACTGGTTGGGCCGATAGGCGTTTGGCGTCTCGGCCACTAACGCCTCGGCCACCGAGTAGTAGCTGGTCGGGTCCTCCGGCGGAACCGCCACCGGGCACACGACCACCTCGGCCCCGTAGGCCCGCAGCAGGTCCACCTTCTCGGGCGCCACCTTGTCGGTCATGACGAAGATGCACCGGTAGCCGCGCTGGGCCGCCACGATGGCCAGGCCCACGCCGGTGTTGCCGCTGGTGGGCTCGACGATCGTTCCGCCGGGCTTGAGGTCGCCGGAGGCCTCGGCCTCCAGAATCATCTGCAGCGCCGGGCGGTCCTTCGATGAGCCGCCGGGATTGGTCGTCTCCATCTTCATCGCCAGCGTGGCCGAGATCCCCTCCTCCTCGGAGAGACGCTTCAGGCGCACCAGGGGCGTGTCGCCGATCAGTTCCAACACCGACGGGGTGATGCCGGAGGGAAGGTCGGGGAAGTCGTCGCTCATCTCAGAACCCGATCGCGTCGTTCATCGACCCAGCCTGTCACCTTCGCGCCCTGGACCCCATCCAAGTTCCCCTGCGGGGTGACCCGGTTCAGCGGGGGTTCAAAACCGCAGACTGATCATGACGACCCCGGCGATGATGGCGGCCAAACCAAGAAAGATGGCTCCGAGCGTTGCCACGCCGATCAACGATCGGTCGATGTCGTCCTTGGTGGCGCCGGAGACGTTCAGCTCCGTTCCGGCAACCTCGGTCGTTCCGTCGTCGGAGGTCCGGGTCACGCTCACCTTGTCGAACGCCTCGGACGTCACCGTGCCCAGCGGGCTGAGCATGAGGAGCACCGTGGCGGCCACGCCGAGCACCACCCCGACCACCAGGCTCCGTCGAATCGTCACGATGTCCCTCCGCGTCAGGCCGGTTCGCCCGAACCACACCTGCGCCGACGATAGCTCACCCAAAGCGGCCGAAACAGGGCCGTGGGTGATATCGCACCCCGGTTTGCAGCGGATCTCTCACGCGGAGCGCGTGCACCCAGCCCAAGATTTCGGGGGCGTCGCGGCCGAGGCGCCGAGCGGGCGGCCGTTTCGGGCGGCCGCGCCGACGACCCTAGGATGCCGTGCGTGACCGAGGACCGGCTCGCCGACCTACTCGACGAGGTGCGTCGGCGAGGCGGCCGGGTGACCTCGGCACGACGACTGGTGCTTGCCGAGCTGGCGTCCGACCCGTCGGCCCACGTCAGCGCCGAGGAACTCGCCGAACGCCTCCAGGGCGACCACCCCGAGCTCCACCTCGCCACCCTCTACCGAACGCTTCGCACGCTCAGCGAACTTGGATTGGTCCAGCATGTTCACCTGGGTCACGGCCCCGCGGTGTATCACCTGGCGGAACACCACCACGGGCACGTGCAGTGCGGCGACTGCGGGAAGGTGTTCGGGCTGGATCACGCCGTCGTCGACCGACTCCGCTCCGACCTGCTGGCCACCCACGGCTTCGAGATCGACGGGCTGCACTTCGCGCTCACCGGCCGCTGCGACTCCTGCCGCGGCCAGTCTCCATCCGGCTCCACCTGACCAACTCGCACCGACCCGGATCGGCACGCGCGCGAAACCCTCACGTGAAGATCGTGCGTCGAAGAGCCGCCCAAACCCGCACGTGAGGATTTCGCACGGTCCCCCGACGTCAGCCCTTGCGGGCGTTGAGCAACTGGGTGACCACCTTGCCGTCGGCCTGCCCCCGGGTGGCCTTCATCACCTGACCGACGAAGAACCCGGTGACCTTGCCGTCCCCGTCGCAGAACCGACCCCACTCGTCGGGGTGGCTCTCGATGAGGCCGTCGACGAGGCCCTCCAGCTCGGAGGTGTCCATCGCCTCGAAGCCGGCGGCCGCCGCGATGTCGGCGGGATCACCGCCCTCGGCGACGAGCGTGGCCAGCACGGTCTTGGCCTGGGTGGCCGACAGCTTGCCGTCCACCTCGAGGTTGACCAGCTTGGCGAAGGCGGCCGGGTCAAGATCGCCCGAGCGGTCGTCGGACAGGTTGTGTTCGGCGTGGGTCAGTGCTCGGGCCGGGTCGGCGCCGGCGTCGATGGCGGCGAGCACCAGGTCGTCCAACCGCCGGTCGACGACGATGGCGATGCCCTCGGAGGCCGAGCCCCCGGTTTCCTGCCCGGTGGCCTCCGCCAGCCGAGTGCGCCGGGCCGCCGGGAGCACGGGCAGGGCCGCACGCACCCGCTCGATCCACTCCTCGCCGGGGTCGCACGGCACCAGGTCGGGGTCGGCGAAGTACCGGTAGTCGTCCGACTCCTCCTTGACTCGAAGCGTGTGGGTGCGGCCGTCGTTCTCGTTCCAGTGGCGGGTCTCCTGGCGAACGGTGCCGCCGCCCTCGATCAGGTCCACCTGGCGCGCGGCCTCGTAGTCGACCGCTCTGCCCAGCGATCGCAGCGAGTTGACGTTCTTGATCTCGCAGCGGGTTCCCAAGGTGTCGGAGCCCTGCGGGCGCACCGACACGTTGCAGTCGACCCGCATCGACCCCTCCTCCATCTTGCCGTCGGAGGCCCCGACCGCCACGAGGATCGCCCGCAGCTCGGAGACGTAGGCGCGGGCCTGGTCGGCGTCGCGGATGTCGGGGCGGCTGACGATCTCCAGCAACGGCACGCCCGCCCGGTTGTAGTCGACCAGCGACGACGAGGCGCCCTGCAGGCGTCCGGTGTCGCCGGCGTGGGTCGACTTGCCGGTGTCCTCCTCGAGGTGGGCCCGTTCGATGCCGATGCGCTTGCCGGAGGGCAGCTCCAGCCAGCCGTCGATGTCGATCGGCAGATCGAACTGGCTGATCTGGTAGTCCTTGGGCAGGTCGGGATAGAAGTAGTTCTTGCGGGCGAACACCGAGCGCTGCACGGTGCAGTTGAGGGCCAGGCCCACCCGGATGGCCAGCTCGACCGCGTGTTCGTTGAGCACCGGCAGGCTGCCGGGCAACCCCAACGTCAGCGGGTCGATGTTGGTGTTCGGCTCGGCCCCGAAGCGCTGCGGCGCCGCACTGAACAGCTTGGTGGCCGTCGACAGCTCGGCGTGCACCTCCAGGCCGATCACGATCTCCCACGTGCTCAGGTCGACCGTGCTGCTCGTCGGAGCGGGAATCGTGGTGTCCGACGTGGCTGCGTCGCTCATGAGTTGCCTCCCTCGCCGGCTGCGTGTTCCAACACCGCGGCGGCTCGAAACATCGTGGCCTCGCCCAGGGTCGGACCCAACAGCTGGGCACCGATCGGCAGACCCCCGGGGTCGGTGCCGAACGGGATCGAGGCCGCCGGGTGTCCGGCCAGGTTGGTGGGAATCGTGCAGATGTCCGACAGGTACATCGTCAGCGGGTCGTCGGTCTTCTCGCCCAACCGCCAGGCCGGGGTCGGCGACGCGGGACACAACAGCAGGTCGTGGTTCTCGTAGACGGCGTCAAAGTCGGCCCGCACCTTGGTGCGCACCTTCTGCGCCGTAGCGTAAAAAGCGTCGTAGTAGCCGGCCGACAGCGCGTAGGTACCCAACATGATGCGCCGCTTCACCTCGTCGCCGAAGCCCTGGGTGCGGGTGGCGGTCATCATGTCGGTCACGTTGGCGGCCTCCACCCGATTGCCGTAACGAACGCCGTCGTAGCGAGACAGGTTGGACGACGCCTCGGCCGTGGCCACCATGTAGTACGCCGACAGGCAGGCCGAGATTGCCGGGATCGACACCTCCTCGACGGTGGCACCGGCGGCCTCCAGCGCCTCGGCGGCGGCACGGATGCGGCCGACCACCTCCGGGGCGATGCCCTCCCCCATCAGCTCGGCGACGACGCCCACCCGCAGGCCGTCGACGCCGTCGTCCAGGTGTGCGCTCACGTCGGGTGCGGGCCGGTCCAATGAGGTGGAGTCGCCGGGGTCGTGGCCGCCGATCACCTCGAGCAACAGTGCCGCGTCGGCGACGGTGGCGGCAAACGGTCCGATCTGGTCGAGCGACGAGCCGTAGGCCACCAAACCCAGGCGGGACACCGTGCCGTAGGTGGACTTCACGCCCACCACGCCGCACAGCGAGGCCGGCTGACGGATCGAGCCGCCGGTGTCCGAGCCGAGGGCCAGGGGCACCATGCCCGAGGCGACCGCGGCCGCCGAGCCGCCCGAGGAGCCGCCGGGGACGCGCTCGCGGTCGTGCGGGTTGCGGGTGGGTCCGAAAGCCGAGTTCTCAGTGGAGCTGCCCATGGCGAATTCGTCCAGGTTGGTCTTGCCGACCGAGATCGCACCGGCGGCGGCGAGGCGCTGCACCACGGTGGCGTCATAGGGCGGCACCCAACCGGCCAGGATCCTGCTGGCGCAGCTGGTGGCCACGCCCCGGGTGACCAGGTTGTCCTTCAGTGCAACGGCACCCTTCGCCAGCGGGCCGGGGTTCTCCCCTGCGGCCACCTTGGCGTCCACCGCGTCGGCGGCGGCCCGGGCCTGCTCGGCGGTGATGCTGAGAAAGGCGTTGAGGTCGCCGTTGTGCTCGTCGATCGAGGCGAGCGCCTGGTCGACCGTGTCACGCGCCGACACCTCGCCGGAGCGCACGGCGCCGGCGGTCTCGAGCGCGGTGTGGGCGCTCATGTCACCTCCCCCAGGATGGAGGTGACCTTGAACTTGCCGTCCTCCGCCGCGGGTGCGGAAGCCAGCACCTCGTCGCGGTCCAGCGTGTCCCCGGGCGTCGGCCCGCAGCACGTTCTCCATGGCCACCGGGGTTCCCAGCGGCTCGACGCCCTCCAGGTCGATCGCCTTGAGGTCGGCGGCGTGGTCCAGGATGTCGGCCAGCTGGCCGGTGAACGTCTCCAGTTCGGCCTCGGTCAGTTCCAGTCGTGCCAAGGCGGCCACCTTGGCCACATCGCCGCAGGATTCGGTCGGTGCTGGAGACCTCCTGGGCTCGCTGAGCCTCGACTCGTGGGATCTGTGTCACTTGGGGCTCCTTTTTGGTGCGAAGGGAACGACCTCGAGGGTACGGATCTAAGCATGCCGGACGTCTCGCACGGGCGATCCTGGCGCCGACCGGCCTGCGATGGTACCGATGGTCGACTGGAGAAATGAGAATGCGGCAGCGGCCGACCGCAATCGCCGCCGGGCGCCCACGCTCCGAATATCTGAACGTAGTTGTCCGGAGGACGGCAGGCGATATGCTCGGCCGGTCCCGATCCCCTAACAATCACAAAGGCTCATCCAAACATGAGGAATCAACTGTTGCGGTTGACCACCGTCGCTGCCGTCGTCTTCGGCGCATTCGTTGTAAGCGCCGCGGCGTCCAACCCGACCGTGGCGTCACAGAACGATGCGGGCGCTCCGGCGAGCACCGTGTACCCGGCGAGCACCGCGTACCCACCGAGCACCGTGTATCCGCCCAGCGGCCCCGATAGCCCGCCGAGCGGCCCCGACAGCGGCCCCGACAGCGGCCCGGACAGCAACCCTGACTGCACGCCGTCGATCACGCTGAGTTCGGCAAACGCCGTCGTTGCGACTCGGTGACCGTCGAAGGCTCGTGCTTTCCTCGGCGGCGGCGAGGTCACCATCACCTGTTCTCGGCGCCAACCGTCTTGGCCAAAGTGACGGGCCGACGAAAACGGTTCGTTCTCGGCCGAAACCACCATTCCGTGCGACAAGGAAGACGGTGAGCACAAGATCACCGCAGAGTCGGCAGGCGCCAGTGCCTCCGCAGCCATCTCCATCCTCGGCGGCTGCACCGAAGGCGACGCCCAGCGGCGGAGGCACGCCCACCGTTGGCGGAGCTCCAGGGCACGCCGACCAGCGGCGGCGGCGGCTCGCTCGCTACCGGCGCAACGGTCAGTCACGCTCGCCCTGGCCACCACGATGATGCTGCTCGCCGGACCGCACTGAAGTCGGCCCGACGCCGCCCGGCGGCCGATTCCGCCGGATAGACCACGAGGCCCAACCCGAGTCCGACCGCCGCACCGACACCGTCGGTGGCCATCGGAACAACCGGACGAGGGGCCCCACAAGGTTCCTCGTCCGTTTGCTGGGCCGTGGCTGCCGCCATTCTGTTGAATTCGCTCTGGCTGGGTGCCGCCGGATGGACCGCCTACTCGGGTTCCCGGGGGATCTCCGCTGCGGCGAGGTGACCAACCGGCCGACCTTGCGGCCTCGATGCGTCAGACCCTCGACTGGGTTGGACCGGCTGCACCTCGACTGGCGTTCCGGGCCGGCAGCGGCCGTGCGGGTGCTCCCCGGTCTCGGCGGCTCCACGCAGGCCGGCATCGACGCCATGACCTCCGCCGCACGTCTGCTGGACCTGCTGGCCGACGTCGTCGATCCCGGGTCCGGCCTCAGGCATGGCTCGTCGGCCTGCAGAACCCAACCGAACCCGCCACGGGGGGGGCATGATCGGATCGTGGACGGTCATCATTCCACGGGCGAGGGCATGCCCGCGCTGACCACGTCGAGCGCATCGGAACACTCATCGACCTCACTCCGCCCGCGGAGTCCGAATCGATCGGCACGCTCAACAACGACGAGGAAATCCTCAGGTTGTTCAGCTCCCGCAGCTCGATACAGAACATCAACATGGTGCCCGACGTCCCCACGGTGGGTGCGGAGCTGCAACAGGTCTACAGAGCGCCAGAAGCGAAAGCCCACCCTCGGGCCGCCGATCGATGGGGTCATCCTGGTCGACACCTCGGCCCCTGTCGCATTGCTGTCGGTCGTCGGCGCCGTGGAACTGGACGACATCGAAGGCCCGGTCACCGCCGAGCGGCTCGAACAACTCGTGCTCTCCGATTCAGGCGTGGAGTTCTGCCGGAACGGGACCGGGCGGCGGTACTGGGTGAGCTTTCTGATCAAAGCGGTATGGGCCAAGACCCTGGACGGCGGGTGCAGGCTGTCGCCGGAGGCGGCGAACGAGCTGGCCGAGGTGATCGACCGCGGCCACCGAGCGTGGTCGTCGGAGACGGACCTCCAACGACAGGTCAAGTCGGCCGCCTCGACGGCTCGTGGCCTCAACCCGAGGGCTTGCCGTGGGCGTCGTCAGCCAGAACATCTCGGCCACGAAGACCGATCAGATGCTCGAGTCGGCGACGACGATCACGGTGCGTCCGCCCGAACCAGATGGCGGTCGCGGCGTTTCCCACCGTTGTCGATGTCACTGCGCCTCGCCAACGAAGCCCCAAACAGCGGCCTGCCCCGATACGTGTTGGGACCCCACTGCAGCTCCGGAGCGCGCTCGGCCCCGGCGACAACCGCCAACAACTGTCGCTCTACAGCAGCCTGCCCTGGACATCCGAATCGACGGGACGCCGATCAACTCGGTGTCGCTGCGAGACGGCGACTGCGGGTTGCCCAGATCTCGGTCAACGTTCCTCAGGGCGAATCGGTAACCGTCGAGTTTGAAGCGGAAGGAATCCGATCGACCGATGAATCGGGATTCCGCCTGATGCGGTCCGTGCAGCCGAAGCCGCTGGACACCACGGTCACGGTGAAGTGCGCGAGCCGGTTTGACGTGGAGCGTGGGGCGGTCTTCCGACGCCTCGATCTTGATGCTCCAGTCACCTGCTGAGCCTGAGACTCGGCCATCATGGGCAGATGAAGAGCAGCGCCGAAACCCCCGAGCAGTACCTGGCCGAATTGCCACCCGATCGAGCGGAGGCCAGCCTCGGCGGTGCGGGACGTCGCTGGAGCACCTCCCCGAGGGATACGTCGAGTCGATGCGTGTTGGGGAATGATCAGCTACGAGGTCCCGCTGGAACGCTTCCCGACACCTGGCAACGGGCAGCCGCTGATGTACGCCGCCCTGGCGTCGCAGAAGCACCACATGGCCGTCTATCTCACCAACGCGGTCTACCTGACGGGGCCATCGAGGAGTGGTTCCGGCAGGCGTGGACGGCGGACGGCCACAAGCTCGACATGGGCAAGAGCTGCGTCCGGTTCAAGAAGCTGGAAGGTGCCGCTGGACGTCGTCGGCCAGGCGATCGGGCCGCACGACGGCTTCGAGTTCATCGATCTGTACCACCGCTTCGTGGCTGACACGCCGGACGGGCGGGAACGATCAACTCGGGTCGGCGGGCCGGTACTCGGCCAGCCACGCGCCGCGACGCTTGGACGCCTGCGCCAGCCAGGCCTCGGCGACCAGCGTCTTCCACGGCGCTCACCGAGAGCTCTCCCAGTCGGCAGGCCCGAAGGAGCACCGACGGGTGACCGTTGAAGTGGTCGGTGGTGAAGAACGGCGTCGACGGGTCGCCGACCAGCGCCTGCTTCTCGTGCTCGTCCTCCACCCAGAACACGATGACGTCGTCGTAGCGCTCCCCGGTGTCGATCGACGGCGTCAGCCCGGGGCGTGCGGAAGAACACAAACGACTTGCTGCCCAACGGTAGACGGCGTTGCCCTTGGATCCGCGCCGACCGTCACGTGCGGCATCCCCAGGGCCAGCCGGCATCGCCGTCCACGGTTGCCGCCCGATCACCCATGAGCGTCAAACCTACGGCAGTACCGGCTCGATGGCGGGAGGTGGTCTGCCGCAGCCCGATCTGAAGTGTCACATCCGACGGGCTTGCGGTGTCCTCACGAAGTCGTTATGGCGGCTGCGCCATCGGGGTGGGGATGAAATGATGGGGTGGGTGGTCGCTGGGGTGTGGTCGCCGAACTTTCTTGGAGCCGAGAGCCCGTTCACAGTCTGGTGCGGGACCCGAAGGACCGGGGAGTGTTGCTTCGAGCACGAACCAGATTTGAATCGTTCCTGGTCCTCCCCTGGCGGCCTCATCGGACGGGTGCGACCAAAGGGGTCACAACATGAGACGGATTGTGACCGGTGGCCGGTCTGATGTGCATCGAGACTCGGTGACCGGATGTGTGGAGGTCTTTGACGGCACTGAGGTGTCGGTGTTCAAGCGGACCGGTTTGCCACGACCGCGAAGGGTCCGGGCATTGCGAGTGGCTGGCCGATGCCGAGGTCGAGTTGGTGGTGATGGAATCGACCGGGGTGTATTGGAAGCCGATCTTCTATGGGCTGGAGAACCTCTTTGAGGACGTGGTGGCTGGTCAACGCCCATCATGTCAAGAATGCCGGGCCGGAAGACTGACATGTCTGATGCGGAGTGGCTTGCCGATGTGGCTGCTCATGGGATGGTTCGCGCGGTCGATGGTCCCCGAACCGGAGATCCGGGCGTTGTGGGAGTTGACCCGCCACCGAAAGACCCAGATCGTCGCTCGCGGCGGGAGATCCAACGCCTGGACAAGGTCCTCCAGGACGGGATCAAGCTGACGTCGGTCGCCTCCAAGGTGTGGTCGAAGTCGTCTCGGGCGATGATCGAGATGCTGATCTCCGGGCAGAAGGATCCTGAGGTTCTTGCCGACTGGCTAAAGGGGATGCGGTCGAAGATCCTCGAAAGGTTGAGGCGTTGGAGGCTGCTGGGGCCACCATCACAGCGTGGTCGCCAAAGCCATTATCGGCCACATCGACTTCCTGGATGCCACGATCGAGGGTTGACCGACGAGATCGCCGAGGCGACCCGCCTTGACCCGTTGGTCGAGTTGTGGTCGACGAGGGGTGTCCACCTGGACCGCTGAGACGATGCTGGCTGAGATCGGTGCAGATAAGGGCCGGTTCCTGACCGATAAGCACCTTGTTGCGTGGGCCGGTCTTGCACCGGTGTCGCACGAATCGGCCGGGAAACACCGTCCGGCAGGACGTGCGCCACGGAAGCCGACACCTTCGTGGTGCTCTGGTCGAGCGTCCGGCCGCAGCTAGAACCAAAGGGACGTTTCTGTCGGAACGCTTAAGCGTCGCCCTGCCGTCGGGGACCGAACAAGGCCGCCGTTGGCATCGCAGCCTGATGTTGATGGCCGCCTACCACATGGCCCTGACTGGTGAGACCTACCACGACCCCGAGCCAACTACTACGACAACCGCAAAGCATCCCGAAGCCAAGGTCAACGGCACGTCAAGCAACTCGAAAGCGGCCGGTTACACCGGCTCCTACCCTGCCGCCTGACCCAACCACCTCGCACAACCACCTGGGCTTCGCCCCGACCACCCAACCCTGCGCGCTTCCCAGAACCCGAGCCAACTTCACCTCGGTCAACCCAGGAGGAGTCAGCATGGCACCGCCCACGATCGCCTTTCGAGCAGAGGCCCACCGAGAGTTGGCAACCCACGAGATGACCGGCACCATCGATCGCGATGAACAGCGCCGACCAGGCTCGAGTCCTGCCGCGGTTGGCGGCCGATGATGCACTGTTTCGGAGATCTCTATCCTCCGCTGCGTCGCTCGCTGCAGTCGTCGCCCCTCCCGAGGTGTCCCGACGTGACCTGCGCAGGGGAGGCGGCTGGCCCGGCGCTACGGCAGGGATCGCTGAGCGAGCTGGACTTCCTGCGCCTATCTGCGCCGGGCCATTGCCACACCTGGCCAGCAATCGACGGCGCAGTTGCGGCAGCGCCCGCCGACGTCGCAAAAGGCCTCGCCGACGCTCGGTGCGGTGCCGACTACCCGCACGATGCCGTCCGCCGATCTCACGGCCTTGTCGACTTCGCGAGCGCGGTGCGCTGTATCTGCACGAGGTCGAGGGCATGCCCTTTGACGAGGTTGCAAGTCGCAGTTGGGCTGCTCGGAAGCCGCCGCCCGCAAAGCCACCGGCAGCCGCAGCATATCTCGCCGACTACCTGGAGGAGGAACGATGAGCCGACTGACCGACTTGTTGAGCTCCGCTGAATCGCGGAGGCGCGGCGGCGCCGAGGCCACTACCGCGGCCGCTCGCGACGCTGCTGCAAGCGGCTCCCGGTACCAGCCGCTTGCGTTCTCCACGAACGCTCGACTGTCGTCCGCCGCGCTGCTGATCGCTGCGGTCGCAGCGGTGGCGATGTCTGGAGGCGGCGACGACGGCCGCCAGGGTTGCGACAGCTCCGACGAGTGCGCTACCAACGCCAACGAAGCAACCAACCCGCACGACTGCGGCTCGCGCCGCCGGGCCGCACCAAGGCCCGGTAGACGGCGGCGGGGCGAAACGGCACACTCTGCACCTCAAACAGCAAGGTCCGGACGTGGAGGATTTCAACGACCTGGGACCTGTCACCGGTCCGAGCAGGCCGTATCCGGTGTACCAGAACGGAGATGGCGATCCGACGGCAGAGTCGGTGAGGTTGCTGGCGGCTGGTTTGGAAGGGCATGCTCGAACTGCGGGGATGGCGACCGGTTTCGATTTCTGCCCCCGGAGAGCGCCCTGAGGTAGACGTAGACGTCGACAACGAGGGCATCGCCCGCACCTCGTGACTTCACCCTCGAGACGGCGACGTCTGGGATCCAGGCTCCTCGCTGACGTCGGACGAGCTCTTCCCCATGCTCGAACCGCTCTATGCCACCACCTGGTTCGCCGACGTGCGAGGAATCGACCGGGGCTCGATCACATCAGCGAGCCAACTGCACCGGCGTCTCGAGGCGGAGGAGTGGGTGTCTCGCCTGCTCGCCGACTCGATTCGTCATCGACTGCACGGTGGCCGACGTGTGGACGACACCTCGAGCGCTGTGAGCAGGTCAAGGCCGCTCTGCCCCTGGCGTTACCGGAGGGCGCGGTGACCGGCGAGGCGCCGACGACACGCTCCTGTTCGGGCGACCGGGCGCCGAGTATGACGATGCGACCTGGTACCGGGAACCGGGGTCACCTATTCGGCAGCGGTGGCCTCGCCGACGATGGGAAACTTGGCGGTTCGTTGTCGGCGACAAGTCATCCGCAGGATGGGTCGACTGCGGCATTCCTCACGTTCCTCGACGCCGGTGAGGCCGCTGGTCACGGGTGTTCCAGGTCTTCGGGGCTGCCCGACCCGACGCCACCTCGGCGTCCCCGACGTCATGGGCCGGGGATCGCACGCCTGACGTTCCTCTCTGGACTCGACGGCACCCCACACCTCCGGCGCCCGCAACCACGGATCCGGCCTGGCGCCGGTGGTCGGGGCCGCCACCACCGTGCCGGGCTCGATGCTCGAAACGTTCGGAACCTGGACTGCGAGGCGGCTGGCCCCGGCCGCGACCGGCGAACCTCGCGGGTAGCCTGGGTGCGGATGTCGACCCGTTGACCGCCGAGTCCACCGTCTCCGGGTGGCGGCTTCGAGAGGACGGGCATGGTCCTGGAGGTGAGGCCCGCCTCGGTGCAACGCGACGACTTGGTGATGGCCGCAGTACTTTCGGTGGGAGCGTTCGGCCTGGTCGTGATGCTGATCAACCCGGTCAACGTGGCGACGTGGATCCTTGGTCCGTTCATGGCGATCTTCGTCGCCGTCGGCTTGTGGTACTTCCGCCTGCGGATGCTGGGCAGGGTCGGCCTCCGGCTGGATCGATCCAACTGGACGGCAATCGGCGACGGGCGCCCGATGGACTTCCAGGGGCCGGTACGGGCCGAAGCGGTCGAGTCCACCTACTACTCGAACCACCGTCAGCGCTCATGCCATGCGGTGGAGTTCACATCGCCCGCCGAGCGGTTCGTCGTGGCCAAGCCACTGAATCAGGCCGAGGCGGAGTCCCTCGCCGAGGCGATCAACCAACGCCTGGGGCGGGGGTGAGCACCACCACCGGGATCTCTCGATCGGTCTTGGTCTGGTATCCGGCGTAGTTCTTGTGGTCGGCGGTGATCTTCGGCCACATGCGGTCACGCTCCGCCTCGTCGGCCACCTGTGCCAGCATCGGCTGCTTCGGCCCGCCCTTCACCGACACCTGCACCTCGGGGTTGTCCCGCAGGTTCAGGAACCAGGCGGGATGCCGGTCGTCGCCGCCTCGCGACGCCACGATCGCCAAGGCGTCGCCTTCCTGCAGCGGCGACGTGAGCATCACCGAGCGGGGCCGCCTGCTCTTGCGGCCCGTGGTGGTGAGCTCGATCACCGGCATGTCGGAGGCGGTCCAACCGAGCTTGCCCCCGCTCAGCTTCAGGATGACGCGGTGCGCCCCGTTCATGGCCTTCAGTCAGCTGATCGCTCGGCATGGCCCCACAGTACGGCGCAGCTCAGACGGATCCCGACGGACGCCCTGGCGAACCGGTCGAGGTCGCTGTCAAAAAGCCGGGCGCGGAAGACGTCGACCCGTTCCAACTTGAGGTGCTCCTAGCCTTCTTAGCCCGCTTGGGGCGGTGGATCGTCGCTCGCCAGCGCCACCCGCCGCCCAGCCTGGAGGTGCCGGCGCTGGCGGCGTAGCGCAAGGCGTCGGTGGCCGTCGACCCCCGGCGCCTTGCCGTACCAGAGTCCGACGACGCCGTCGGAGGTGTGATCGGGCTACGTCGCGGGCCGCTGGTGGGCCCATCACGGCGGTGGCCGCATGCTCCTCGCTGACCGACGAGCGGCACACGATCGGCGTGGTCCGCCGCCGCTCTCTGGCGGCCGACGCCATTGCGGCATCGAAGATCTCTTCAAGCAGCGGCGAGGATCCCGTATCGCGCTGCTCCATGACGCGAGAGGGGGATCCTCGTACCCGCCGGCGGCAAGGCTCGCTGCTCGCTGCTCCGCCGCCACCGGGGCCGGAGGCGCCGGACTACTCGCCGCGAGCGGCGATCGCCTCGGCCATGGCCAAGACCCGTACTGACGTGGAGGTTCTCGATCATGCGACCATTGACCGTGACCACGCCAAGCCTGCTGGGCGGCATCGAAGGCCTGATGATCTTCCCGGGACGACGCCACCTCGGCCTCGTCGGGGGCGAAGATCCGGTTGGCCGGATCCGGCTGCGACGGGTGGATCAGCGTCTTGCCGTTTGAAGCCCATCTGTGCGCCCTGGGTGCACTCGGCGGCGAAGCCGTCGGCGTCCTTGATGTCGTTGTACACGCCATCGAGGATCACCTTGCCGGTGGCCTGCGCCGCCAGCAGGCAGGCACAGCCCCAGCCCGGTGATCAGCGGCTGACGGCCCGGCACGTGCTGGGCGTGCGGGCGCTTCCTTGGCCAGGTCGTTGGTGCCCATGACCAGCACGACGGTCAGGCGCTCGGACGCACCGGCGATGGTGGCGCAATCCAACATGGCCTGCGGCGTCTCGACCATGGCCCAGATCTTGGTGTGGTCGGGCGCTCCCCCGGCCTCCGGTGGCCGGCCTCGATGGCGGCGACGTCGGTGGGCGAGTTCACCTTGGGAACGACCACCGCGGCCGGTCTGCCGGCGGACGCCGCGGCCAGGTCGCTGGCGTGCTACCGTGTCGAGGCCGTTGACCCGATGGTCACCTCGCGGTGCCCGTACTCGCCGGAGGCGACCGCGGCCACCACCTCGGTCGCGGGCCTGGCCTTGGCGTCAGGGGCGACGGCGTCCTCGAGGTCGAGGATCAGCGAGTCGGCGTCGAGCTTCGGCCTTTTTCGAGGGCACGTGCGTTGGCGCTGGCATGTAGAGCACCGAGCGGCGCGGACGGAGGAAGTTCGTGGCGGCGGCACCTGCATCGCTCATCGGTCGACCCCCGCCGATCACCGCGCCGGTGGCGGCCTGGTAGGCGGCGGCCAGGTCGGGGTCGCTCGCTGAGCGCCTCGGCGAGCTCGACGACCACCTTGCACTGCTTCACGGTGGCGTCGTCCTGCATCTTGCCGTCGATCATGACCGCACCGGTGCCGTCGCCCATCTGGTGGATGACGTTGCGGGCCCAGCCACCCCCGGAGGGCTCGGCGCGAGAACACCTCTTGGCGATGTCGATCTGCACCGGGTGCAGCGACCACGCCGACGCAGCCCATCAGGTAGGCGTTGCGGAACTGGTCCTCGCACGCGACCGGGTGTCGCGGATGTCGCCGAAGGGGCCCCAGTACACGGGAAGATGCCGTAGGTGGCGCACGTGCCGACCATGCGGGCCATCGTGAAGTGCCACAGGTCCTGCTGGAAGCTGGCCCGGGGCGCCTCGGGATCGTCCGGGCTGGGGTCCTCACGCACGACGTAGCCAGGATGGCCGCCACCCACCCGGGTGGTCTTCATGCGGCGATCGGCGGCCAGGTCGGCCGGGCCGAGCGACAGACCCTGCATGCGGGGGCTGGCCCCGCAGATCTCCTCGACGTTGGCCACACCCCGGGCGGTCTCCAACAACGCGTGCACCAGGATCGGGCGCTTGAGTCCCGCCTGCGCCTCGAGCTGGGCGAGCAGCCGGTCGATGTAGTGGATGTCCTCGGCGCCCTCCACCTTGGGCACCATGATCACGTCGAGCTTGTCGCCGATCGCCGGCACCAGGCGGGTGAGGTCGGGCAGGCACCACGGCGAGTCGAGGCTGTTGATGCGGGTCCACAGCTGGGTCTCGCCGAAGTCGGTGGCCTGGGCGATCGACACCAGGCCCTCACGGGCGGCGTCCTTCTTGTCCGCCGAGATCGCGTCCTCGAGGTTGCCGAGCACCACGTCGGCCTTCTTGGCGATGTCGGGCACCTTGGCCGCCATCTTCTCGTTGGAGGGATCGAAGAAGTGGATCATGCGCGACGGTCGCGCCGGCACCTCGCGGACGGGCGTCGGCGCACCGAGGGCGAGCGGACGGAAGAAATCCTTGGGTGGTTGCATCGAGACCTCCTGGGGGCGGGGAATGCGACGGTTGCGAGCCGGGCCACCCTACTGGCGACCGGCGGGCCGCCGGAAAGGGCGCTCGAAGCCCGGTCGAGGTGCGTCGAAATTGGCCGGAACCACCCGATGGTTCCGGCGGATCGGAGCCCCGATGACACGGTCGCTCCGTAGCGATCAACCAGTGGATACCGTCGTGGAATGCCGCCGATGCCCAGGCCGTACGACCGTCTGGCCCCCATCTACGACGCCTGGGTGAGCCAGGCCGGCCCCTGGCTGTCCGACCTGCACGACCTCTACGCCGACGAGATCGCATCGTGCAACGGGCCGGCGGTCGAGTTGGGCGTCGGCAACGGCCGGGTGCTCACCCGCGCGATCGAGCGCGGGGCGGTCGGTCCGCTCTACGGCGTCGACTCGTCGCCCGAGATGTTGCGCCTCACCCGCCGCCGCCTGGAGGACGCCTCACTCTTCGATCACGTACGCCTGGTGTGGGCCGACTTCCGCGGGTTCACCCTGCCCGAGCCCGCCGAACTGATCGTGTTGCCCTACGACTCGATCGGCCACCTGGTGAGCGACCACGACAAGTTGGATGCGCTCACCCACATCCACAGTCGGCTGGCGCCCGGCGGACGGTTCATCCTGGACACCGCCGTCTGGCATCCCGACCGAACGTCCACCTTCGACCGTCGGCCGTACCTGTATGCCGCCTGGGACGCCGACGGGCCGGTGTCCGGAAACCCGACCGGCGCCCCCACCGGGCGGGCCGACGCGGAGCAACCCGACGCCGACCGCGGCGCCGACACGCCCAGCGACGAGGTGCTGTTGTGGATCTGCTCCGCCGAGGGCGACAGCCCCCGGCACCACCGGGCGTGGGTCCGCACCGAGCGGGTGGCGCCCGACGGACGCCTGGTCGAGACCCGCAGCTCCCGCATCGACAACTCGTGGCTGACCGCCGAGGAGTTGGAGAAGCTGCTCGATCGGGCCGGATTCGAGCCTGTGGCGGCCTGGGGCGACGTGGATCGGCGGCCGCTCGAGGATGGTTCGGACCATCAGATCCGGATGGTCACCCGGAGTTGAGCCCGGGTGCCGACGTCAACCGCCGGGATCCGGCGGGCATGATGTACGGAATCGTTTGGGGGATCTCATGACATCACGGAGCTCGGGGACGGACGGCCCACCGGCGCCCGCGGCCCGTGTGTTGGCGTCGGTGCGTGCGGGTCGGGACGAGGCGCTCACCCGACCGGTCCACGACGATCGAACCCTGGCGGTGCTCGGCCTGGCCCTCGGCGTGTGCTTCTCGATCTGTTTCGTCACGGGCGTGCTGTCGCACCTCATCCAGAACCCGCCGGGGTGGTTCACCTGGTCGCCCAACCCTGCGGGCGGGTACCGCATCACCCAGGGGCTGCACGTCGCCACGGGGATCGCCTCGATCCCGTTGTTGGCGGCCAAGCTGTGGGCGGCGGGGCCCAGGCTCATCTCCGAGCCCGCGGTGAAGAACGCTGCGCACGCGCTGGAACGCATTTCGCTGTTTCCGCTGGTGGGCGGATCGATCTTTCTGCTGGCGACCGGGCTGGTGAACCTCACGAAGTGGTACCCGTGGCCCTTCGGCTTCATCCAGGGGCACTTCGCCGCCGCCTGGATCACGATTGGCGCGTTGGTGATTCACATCCTGGCGAAGGTGCACATCACCCGGGACGCGCTGCGGAGGGAACCGAGCGGGGTGGCCCGGGTGGTGCCCGAGCCCGAGGCCCATGGTGGCCGGCGGGGGTTCCTCGCAGCGGTCGGTGCCGGGGCCGGGGCGGTCACGCTCTTCACGGTCGGCCAAACCGTCGGACCGCTGAAGGAGCTCGCACTGCTGGCGCCGCGCAAGCCCGACGTCGGACCGCAGGGCTTCCCGGTGAACCGCACGGCAAAGGCCGCCGGAGTGACCGCCGAGGAAGGGGGCGCCGGCTATCGCCTCTCCGTCACCGGCGCGGTCGCCGACGAGGGCAGCTACTCGCTGGCCGATCTCGCGGCGATGACCCAGCGGGAGGCCACGCTTCCGATCGCCTGCGTCGAGGGCTGGAGCGCCAGCGCCCGATGGCGGGGCGTGCCGGTGCGAACGCTGCTCGAATTGGTGGGCGCCTCCGCCGACGCCACGGTGCGCGTCGAGTCGCTCCAGAAGAGCGGCTCGTACAAAACCTCGGAACTCAACCCTTCGCAGATCGCCGACCCGGACTCGATGCTGGCGCTCGAGGTCAACGGTGAGCCGCTGCACCTGGACCACGGTGCCCCCCTTCGCCTGATCGGCCCCAACCGCCCGGGCGTCCAACAGACCAAGTGGGTCACCAGCGTGGTGGTGCTGTGAGCGCCCCGAGCGACGACGGGGAATCGATGGACGACGGTCCGTCGGCCGACCCGAACCCTGAGAGCACACCCAGGCTGTTTTGGGTTGGGCTCATCATCGGCTGGGTACTGATAGGCATCGGCGTGCGCAGCGCGGTCATGGAGGTTGGAGATGGTTTCGGAGGTTTCCTCGTGTTCCTCGGAGGTTTCGCTGTTGCCCACGACGCGTTGGTGTTGCCGGCAGCCGCAGGCTTGTCGATCGTGATCGACCGGGTGGTCCCACCGCCGGCGAAGCCCCCGGTGCGGCTCGGGCTGGCGATGTCGTGGGTGCTGTTGCTGGTCTCGCTGCCCGGCGCGCTCGCCTTCGGGGCCCGACCGGACAACCCGTCGATCCTGCCGGTGAACATCGGCCGCAACCTGGCGATCCTCGTCGCCCTCACGTGGGTGGTGGTCGCCGTGGTCTCGGCCCTTCGCATGAGGTCGATGCGACCCGACCGGGAGCCGGCATGAGCACGCCGGTGCTTCGAACCCGAAGTGGCGAGGCGATCGACCTGGACGCGCAACGGTGGTGGTCGAGCTGCTCCAACGTCGATCAGAAGCTGCTCTCGCCGATCGTCGGTCCGGTGCTCGACGTGGGCTGTGGCCCCGGTCGATTGGTCGAGTTTCTGACCAAGCGGGGCATCGAGGCCGTGGGGCTCGACGTTGCGCCCGGTGCGGTGCGGTCCACCCGCAGGCGCGGCGGCCGCGCGTTGCAACGCTCCGTCTTCGATCCCATTCCCGGCCAGGGGCGATGGCGGACGGCCCTGTTGTTCGACGGCAACGTCGGCATCGGGGGCGACCCGGCCGCCCTCCTCGCCCGCGTCGCCGAGCTGCTCTGCCCCGGGGGTTCCGTGGTCGTCGAGGTCGAGGGACCCGGCCGGCGACTCCGTTCCGAGCACGTACGCCTGGAGAGCCCGGGCGGCATCAGCCAGTGGTTCCCGTGGGCGTGGGTGGGCGTCAACGACGTGGCGAACCTGGCCGAGACCGCCGGCATGGGGATCTCGTCGATCGACTCGTTCGACTCCCGCCACTTCGCCACGCTCGAACGCCCGCCCGCTGCATCCGTCGTGGGGTGAGACGTCGGCGGGCTCAGCCGGAGGCCTCGGCGAAGCGGTCAGAAGCGAAGGCGATGGCGGTCGCCGTGACCAGGTGGCGGTCGTAGTCGCGGGTCGCCACGTGGAAGCTGCGCGACAGCCAGAGATGATCGACCGTGCCGCCGTAGTTGGCGGCGAGGTACACGCTGTCCTCGGGCGACACGACGTGATCCTGGCGGCTGGTCACCAGCAGCAGCGGTTGTTTCAGGTCTTCGGGCCCGAACTCGACGCTGTCGGCGGCGATCAGCAGGGAGAGCAGCGGCTCGAGTGGCGTCTCCTCGTAGGCGTTCTCGAAGCTGTTGGGATCGGCCACATCCGATCCGATGCCCACGGTCCACTTGACGCCCGCATCGACCATCGTCTGCACCGCGGCGATCGTCTCGGGCGGCGCCTGCACCGCCGGGTTGATGCACACCAGGCCGGCCAGCTCGGGGTGGGTGCTCGCCAGGCTGAGCGTGAGCGATCCACCCATCGACAGGCCCATGACCACGACCCGGTCGCACCGCTGCTGAAGGCGCACCAGCGCCGCCTCGGCGGCGTCCAGCCAGTCGGCGAACCGGGTGGGGATCAGGTCGTCGATCGTCGTGCCGTGCCCGGGTAGCAGCGGCAGTTCCACGCTCCATCCCGCCTCGGCCGCTGCGTCGGCCAGGATGCGCACCGAGGACGGGTTGGCGGTGAAGCCGTGCAGCACCAGCACCCCGTTGCGGTCGCCATGCCAACTCTGCGGCTCCGCCCCCTCCAGCAGCGCATTTCCCGCGCCCGGCACACCACCCACGTCCGAGTCGGTGGTCACGTGGTTTCGTTCTGCAGCGTCGGCCTCGTCATCCGCCAAGGGTAGCCAGGACGTCGTGACCCGTCGGCGACGAGGAAATCCCGATGACGGGCCCGGTCAAACGGCACTCGACTGCTACGGTGCCGACCGGCGAAACCGACGCCGAAATGGTGACATCAAGGGGAGATCCCACGTGGAACAGCACAAGTTTCTGACGCCCGAGTGGGTGGCTGCGGCCACCAAGCTGCGCGACGACCTGGGGGACGAGGTTCCCGCCCCCGCCCACTCCGTCCGCATGAATCAGGTGGTCACCGACGTGCCCTCGGACGTCTCCGACGGCGACGTCAAGGCGTTCATGGACACCTCCGACGGCGAGATGAAGATGGACCTCGGCGAGCTGGACGATCCCGACCTCACCGTCACCCTCGACTACGCCACCGCCAAGGCCATCCTGGTGGACGGCAACCCCCAGGCGGGCATGCAGGCGTTCATGGCGGGCAAGATCAAGGTGCAGGGCGACATGACCAAGCTGATGGCCATGCAGGCCGGTCCGGTGGACGCCTCCCAGCAGAAGCTGGCCGAGGCGATCGCCGCGATGACCGAGGACATCGAACCCGCGGGGGACGCCTGAGCAGCCCTGGGGGCGACCCCGCCGGACCCGGCGACCCGGGCAACGAGGCCGGCGCTCTCACCCGCTGGGATGGGCGGGTGGCCTTCGTCCTGGCGGTCCGCAACGAGGAGGCCGACCTGGCCGCCACCGTGGCGTCGATTCGCTCCCAACGGGGCGGGACGGGGCCCCTGGCGATCGCCGTGGCGCCCTCCGACGACGACACCTGGGGCGTCGCCCGGGTGCTCGCCGCCGACGACCCCCAGATCACCGTCGTGGAGAACCCCGCCGGATGGGTCAGCCATGGACTGAACCGGGCGATCGCCGCCACCCGTGAGGAGTTCGTCGTGCGGGTCGACGGTCACTGCACTCTCCCGCCGGACTACACCTCGCTGGCCGTCGAGGCGCTGGACCGCACCGGTGCCGACGTCGTCGGCGGCATCCAGTCGGCCGAAGGAGCCTCCGGCACCCAGCAGGCGGTGGCGGTGGCGATGTCGTCGCGGCTGGGCGTCGGCAACTCCCGGTTCCACTACGGCGGCGCCGAGGGACACTCCGACACCGTGTATCTGGGCGTCTTTCGTCGCAGCGCGCTCGAGCGGGTCGGCGGCTTCGATGAGACCCTGCTGCGCAACCAGGACTACGAGCTCAACTGGAGGATCCGCGACACCGGCGGCGAGGTGTGGCTGGTCCCCTCGATGGTGGTGACCTACCGCCCCCGCCCGTCGCTTCGTGCGCTGGCGTCCCAGTACCGCCAATACGGCACCTGGAAGCGGGTCATGCTGGGCCGACACCCCCGGTCGCTGAAGCTGCGCCAGCTGGTCGCACCGGTCATGGTGGCCGGTGTCACCGTCACGACGGCGACGGGGGCCTGGACCGAGGACCCACGGTGGCTGGTGCCCGGGGTGGGTTACGCCGCAGCGGTCACCGTCGGCGGATGGGCCGCCGGAAGGGGCACCCCGCCCGCGACCAGGCTGCGGGTGCCGGCGGCGTTGGCGGTGATGCACTGGGCCTGGGGGTTGGGATTCCTGTTCGGCCGCCCGGTGCCGCCGCCCCACTGACAGACTCCCCGAGCACGCTCGCCGGCAACGGCGGTGGTGGGGTCAACCCCACCACCGATCCACCCGAAGGCGGTATCGACTCCTGAGGAGCCCCGGCGAGGGTTGATCCTCGGTGGCCGATAGCGGCGTCGCCGTGGGCCGGGCGGCCGGGTGGGGCGCCGGCCGACGCCCGACCGTGAACTATCCGGTGACGAGACGTACCGAGGTTCCCTGGGGGACCTCGGTACCAACCTCGGGGTCGGTGCGCTGCACCGTGCCGCCGCCAGGACCCTCGATGCCCAGCACGGTCAGCCCGACGGCGCGCAGCTCGGAATCGGCCTGCCCCGCCGACTTGCCGACGACGTCGGGCACCTGCACCTTGTCCCTCGGGGAGGAGACGCGCACGGTCACCGTGTCGCCCGGCGACACCTGGGCACCCTCGGGCGGGTCCAGCGACACGACGTAGTTCAGGGCCACCGACGGGTCCTGCACCCGCTCGACGACCGGCTCGGTCTGGAGTTCCTGCAGCTCGGCCACGACGGTCAGGGCGTTCTCCCCCACGAGGCCGGTGGGGATCAGGCGAGGTTTGGCTCCGTCGGACACGGTGAGGTCGACCATCGACCCCTTGGGCAGCCGACCGTCCTCGAGGAAGTCGGCCGAATACGACATGACGGTCCCGGGCTTGATGTCGGCGTTGTACTCACGCTCCACCGTGCCCAGCTTCATGCCGGCAAAGGTGATCACGGCCTCGGCCTCCTCCTCGGACAGCTCGTCCAGATCGGGGAGCTCCACCAGCGTCTGCCCCAACGACACCGTGACGTTCAGCGGCTGCCCGGCCTCCAGATCGGTGCCCGGGTCCGGGTCCTGGGACAGCACCTCGTCGACCTCGGTGCCGTCGCGGCGAACCTCGGAGACGTTGAGTCGCCATCTGCCGTCGGTCGCCTCCGCTCGGGCCTCGTCCAGGGTCGACCCGACCAGGTCGGGCACGGCGGCGGCCGGCGACAACACGAACTGCTGCACCCCCAGGAAGACCACCAGGACGATCACCAGCATCGCCAGGGATCCGATCGTCCAGTTTCGGCGTGTGGCCAGCTCCTCCGGCGAGGGGGCGTTGGGATCGGGCTCCTCGTCCAGGTCGTCGGCCTGGCGGGGCACCGGCGTCGCCCGCCGGCGACCTCCGGGTGGGCGCCCGGCGCCGTTGCCGCCCCGCCCACCCGCTGGTCGGGCAGCGGCGCCACCACGGTCGCAGGGGCGGAGGCGGAGGCGCCTGCGCCCTCCGGCGAGGCGGGGGCGGGGACGGGAGCGGGGGCGGGAGCGGCCGAACCCGCAGCGTTGGGCGGACGGAGAGGTGCGGTCGCGCCGGTCGCCGCGCCCAGGGCCGCGGTCGCCTGCGCCGCCACCTCGGGAAGGCGGTCACGCACGGCCAACCGCATCGCCTCCAGTTCGTCGCTGCTCACTGCGGGGTCGATCCGGCCCAGGCGCACGTCTCGGCCATCCAGCTGGTCGATCAGGGCCATCAGCCCCACGTCCAGCCGGTCGGCCGGCACGCGGCGTTCGTGATCCGAGCGACCGGCCGCCCCGACCGCGGAGCGAATACGCCCCCACGACTCGTCGAGCACCAGGTTGGTGCCGTGGCGCAGGCCGAGCGTGGCGTTGACGTCGCCCGCGAGCAGCGGCACGTCACCGGTGAGCGCCTCGGCCATGATCACGCCCAGCGCATACACGTCGATGGCGGGGCCGGTCGTGCCGCTGCCGGCCTCCGGGGCCAGGTAGCGGAAATCCGAAAACTGATGGCCGGACTCGTGGGCCAGGATCCACGCCAGCCCGGCGTCGCCGACAACCACCCGCCCGTCGTCGGCCACCAACAGGTTGGACGGATGCAGCCGGCGGTGCACCAGGTTTCGCTCCGCCAGAAACGCCAGCCCACGGGCTGCGTCGACCGCCATCGAGGCGGTCTGACCCACCGAGAGCCGGTTGGTGCCGGAGGGCCCAGGCCCCATCAGCGACCGCAACGGGCCCGCCATCAGCTCGGTGACGACAAAAAGCTCTCGCTCCTCCCCCCACGCCAACACCCGCAACACGTTGGGGTGCTCCATCGCCGACGCCGCCCGGAGCACGTGCCGGACTCGACGCATGACGCCGACGTCGCGGCTGAGCGAGCTGGCCAGCAGTTTGATGGCCACCTGGTCGCCCGTGGTGAGGTCGGTCGCCCGGTACACCAGGGTGGTGCGCCCGCGCCCGAGGTACTCCTCAAGGCGAAATTGGCCGGCGATCTCCCGACCTGTGAGGGCTTCCGGCCGTCTGGGCGCCATTGAACCCGATGATACCGGGCGGCGCGACCGGGGCCGGCGTCGGCGAGGGTGGGAGACTGTGCGCCATGCGGCCCTACGGACCCAAGATCGCCCTGCTCGCCATCGTCGTCGCCATCGTCGCCCTCGTCTGGGTCGCCAACTCGGCCACCACCGGCTCGGAGGCGGCCAGCCAGAGCCTGCCCGATGAGGTCGACCGGCTCATCCCGGTCAGCGGCGGCAACATCCTGCGTCAGGAGACGATCGGCATCGACGTCGCCGACGACTACACCGCCAGCCTCGTCGTCAACGACGTGCCGATCGCCAACCCGATCGAGTTTGCGGAGGGAACCGAGGAGCTGGTGCGCGACGGCCTGGTGTACAACCGCGAGACCGGGCTGATCACCTACACGCCACGCGAGGACGGGCTGATCGAACGCTTCGAGACGGGCAACAACTGCGTCACCGCAACCGTGTGGAAGACCGACTCCGACCCCACCACGGGCCGCACGATCAACTGGTGCTTCTCGGCCGCCTGACCGTGGCCACCGTGGCGCGGGCTCAGCGATGCTGGGGCTCAGCCGCCGGGCGTCGGTTCGGGGAGTTCGCCGGTGTCGAGCAGGTGACGGAATGCGGCCTCGTCGAGCACGGGGACGCCCAGGTCCTGGGCCTTGGTCAGCTTGGAGGCGCCGGGATCCTCCCCGACGACCACCGCCGTGGTCTTCTTGGACACCGATCCCGGCGACTTCCCGCCCCGTTCCTTGATGGCGGCTGCCGCCTCGTCACGGCTGAACCCCTCCAGCGTGCCCGTGACCACCACCGACAAACCCGTCAGCGTCTGGGGCAACGACGGGCCGCCGGTGCCCTCGAAGTTCAACCCGGCGGCGCGCAACCGCTCGATCAGGTCGCGGTTGTCCTCCAGCGAGAAGAACTGGGCCACCGACGAGGCGATCACCGGGCCGATGCCGTCGATCCCGGCCAGCTCGCCCTCCTCGGCGGCGATGATCGCATCGAGGTTCTCGTAGCGGCGGGCGAGCAGCTCAGCGCCCGACGGACCGAGATGCACGATGTTGAGGCCCACCAACAGGCGCTCCAGGGGGCGATCCTTGGACGCCTCGATCGAGGCCGCCAGGTTGTCGACCGAGCGCTGCTGGTAGCCCTCCAACGCCGCGATCGCCTCGTAGTCCAGCGAGTAGATGTCGGCGACGTCGGTCAGCAGACCCAGGTCGAGGAACCGCTGGATCTGGCGCTCGCCGAGGCCGTCGATGTCGAGCGCACCGCGTGAGGCGAAGTAGCTCAGCCTGGCCAGGCGCTGAAACGGGCATTCGGCGTTGACGCATCGATGCTTCGCCTCGCCCTCCGGGCGGACGAGCGTCGATTCGAGCGGGCACGGACATTGCGTGGGGAACACCCAGGGCTCGGTGCCGTCGGGGCGCTCGGCCAACACCGGCGCCACCACCTCGGGGATGACGTCGCCCGCCTTCCTGACGATCACCGTGTCGCCGGGCCGCACGTCCTTTGCGGCCACCTGGTCGGAGTTGTGCAGCGTGGCCATGCCGACGGTGGACCCCGCCACCACCACCGGCTCGAGCACGGCAAACGGCGTGGCCGCGCCGGTGCGGCCGATCGACACCTGGATGTCGTTGAGGCGGGTGGTTCGCTCCTCGGGCGGCAGCTTGTAGGCGATCGACCATCGCGGGGCCTTCGAGGTGGAGCCGAGCGCCCGCTGCGCCTCCAGCTCGTCGACCTTGACGACCACGCCGTCGATCTCGTAGTCGAGGTCGTGTCGGTGCTCGATCCAGTGTTCGATGTAGCGCTCGACGTCGTCGAGGGAGGCGAACCGGGCGGTGTTGGGGTTCACCGGAAACCCGAGGGAGCCCAGCCAGTCCAGCACGGCGGCGTGGCCGGGGGGGTGCTCGGCGCCGACCAGCTCGCCCAGCTGGTAGCACCAGAAGCTGAGGTGCCGGGTGCGGGTGATCTTGGCGTCCTTCTGCCGCAGCGAACCGGCCGCCGTGTTGCGCGGATTGGCGTAGCGGGGCTCGCCGGCGGCGTCGCGTTCCTCGTTGAGCCGGTTGAACACCGGAACCGGCAGGTACACCTCCCCGCGCACCTCCAGCACCTCCGGTGCCCGGTCGCCGAGATCGTGGGGGATCTCCGAGATCGTCGCCACGTTGGCGGTGACGTCCTCGCCCACCCGTCCGTTGCCCCGGGTGGCCGCCCGCACGAACCTGCCGTGCTCGTAGCGAAGCGACATCGCCAGGCCGTCGATCTTCAGCTCGCAGCTGTAGTGGACGTCGCCGACGGGTCCGGCCCCCGCATCCAACCGACGCCGGACCCGTTCGGCCCACCCGCGCAGCTCGTCGAGCGACATGGCGTTGTCGATGCTCATCATCGGCACGGCGTGCGTCACCTCGGCGAAGGTGGCCGAGGCCGGGGCGGCGCCCACCACCCGGGTGGGGCTGTCGTCGGTGGCCAGCTCGGGGTGGGCGGCCTCCAGTTCGGTCAGCTCGCGCATGGCGGCGTCGAAGTCGGCGTCGGCGACGGTGGGCTCGCCGCCGTAGTACTCGGCGTTCCACGCACTCAGACGGCGACGCAGCTCCTCCACCCGTTCGACGACCGACGTAGCCCCAGACCCCGCCTCCTCCGACGTGTCCGACGACGGGCTCACGAGCCACCCCCAGTCGAGCCGCCATCGGGGTTGGAGCCGTCGCCGGCCGGTTCCGAGCCAACCAGCCGGGTGACGCTGATCGGGAGGCATTCGGCGTCGGGGTGCTCGGGGAGGACCTCGCCCAGCGCATCGATCGGGGCGCTCTCGCCCGGGCCGAGCAGGGCCACGTCGTCGCCGGCCTCTGCGGTGGTGACGTCGTCCTCACCGTCGAGGAAGGCGATGACCACCTGGTAGGTCCCGCCACGGCCGTCCGGACCCAGCGTGATCGTGCCGCCGACGTCGACCCGGCCGGTTTCGGGGTCGATCTCGCACCGGTCGAGGTCGAGCTCGTAGTCGTCGGGGGGGACCACGACAACCGCCGAGCGCAGGTCGGCCTCGTCGGATCGGTTGGTGGCCGCCTCGAAGTTGCCGGAGATGCTGCGCCCGACCCCGGCCGCCCACAGGGCGGCGCCCAGCACGAACGCCACGACGACGGCGGCCAGCACGCCCAGGCGACGGCGGCGCTGCTTGGGCGCCAACTCGCTCTGACCCCAGGGGGCCGGCTCGGGCGAGGAGGCCGGGCTGCTCGGAGCACTGGCGGTCCCGTGCCCGGTGGGCCGGATGTCGAGGTCGGCCTCGGGGGGAAGGCTCGGCAGGCCGTCGAGTTCCCTGGCGGCGTCGAGCGCGACCGCGGGCTCGCCCTCGGCCTCGGCGCCCGGTGGGCGACCATCCTGATTCTGGGGTGAGTCGCGTCGCTTGCTGGGCACGTGTCGGATCGTCCTGAGCGAGATCGTGGGTTCGGGCGTGGAAGGACTTCGGTGAGCGACTTCGACGCTAGCGGGCGCGGTGGGACAATCTGGGGCGATGGAAGCCCCCCGTGCGCTGTGGATCGTTCGCCTGGCGTGGCTTGGCCTGCCCTTTCTCGCCTGGGCCGGGCCTGCCGCAGCGCTGAGCGACGCGTCGACCGCGTCGAAGGTCACCGTCGCCGGCGCCGGCTGGGTGCTCTGGGCCGCGGCACTGGTCGCATCGGCGCTCGCACGTCCCTGGGCGCTGGTGGCGGTGCGATTGCTGATGCCGCTGGCGCCCGCCGCCACCGCCGTGGGCCTCCTGCTGGCCGCCGGGGACGGTGCGGCGGCCGCCGGGGACGGCGACACGATCCGTGGGGTCATCGGGTTTTCGGCGGGGGTCGCCGCCGCGGCGCTCGTGATGTTGCCGTCGGTCGGCGCGTTCTTTCTCGACGGCGACAGCTACGGCGACGAGCGGCGCTTCGGGCTTCGCTGTCCCGGCGCGCTCGTGATCGTCCTGGGCCCCCTGTGGCTGCTGGGCGTCGGCCTGCCCGCGGTCGGGCTGGTGCTGTGCGCCGCTCAGCGGTGGGCGTTGGGCGTGCCGGCGCTGCTCGTCGGAGGTTTGGCCGCCCTCTGGCTGTGGGCGGTGGCGGCCCGCCTGGCCCGCCGCTTCGCCGTGTTCGTACCGGCCGGGCTGACGCTGGTGGACCCGTTGTCGCTGGCCGATCCGGTGCTCTTCGCCCGCAACCGCACCCTGAGCGTCGAGCCGGCATCCGCCGCCGAACCGGTGGCCTCCGGCGGGCAGCGTGTCGATCTGAGCGGTGCCGCGCTGGGTCTCGCAGTCGAGCTGCGCACTGACGGGCCCACCGAGATCGTCACGCTCAGCCGTCCCGAGGAGCGTGGCAATGCGGCAACCGGCTCGGACGACGGCGGCTTGGCGGCTCGGCTGAAGAGCGCCCGGATGGGCGTGCCCCGGCAGGCCGACTCGGTGCTGTTCACCCCATCGCGACCGGCCGAGTTCCTCCTCGAGGCGCGTCGGACCGGTCTCGGTCGAGGCTGAACATCACGACGGGTTGCGGGCCAGGAAGCGGAGCCGGGCGGCCCGCGCGTCCCAGTCGTAGACGACCGACGATCCGGCCAGCACGTCGTGGAGCGCCCGGCGCCGACGGTCCACCAGCGCCCACAAGAAGCCCAGCCCGAACGTGACGAACCCCAGCGGCAGCGTCACCGCCCGAAGCAGCGCCCTGCCCGGCGACAGCTCCGAGCCGTCGGTGCGAACCACGCGGATGCCGATGAGGGTCATGCCCAGGGTTCGTCCGCTGGCGGCCCACGGATAGGCGAAGTACGCCAACCACCACAGGGCGTAGGCCACCATGGCCACCGGCGTCGGGATCCGGAGGTCCGAGGCCTGCCCGTTGAGCGCCCGGTTACCCGCATCGAGGAAGGCCAGGGTGACGGTATAGAGCCCGTTGACCACCCCCTGATCGAGTGCATACCCCACCAGCCTGGTGACCGGCCCCGCGTAATGGCCCTGGCGGGACACGGTGAGCTCCCGTGTTTCGGCGTCACCGTCGAGGTTCATCGGGTGCCCCCGCCGGGTCGGCCTTCGGCCCCGCCGCCGTGGTCGACCAGCAGCGGCGGCCCCTCCGGCAGGTCGGCCACCTGGCGGCGCAACAGGCGGGCGATCCAGCGGTCGACGAACCCGTCCAGACCCACGCCCTGTGCTCGAACCGCATCCAGCGCCTCGGAAGCCGCGCCGCTGGTCGACTTGGCGATGATCGCCCCCAGTTCGGTGTTCTGCACGAGCGAGTCGACGTCGACTCGGCCCACCATGGCGTTGATGTCCACCCGGGCCAGCAACGCGTCGATGTCCACCCGCTCCATGAGGGCGTCGACGTCCACCCGGGTCATGATCGCGTCGACGTCGACGCGTGCGACCACCGCGTCGACATCCACCCGCGCGACGACCGCGTCCACATCCACCCGGGAGACCACCGCGTCGACGTCGACCCGGTTGACCACCTCGTCGACGTTCACCCGGGCGATCAGCGCATCGACGTCCACCCGCTCCATCAGCGCGTTGATGTCGATGCGGTCGATCAGGGAGGCGACGTCGATGCGCGCCAACACCCGGTCGAGGTCCAGCCGGTCGAGCAGTTCGTTGAGGTCGATCCCGGACAGGATCTCGTTGAGGTCGAGCGCCCCGGTGACCCGGGAGGTCACCCGGCCGAGCAGTCCCCCGCCGGCCTCATCTGCCCTGGCCACGCCGGTTACACCGGCTCGGCGATGCCGCCGCCCAGTACGACCTGCGGCACCGCCTCGGTGGGCACGGAATAGATCACGACCGACTGTCCGGCGGCCACCCGGCGCTGGGGCCGGTCGAAGCGAACCCGGTCCCCTGCCTCCCACGAGGCGCGACGCACCGCTCCGTGGGCGGCGGTCTGCACCTCCACCGGCGAACCCGGCTCGGGCGGCGACCCGCCCGCCCACGTGGGCCGGGACAGGCCGAGGGCGTCGATCTCGAGATCGGCCTCGAACCCCACCGTGACCGTGCCCGCGGCCAGATCGACGTCGGTCGCGTACCGACGCGGGCCACCACCCGGCAGGCCGAGGCCCTTGCGCTGGCCCGGCGTGACCAGCTCCAGGGCCGGGACGTTGCCGACGACGTCGCCGTCCGGGGTGACCACCCGCCCGGGGGTCAGCTCGATGCGGCGCTCCAGAAACGCCCGGCGTCCGTCGGCGCGGGTGATGAAGCACACGTCCTGGGAGTCGGGCTTGTCGGCGGTGCGCATGCCGAGCGCCTCGGCGCGGCGCCGTACCTCCCGCTTGGTCAGGTGCCCGATCGGAAACCGGGTGCGGGCCAGGTCCTCCCCCGACAGCATGTGCAGCACGTAGGACTGATCCTTGGCGTCGTCGGCCCCCCGTCCCAGCCTGGGCCCGTCGGGCGTGGCCACGATCCGGGCGTGGTGGCCGGTGGCCACGGCGTCGAAGCCCAGCGCCCGGGCCCGCCGGGCCAACTTGTCGAACTTGATGTGGCGGTTGCACTCGACACACGGGTTGGGCGTGCGGCCCTGGGCGTGCGCCTCGACGTAGGGCCCGACGACCGCCCGCTCGAAGTCGTCGCCCAGTGCGAAGACCAGGTGCTCGATGCCGAGCGCGTCCGCCACCCGGCGGGCGTCGTCGACGTCGCTCACCGAGCAGCAGCCGCTGTCGCTCGCGCCGCCCCACAGCTTCAGGGTGACGCCCACCACCTCGTCGCCGCCCTCGACCAGCTCGGCGGCGGCCACCGAGCTGTCGACGCCGCCCGACATGGCCATGAGCACGCGTTGACGCGTGGTGCCGGCGGTCATGAGAACAAGGCCAGGCGTTCGACGGCCGCCGGAACGGCCTCGAGGACGGCGTCGACGTCGGCGTCGGTCGTGGTGACCCCCAGCGTCAGGCGCAGTGCCCCCAGCGCCACCTCGCGGGGATGACCGAGGGCCTCGACCACGTAGGACGGCTGCTGGGCTCCGCTGGCGCACGACGACGCCGCGGTGGCCATGATGCCGCTGCGTTCCAACAGGTACAGCAGCGCCTCGGTCTCCACTCCGGGCAGGCACACGTGGCAGTTGCCGGCCACCTTGTTGTTTCGGTCGGGGTTGGCTCGATCCGGCGAGCCAGGGGTCACGCCGGTTTCGATCAGCCCGGGGATCGCTGCGGACAGACCGTCGGCCAGACGATCGCGCAGGGCCCGGATGCGGGCGACGTCGGCGCTGCGATGCTCGGCGGTGGCCCGTGCGGCGGCGGCCATGCCAAGCACGCCGGCGACGTTGAGGGTGCCGGCGCGTCGATCGCGCTCCTGTCCCCCACCGACGGCCCGGGCGGCCAGCTCGATGCCGTCCCGCACGACGAGCAACCCGATGCCCTTGGGACCACCGAACTTGTGGGCCCCCACCGAGATCAGGTCGGCCGACGCGGCGGCGACCCCGACGTCGATCCACTGGTGCGCCTGCACGGCGTCGGTGTGCAGCAACGCCCCGGGTGCATGACGGCGCACCACGGCGGCCACCTCGTCCAGCGCGGCGATCGTGCCCACCTCGTTGTTGACCAGGATCACCGACACCAGGCCCACCGGTTCGCCCCGGTCGGACGCCGCGGTCAGCGTCTCCTCCAGCGCCGCAAGATCGACCCGCCCCGTGGCGTCCACCCCGACCTCGAACCCGCCGATGCGCCGTACCGGCGTGCGGATCGCCGGGTGCTCGATGCTGGAGCAGACCACCGACCGGCCCTCTCGTGGACCGCCGGGGCCCACCGACCCGTACACGGCGAGGTTGTCGGCCTCCGTGCCCCCCGAGGTGAAGACGATCTCGGAGGGTTGGGCGCCGAACAGCCCCGCCAGCTCGTCCCGGGCGTCGTCGGCGGCCCGGCGGGACCGCCGGGCCATCAGGTGACCGCCGGACGGGTTGGCCCAGAGGTCGCCCTGGGTGACCTCGGCCATCGCCGCCGCTGCCTCCGGCCGCAGCGGCGTGGTCGCCGCATGGTCCAGGTAGTGCAGCGGCGCGTCGGGGGTCTCGATCGCGGCCGGCTTGGGGTGCGCGTCGGCGGTCGGGCTCGGTACGGCCGACATCAGGCGCTCCATCCGCCGACCGCGACGGGCGGCTCGGAGGGCACCCCGGACCACACGGGCGGGCCGCTGGGTGCCGCCCACCGCCCAACGGAGGGGTGCGCGATCTCCTCGTACTCGCCCAGTCCGACGGCGGCCAACCCACCCTGGCGCCGCTGATAGGCGGTGCAGACGGCGGCCAGGAACTCCTCGGCGGTCATCCAGGTGGGCACCGGGATACCGATGCGGGCCACCACCCGGTGCCCGAGTTCGTTCGTAAGCGCCCGGCGGGTGGCGGGATCGAGTGCGCCCAGCCGAAGCAGCGCCTCCCGCACCATGCCGTACCCGGCGTCACTCAACCGGGCGACGTCCAACAGGTCGACGTACTCGGCGTGCCCGGGCGGCGTGGGAAACACCACCGGCTGAAGCCGCTTGTCCGAGGCCTGCTCGCTGACGACGAAGGTGCCGGCCATCAGGTCGCCGAGGCGCTGTGCCCTCGGGCTGAGAAACGACGTGGTGACCGCCAGCGCACCGACGGTCATGAACACCTCGATCAACCCGGCGATGGCCCGCATGAGCGACTGGGACCAGCCGACCGGGCCGCCCTCGCCGGAGATCACCCGCAGCCCCACCGCCGCCTTTCCCGGGGTTCGCCCCCGCCAGAGCGCCTCGAAGATCGCCGGGTAGCCGACGAGCACCACCAGGATCGATCCGAAGATCAGGTAGGCGGCGACCGTCTCCGACGCGCCCGCAACGAACAACCCGCCGATGCCGATGATCATGACGATCAGAAACTGCACCATGAGGTCGAGGAGCCGGGCCAGCAACCGGCTGGGCACGCCCGCGACCGGCTGGCTCAGCAGCACCGCCTCGGGGGTGACCACCGTGTTCGGGTCCGCGGCCAGCCCGCGGCGGCTGACGTCGGCGAACTCGGCGTGGGCGCTCACCCCCTCCACGCTACCGGCCACCGCACCAATGCGAACCGCCGCCGGTACGCTGAGTCCGTGACGAGCGACGAGTTGGGTCCCACCGCAGCGCCGACGCGTTCGGGGTGCTGAGTGGACGTCGACCGCTACATCGCCGCCCATCGGGCCACCTGGACCCGCCTGGACGAGCTGGTGCAGCGCGCCCAGGTGTCGCCGGGCCGTCTCAGCCTGGACGAGACCGAGGAGCTGCTGCGGCTCTACCAGCTGACCTCCGCCCATCTCAGCCACGTTCGATCCAACCACCGCGACCGGGCGCTGATCGGCGGCCTGAGCTCGAGGGTGGCCGCCGCCCGCCAGGTGATCTACGGGCGTCGAGGCCGGGCACAGCGGGCGCTCGTCGGGTTTTTCACCGTGGGCTTTCCCCTGGCGATGGTGCGGTCGTGGCGGGCGATCGTCGTCTCGGCGATGCTGTTCTTCGGCTCCGCGCTGGCCACCGCAGCCTGGTTCAACAACTCGCCGGAGGCGCTCGACGTCACGATCACCCCCGAGCAGCAGGAGCTGATCGCCGCCCACGAGTTTGAGGACTACTACAGCTCGGAGGGCGCCGGGGTGTTCGCCGCCAAGGTACAGACCAACAACATTCAGGTCGGGCTGCTGGCGCTGGCCGGCGGGGCCACCGCCGGCACCCTGACCGCCGCGGTGTTGCTGGTCAACGGCTTCAACGTGGGGGTGATGGGCGCACTGATGCACCAGAACGACGCCGCCGGAACCTTCTGGGGGCTGATCCTGCCCCACGGCCTGCTGGAGATCTCGGCGATCGTCGTCGCCGGCGCGGTCGGGTTGAAGCTGGGGTGGGCGATCGTGGCGCCCGGCGAGGACCGCAGCCGAGCGGAGGCGGTCACCGAGGAGGCGCGGACCGGGGTGACGATCGTGATCGGGCTGGCGATCTGGTTCATCGTCGCCGGCTTCATCGAGGCGCTGGTGACGCCCTCGGGGCTGCCCACCGCCGTCCGGATCGCCATCGGCATCCTGGCGCTGGGTGCGGCCGTGCTGCACGTGTTGGCGTTCGGTCCGGCTGCGCTGGTCGCCGCACGCGAGGGCGACGCCACCGACCCGTGGGAGGCCGAGCGGGCCGACCTCGCCCGGGCCGATTCGCTGTCCCCGGGGTCGGGGGCGTCTACAACGCTCCCCGTGACTTGAGCCCCAGGTAGGCGTCGGCGAGGCGGCCCGACAGGCGTCCGACCGGCGCGTCGACCACCTGGGCCCCCAACGCACGCAACCGGCGTGCGGTTCGCTCGCGCTCGGCCAACGCCGCCAACGCGGCCGTCTTGCGGTAGGCGTCCTCCAGCTCGACCGACCTGGCCTGCGACCAGGCCAGCACCTCGGGGTCCTGGACCCCACCGACCAGCACCATGTGGGTGCGGGTGATCAACGGCATCGCCGGGATCAGCGCCTCCATCACCGCCTGCTCGACCAGGTCGGTCAGCACCACGAGCAGGGCCCGGCGCCGAAACCTGGCCACCGTGGTGGCGAACGCCTCGGTGTAGTCCGACTCGGCCAGGGCCGGTTGCAGCGAGTACATCGCCTCGGTGAGTCGCATCACCTGATCGCTGCGACGGCTGGCGGCGACCACCGAGCGCACCTCGGTGTCGAAGGTGACCAGCCCGCAGCGGTCGCCGATGCCGGTGGAGACGGCGGCCAGCATCATCGCCGCGTCCATCGCGTGCTCCACCCGGGGAACCCCGGCCACCTTGCCCGCCATCACCCGGCCGTTGTCGAGCAACACGACCACGTTCTGGTTGCGCTCGGTGCGGTAGGTGCGAACGATCGGCTTGCCGGCGCGGGCGGTCGCCCGCCAGTCGATGCGCCGGAAGTCGTCGTTCACGCCGTACTCCCGCAGGCTCTCGAACTCCGTGCCGGTGCCCAGCCCCTTGGCGGTGCGCAGACCCAGCTGCAACGAACGGGCCCGGTTGATCTTCAGCTCGGCCTCGGAGCGGGACCGGAACGGCGGGTAGACGCGAAGTTCGCCCGGCACCTCGACGCGGCCCTGACGGCTGAGCAGGCCCAGCGGGCCCCGAAGGCGCAGGCCGATCGACCCCAACGGGATGTGGCCGCGACGCACCGGCTCGATCGTGGTGCGCACCTCGACGGTGGCGTTCCCCGCCACGGTCACCGTCGCCCGCCGCGCCGAGGGGCGCAGGGACGGAGGCAGCTCGTCGGAGAAGGCGACCCGCACCCCGGCTCGCGTGGGATTGGTCAACCTCCACACCAACGGCACCTCCCGCCCCTGGGTGGCGGTCGGCGGCAGCACCCGCGTTACCTCCAGCCGGTCGGGGCGCAGCGTGGCGAGGTAGTCGCCGACGGCGACGACCGCCAGCACGAGGTTGCCGCCGAGCAACAGGCTGAGCACCGCCGCCGTCCCGGCGGGCGCGGCGACGACGACCACGACCGAGAGGATCGCAACCAGCAGCGCCAGGCGCCAGGTGGGGACGGGGGCCATCGTCAGGGCGCCGCGATCATCGGGGTGCCGGAACCGACGAGAGCACCACGTCGAGGATGCCGTCAGCGGTCGAGCCTTCCAGCTCGAGCTCGGGCCGCACCATGATGCGGTGGCGCAGCACCGGGCGGGCCACCGTCTTGACCTCGTCGGCGGTGACGTAGGGCCGCCCGGACAGCCAGGCCCAGGCCTTGGCGGCCGACATCAGCGCCGCGGCGCCGCGCGGCGACACCCCGAGCTGCACCGACGGCTGGTTGCGGGTGGCCCGAGCCAGCGCGACCACGTACGCCATCACCGGCGCCTCCACCGTCACCTTGGCCACCTCTGCGCGTGCGGCGATCAGGTCGGCCCCGCTCGCCACGGGGCGCACCCCGGCCGCCGTCACGTCGTGGGGGTCGAGGCCGCCGTGATGCCGTCGCAGCACGTCCACCTCCTGCTCCTCGGTGGGGTAGCCGACGACCAGCTTCATCAGGAAGCGGTCGAGCTGCGCCTCGGGAAGTGGGTAGGTGCCCTCGTATTCCACCGGGTTCTGGGTGGCGATCACGATGTGCGGGTCGGACAGCGGGTACGTCGCTCCCTCGACCGACACCTGACGTTCCTCCATCGCCTCGAGAAGGGCCGACTGGGTCTTGGGGGGCGTTCGGTTCACCTCGTCGGCCAGAAACAGGTTGGTGAAGATCGGGCCGCGGCGAAACTCGAAGGAGGCCCCGTCGGGGTTCAGCACCATCTGGCCGGTGACGTCGGCGGGCATCAGATCGGGGGTGAACTGCACCCGGCCGAAGTCGAGGTCGAGCGCTGCGGCCAGCGTTTTCACCATCAGGGTCTTGGCAACCCCGGGGACGCCCTCCAGCAGCACGTGGCCGCGCACCAGCAGCGCGGTGACCAGGCCGGCCAGCGAGCCCTCCTGGCCGACGACCACCTTGCCCACCTCGTCGCGCAGCGCGGAGATGGCCTCGTGCGGCGTGCGGTCGGTGGCGGGGGCGGCGCCGGCTTCAGTTGACGATGGTTCCATGGGTCAGTTCTCCTCTGGAGGTCTTCGAGGTCGTTGGCCAGGCGTACGAGCGCCTGCTCGGTGGTGATCGGGGCGGTCAGCAGAATCGCCTCGACCTGTTCGGGCGGGCGGTCCAGTCGTTGGGCCACCGCCCGAACGACCGTGCGGTCGTCGGCGGTCGGGTCGACGCCCAGCTGCCGGCAAGCCGCCGACAGGATCTGGGCCCGCAACAGCGTGGCCGTGCCGCGCGGTCGCGACGGCGCCGGAGCAGGTCGCCAACCGCCTCGGTGTGCTCGGATCCGGCCACGGAAACCGGCAGCGGCTCGTCGACGTGGCGACCCACCCGGCGGGCCCGGGCCACGGCCAGCACCAGCGCCGCCAGCATCAGCTGGATCAGGGCCCCCCGCCAGGCGGCGGGCAACAGCGCAAACGGGCTTTGGCCCTCCTGCTGGTCGCCGGCCGGTGCCCGGAACGGACGCACCACCGCCAGCGACGACCCCTCGCCCATCCCGGTGAGCGCGGCCAGCATCGGGCCGTTGTCGGCCAGGTTGTCCGCGGTCGGGTCCTCGCCCAGCCGCAGGCGTTCGGCCAGGGTGGCGTTCTCAAACAGGCTGGTGCCGCCCAGGGTGACGATGCGTCCCGCGCCGGTCGGGCTGAGGACGACCTGTGCCCCGGTCGGATAGCCGAAACAGAACTGATCGTTGGGGCCGGGAACGACCGGTTCGCCCGGGTTGCGGGGCTGATCCAGCGCCCGCAGCGGGTCGATCGTGCAGCCGGGTTCGCTGAGGGGGTCCACCGGCTCGTAGTCGCCGGTGTCGGCGCCGATGCGCCCGGACGGCTCCCCCAACACGATCGTTGCGCCGCCCTCGGCGGCGAGCGTCCAACGCCGGGCCTGATCGGGCTGGGTCGACCCGGCGGAGGGGACCAGCACCGCGTCGTAGCCGGTCACCGGGTCGTCGGCCTCGATCACGGTCACGTCCGTTCCCAACGCCTCGGCCAGCTTCACCGTGGTGGCCAACCCCCTGGGTCCGGCGTCATCCGGGTCGAGGGCCCCGCCGTCCCCGCCCTGCCCGGCCAACACGACGACGGCCAGCACGACGACCACCACCCCGGCGACCACCATCCCTGCTCGTCCGTTCACAGCTGCACCACCTCCACCGCGGTGGCGTCGTCCGCCCGCGCCGGCGCCCGGCCCGCCGCCTCGGCGGCCGCCGTCACCTCGTCACCGCGGCTCCGGGCGGCCTCGACCGCCGACCGATCCACCTCGTAGGCGCCGAACCAGGCGTCCTCGAACGACGCGGTCAGCATGGCGAAGGTGTCGGACACCTCGTTGAGCCCCTCGGCCACGTCCGCTCGGAGTTCGCCCGTGGTCCTCGAGCGGGTGCGGGGCACCCAATTGCGGACCACCAGCTCCGCGACGCACCGGCGGTAGGTCGCGAGCAACGCCTCCCGGTACCGGCCGGCCCCGAGCAGCGCGTCGGTCTCCGAGGCCAACGCCTCGGGGTCGTCCAGCTCCTCGGTGACGACGGTCGGCCCCCCGTCGTCGTCCTCGTCCCCCGCCGACGGCAGCCGCACCCAACGCATGATCACCAGCGCAACCCCCACGAGCAGCGCCACCACGAGCACCCCGATGATGAGATAGCCGACGGCGCTGACGCCTCCGGCCGACACGTTGGGGTTGTTCACCTGGGGGGAGGGCAGCCGGTCCAACAACCACTCGATCAGCTCCCGGGCGGGATCGAGGAGGCGATCCCACAGCGACCGACCGGGCAACACGCCCGCCAGCGCCTCGCGCACCTCGTCGGGGGTCGGCGGAGGAGGACCGTCGCCACGCGGGCCAAGCAGCGTCATCGGTCACCGCGTCGCGGGGGTGGAAACTCCTCGGTCATCCTCGACAGCAGGTCCCACCCCTCGCGACGACAACGGAGGTCGACGTAGGTGGTCAGCGCCACCGACACGGCGACGGTGCCGGCCGCAGCCGTCGCCAAGAGTCCGGCGGCGGCCCTGGGCGCCCATTCCCACGACGTGGGCAGGGTCGTGCCATCGAGCAACGCGACGACCAGATCGACCACCCCGGTGGGGACCACCGCCAACAGCAGGGTGAGGAACGAGGAGGCACCCACCACCAGCAACGTGGCACCGAAGCGGCTTTGGGTGAGCTTCATCGACCGACCCAGGCCCCGGAATCCGGCGTCCTCCAGGCCGATCACCGGGCCGATCACCAGAAACCAGGTCATCGGCACCAACACCCCGATGCCACACACCATGAATCCGATGCCGAGAGCCACCAGGTGCAGCGCCCAGGCACCGGTGCCGCCGCCCATCCGGCGCAGTGTGCCGCCGAGCAGCGACCGGGCCGACACGTCCTCGCCCGCCAACCGGCGCCGCAGCAGCAGCGCGGCGTAGACGCCCAGCGCCAGGGTGCCCCACGACAACCACAGGCTGGAGGCGAACGACGCCAGGGCCGACCAACCCGAGCCGGCCCCCGTGCCGGTGGGATCGTTGTTGAGATCGGCACCCAGCACGGTGAACGCGGTGGTGCGACCGGCGGCCAGCTGAGCGATCAGCGCCGGCGGCAGCACCAGCGCCGCCGCCCCGGCCAGCATCGTCCCCAGCTCGATGCGCAGAAACCCGAAGGCGCCGTCCAGCTTCTGTACGAAGCTCATCGGGCCGACGACAAAGCCGACCGTCGTCGGCTCCCCGGGCGCGTTCGAACCGTCGGTGGCCACGGAGGTGGAGGTGGGGACGGTCGTGCTCACGTCGCTCAAGTATGGCCGCCCGCCGTCCGTTTCCCGCCCGAAGGTCCCCCGGCGTTACGTTGCCCTCGATGAGCGAGATCGAACTGACCGTCGAGGTCGATGCCGACGTTGCCACCACCTGGGAGGTGCTGGCCGACCTGGGCAACCATCACCGGTGGATGGCCGACGCCGTGGCGATCCGCTTCGAGGGCGACCGGCGCTCCGGAGCGGGAACCGCCTTCCTGGCCGACACCCGGGTCGGACCGCTGCGCACCACCGACCGCATGGTGGTCACCGACTGGGTGGAGGAGCGGCGCATGGCCGTGCGCCACGAGGGCGCCGTCACCGGAACCGGGGTGTTCGCCCTGGAGCCACGGGCCGGCGGGGGCACCACCGTGCGCTGGAGCGAGCAGCTCGAGTTCCCCTGGTGGTTCGGGGGCCGGATCGGAGCGTTGCTGGCTCGGCCGATCCTCGCCCGGATCTGGCGACGCAACCTGGCCAACCTCGCCCGCCTCATCGACGGCGGCCCGGCCGTCTGACCCCGAGACTCGGCTAAATCGCCCCCACTGACACACTCCCGCCACCACGCGGCGGACCCGAGACTCGGCTAGATCGCGCCAACTTTGGCCGAGGCGGAGGCGATGGTGAGGCCGAAGAGGAACACCGCACCGGCGCCCACCAGCGCCACTCGGGCGGTTCGCGGGAGCTGCGACCTGGGAGCGGCGAACAGCACCGCACCGGCCAGCAACCCGGCGGCGAACCCTCCGAGGTGGCCCCCCACCGAGATCGAGCCGCGGAAGGCGAACGTGATGATCACGTTGAGGAGCACCAACCCTCCCAGCCCGGAGCTCCACAGATTGACGCCCTGGGTCATCTGCAGCACGACCAGTGCGCCCATCAGGGCAAACCCGGCGCCGGACGCGCCCACCGTGATGCCGTACGGGTCGGACAACCACACCACGCCGAGCGCGCCGCCCAACACCCCGGCCGAATACAGCGCGATTAAACCGCCCTTGCCCAAACGGGCTTCGAGCGCCGAGCCGAAGACCCAGATGAACAGCATGTTCATGCCCAGGTGAAACACCCCGTCGTGCAGGAAGGCGCCGGTGATCACCCGCCACCACTCGCCCGCCGCCACCGAGGCCGTGTTGTCGGCGAAGGTCAGCCAGGCCCTGGTGCCCCGGAGGTTGCCCGACGCGATCACCGACGCCACAAAGGCGGCCACGTTCAACCCAATGATCACCTTGGTGGCGATCGGATCGTCGGCCCGCCGAATCGGCACGGTGCGCTGGGCGCCGCTCTTGAGGCACTCGGGACAATGGAACCCGACCGAGGCCGACGTCATGCAGGTCGGGCAGACCGGCCGGTCGCAGCGCTGACAGCCGACGGCGGCGGCGTTGTTGGGATGGCGGTAGCAGGTGGCGGAGGGGTCCATGGGTGGTTCCAGCTTGGCCCACCGACGTCGGCGGCGCCCATCGGCGACGACACCCCTGAGAACGCTGCCGGCGACCGGGTTGGCAACGCCGACCGGAGGTGTCCTCGTGGTGCCTCGGTCAACCGCCCCAGGGCGCCTCGTGGGTCTGGGGCATCACCCGGGTCAGCTGATGCTCCAGCTCGAAGACCCGCAGCAGGGCGTCGTCCTCGCGGCTGGCGGGCAGGAATCTGTGCACCTCGTCCACCGACGTGTAGCCCCGCACCAGGTGGGTCACCGCCCGCTCCTCCCACGCCTCGGCGAGCACCTCGAGTTCGCGGTCACGTTCCAGGTCGTCCTCGAGGAACCGCTCGGTCATCGTGCGGGCCGCCCGGCCAGGGACACCACCAGTCGGGCCAGGTCGCAGCGGCAACGACACCGGTTGACGCAGTTCGGCATAGGGACGACCGTCGCCCTCGAAGTTGTGGGGGATCCAGCCGTGTCGGTCTGGCTGATGTTGCCCAGGTGCAGGTTGCCGTGGGTTCGAATCGATCGTCCCAGGTCCTCGGCGCCGCGCAGTCGATCGAGCACACCCTCCAGGCGATCGAAGCGGATGCGCCCCGACCCCAACCGATGCAGCGGCGCCAGCAGCGGCTCCGCCCAGGCGCCGCCGTCGGCCGGCTCGCTGTCCAGGCTCTCGCCCAATGCGACGTGCATCTCGGCGGCCCCCCGACCGATGTTCTCCACCTCGCCAGACCACGTCGTTTCGGGCCATGCGGGGCGGTACCCGAACCTCGAAGAGCTCCCGGAGGCCGTTGGTGACCAGGTCGAGACCGTCGAGCCGGCTTCTCCAGGCACGGCCGGAGCGTGACGGCCACCTCGCCGTTGCGGGTGAACTGCTCGGCGACCGGGGCCACGCCCCACGCCGACCTGGCCATGGCGGCGGGCAGCTCCACGTCGGGGTTGGAGGTCGCTGACCTGGCGATGTGCCTTCAGCTCCCATCGGTCGTCGATGAGCACGGTGGGCGAGATCGCCCCCAGGGCAATACGGTCAGCGCGTCGGGCGCCACCGAGGTGTCGATCACGTTGGGCATCAGCGACCGAACCGCGCTGAGCGCCCCCGCTCGCCAGGCCATCGCCTCGAACACGAGCCAGTGGGCGGCCGTCCACCTCGACCTCGCCGATCACCGCATCCGGGTCGATGTCGGGCGGCAGCTCGGTTCGCACCGCCACCATCAGCCGGTATCGGTCGGCCTGATCGCCGCCGAACATCGCCCGAACCTCGACCCAGCCGATGGCCGGGTCGCGAACGATCGTCTCGGTGTCGAGCACCTCCACACCGAGCAGGGTGGCCGCCGAACGGGGCAGCCGGCCTGACGCCGAAGCCACCCGGGCAGCTCCCAGGCCAGCGAAGCGGCGAACCCGCTGTCGACAACCTGCATCAGCGACCGCTGAAGCCGGCCTTGCCCGGTCCGTGTCGCCGAAACGATCCGACACCGACGGCGGCGTCCGAGGTGGCGAACGCCGCGACGAACGCCTGCTCCTCGAGGTCGAGGCCCGCATCCAGGCCACCCTCGATGCCGTCGGAGATCGCCGCCTTCGCCAGGGCGATCGCCCGACGGGGCCCCACCGCCAGTGACGTGGCCAGGGCCAGGGTGCGGGTCCGCAGCTCGTCGTGGGGCACCACCTCGTTGACCAGCCCGATGGCGAGCGCCTCGTCGGCGTCCACCTGACGCCCGGTGAACACCAGGTCCTTCGCCCGTGAGGGCCCCACCAGGCGGGCCAGCCGTTGCGTGCCGCCGCCCCCGGGAATGATGCCCAGCAGGATCTCCGGTTGCCCGAACCGGGCGCGGTCGGAGGCGATACGCAGGTCGGCGGCCAGCGCCAGCTCGCAACCGCCGCCGAGGGCGTAGCCGGAGATCTCGGCGATCACCGGGCACGTCAAGGCCTCCAATGCGACGGTCGCCCGACGGAACGCCCCAGCGATGCCCCGAACCGCGTCGCCGTCGACGAGGGTCACGGCGCCCTCGGCGGCCCCGTCGGTGTCGTCGGCCGCAACGAACTGCTCGATGTCGGCTCCGGCGGCGAACAACTTTGCCCCGCCGGTGAGCACGACGGCGCCCGGCGGGTCGTCGGCCCACCCCTCGGCCGCCTCGGCGACCGCGTCCAACACCCGGTTGGAGAGGGCGTTGACCTTGCCGTTGCGCAGCGTGGCGATGACCACGTCGTCGTCGGTTCGTTCCACGTCCAGTGGGGCGTCCGCGTCGGACATGACATTCACTCCTCGACCTCGGGGACCGCAGAACGCTACCCGTTGGCCGACCCCACGGGGTCACTCGGCGGTGCCCGGGGCCCTCCGATCGAGGAGGCGCGGACCGGCCGGGCCTACCGCCGACGCCTGAGGGCCAACAGCGCGGCTCCGCCACCCAACAACCCCGCACCGGCCGCCAACGGCAGGTGCGGACCAGTGCCGGTTGCGGCCAAACCGCTCGTCGTCGAGCCGGTCTGGCCTGACGACGCCTGCGTCGCTCCCGCCACGGCCACCTGCTGGGCCGCCGCCGGAGCGGCCGTCACGACCACCGTCGGTTGAACGGTCACCACCGGCTGCACCGTGACCGCCACCGTCACGACGGGCTGGACCACCGTCGGGGCCGCGGTCGGGGGCGTGGTGGGCGTCGGTGTCGTGGGCGGGGAGGCGACCGTAATGCCGGCAACCGACGGATCGAACAGCGTGGTGGAGGGCACACCCGATTGCGCCGTGGTGCCCGGTGGAGCGGTCGTCGACGGAGGGGCGGTCGACGAGGTCGACGCCGTTGAGGAGGTCGACGATGAGGTCGTCGACGACGTCGAGGTGGTCGTCACCAGATCGCACTGCGCCGTCAGCCGGGCGTCGATCGCCTCGAGGCCCAGGGCGCCCAGCTGCAGCATGCCTTCGACCGTCGGGTGGTACAGGTGGAGCACCGACACCCACGGGTCGCTGGAGCACAGGTCGTGACCGACGCTGGGTGTGTAGCTGTCGACGTAGTGCACGGTGGCGCCCGCCGCCGACGCACGCAGGGCGATCTCGGCGTTCAGCGCCAGCTGCACCGCCCGGAGGTCGGTGCGCTCGGCGCTGGACACGAGCAGCGACGTCGGCAGGCAGCTCAGTGTCCAGCTGGTTCCGGTGGGACCGGCGGGCAGCAGGTCGGGATAGCCGAGAACGAAGATCTCGGCGTTGGGGGCGGCTGCGGCCGAGTCGACCATCGCGGTCTCGATGTCGTCGCCGACGGGCCCGGAGATCTCGGCCATCAGGTCCGGCATGCCCGGGCCGCCGTAGGAGTCACGACAGTCGCCGTTGGCGGCGCATTCGGTCAGGATGTCGGTGAACCCCAGGTCGTTGCCACCGATCGTGTAGGTGACCACGTCGGTGCTGTCCGACAGCGCGTCGAGCTGACGGGGGTTGGAGCTGTTCTGGGCGGTGTAGAAGTCCTCCGTGGTGGCGCCCGAGCAGCTGACGTCGACGAAGGTGCCGAACTGCCGGTTCTGTTGAATCCGCTTGGGGTAGCTGTACTCCTCGGATCGATTGCACGCTCCGGACGCATCCGGCAGGCCGAATCCGCTGCTGTAGGAATCGCCCAAGGCCACGTACTCCAGGTCGGCCGAGGTGTCGCAGGGCTCGGCCGCCGCGGCGCCGATCAGCCCGAAGGCGACGACGATGACGCCGAGACCGGTCGAGGCGAGCCCGCCCGCCATCCGCCGCGCCACGCTGTGGCCCGAACTCGCCCGATCACGTCGCATCGATTCGTTCCCCCTCGGCCCCGGCACATCGCAGAGTGTGTCACCCAACACACTCCGCGGTCACCTGAGCCGCCGAATCGGTGCGAAATCCCATCCGCCGCCCGCCTCCCGCGGCCCGCGGGCGACCGCGCTCCTCAGTCGTCCGAAAGCCGCGAGGCCAGGCGTTGCAGCAGGCGGTCGGCCGCCGACCAGGGGTCGATTCGGGCGCCCTCCGCCTCGGCCCGCAACGCGGCGCCCCAGTCGGTGGCCAGCAGGTCGTCCAGCTCGCGGCCGACCCGGCCGAGCGCCACCTCGCGCAGGCGTTGCGACCGGTGCTGGGCCCGTCGGCGGTCGAGCTCGCCGGTGCGGCGTTGATGGGCGGCGTGCGCCTCGAGTGCATCGGCCAGCTCGCCGACGCCCTCGCCGGTGGTGCCGACGGTTGCCACCACCGGCGGCCGCCACACCGGCTCGTCCCCTGCCCCGTCGGCGGGGCGGGCCGTGTGCGCGGCTCGAGCGCCCGCCAGGTTGAGCATGCCCTCCAGGTCGGCGATCGTGTCGCGGGCACCCTCGCGGTCGGCCTTGTTGACCACGAACACGTCGGCGATCTCCATCAGCCCCGCCTTGTTGGCCTGGATCGCATCGCCCCAACCGGGGTTGACCACCACCACGGTGGTGTCGGCCGAGTCGACGATATCGGTCTCCACCTGGCCCACGCCGACCGTCTCGACGATCACCAGATCGCGCCCGGTGGCCCCGAGGACGGCGATCGCATCGTTGGTCGCCCCGGCCAGCCCGCCCAGGTGACCTCGCGTGGCCATCGAGCGGATGTAGAGATGCTCGTCGCCTGCGACGTCGCCCATGCGCACCCGATCGCCGAGGATCGCTCCTCCGGAGAACGGACTGGAGGGATCGATGGCGAGCACCGCGATCGACCTGCCGCGGCGCAGCAGTTCGGCGCAGAGGGCCGCGTTCAGCGTGGACTTCCCGGCGCCGGGTGCGCCGGTGATGCCGACGGTGACCGCCTGGTCGGGCGCGTCGACCGACGATCGGTCGTCCAGGGCACGGGCCCAGGTGGCCCGCACCAGTGACGACCCGCTCGCCCCACCACGTTCGACCACCGACAACGCGGGCGAGGGCGCGACGGTCGCCGGCGCGGGCCAGGTCCAGCAGCGTCGCTTCGTCGGTGGGCAGCGGGGCCATCAGCTCGCATCCGTCGGGTCGGGGGCTCGGGTTGGGGTGCGGCGGCAGGAGACGACCGGCTCGCCGGTCCGAACACAGCTCACAGGGTGACGGCGGTCTCGCACAATTCGGGCGAGGTGTCCGTGCAGTTGGCCACCCACTCGATCGAGCGCACCTCCGGCAGGCGGTCGGTCAGGATCCGTTCCAGGCCCGCCGACGGGCGACCCGACGCCCCGAGCAGCCCGCAGGATCCCGACAGGCTCAACCGAGGACGCCGCCGGCCTCGCCGAGCTGCTCGATCGCGACCTGCACACCATCGAGGCGAAGGAGCGGCTGGAGTTCCGCCAGTATCGTGTCGACCGCTTCTCTCACGTCGCTCGCTCCGGTTCTCGGGTGGCCACCATTCATCTAGCCGGGTGGCTCGGCCCCATCATCCCATGTGAAACACCTCACGATCACCCGCACCCTCACCCGAGAGGCCGCCGAGGCCTGGGCCGCGCCCCGGGACGACCTGCTCGTGCTGGAGGAGGCCGCCGACGACGGCACGCTGCGGGCCGTCGACGGCCCGTGGTCCCACTGGGAACGGCGGGTCACGATCGAGACGGCCCCGGAGTCCGGCGAGGCCGCGCCGGGCGCACCCGTGCCGTCCGACCGGCCGGTGCTGCTGACCGAGCAGGTCAGTTTCACGCCGTCGATCCCGGTGTTCGGCCCGGCGTTCGTCCCGCTGATCGTCTCCTCGCTGAGGAAGGGTCCCATGCGCTCCGGCCGGGTTCCCTGGTGGAGCCCTCCGGCCCGCATGGACCCCGAATCGGTGGCCGCGCTCACCGCTGCCTGCCTCATCGGCATCTGCGCCGGGTTCCTCTCCACGGTCGTCACCCGAGTGCTCACCTTCGCCGCCGACGACTTCGGCATCTCCGCCACCGGTCCGCAGTCGACCGCCCTGGCGGTGATCCGCGCCGGCGTGGTGATCACCCTGGTCGTCATGGCCCTGGCCGACCGGCAGGGACGGCGGCGCCTGGCGCTGGGCTCGTTGTGGCTGGCGGCGGCCTCCTGCGCGCTGTGCGCCCTCAGCCCCGGCCTGGCCGCGTTCACCGGCGCGCAGGTGCTCACCCGCAACCTGTCGGGCGCCGCGGTGCTGCTGGCCAACGTGCTGGTCGCCGAGGAGGTGCCCAGCCGGGTTCGGGCCTACTCGGTGGGCCTCCAGTCGATGTCGTATGCACTGGGCGCCGGCATCGTGTTGATGCTGTTGCCGTTGGCCGACCTGGGCCTGTGGGGCTGGCGCCTCGTGTGCGGCGGCGCCGTGTTGCTGGTGCCGTTCGTGATGGCGGTGGCCCGCCACCTGCCCGAGTCCAAGCGGTTCGAGACCACCCACGACCATCCCGACGAGGCCCCCCGGGAGCGGTTCTCGATGCGCCGGCTGTGGGTGCTGGTGGCGCTCGGCCTGGCGATCAACGTGTTTGCGGCACCCGCGACGCAGCTCCAGGCCGACTACCTCAAGGCGGATCGCGGCTACTCGGCGCTGTGGGTGACCCTGTTCATCATCATCACCAACACCCCGGCCGGGCTGGGGGTGGTGCTCGGCGGCCGGTGGGGCGACTCGTGGGGCCGCAAGCCGGTGGCGGCGATCGGCATGGTCGGGTACGCGGGCACCGCCACGATGTTCATGTTCTCGGGGGCCTCGATGTGGGTGGCGTCGTTGCTGTCGGCGGTGATCGGCGGCCTGTCGGTGGCCACCATCGGCGTCTACGGCCCGGAGATGTTCCCCACGGCGAGGCGGGGCCTGGCCAACGGCCTGCTGTCGGCCTCCGCCCTGGCCGGCGGGCTGGTCGGGTTGTTGCTGGCCGGGTATCTGGCCGACACGTGGGGCTACGGGCCGGCGTTTGCGCTGCTGTCGATCGGACCGCTGCTCGCCGCGGTCATCGTGGTCACGCTGTTACCCGAGACCGCCGGGGTGACCCTCGAGGAACTGAACCGGGACCCGCGAGCCGCCCAGCCCGGGAGCCCGACGCCCCCTGTGTAGGTTGACGCGATGACGCACCCTTCCGACCCGCCCGCGTTCGACCTGGCCTTCCACTGGGACCCGGTGTGCCCCTTCGCCTGGCTGACCTCCAAGTGGGTCGACGAGCTGGTGCGCCAGCGGGGCTTCACCGTCGACTGGCGTTTCATCTCGCTTCGCCTGCTGAACGCCGACGTCGACTACGCCGCCGACTTCCCGGCCGAGTACGAGGAGGGCCATTCGGCGGGGCTTCGGCTCCTTCGCGTGGCCGCTGCGGTCCGCGAGGCCGAGGGGTCCGCGCCGATGCGAGAGCTGTACGTCGCCATGTCCGAGCCCCTCTTCGAGTGTCCCCCGCCGGAGGACGGGGCGATGATCCCCGCACCCGCCGACCCGCACCGCGTGCGGGAGCTGCTGGGCGCCTGCGGGCTGTCACCCGACTTCGCCGACGCCCTTACCGACGAGCGCTGGGACGACGTCGTCTCGGCGGACACCGAGGAGGCGCTGGCGTCCACCGGCCGTGACGTGGGCACGCCGATCATCCGCCACCAACCACCGGACGGCCCGGCGTTCTTCGGTCCGGTGATCAGCCGGGTGCCCGAACCCGACGAGGCCGGACCGCTCTGGGACTCCGTGCTGTACCTGGCGGGCTTTCCGGGGTTCGCCGAGCTGAAGCGCAGCCTGCGGGAGCGGCCGCAGCTGCCCGTGTTTGCGCCGGCGCCCGACGCCGAGGACTGGCACGGGGGCAGCCGCCGCACCGACTGACCCATCCCCGTGGCCGGCACGCAGGCCGCCCGAGCCGGTCGTTTGCGTGTCGACGTCGAGGCCCCGGCACCGAACCTGCCGGTGAGCCCGTGCGCTCGTCGGGCCGCCTACGCTGAGGCGATGCCACGACGGCGTCGGCGCGGACGAATCCCCTCGGTGATCGGTGTGGCCGCGCTGCTGCTTGCCGGCGTGGCCTGTGGTGGCGGCGGCGACGCCGAGGAGGACGACGCCGAGCCCCGGGCCCCGCTGGTGGCGCCCCCCGCCGACTCGGTCGACGGGATCTCGGCCGGAGCCGTCGCAGCGGGGGTGCCCACCTGGCGCAGCTACGTGGCGACCGGCAGGGAGGAGGTCGGCGGGATCGAGGTGTTCGACTCCCCCGGGGGCGAGGTGCAGGCCACCGTGCCCAACCCGGGCGAGCTCGGGGTGCCGTCGGTGTTTCTGGTCCGAAAGCTCGACGTGTCGGGGCCCGACGACGCCACCTGGCACGAGGTCTGGTTGCCGATCCGGCCCAACGGCAGCCACGGCTACGTGCGGGGCGAGGACGTGAACCTCAGCTACCACGACTATCGCCTTCGGGTGAGCCTGTCGGAGCACCGCCTCCGGCTCTACACCGCCGGGGTGCTCACCGAGACCTATCCGGTGGGCGTCGGCGACGATCGCACGCCCACGCCGGGCGGAACCTTCTACACCAAGGAACTGCTCGAGCCCACCAACCGGGGCGGGCCCTACGGCAGCTACGCCTACGGTCTCTCCGGGTTTTCCAACACGCTGACCGAGTTCGCCGGCAGCGACGGGGTGGTCGGCATCCACGGCACCGACGAGCCGGCCACCGTGGGCCAGGACGTGTCGGCCGGGTGCATCCGCATGCGCAACGACGACATCGAGGACCTGGTGCGGCGGCTCCCGGTCGGCGTGCCGGTGGACATCATCGCCTGAGGCGATCGAGCCAGCCGGCGATGCGGCCGGCCACGTCCGCATTGTCGGCCTTGCGCTTCAGCTCGTGACGGCCGCCCTCGATCCACTCGACGGTGACCGTGCCGCCCACCAGCTCGTGGGCGGCGGCCAGCTCGTCGGGGGTCCCGAAGGTGTCACGGTTGCCGGAGACGAACAACGTGGGCACCCCGACGTCGCCCAGGTGCTCCACCCGGAGCCTGTCGGGTTTCCCGGGTGGATGCAGCGGATAGGACACCAGCACCAGCCCGGCGACCTCGACGGCCCCCTCGGCGATCGCCATCGAGGCCATCCGACCGCCCATCGACCGCCCGCCGATCACCAGCGACGACGGTTCGGTGTTCCAGCGTTCGGCGGCGGCCTCGACCGCAGCGGCCACCTCGACGATCAGCTTGGGGGCCCGGTCGGGGAACCGTCTGCCGGCTCGGCGGTAGGCAAAATCCACCCGCCGGACCGGCAACGGCGACACCGCCGACTCGATCGCCAGCAGGCTCGGATGGTCGGCGCCCGAACCGGCGCCGGGAAACAGCACCAAGCCGCCGGGCGCCATCACCCGGTGGTGGCCAGCAACACCCTGCGGGCCTCGGAGAGGTCGCTGATGCGACCTGCGGCGCCGACGGTGGCGGCGCCGTGGTCGGGATGGGCCTCGGAGACGAGGCGTCGGAACGACACCTGCACGGCTCGGCGGGTCAGCTCGTCGCCGTCCTCGAAGCCGAGCAGGTCCCGGGCCCAGCTCATCGGGTCGGCCAGCGCGGAGAGCTGCGAACCGTTGCGGCGCCCGGTGACCAGAGCCGCAAACCCGGCATCGACGTCGCCCGGCCAGCGCAGGCCCACCCGGATGGCACCAAAGACGCCCCGCCGATCGGCCATCGGCAGCTGCGCCGCCGCATACAGCGCACAGCACGTGTTGCTCGGCGGTGCCGGTGTGATCGTCGATCTCAAACTGCAGCCGGTCCTCCACGACCAGCAGCTGATGGTGGCAGCGCTGCAGCCCGACCGTGTCGGTCTGAAAGCGGTGCCGCAGCCGGGGCTGGGTGATTCGCCGACCCTCCTCGAGCTGGGTGATCAGGTGCAGCTGCTCGTCGAGCAGGTCGGGGTGGATGCGATCGGAAAAGTGGGCGACCACGCCCGCCAACAACAGCCCGCCGGCGCGCCGGGGACGGGTGGGGAGGGCAGGTTGCTCTCGCCCAGGCCACCCGGCGGGTTGGGGCATAGGGGCGGGAGATGAAGATCTCCTGCTCGGCTACGCGCACCCCTGCAACCTAACGCGGGCCGCTCGCCCGGCCTCGCCCGCCGCCGGTGACCGGGTTCACACCAGCCGAACGAGGCGGTCGCGCAGCTGCCCGGCCCGTGCCGCAAAGGGCAGCTTGGCCGGAGCGGCCGACACGGCGGAGGGTTCGTCGTCGTCATCGTCGACGGCGGGTTCCTCCCCATCGCCGGAGCCGGTCGTGGTGCCGGTGGCGTCGTCCTCCGACCCGACCTCACCGTCGGAGCCATCGTCGTCCGGTTCGCCTCCGGGCGGGTCGTCATCCGACCCGGTTGCGGCACCGGCCGGGTCGTCACCGGCCGGGTCGTCACCGGCGGGGTCGTCCTCGTCGGCCTCGGCCTCCTTCCGGGCGGCGGCGGCGGCGACGTCGGCGTCGATCTCGTCGCGCAGATCGACGGCCCGCTCCACCAGATCCCGCCACTGGTGGGCATCGAAGCCGAACGGCACGGCCAGGCGGTCCATGCGGTCGGCCGCCTCGACGACGTCCAGCCGGGCGCCCGGGATCTTCGGGTTGTCCTTCAGGCGATCGACCGCGGCGTACAGCTGGGTGAGCAGGTCCTGCACCTCGGTCCCCTCGGCCTCCTCAAACACCTCGTCCGGGTCGGGCATGGCCTCAACGATGGCGTCGACGGCATCCTCGTCGGACGCCGACACATGAAGGTCGGCCGCCTCGTCCCATGCGCAGGCGATCCCGGCGACCAGCAACGACTCGGCCAGGGAGTCCCGCAGCACCCGCGGCCACTCCCCCACCTCGTACACCACCTGGTCGGCCCCGTCGCTCAGGTGGGCCTGGCCCACCCCCAGGTCGTCGAAGGCCTCCTCGACCAGGTGCTCGTCCAACATGCCCACGACCAGCTCGGGGCCCTGCCACACCCGGTCGATCGAGTGCTCGCCCAGCGCGGCGTCCAGCGCCGCCCGATCGTCCCGGCTCCACTCGATGCAGTCGAAGAGCAGGCGCGCGTCGGACAGCTGCTCCACACGCGGGCGGGGCAAGGCCGCTTCGTCGTCGGCATCGTCGCTGTCGTGGTCGTGGTCGCGGTCGTGGTCGCGGTCGAGGTCGTCGTCGGGGTCCGAGGCGGAGGGCGCGCCGCCCTCCGCCTCGTCGCCGGTCGGGTCCACCTCGACGGCGTCGGCCTCGTCCCCGTCCGGCACGTCGGGTGCCGCCTCGTCGTCGCCCTCGACCCCGGCGGTGTCCTCGGGGACGGCCGGGGCGTCGGGCAGGTTCTTGGAGCGCTTGGTTCGGCGGAGCACGGGCCAAGTCTTCCAGCCCGGGCCCCGAAGTGCCTCACCGGAGGATCCCGGCATCATGCCGGGCCGGTCACCACGGAATCAGCAGTCGGGGTCCTGAAGGAAGCGGTCCTCGTCACACACGCCGTCGGGCGTGTCGGTGTTGATCCCGAAGTCGCTGTCGTCGACCGAGTTGCCGAAGACGGTCAACGCCACCAACAACGCGATGTTGGCCAGTATGGCCACCGCGCCGGTGACGATGCCGGCGGTCGCCATGCCGGAGCCGTTGCCGTTCTCCCGCTGGGCCTTGCTCCGTCCCATGACCCCCAGCACGATGGCGATGATGCCGCCGAGGATGCCGAGGAAACACGCCCACGACAGCAGGAGGCTTCCGATGCCGACGACCAGCGCACCGACGGCCAGACCGTTGGTGCCCGTCGAGGACGCACCGCCGAACCCTCCGGCGGGCGGGCCGCCCATTCCGGCGACGGGGCCGCCGGGAGGCGGCGGGGTGTAGCCGCCGGCGCCGGGGTAGCCCCCGGGTGCTCCGCCCGGAGGCGGCCCGGCCGGGTTCGGTGGCGGTGCCTGACCGGGTCCGGGGGGCGGCGGGCCGGAGCCCGGCGGCGGCCCCTGCGGGGAGTCGGGTGGGGGCGGAGCCGAGCCCGGGGGTGTCCCTCCGAAGCCGGAACCCGTCGGTGGACCGGGCTCCGGGGGAGGCGGGGCGGAGGGTGGCGGTGGGCTGTCTGGCATCGGTTCATCCAAGCGTTGGTACGGGTGGACGACCGAGCATATCGGGACCGTCGCCGAACCCGCGCAAGGTTCAGCCTCGATTCCGGCGGGGCCGTCCCGACTAAGTTGGCCCGCCATGAGCGACCCCCAAGCCCCCGATCGAAACCTTGCAATGGAACTGGTGCGCGTCACCGAGGCTGCGACACTCGCCGGGGCCAGGTGGTTGGGCCGGGGCGACAAGAACGCCGCCGACGGCGCTGCGGTCGACGCCATGCGGTTGCTGTTGTCCACCGTCCACATGCAGGGCGTCGTGGTCATCGGCGAGGGCGAGAAGGACGAGGCGCCCATGCTGTACAACGGCGAGGAGGTTGGATCTGGCGACGGCGCCGGCGCCGACATCGCCGTCGACCCGATCGACGGCACCACGCTGACGGCGCTTGGGCGGCCCAATGCCCTGTCGGTCATCGCGGTGTCCGACCGAGGCACCATGTTCGACCCCGGGCCCTGCGTCTACATGGAGAAGATCGCCGTCGGGCCGGAGGCCGCCGGCGTGATCGACATCACCCAGACCCCCACCGAGAACATCCACCGGGTGGCCGAGGCGAAGGGCCTCAAGCCCCGGGACCTCACGGTGGTCGTCCTCGACCGCCCCCGGCACGACGACCTGGTCGCCGAGATCCGCAGTACCGACGCCCGCATCCACTCGATCTCGGACGGCGACGTCGCCGGCGCAATCGCCACGGCCTGGCCCACGTCCTCGGTCGACATCCTCTTCGGCATCGGCGGCACCCCGGAGGGTGTCATCTCGGCCGCGGCGATGAAGTGCCTCCGAGGTGAACAGCAGGGTCGGCTCTGGCCCCGCAACGACGAGGAACGGGCTGCTGCGGAGGCGGCGGGTTACGACCTCGCCAAGGTGCTCACCCAGGACGACATGGTTCGTGGCGACAACTGCTTCTTCGCCGCCACCGGCATCAGCGACGGCGAGCTGCTCGACGGCGTGAAGTTCTCCTCGGCCGGCGCCCAGTCGCAGTCGCTGGTGATGCGCTCCACGTCGGGCACGGTTCGGCTGGTGCAGACGCACCATCGGGCCGACCGGATGCACGTCTGATCAGCGCCCGCTCCGGCGACCGACCGACCGTGTGCCGGCTTAGGAGCTGAACTCGCCGGCCGCCAACCGGTCCTTGATGCCGTTGGGGGTGAGGAACCTGGGGCCCTCGTCGACGTCGGGGGTGCCGTCGCCGTCGGCATCGAGGTCCTGAAAGTTGGGGACACCGTCGCCGTCGACATCCTCGAACCCCTCGACGCCGTCGGGGATGGTGTCGCCGTCGGAATCGGGATCGAGGCGATCGGGCGTACCGTCGCCGTCGGTGTCGGCGGTGCCCTCGTACAGGTCGGGCACCCGATCGTGGTCGGTGTTGGAGTCCCGATGGTCGGGGATCCCGTCGCCGTCGAAGTCGCCGGAGCCCTCCACCGAGTCGGGAACACCGTCTCCGTCGGTGTCCTGGTCGAGGAAGTCGGGGATTCCGTCGCCGTCGAGGTCGGCGGTGAAGTCGGCGCCCTCCTCGGCATCGGGAATGCCGTTGCCGTCGGAGTCGAGGTCGAGGAAGTTGGGCACCCCGTCGGCGTCGGGGTCGGTGGAACCCTCCACCGAGTCCGGGATTCCGTCGCCGTCGGAGTCGAGATCCCGGTAGTTGGGCGTCTCGTCGCCGTCCGGGTCGCCGGTTCCCTCGATCTCGTCGGGGATGCCGTCGCCGTCGGAGTCGGCGTCGGACACGTCGGGGACGCCGTCGTCATCGGTGTCGGGGCACGCTCTCAGCGAAGCGGCGTCCACCAGATTGCCGGTTCCCCCTGGGTTGGTCTGCGGATCCGACGCCAGCGCAAACCCCACCTGGGCGACGCCGGCGGGCACCTCGACCGAGCCCGAGAACGTAGTCCACTCCGTGGTGGATCCGGTGAGCGCGACCTCGACGATCGGGGCGGCGGTGGCGCCCCCAGGCGCTGGAGGCACCAGCCGTAGGATGGCCCGATCGCCGGCGCTGCGCAGGCGGTAGGCCACCGACCACTGCAACACCTGCCCCGGGGTCACACCGACCGTCTGGGCCAAGGTCGATGGGCCCGATCCATTGAGCTCGACGATCTGGGTGCCGTCCACCGGTGGCGCGCCGAGAAGCCCGTTGGCCCACACCTCGGTCGTCGGCTCGGTGTTCGTCCAACCGGCGACGGCCGAGGAGGCGACCAGCGAATAGCCGACCGAGGGGCCGGTGTGCGGGAGCTCGAACGAGCCGTTGACGAGCAGCTCGGTGGACCCGTGACACTCGGTTGCGTCGTCGATGCCGTCACCGTCGTGGTCGGCCCCCGCTGCCGCAACCTGGCCGCCGACGGAACCCTGTTCGTTGGTGGTGTCCGCGCCGGCGCCCATCAACACCACGGCCACCGCCGCGAGGCCCACCGGGCGGAGTCGCCGGGCCGCCCGCGAGGGGACCCCTCGCTTCGGGGACTGCGGCGGATGATCGACGGGAGTGCTCATGAATCGGCTCGGGCGAATCTTGGCGGGAACGGCTCGGTGTGTCACGGTATCGGCGCTGGTGGCGATCTGCAGTGACGTGCCGCAGCGGGATCGATCCGGTGACCTCCGCCGGACAGTGTAGGCCGACGAGGGGCGAAATGGACGTAGGCAAGTATCGGGTCGACCCGGATCATCCGGTGCTCACGTCGCACTGGGACGGGGACGACGACGGGGGCCTGGACAAATCGGACACCAAGCGGGCCACCGCCGAGCTGTCCGAGCGTCTCGTCGAACTTCAGCACATGCTCTTCGCCCAGGGGCGGCACCGTCTGCTGGTGGTGATTCAAGCGACGGACACCGGGGGCAAGGATTCGACGATCCGTCGGGTGTTCGGCCCGCTCAATCCCGCGGGCGTCACCGTGACCGGCTTCAAGAAGCCCTCCGAGGAGGAGTTGGCCCACGACTACCTCTGGCGGGTCCACCACCACACCCCCGCCGCGGGCCAAATCGCCGTGTTCAACCGCAGCCACTACGAGGACGTGCTGGTCGTTCGCGTGCACGACCTCGTTCCGGAGCCCCGATGGCAGCGTCGCTATCAACACCTCTGCGAGTTCGAGCGGCTGCTGAGCGACGAGGGCACCACCATCGTCAAGTTCTTCCTGCACATCACGCCCGACGAGCAACGCAAGCGCCTCCAGGACCGCGTGGACGACCCCACCAAGTGGTGGAAGTTCAACCCGGCCGACCTGGCCGAGCGCGAACGTTGGGACGACTACCAGGCCGCCTACTCGGAGATGCTGTCCCGCACGTCGGAACCCGTGCCGTGGCACGTGATCCCGGCCAACCACAAGTGGTTCCGAGACCACCTGATCAGCACGATCCTGGTCGACACGCTCGAGGGGCTCGACCTGGCCTATCCGGAGTCGGACACCGACCTGTCCGGCACGGTGATCACCTGAACGAGGGCGCCCGGCTCAGGTGGTTTCCAGCTCGGGTTCGGACGCCGCGTCCAGATCCAGGTCGGCCTCGTCGCGCAGGTCGTAGGTGCCGGCGTTGTCCAGCACCGGTTCCCCCATCGCCTGCAATGCCAGGTGCACCAACTCCACCACGTCGAAGCGCCGATGGATCTCGGTCTCGGCCACCATCTCCTCGACGATGCGGATGACGTGCCCACGGATGCGCTCGTCCAGGTTGCCCACCCGCTCGGCCAGGTTCAGTCGGCCGCCGCCCGAGATGTCCACCTCGATGTCGGCCGGGTCGGGCGGCTCCGTATTGACCACCAGGCTCAGCGGGCGCTCGACGCTGCTGGTCAGCACCAGGGGAAAGTGCCCCTTCACCCGGTAGTTCTCCTTGGCCACCTTCAGGTTGAGGCGCAGCGACAGGTCGAGGTGGACGTCCGCCCGATGGCGGCGCAGGGTCGACATCTCGTCGACGTGAAGGTCGACCGCCTCGATCTCGCCAACCGTGGCCGAGCCACGGACCGATGCCGAGATGGGCCCGATCTTCTCCTTCACCTTCAGTTCGCCGGGCAGCAGCGCCTGGAGACGGGGTCCGATCACCTCGGGCACCAGCACCAGCTCGGCGAACGCGTGCCCGAACTCGGAGAAGTCCATGGCGGCTTCGGCCGTCTGCGTCGGGGGGGTCGTTGGAGCCATTGCATTCCTCCGGATCGGGCCGCTGCGTGACAACGTGACCGCTAGCGGTGACGAATGTCGCCAGTGTACCGAGAACGCCGTACGGCGTATAGGGCTTTTGATGGCATTACAACAATTGCTGAGACTTCCCATCGGCGCGGATGAGAATGCTTCACCCAGCCGGCACGCCGGTCGCCGGACCCCGGCGCCGCGCCGCCCCGGCTCGTGGTAGAGAGGTGGATGGCCTCCTCGCGTCCAACGTCCACTGCGGCGAACGTGATCGGCGTGCCCATCGTTCCGCCGGCTTCCGTCTCCCATCGGGGGACCGCCATTCGGCAACGCCTCATCCGGATCCAGCGAGCGATGGCTCCACCGCCGTTGCGCATCATGGAGGGAGCGCTGTCGCTCATCGAGCACCGGGCGTTGGTTGCGCTGTGTGCGGCCGGAGTGCCCGAGGCCTTGTCCGGGCCAACCACCGTCGAGGACCTCGCCGCACGGCTTCCCGGGGACGTCGGCGCACCCGAGCTCACGCGGCTGCTTCGATTTGCCGCCTCGGAGGGCTGGGTTCGTCTCGACCGCCGGGGGCGGGTCCGGCCCACACGGCTCACGCCGTTCCTTCGGAACGATCACCCCGGTGGGTGGCGGGCCTGGGTGGACTTCGTGGCCGGCGACGAGGTGACCGGGGCGGTCGCCGCCCTCGCGCTCGACCGGCCCGGCGACGGGTTTGCCGCCGTCAACGGGTCACCCTTCTTCGACTGGATGGCCGACCATCCCGACCGCTGGGCGATCTTCGACGAGGCGATGGCCGCCGGCGCACGAATGCACGCCCTGGCGCTCGATGCCGCACTCGACTGGGGCGACTCCGCCGACGTCTGCGACGTCGGCGGTGGCACCGGCGAGCTGGCCCGCACGCTCCTCGACCTCCACCCGGGGTGGAGCGCCGTCACCTTCGACCTCCCCGAGGTGTGGTGGCCCGGGCGGTCGAGCACCCCCGGCTGCGGGCGGTCGGGGGCGACGCGTTCGAGTCGATTCCCGACGGGCACGACACCTACCTGCTGGTCAACGTGCTGCACGACTGGGGGGACGACGACTGCCGCCGGTGGTTCGCCAACCTGGCCCGGGCGATGGGCCCCGACGCCCGGCTGGTCGTCGTGGAGTTCGAGCGGGTCGACCGGCCCGGGCCGGGGATGGAGACCCGCGTCGACCTGCTGATGGCCGCGCTCACCGGAGGTGGCAAGGAACGCAGCGCCGACGAGTTTGCGGCGCTCGCCAAGCCGGAGGGCCTCGCGCTCGAGTCGACGACCCCGCTGGTCTCGGGCGACCTCGCCCACACGTTCCGTCGGGCCGTGTAGCCGCCGGCCCCATCGATGGAGGTGTCGTGGCGGGGCGACCTCAGACGCCCAACTCGGCCGCCTTGGCCAGTACTCCCGCCCGCTCGGCGCCGATGGTGGTCGACTCGCCGTGCCCGGTGTGCACGATGGTCTCGTCGGGAAGGGCCAGCAGGCGGTCACGGATCGAGGCCACGATCGTGGGCTCGTCGGAGTAGCTGCGACCGGTGGCGCCGGGCCCGCCGCAGAACAGCGTGTCGCCGGTGAACACGGCGCCGGATCCGGCATCGTGGAAGCAGCAGCAGCCCGGGGAGTGCCCCGGGGTGTGCATGACGACGAGGTCGTGTCCGGCCACCGCAAACGAGCCACCCTCCGCCAATTCGCGGTCGGGCGTGGCGTCGGGCCACACGACGTCCCACAACATCGTGTCGGCATCGTGCAGCCAGATCGGCGCGTCGACGGCATCCCGCAGCGGCACCGCCGCGTTGATGTGGTCGTTGTGGCCGTGGGTGAGCACGATCCCGGTCACCCTGCGGCCGTTGACCGCCTCGACGATCCGCTGATGGTCGTGCGCCGCATCGAAGATCAGCACCTCGCGGTCGTCGCCGACCAGCCAGATGTTGTTGGTGACCTCCCACTCGCCGCCGTCCAGGGCGAAGATGCCGTCGGTCGTGACCAGTTCGATCGTCATGGCCCAACCGTAGCCGGCCGACGGCTGCGAGATTCCCCGCTTCTGCACGTCCTCACGCACGTTGGCGGGGAACCTCGTGCGGGGTGCGGGTCGGCGCCGGGTGGGGCCCGGCGCTGCTACTTGCCGGCGGCCTCGGCGACCGAGATGCGCACCTCGGCCCGGCGCAGCGCGGCGGCGGCCTCGGAGTCCTCGGCGTCGGCCCGGAGGGCCTCCTCGGCGCGGCCCTTGGCGGTCTGCGCCCGGGACAGGTCGATGTCCTCGGCCAGCTCGGCCATGTCGGAGAGGACCGCCACCTTGGTGTTGCCGTCGCCGGTGGGGGTCACCTCGACGAAACCGGAATGCACGGCGATCTGACGCTCGGGCTCGTCGTCGGCGATCACCCGGACCACGCCCATGGCCAGCGCGCCGATCATGGGGATGTGACCCTCCATGAAGGCGGCATCGCCTTCGAGGGTGCGGGCGATGACCATGTTGGCCTCGCCCGACCACACGATGGCCTCCGGAGAAACCAGCTCGACCTGCAACGTCATGATCAGCCGTTCTTCTTCAGGTCGTCGGCCTTCTTC